>NZ_CP024965.1:0-600000 GCF_002804005.1 Williamsoniiplasma somnilux
ATGGATGGTTCGACAATGATAAAAGATTTACAAAATTGACTGTCTTCTTCTGATGAAATTGATCAACAAATTTATAACGACTTTTTGGCGACTGCAAAATTTGTAGAAAACAAGGAAAACGATTATTATATCGTTGTTAAAAGCACTTTTGGAGCTAAAATGGTGGATCCTTTTTTACCTATTATTAACAAGAAAATAAAGAGTTTGATAGGTCAAAATGTCTTATTAACAACATTATCAGTTGAAGAATACAAAAAAGAAACAAAAATTTTACAAGCGAAGAAAAATAAAGAAAATACAGACTATAAATTTAGTTTTGAAACTTTTGTTCAAGGTGATAGCAACACTCAAGCTTTTACAGCGGCTAAAACCGTCGTAAAAGCCCCCGGAATGTTTAATCCGTTATTTATTTATGGTGATTCTGGACTGGGGAAAACTCACCTTTTAAAGGCTATAAAACATGAACTGAAAGGAAAAAACAGCGATTTAAATTGTATTTATGTAAATTCTGATGATTTTGGTAGACAAGTTGTTGATGTAATTAGAGAAGGACATGAAAAAATCGAAAACTTTAAAAGAAAATACACTGAAGCAGATATTTTATTAATAGATGATGTGCAATTTTTAGCAAAAAAAGAAAAAACTAATGAATTTTTATTCACTATTTTTAATCACTATATCGAAAACGGAAAACAATTGGTGTTTTCTTCTGATAAAGTACCAGATCAATTAAACGGGTTTGATGCAAGATTGATAACAAGATTCAACCTTGGATTAACCGCACCACTGAATGCTTTAGATTTTTTAACAGCATTATCAATAGTGGAGGTTGAATTAGAAGAAAATAATCTAAAAGATAAAATAGCCGATGATGCAAAAGAATATATTTCTAAATATTTTGCAAATGATGTTAGAAAAATAAAGGGTTCAATTGCTAAAATTAATTTTTGAATCATGACTAATAACACAGGTAAAATCGTTGATATGAGTGTTGTTACAGAATTGTTTAAAGACATTCCGACATCAAATTTAGGAATATTAAATGTAAAAAAAATTAAAGAGGCTGTTGCTGAAAAATATGGTATTTCAATTAAGTTGATGGAAGGTAAAGCTAGAGTTCAAAACATTGTTAACGCAAGACATGTTGCAATGTACTTAACAAAAGATATTTTGGATCATAGTTTAGCGCAAATCGGGACAGAGTTCGGTGGTAAAGATCACTCTACAGTAATTTCAGCACTTAAAAAAATTCAAGCAGAAATCGCTAAAAACAAAGAGTTTAAGAAAATTATAGAAATATTAAAATCAAAAATCTTGAGCAAATAAAATTAACGAGGTTTTTATGTTGATTGTTGTGTGTTATTTTTTTATTTTTTATATAAAAACGCTTAATTTATCTGTTTATAAAGAATTTATAAACATTTTAACAATGTAATAATAATGATAAATAGATATAAATAAATAATAATCATTTTTTTGAAACATCATTCAATAGTAATTGTTGTTATTTTATAAGATAATATTAATAATAACTGAGGTACACTAAATGCAATTATCGATAAACAGAAGTATATTTTTAGAAGAATTAAGTAAAGCTAATAAAATAATTGATGTGAGAAGTGTTGTTCCTTTATTGGGTGGGATATTAATTGAAGTTGACGTAGATAAAATGACGATTATTTCATCTAGCGGAACACTTTCTTATAAATCTGTTCTAAATCAACAAAATTCTGATTTAGAAATAAAAGAAATAGGAAGAATATTAATAAAATCTAAACACATTCTTGATATGTTAAGAAAAATTGAAGACGATTTTATAGATCTTACATCTATTGAAAACAATGAATTAAGAATTAGTACAAAAAATATTGAATTTAATATTAATATTTTAGATTCTGAAGAATATCCTTTAATCGGTTTTAGAGAAAAAGGTGTAAAAATAAATATTGATCCAAAAAGTTTAAAACAAGCTTTAAATCAAACAACAATTTCGATTTATGAATGAAACAAAAAAATCGCTTTAACTGGTGCTAATTTTAAAACAGAAGAAAACAATTTAATTATTTCTACAACGGATATGCACAGAATTAGTTATAAGAAAATATATTTACAAAATCAAAATGTTGAAGATATAAATATAATAATTCCTTATAAAACAATAATTGAATTACCTAAATTTATCGAAGGCGCTAAAAACATTGAATTAGTTGCAAGTGAAGGTTATGCATCATTTATAATAGATAATTCGATTTTTCAATCAAATTTAATTGATGGACAATATCCAAAAGTTGAAGGGGTTTTCCCGAAGGAATTTACAAACACAATCACAGTAGATTCTAGAAAATTTTTAAAAACATTGAGCAGAGCAGATCTACCAAGCGATGACGGATTAGCTGCAACAATTAATTTGAAGTTAACAAAAGAAATTTTATTTGTCAGAACCAACGTTGCTGAAATCGGTAATTTTGAAGAAGAGTTTAAAGAATTTTCAATTCAAGGAGATGGAGATTTAATGATCAATTTTAATTCTAAATTTTTACAAGAAGCAATTAAAACTTTTGAAGGCGAAGAAATCGAATTGAAATTCGTAAACTCTGCAAAAGCTGTTGTAATAAATAAAAAGAATGAAGATAACTTAAAACAAGTTGTGTTACCAACATTTTTAGGTTAAAAACTATTAATAAAAAATCTTTAGGCATTTTCAAAAGCTAAAAGATTTTTTATTTATCGTTATATATTTTTAATATTTTTTCTTTAAATTGTTTTAAGGTTCCATTGTTGTTGACGATTTTTGTTGATACATCTTTAACTTTTAAAACACCATTATTTATTTTGAATTTATCTTTTTGTTCGATTTGTTTTTTAATATCATCAAAAGTTAATTTAGGATTATTTTTTGATTCTTTTAAAAATTCTCTTTCGGCTCTTTTTTCTAAATCTACTTCAATGTAGATAACTTCAGTTTTAAATCTTTCATCACCAATAAACGACTTTGCTAATTCTGATCTATAAAGCGATTCTAGGGAAATCGCATCACATTTATTTATCAACATAAATTGATAAATATAATCACGAAATTCTTTAAAAGCTTCTTCGGTATTTTTGTAAAACATATTTAAACTTTTTTCTTTACTTTCAGAATTCATACTCATACCTTTATTTTGAATTATCATTTTTTCGAAATAAATAATTTTTAATCTGAAGATACCATTAAATTTTGCGATTTCTCCAGCACAAGATTTACCACATTCACTTAATCCTGATAAAAAATATATTTTTTTAATTTCCATACCTAACAAGCCTTTCGCATAAATATTGAACCTATTTTTTAATTTTTATTGTACCTTCAATGATTGAATTACCCGCAGCTTTGGAAACTCTTGCCGGAAAGTTAAAGAAGTCTTCAAAAAAAGATTTAACACCAAGAATTTTCGCTAAATCACCAGTTACAATCAAACCATTTTTAACAATTCCTGTTCTTGTTTGTATCGAACATTTTTCAAGAGTATGTGTAATCATTGTTTTATAAGAAGCAAATAAATTTGTAAAAACCTTTTTAAAATCAGAATCAGAAACTGTAATTTTTTTAATTTCCCCAGTGGTCATGTCCCTACCACTTATAGAAATTGATAAGTCATCTCTTAATTTAATCAAACTCCCAATGCTAAATTTAATTCTTTGCACAGATTCATTGTCTATAATTAACGCAATTTTGTTCTTAAAATAAAGTTCAATTTGTTTGTTTATGTCTCTTTCTGCTAAATTAGAAACACTTCATGAAATAATTTTTTCATCAACAATAACACCAATATATGCTTTAGAGTAAGAAATATCCAACACTAAATATCCATATTCGTCTTTGATGTTTGCCCCTGCTCCAATAGCTGCTAAAATCAAACGATTTTCAAAATATACTTTATCGGGTTTGTATTCATCAAGAAGATTTAAAATAAATTCATTATTGTAATTGTTTTCGTCAGGATTATAACTAACAAAAATTTCAGCATCTTTTAAATAATCCTCTAAAGGTTTTAAGATTTCATTCATCATTAATTTAAAAATGGCTGTATCTTGAATTTCTCCATCCATAATTGGGTTAAAAACAATTAATGGTGCTTCAATTTTATTAATTAATTTTTTAGCATCAGCTCCAATTGCCAATATCTCTCTAGTTTTCTTGTCTCAGCAAACCAAAGAAAAATCATTGTAAAGAATTCCGTTTTCTTTTGAAGTTATTTTGATTAATTCACCACCAAAAACAATACCAATTCTTTTTGACATATAACATTCCTCTAAAGATTCCTATAATATTAATTTAACATTTTAAATTAGAAAAGAAGTGATTCCATGATAAAAGAAGTCATAATTGTTGAGGGTAAAACTGATACTCAGAAATTAAAAAAAATTTTTGGTGAAGAAATTAAAACCATCGAAACCCATGGATTAGCATTAAATGATAAGACACTTAGTTTAATAAAAAAAATAAACGAAAATCAAGGGATAATTATTTTTACAGATCCTGATGGTCCTGGTAAAAAAATTCGAGAAAAAATAAATAATTATGTTGGTGGTAAAACCAAAAATGCTTTTGTTGAAAAATCTGCAATTAATAAAAATAATAAAAAAATCGGAATAGCTGAGGCTAATCCAGAAGATATTAAAAATGCTTTAGATAATTTAATAACTTTTAACAGCAACAACTTAGAAACAATTACATGAAACCAATACTTAGAAAATGATTTTTATTTAAAAGCAAACAGAATTAAAATTTGCAATCACTTTGGTTGAGATGAAAAAATTAGTTCAAAAACTTTATTTAAATGAATCAATTTAACTCAATTAACAATTAAGCAAATTCAAAATATTTTAGGAGATTAAAAATGGAAATTAGAGCAAAAAAACATTTCGGTCAAAATTTTATCAGTGATGAAAATTTAATTAACAAAATTGTTGATACACTTGGTTTTGATAAAGATATGTTGATTATTGAAATCGGACCAGGAACAGGAGCATTGACTCAAAAATTAGTAAACAGATTTGAAAGGGTTGTTGCTATTGAAATTGATAAAGATATGGAAAAAATTTTGAAAGCAAAAATAACTAATGATAATTTTAAATTTATTCTTGGTGATGTTCTTGAAATTGACTTTAATAAAATAATTGAAGAAAACAAAATTTACCCAAAGCAAAAAGTTGCATTAATTTCTAATATGCCATATTACATTACTGGTGAAATTTTGTTTAAAACATTAAATTTATCTAAGGAATTAACTAAAGCAGTTTTTATGATGCAAAAAGAAGTAGCTACTAGAGTTTGTGCTAAAAAAGGTGAAAATAATTATAATAATTTATCTGTTGCTGCTGAATTTTATGCAGATAAAAAATATGAATTTACAGTTAAAAAAGCGATGTTTAGACCAATCCCTAAAGTTGATTCCGCAATTATTTCTTTAACTTTTAAAAATGAAAATTTAACAAAAGTTGATAGTGATAAAAAATTTGTTGAATTTGTTAGAAAATTATTTAATAATCGCCGCAAAACAATTTTAAATAATTTAACAAGTATAACCGGTGATAAAACTTTTGCTGCTGAAATTTTGACAAAAGCTAATATTCAAAATAATTTGAGACCGGAAGTTATTTCGCTTGCAGGATTTATTGAAATTTATAACAATAAACAAAAATAAGGGTTCGCCCTTATTTTTGTTTTATATATTCAATAATTTTCTTTTGATCTTTTTTGTCTGTAGAAATTAATTGCACCATTGAATTAGTTCCTCCACCTCTTAATGAAGTTGATTCTCCAAGTTCGCTAGCAATTTTTTTAAGATCATAATCCATATCCTTGTTACGAATAAAGACAGTATTAATTCCATCTTCATTTTGATTAATGAAAACAAAAACCTTACCATGATTTTCATTTGCTAAAACTGTTGCTTTGTTTAATAAAATTTTGTTTGTGTAATTCTTGTTTTCAGTTAAGTAAACAACAAATAAATCGTTTGCAAAATATTCTTTTAATTCTTCTTTAATAAATTTATCAACTAATATTTTTTCATATTCTTTTTTAAAAATGTTTACAGCTCCGATTAATTCTTGAGAAAGTTCATTAACTCTTTTAATTGATTGGTAAACTCATTCTTTTTCTAATTTACGAGCTTCTTGGATTAATTTTGATAAATCTTTTTCAAAACCATCTTCGACAGCGGATTTGTAAATTCTTTCCATATCATTAACAACCTTAGTTAATTTTTCTTCAAAATGTTTTTGAGCATATTCTTCACGAGCCGTCATATCAATTAAGACACGTTTTTGATTTCTGTCAAAATCTAAAAATCAAATCTTTTTAATTTCTCCAGTTGATTTAATGTGAGTACCACTACATGGTTCGATTACTATACCTGGAAATTCAACCATTCTTACTAATTCACCGTCACCAATTTTCGTAAATTCATAAATGTATTTTTTCTCTTCAGCTTCTTGAGGAGTAATTTCAAAAATATTAGATTTAATGTTTGTAGGAATAATGATGTTATTAACTTTTTCGGTAACATTTTTAACTAATTCAGCAGTTATGTAATCATCATAAGCAAATTGTAATTGGTATTTAACATCGTCAAGTTTTGAACCAATTTCTAAAACGTAATGTCCAACAGCGTTGATAATTGATTGTCAAGTAACATGAATAGCAGAGTGATGAATTGATGTACGATATCTCGCTACTTCATCAACAATTGTTTCTAATTCATCACCAACAGCAATTGTTAAATCGTTTGTGTTAATTTCGTGAATGTAATATCCATAAACTATATCTTTTCTAACATCATTAAATTCAATGTTTTTTCCTTTAAATTTAATTGCTCCTTTATCACTCACTTGTCCACCGCTCATTGCAAAAAGAGCTGTTTTATTTAAAATAACAAAACCTTTACCTGTTAATTTGTCGACTTCATTTAATTTTTCATCAAATAAAGCTTGAATAGTCCCGATTGCTGATAAATTTTCATATCCGACAAATTCTGTTTTAGGAAATGAAAAACTTTCAAATTTTGAAAAATTATCTATCATATTTTTTCTCCTTAATATTTTGTATTGTAGTTATTTTATTTCTTTTTTAAATTCAAAACAACAAATGAAGTGTTTTTGAATTTAAATAAAGCAAAAAATTAGCAAAACTAATAAAATTAACAAAATAAAGGCGTAAAGATAAATTTCTTTTAAAAAGCACTATAAATTATGGATTTTGATAGAATTCTTTGTGAAAGGGTCTTAAAACCTTTTTTAAGCAAAATAAGATATAATTATCATAGTTATTACGAAAGAAGTAAGGGTATTAAAAATGTCAGAACAATATGGATCAGATTCGATTAAAGTCCTTAAAGGATTAGAAGCGGTTAGAAAACGCCCAGGAATGTATATTGGCTCAACTTCTAAATCAGGACTTCATCATTTAGTTTGAGAAATTTTAGACAACTCAATCGATGAAGCGATGGCAGGGGCAGCTCATGAAATCAAAGTTTCAATTACAAAAGATGGAGAAATAATTGTTCAAGATGATGGACGTGGAATTCCTGTTGGAATCCAAAAAGATTCTGGTAAATCAGCTTTAGAATTAGTTTTTACTCAACTACATGCTGGGGGAAAATTTGACTCAGACTCATATAAAATTTCTGGAGGTTTACATGGAGTTGGTGCTAGTGTTGTTAATGCACTATCTTTATATGTTGATGTAATTGTTGAACGTGATGGAAAGAAATTTCATCAGTTATTTAGTAATGGAGGAACTATTCAGAGTGAACTTGAAATTCTTAGTGATTCATCAAGAACAGGAACAACTGTTCGTTTTAAACCTGACCCAGAAATATTTCAAGAATCTGTTAATTTTGATTACATTACAATTAAAAACAAAGTTAAACAATTAGCTTATCTAAATAAAGGAATTAAATTAAATTTAGTCGATGAAAGAATTGATAAAGCGGTTAACTTTCATTTCCCAAACGGAATTTTAGATTATGTTCGCGAAGAAAATGAAACTAAAACTAAAATTAATCCTAATGTGTTTTATACTGATGGAAAATTTGAAGATATCGAGGTTGAGGTTGCTTTACAATATAATGCCGATTACAACGAAAACTTAATAACATTTGTAAATAACATTAATACTCATGAAGGCGGAACACATGAAGATGGTTTACGTCAATCACTAACAAGAGTTATTAATCGCTATGCTGAAAAAGTTGTCAAAGCAAACAAGCAACCACAAAAATTTAGTTGAGATGACGTTAAAGAAGGTGTTATTTGTATTTTATCAATTCGCCATACAGATCCTCAATTTGAAGGCCAAACCAAAACTAAACTTGCAAATCCTGATGCTAAAAAAGCAGTTGATACAATTGTTGGTGATGCATTTGAAGAATTCTTATTAAAATCACCAGATGATGCCAAAGCAATTTTAGATAAAAACACAAATGCTCAAAAAGCAAGAATCGCAGCACAAAGAGCTCGTGAAGAAACAAGAAGAAAAGGTGCTTTAGATACATTTTCTCTTCCTGGTAAATTAGCTGATTGTGAAACTAAAGATCCTACAATTGCTGAACTTTATTTAGTCGAAGGAGATTCTGCTGGGGGAAGTGCTAAAACTGGTCGAAACCGCAAACATCAAGCAATATTACCATTAAGAGGTAAAGTGCTAAACGTTGAAAGAGTTCAAGAAGCAAGAGCTTTTACAAATAACGAAATTAAATCAATTGTTACAGCGATTGGAACTGGAATCAAAGAAGATTTAGATTTATCAAAAATTCGTTACGGAAAAATCGTTATTATGACTGATGCGGACGTCGATGGTGCACACATTAGAACCTTATTACTAACTTTCTTCTATCGTTATATGAAAGACTTGGTAAGAAACGGAAATATCTTTATTGCTCAACCACCTTTATTTAAAATTGAGGCTGGTAAAAAAGTTGCTTATGCTTATTCCGATGCAGAACTAGAAGAATTAAAATTAGGGGATTTTAGTGGTTCTCGTTTTACAATTCAACGTTACAAAGGACTTGGAGAAATGGATCCAATGCAATTGTGAGAAACAACAATGGATCCCGAAAGAAGAACCATGTTGCAGATCACATTAGAAGATGCTGCGGTTGCAAATGAAGTGTTTTCTGACTTAATGGGAGAAGATCCTGAACTGCGTCGTGAATACATCCAAGAAAACGCTGAATTTGTTGAAAATATAGATTTTTAAGAATTAAGAAAGGTTTTAATAAAAATGAAAAATGGTAAAAAAATGATTTATAATGCCGGAAGTATGTTTACAGAGGCTCAATGAAATACTAGAAAAATTGAAGGGGCAGCATTAAAAGAAATGTTTCCAAACATGATTGTCGGGAACCCTGTTGATTTTGATACTAACCAATCAGATAGACCAACTAATGAACAAATATTTGATTTAGATTATGCTGAATTAACTAATGCAGATTATGTAATTTTTGAGATTGATGGTTGAGATTCAGGAACACATATGGAATTTGGTTTGTTATGAGAACAAGCAAGACATAATCCACAAAAACATTTGTTTGCAATTATTTCAGATTTCCGTTTTAAACAAGGAATTTTAAAAGGTGAAATTCCTGGTTTCGGATTAAACGAAATGATTTCGGGTTCATTTTATTCTAAACATTTAAACAAAGGTGAAGTTCCACAACTTATTGTTTGTGATTCTCATAAAACTGCTCGTGAAGCAATTCAAGCAATTGAAACTGGTGATACAAAAAACTTTAGACAAAGATTTGATATCAAAGAAATTTACCACGAAGAATCACTGTACCACGGATTTAAATAATTTTTATCAATAGCATAGAACGCAGGTGTAAAAAATGAGTGATAACAAAAATGAAAATTTAAATTTTAATCATGGAAAAATTAACAAGATGGACATTTCTACAGAGGTACGTAAAGACTTCTTAGAATATGCCATGAGTGTTATTGTTTCGCGTGCTTTACCAGATTTGAAAGATGGATTAAAACCGGTTCACCGTCGTATTATTTATGCAATGAATGATCTAGGAATTACTGCTGATAAAGCTCACAAAAAATCAGCTCGTATTGTTGGGGAAGTAATCGGGAAGTACCACCCTCATGGTGATAGTGCTGTTTATGAATCGATGGTACGCATGGCTCAAGACTTTTCTTATCGTTATCCATTAGTTGACGGCCATGGTAACTTTGGTTCAATCGATGGTGATGGAGCAGCGGCTATGCGTTATACAGAAGCGCGTTTGTCTAAGGTTTCAAATTACATTATTAAAGACATCGATATGAACACCGTTCCCTTTGTTGACAATTATGATGCTAGTGAAATTGAACCAGCATATTTAACTGGTTATTTTCCAAACTTATTAGCTAATGGAGCGATGGGGATTGCAGTCGGGATGGCAACATCAATTCCACCTCACAATTTAAGAGAGGTTGTTTCTGCAATTAATGCTTACATTGCAAATAACGAAATTACAATTGATGAAATTTTAGATAATCATATTTCAGGTCCAGATTTTCCAACAGGGGCTTTAATGACGAATGGTCAAAGAATGCGTGAAGGTTACAAAACCGGTCGTGGTGGAGTTATTATTCGTGCCAAAATTGAAATCGAAGAAAACAATAAACATTCAAGATTAATTGTTCATGAAATCCCTTACCAAACTAACAAAGCTAAAATTATTGAAAAAATTGCTGAATTAGTAAAAGATAAAGCAATCGATGGAATTTCTGATATTCGTGATGAATCAAATTATGAAGGAATCAGAATTGTTGTTGATTTAAAACGAGATGCTAATCCTGATGTTGTGTTGTCGAAACTTTACAAATATACAGCTTTACAATCAAGTTTTTCAATTAATCTTTTATCACTACATAATAACATTCCTGTGTTACTTGATTTAAAATCAATTATTAAAAATTATGTTGATTTTCAAATTAATGTAATTATTAAACGTTCTGTTTTTGAAAAAACTAAATTAGAAAAACGCGCTCATATTTTAAGAGCTTTACATACGGCTTTAGATAACATTGATCAAATCGTTTCAATTATTAGAAATTCAAAAACTAGTGAAGAAGCAAAAGAATTATTAACTAAAGCATTTAATTTTGATGAGGAACAAAATAAAGCAATTTTAGATATGCGTCTTCAAAGATTGGTTGGTCTTGAACGTGACAAAATCGCTGAAGAATTAAACCAAATTGCTCAACGTGTTGAATACTTAAATATATTAATTTCTAGTCAAGACGAACAAAACAAAGTTTTAAAAAACCAGCTAGAAGATATTGCTAATAAATTTGGTGATAATCGTCGTACTGAAACAATTAGTGAATCAGTGATGAACATTGAAGATGAAGAATTAATTCCTGATGTAAAAACTATGATATTTTTATCAGAACAAGGCTATATTCGTCGTGTTGATCCAGAAGAATTTAGAATCCAAAAACGTGGGGGTCGTGGAGTTTCTGTTAACTCAAATAACGATGATCCAATCGCAATTGCTACAATGGGAAAAATGCGTGATTGAGTTTTATTCTTTACTAATTCTGGTAAAGTCTTTAGAACCAAGGCATACAACATTAGACAATATTCAAGAACAACTCGTGGATTGCCAATTATCAACTTTTTAAATGGTTTAACTAAAGAAGATAAAATCACTGCAATCTTGCCATTACGAAATACTAAAGGTAAATTTAAATATTTAACTTTCATTACAGCTAATGGAATGATTAAAAGAACTGATATTACTTTATTTGATAGCATTAATCAAAACGGTAAAATTGCTATTAATTTAAAAGAAAATGATGAATTAGTGACAGTAATGCCAACAACAGGAGAAGACACAATTTTCATTGCTAATAAATCAGGAAAAGTTATCCGTATTGATGAAAAAATAGTTCGTCCATTATCACGTACTGCAAGCGGGGTTAAAGGAATTAAAATCGATGCTAATGATGTTGTAGTTGGCGCTGTTTCTTCATTTGGAGTTGAAGCTGTGACGACATTATCTGCTAAAGGTAACTTTAAGAAAACTCGCATTCAAGAATACCGTATCTCAGGAAGAAACGGTAAAGGAATTAAGGTTATGAACTTAAATGAAAAAACTGGAGCTTTTAAAGCTATCCTTGCTGCTAGAGAAACCGATTTAATTGCAATCATTTCAAGTGATGGTAACCTAATCAAAACCAAAGTATCAGATATCCCAACTCTAGGAAGATCTGCTGCAGGGGTTCGTGGAATTAGATTAAGTATTGATAACGAAATCAACGCAGTTACATTAGAATATCGTAAACATGGTGAAGAACACCAAGATTTTGAAGAAGATTAAAAATAAATCTTACACTATTAAACAAAAGTGTAAGATTTATTTTTTTTCAATATGTTAACCTTTATTATTTGATTTGAAAGCTATTATTTTTTTAATAGCTTCTGCTTTAACATAATCTATTGATGATCTTCCATATTTTCTAGCATCAAAGCCATCCGGATTTTCTAAGAACCATAGTTTAATTCCATTTGCAGCAGCTATTTTTAAATCTGTTCCAATATTTATTTTTGTTATACCTAAATTAATTGCTTCTTTCAAATCTTCTAATGGTACACCGCTTGAACCATGTAAAACAATTGGGGTTTCTATTTTTTCAACTATTTCCTTTATTAAATCTAATTGTAATTTAGGAGGAGACTTAAACAATCCATGAGATGTTCCTGCAGCAATTGCTAAAGCATCTACGCCTGTTAATTTATTAAATTCAATTGCTTCATTGATATCGGTAAAACCGTTCGCATTACTTGAGCGATCATCTTCCTTACCCCCAATATGGCCTATTTCTGATTCAACTTCTACACCATTAGCATGAGCATATTTGACAACTTCAATTGTTTCTGCAACATTTTGATTAAAATTTTTTAAAGAAGAATCCAACATAACACTTGAAAAGCCTGCATCAATAGCTTTTTTGATTAAATTTATATCGAAGCCATGATCTCAGTGCAAAATAACAGGAACTGTTGCTTTTTGTACTGCTGTAATTGCAAATGAAAAAACATAATCAAGACCCATGTACTTAGCAGCACTTTCGGTAACCATTAATATAACTGGTGATTTCGTTTCTTCGGCTGCCTCAATAATTCCCTTCATCATTTCTAAATTGTCAAAATTAAATGCAGGTATTGCATAACCACCTTTTCGTGCTTTTAGCAATTCTGCCTTCAAACTTATTTTCATATTTTCTCCTCAAAATTAACATATAATTAAATTATAAACAAATTTAAACAAATTTAAACTTTTTTAATTTAATTTAAAAATCTTTAAAAAAGTTTAAAATTTAATGTATTATAAAAAATGGAGGGTCATCGCTTTGTTAAAAGACGAAAGAAGAGAGTTACTTGTTAAAACAATTAATGAAAAAGGCTTTGTTAAAAACATATCTTTATCTGAATTAACCAATTCAACAATTCAGACAATTATTACAGATATTAACGAATTGCATAACGAAGGATTAATTATTAAAGTTTATGGAGGAGCAAAATCTGTTAACAACTCTACAAAACAAATGCAAGAACATTTTGAAGAAGAAAAAGAAAAGGTGAACATTGATCTAAAGGACAAAATAGCCAAAAAAGCTGTTGAGTTAATAGAAAATGGAGATTTAATTTTTTTGGATACTGGAACTTCCACAAAACAAATGACTAAATATTTAGCAAGTAAAAATGTTTCCATAGTAACAAATGGATTTTCGATTGCTATGGAATTATTAGAACAAGATATTGAAGTTTGTTTAGTGGGGGGAACAATTATCCCTTCAACCCATGCAACTGCAGGAGAACTTTCTCTTAAATTTATTGATAATTTCTTTTTTGATAAAGTTTTTATCGGGATGAATAATTTAGATAACAATAAATTTTACACAACAAACGTAAAAGAAGCTATGGTAAAAGAACGTGTTATTAAAAATTCTGAAAAATCTTTTATATTAATGGATTCAAGCAAATTTAATTCTAAAAATAGAATTAAAATTGATGTCAAAAGCGATACTGTTTTAATAAGTGAATACGCACCCTCTGATTACAAAGGAAAATTTATTTCCGCTTAATAAATTAATTTTTTTACATTATTAATTTATGTAGAAAGCAGGCGCTTGATGAGCAAAAACAATAAGCAAAACGTATTAATTCAAAATATACTCAATAAAATTGGTGGATCAGATAATGTTAAAGACGTTTATAATTGTGCCACAAGAATGCGATTAACTTTATTTAATTCAGAAATTGTAAAAATTAATGACTTAAAAACAATCACAAATCTTAAAGGAGTTTTGTGATCTAATGGTGAACTACAAATAATTATTGGTCCGGAAGTTTCTGTTCTTACAGATGCATTTAAAGTTTATATTCAAAAAAATATGGAAAAAAATTCTCAAAAATACAATCAACAATTTAAAACTACTAACCAAATAAATTCAACTGCAAATAAAATACCAATATGAAGAAAATTTTTAAAATCCGTTTCAGCAATTTTTGGACCTCTTATTCCTTTTTTGATTGGTGTTGGATTAATAATGGCATTACAACAATTCTTAATCAGGACAGGCGCAGCACATGCGATTGAAGATAATGGTGTTTTAGGTAAGGATTATAACATTTTTGATTATGTTTTAAATGTAATTGCAGGTACAGGCTTTAAGCTGATGGGTGTCATTGCTATTTGATCAACAGTCAGATATCTTGGAGGCAAAACACCAATTGCTTTAGCATTAGGTTTAATTATGATTTCTCCAATTATTCCAGAAGCTGGAATTCATTTAATGACATTGGGTGATTGAAATATTAATCTTAAGCCATTTTATTCGACTATTTTAGTTTTTATTTTAATGGGTGTAATTTTGGCGAATGCACAAAAATTAATGGACAAGTATTTTAACTCTGTAGCAAACTTTATTTTAAATCCATTATTAAATCTACTTATAGGAGGACTTTTAGCATTTTTTTTTATGGGTCCAATTATGGGTGTTATAGAAAACGCTTTATTAACTGCCTTCAATTGATTTATGACCTTGCCTTTTGGTTTGGGTGCTTTAGTTGTAGGTTTAACTTGACAACCATTAGTTGTTTTGGGGGTTCACAACATTTTATTTTTTGCGGCAGTAACCGACATAGTCTCAAATGGAAATCCTTCAATTTTTTTGGCGGCAGCATTTGCTGCAGCATGAGCTCAAATGGGTGCAACTCTTGGTGTTGCACTTAGAAGTAAAAAATCCATTGATAAATCAAGTGCTATTGCGGCTGCATTGCCAGGAATTATTTCTGGACCAACCGAATCTTGCATTTATGCGGTCAATTTGCCAAAAGGTAAACCATTCATTACCGGAGTGATTGCCGGAGGTATTGGTGGATGAATGATAGGTATTTTTGGAATAAATCTTGATAATTTAGCTGGACTTGGAGGGGTTGTTGGATTTTTGGCTTACACAGATGATTTGTGAAAAGCTATTGTCATTGATTTAAGTTCATTAATTTTGGGTGTCCTTATAACAATTTTGTTTTGAAAGGAAGAAAAAACCGAACAAGCTTTAATTTACAAAATAACAAAGCAATTTAATAAAGCAGAATTTTTAAATAGTAAAAATGATTATCAAGCAAAAGAAATTATTAAACTAATAGAACAAGAAAATAAAAATAAAGACAAGGAAAAACTAATTAACAAAATTAATTTAATTAAAATAGATTTAATTAAATTTGATCCCTCACTCTCTAAAGTAATCGACATTGTAATAGAAAATATCAAAACAAACAAAATAGATAATAATTCTAAAAAAGAATTAGTTTTTAAATTAAGTTCTTTAAAAACAACAAGACAAACAAAATTAAATGAAACATATCTTGATTTAAAAAAATATATTAAAACTTTGAAAAGTCTTTCAGCTAAATCGAATAAACTATCTACATTAACTATCAAAAAAGAAAATTTAGAATTTAAAATAAATAAGATTTTTGAAATTAATGAAGCAAAAAATGCCAGTTTATTTAACAAAGGTAATAAACTTTCTAATTCAAAAAATATCAATAAAATAGCTAAGGGAAACCAAATGATTGAACTTTCCAAAAATTATGATTCTAGTTTTAAAAAAATTACTTCTATTAAAAATAAAATTTTAGAAATCGAAAAACAACTTGTAGAAGCAAATGATTTTTTGTCAAAAGACACAAAAGATATTTACAAAAATATCGAAAAATACATAAATAAAATTCAAGAAATTAAAAAAACAAAAATGAATTTATATAAAGATCAATATTTTAATGCTATTCACAAAGTTGAAATAAAAAGCAATTTTATAGAACCTAAATGTTTTTAAACATAAAATACAAAGAGAAAAAGGTGGAATTTTAAAATGAATAATATATACATAATTTCTTTAAGTCCTGCAATTGATTACATTTTAAAATTTGATGAATTAAAAAAAGATGAAACTAACCGACCAAAAGAAACAGAAATTTATCCAGCAGGTAAAGGCATACATATTTCAATGATTTTAAATAATTTAAATATTGCTAATGAATCATTAATTTTTTCAAACGGAGATTTTGAAAAATATTTTTATAATAATTTAAATAAACTAAAAATCAAATATAAAAAGTTTAACGCAAATGGCGATATAAGAATTAATATAAAATTAATTGATCAACATCAAACAGAATGCAGTGTCTCAAGTCCATGCATTGAAATAAATGAATTAAATAAACTAAAGGAATACTTAATTAAAAATATTAGACCCAACGATTATGTAATTGCAACAGGAAGTATTCCCAAAGGTGTTGATTCAAAAATATACGGAGAAATTGTTGAATTGACAAACTCCTTAAATGCCAATTGCATCGTGGATGCATTTGGTGATTCGTTAAGTTATGCAATTGAAAAAAAACCTTTTCTAATAAAACCCAATATCAAAGAACTTAGTTTAACTATTGGTAAAAAAATTAAAAACAAAAACGATTTATTGTTAGCTACAAAACCTTTATTAGAACAGGGTGTAAAAAACATTCTTGTTTCAATGGGTTCTAAAGGAGCTGTACTTATTAATGATCAAATCTCAATAAAATGTTCAATTGGTAAATGGAATAAAAAACTAGTTAATGCTGCAGGTGCTGGAGATAGTATGATAGGTGGGTTTTTGAGTGAATTTATACAAACGAATGATTACGAAAAGGCGCTTAAAATGGGAATAGTTTGTGGTAGTGCAACAGCATACTCTAACAAAATAGCTTCTGCTGAGCTAATTAACGAGCTAGTTTCTTCAATTGATGATTTAAGAATAGAAAATTTATAATTTATAGCACTAGTTTTACTAGTGCTATTATTTTTTTGAGATTTAAAAAAGCACTGACGTGCTTTTAAAAATTTAGAATAAAATATTTATTTCAATGTGTTTAAAAACTTAATTACATCGTTGTAGTTTGGTTCGTCTCCAGCTGGAGGATTAACGATTTGTTCGTAAATTATTTTGTTGTTTTCATCAAGAACAATTACAGCTCTTGCTAGCAATTTGATAAAATCTATTTCAAATCCGGTTTGTCTCCCATAATCACGATAGTTAGCATCAGATCATAGCAAATGATTTTTGGTTTTAAATGAAGCACAAGCTTTTTTTAAAGCAAATGGTAAGTCCCTTGAAATTGTAATTAATTGAAGATTATTGTAGTCATTGCCGATTATATTATTAAATTTTTCTGTTTGTAAAATACAAATACTTGTATCAACACTTGGAACAGAAGAAATTAATTTATATTTTTTATTAATATCTTTTAATTCAACAGTATTTAAACCTTCGTCCATCGCTCTAAAATTTGGCAATACATCGCCTAATTTTAAATAGTCTTTTGTTATTAAATCATAAACGTTGTCTTTTAATGTTTTATTCATAAAATTTCACCTCTTTGAAGTATATTATATCTTTTTAAATTCAATATTATATTTTGGATAAACAAATAAGTGCTATTTATAGAAATATTTTCCATTTATAATAGCACATGTGGAATTTTTTAATCAAAAATAACCATTTTTACTGGGTATTTTAATAAAATATTAATGTTTAGTTTTAAATTTGAAAGCATTTTTTATCAGATTTTATCTAAATAAATTTTTCCACATAGTTTTACTAAAAAAATGACAAAAAATAATAGACAATAAAATAGAGAAAGGAAATTAAGAATGAAGAAACTTTTAACAATTCTAACATCAGTTTCAGTTCTGGCAGGTAGTGTCACAAGCGTTATATCTTGTACTGCTCCTAAATTAGCTGAAGGACTACCCGGACAACGAGTGGTTATCATAACTGATGGTGGAAACATTCGGGATAAATCGTTTAACGAAAGTTCTTGAGAAGGGGTTATTGACTACGGAGGCCAAATTGGTGAAAATGTTGATGATTCCGAACTTGTAGGAACTGGTTTAACTAAAGAAGACCTAAATTATGAATCATCAAAACTAGTAAAAGTAATTGATGGAGTAAAAGACTATAGTGATGCTAAGAATTCAAGCAGAAACTATGTTGAGGTTGCCGATAAAAGTCGTAATGGATTTTACTCAGCTTATAAAATGGCACTTTATAAGCAAACTGATGCAATGTTGTTATCGGGGTTTGGACACACCGACACCATTGATGAATTATCAAGACTAATGGGTGATAAAACAATTGTTTTATTAGATTCACAAGTTGATTACAGTGGTGGCAAATATAAAAATGTTATTTCAATCATCTTTAAATCAGAACTTGCAGGTTTTGCAGCTGGTTGAGATGCATTAATGTGAGCCAATGTTCCCAAACTTGATGATAAAGGAAATTTCAAATCAGATAATTTAGAACTTCAAGGAGATGCCAATGGTGACGGGATTATTACTCTTGGATCTTTTGGTGGAATTTCAATGAAATTAGCAGTTGATAACTACATTTGAGGATTGCTTGCAGCTGGTGAATTGTTTAATGAAACAATGGCCGGACAAGAAGTTACATTAAAAGATAATTCCGGAGTAGAAAAAAATTATAAATTGCCAAAAGTTGCTTATGGCAATTTAGAAGGTTCTAAAGAACTGCCTGATGGACCTCTTGCAAGTTCAGCAACAGATTCTGCATGGTTTTCAAATAATTTTGATATTGGTGGAGCTGAAAAATCAGGAGTTGTCCCTAAACTATTTAAAAATAAATCAGATATTATTTTCCCTGTTGCAGGACCACAAACTAATGACGTTATTGGTCACGAAGGTGGGGGATATAAACCATTCTTAATTGGAGTTGATACCGATCAAATTAAAACTGTTGGTAAAGACACGGGCACTGAAAATAGATTTATTACAAGTGCTATTAAAGGAATTGCAACAGCAGCTGTTGATGAATTAAAGGCAGCAAGATCGTTGAAAAAAGCAGAAATAGTGACCCCTAAAGGTCCAAAAATTATTAATGTTAATGATCCTAAAAAAATTCATGATGGTCAATTAGCTGAAACCAATACTGATTGATCTGTTTCAATTTCTAGAAATGCAGATCAAAAATATTCATTAGGACAAAACCTAGCAATTAAAGCTGTTGATTATTCAAAAAATATTGGAAAAATATTATACACAAGTTTATCTGATGAAGTTACCGGATTTGCTAGTCTTAAAAGCGGGGATATAAGAGATTATTTTACAGGTAAATCAATCAAAAACGCAATTAAAGGAGCTTTAAATCCATCTACAGAAAGTGAAATTCTAAACAAAAAAGATGCTCAAACTATTTCGGTTGATTCAACAATTGAAAATGATGGAATTGACGGTTTAGTTTCATACTTTAACAGATTACTAAAACTAGATTTTGGAGGTACTGAATAATGCCATTAAAATCTAAAAAATATAATTCAGAATACGCAATCGAAATGGAAAAAATCACAAAGAGTTTTCTTGGTGGTTCAATCATTGCTAATAAAGATGTTGACATTAGTGTTAAACGCGGTGAAATTCACGCATTGGTTGGTGAAAACGGGGCAGGTAAATCGACATTAATGAGTATTTTGTTTGGTTTATATCAACCAACGAGTGGAATCATTAAAGTTAATGGGAAAGAAGTTGTAATAACTAATCCAATTAAAGCAAATAAATTGGGAATCGGAATGGTTCACCAACATTTTAAACTTGTTGATGTTAACACAGTTTGAGAAAACATTGCTTTAGGGTCAGAAATTACAACAGCCGGTTTCATTTTAAATAAAAATAAAATTAAAACAGAATTAACAGAAATTATGAACAAATATAATCTTCATGTTGATCTTGAAGCTAAAATCGAAAAAATCTCAGTAGGAATGCAACAACGTGTTGAAATTTTAAAAATTTTATATCGTAAAGCAGATATTTTGGTTTTTGACGAACCAACAGCAGTTTTAACCCCTCAACAAATTGATGGGTTGTTAAATGTTATGTTAGATTTGAAAAAAGATGGCAAAACAATTATCTTTATTTCTCACAAAATTGATGAAATCAAAAGAGTTGCTGATACAGCTACTGTCATTAGACGCGGTAAAAAAATCGTTGATATTAATGTAAGTGATGTTAAAGGAAACGAAATTGCTGAAGCAATGGTTGGCCGTAAACTTGTTGAAATTAAAAATCCTCACACTAAACCATTAACCAACGTACCGCTTTTAGAAGTGCTTAATTTAACTGTTAAAAAAGCATCAAATCCAAAAATTAATGGTTTAGAAACTTTTAATTTGGTTGTTAGACCAGGAGAAATCGTGGCTGTAGCTGGAGTTGAAGGGAATGGTCAAAAAGAGCTAGTCGAGGCAATAACTGGTTTGTCAAAAGCAACTTCAGGAGGAGTTTTATTCAAGGAAATTAATGTTCTTGATGGAAACATTGCTCAAAGATATGATTTAGGAATGTCACATATTCCTGAAGACCGCCATAAATATGGAATGTTGCTAGATTTTACAGTTCAAGATAATATTGTTTCACAAGAAATTAACAAAATACCATTTTCAAAATTTGGCATCATTAATAAAAGAGCAATTTCTCGTTATGCGCAAAGCGTAATTAAAGACTTTGATGTTCGTGGGAGCAGAAACGGATCAGCAATAGCTCGCGGTTTATCCGGAGGTAACCAACAAAAAGTTGTTGTCGGTAGAGAAATGCGAAAAGAACATGATTTACTAGTTGTTGTTCAACCAACTAGAGGATTAGATATTGGAGCGATTGAATACATTCATTCAGAAATTTTAAAAGAAAAAGCTGAAGGTAAGGGTATTTTATTAGTATCTTACGAGCTTAATGAAGTAATGGCATTAGCTGATAGAATTGTTGTTTTAAACGATGGTAAATTAGTTGGTGAAATTGCGGGGGCTGACGCTAAAAAAGAATACATCGGAGCTTTAATGGCAGGGCAAAAAATGGAAGGAGTTAAAAAATAATGACACTAAAACAAAGGCTTTGAGTTAGTTCAAAACAAACAAAAGAATTTTTAACTTCTAGCGAATTCAAAAACAAAAATAAATATATAAAAGGATCAGTTTTAGCAATTTTATCAGGATTTATTGTTGCTAGTTTAATTGTTGCCTTTTTAAATGTTAATCCATTTGTTTACTTTGGAAAATTATTTGCTGTTGCATTTAACCCATTATATCTTGATGCCACTTTAAACTGAATGGCTGTATATGTAATTGCTGGATTAGCTGTTGCGGTTGGATTTAAATCGGGCGTTTTCAATATTGGAGCACCAGGACAAATTCTAGGAGCTTCAGGAATGTCAACGGTTGTTGTATGAAGTATTTTAGATCCTAGTGCAACAACAATGAGTGGAGGATTAATTTTTCTTGTATTTTTAATCTGTGTTATCACGGCAGCTTTTTTGGCATTTGTTGCCGGAATCTTAAAAGCACTATTTAACATTCACGAAGTTGTAACGACCATCTTAATGAATTGAGCTGTTTGATATTTATTTAAATATGTATTTATGACATATGGTGCTAAATTTGGTTCAGTTTTAGCAGGAAACTCTAAAGCAATTCCTGAAGGTATGTTTAATATTAATGGAAGTTCAATTTTAATTCCGTTATTAATTGCTTTAGTTGTAGTTATTTTTGTAGCTGTTTTGTTTGCAAAAACAACATTCGGATTTAAATTAAAAGCTGTAGGGACATCTGTTCCTGCTTCTAAATATTCAGGGATAAACGTTAAGAATAAAATTGTAGCAGCAATGACATTATCAGGAGCATTAGCTGGAGTTGCTGCATTCGTAAGTATTATGACTGTAAGTCCAAACACATACTTTGGTTCTGATAGTTTGCCAACATTCGGATTTGATGCAATTGCTGTATCTCTTGTAGCTTTTAATAACCCGTTTGGAATGTTATTTGTTGGATTGTTATGAGGTATGATTCAAACAGCTGGAGCACCAATTTCTTCACTATTTGGAATTCCAACTCAAATTAGTGGATTAGTTTCAGGGATCATTATTTACTTAGCTGCAATTTCAGCAATATTCATTAAATTTGAACCTTGAAAAATGTTGAAACTGCAAATTTATATTTGAAGAAGTGGTGCAGAAAGAAAACTGCTTTGAAAATTAAGATGTCAACGAAATCGTTTTTGATTTAATAGGATTGTTACTTGTGTTGATAAGGATTACAAAGCTAATTTAAATAAATTATCTGATAAATTAGAAATTCGAAACTTTAAAGAAGAATATAAAACTAATTTGACTATGAAAATGAATCATTTAAATGGTCAAATTAGAGACTTAAAAAATCTTATTTGAGATCAAAATACAAATAAAGGTTTATATGGAATTAAAACTAGATGCAAAAATCAAATTCATAGTTTAGATAATGAATCTTTAACTAAGATTGAATTAATAAATTTAGCTTATAGCAACTTTAAAGAAGATCTAACAAAAAACAAAAAAAATCAAATTCACAAAAAAGATTTAGCAATTAAAGCTGCCAAAAAATCATTAACAAAAGATTTACATGCTGCCAAAAATTGACGCGAAGGTGAAATTGGAATTATTACTTTAGAATTTGAATACCGTGATGGTGTCATTGAAATTAAAGGGGCAAGAGCAAAAGCTTTAAGTGTAATTAATGAAAAAATTACTTCACTAAAAGCTGAGTTGAAACTAAATATTGGAATATTAAAAAATGATAAATCAATATCTGCAGAAACTCGCAAAATAAAAATTAAAGAACTAAAAGATACTTATGTGACTGATTTATCAATTTTACATAACGATATGAAAACGATAAATATAGAAGCACAAGAAAAAATCAGTAAATTAAAAGAAGCAAAAGCAAAACAAATTTTAAGAGTTAAAACAGAAAAAATTCAAATGGATAATATTGATCTAAACTACGAAGGTTTAGTAAGAGAAGCAAAAGATAAATATGCTTCTACAATTGTTAAAATTAATGAACAATCTGAGATGGATAAAAAAAATATTGATATTCGTTTGAGTGAAACTAAAATAACTAAAGCAAAAAATATTTTAGAACAAATTGAAAATTCAATCTCTGATAAAACTCAAAATCAAAATAAAAATTATTTTGAAGAAAAATTGAAAAAAATTAATGAAGCTGTTGATGAGTTAAACAAAACATTGACTCCAAACATTATTGAAAATCATGACGATAATTGATCTGTTTATGAACGAGTTAAAATTGCTTTAGCATTATTCAAAATTAAAACAATTTTTGAAATTGGTCAAGAAATGTTAAATAACAAAAATGAAATCTTTAAAAATAAAGAAACTAAAGAATGAATTTTAAACGATTCAAAAATGGTTTATATAAAACTTCAACAAGAAATGAAAGAAAAATTTTCAAAAATTGGTCAAGAAAATGATTTAGAATCAATCAACAAACTTGTAGATTTACAAAAACAAAACGATGATGATTTTGAAAAATATATTTTACAAATTTCAAATAAGGAGGTTGCATAATGATAAGTATTATTGCTTGAACAATCGCGTTATGTGGTGTCTTATTATTAGCTTCATTATCAGGGTTAATGTCAGAAAAATCTGGAGTTACTAATGTTGGAGTTGAAGGAATGATGATTGTCGGAGCTTTGGTTGTCTCAATTATTGGAACCTTCGTTAATAAGGGTGGATCTCACAACTTATCGCAAATATGGGTTTTACCACTAGCTGGTTTAATTACAGGCATTTTTGCAATGTTGCATGCATTCCCATCAATTACTTTAAAATCAAATCAAATTGTTTCAGGAATTGCGATTAATATTCTTGCTTTAGGCTTAGGACTATTCTTAGCAACATCAGGATACTTTGGAGAACAATCAATGGTTATCTCTTCAAATTACCGTGGTATTTATCTAGATTCTAATGCTGAAACACCAGTTATCTCACTATGAGTATTTATTGCAGTTATTATCGCAATTGTTATTGCTCTATTCTTTAAATACACAAAACAAGGAATGAGATATGCAATGGTGGGAGAAAACCCAAATGCTATTGATGCTGCAGGAATTAGCGTTGCTAAATACCGTTATATTGCGGTTTTCATTTCGGGAGTACTTGCGGGACTTGCTGGGGGAGTTTATGTTCTAACAGTTGCCGGTGGAGGATTCTTCTCAGGAAATATTATGGGATACGGATTCTTAGGAGTTGCAATTATGATTTTTGGACAATGAAAAATTCATTACATGGCAATTGGAACAATTATCTTCTCATTCTTATTTGCATTCGGTCAACAAATTGGTGCTATCGCAACAATCACATGAGTCAAAAACTCAGCAATGTTGTTTAAAATGTTGCCATTCATTTTGACGATTGGAGCCATGATTGCCTTTTCAAAATCATCAAAAGCTCCTGCCGCCGTCGGTGTACCGTTTGATAAATCAAAAAGATAAATTTAATAGATATGAAAAAAATCTGAGTTTACTCAGATTTTTTTATATTATAAAAGTTCTATAAAATTTTTAAAAAAGATATTGTTACAATTTTTTAAATTGTGGTTATAATTTAATTAACAACTTAATAAGAAAAACTTATACATGGTAGCATAATGGGCTACTGACCCGCCTCGAAACCAATTTCGAGACTATAAGCAATAGTGGGGGTTTTTGTAAAAAAACCTTTTTTTCTTTATTTTTTTAGTTTTTTTATTAAGTTGGTGTTTTCTTAAGGAGGAATAAATGAAAAAATTATTATCAATAATTGGCGTATTTGGTCTGACAATTACTGCAGCAACTTCTGTTGTTGCTTGTGGTGGTGGTTCATCAGAAACATTTGAAATCGTATTTGTACCTTCAAATTCGACAACAACATTATTGAAAACAGTTAAACCATTAGAAGAAAAATTAGAAACACAATTAAAAGAAAAAGCTAAAGAAAGAAATACAACCTTTAATAAAAAAGTTAAAGTTTCGGTTTCTACAAGTTATGAAGCAGCCGGACAATCATTGAAAGCAGGCAAGGCGGATATAGGCTTTGTTCCTGTTGCTACTTATAATTCATATAAAGGTGAATTAATTAATTCAGGAAATTATGCAGGGACATACAGTAATTTGGGAATATTATCCCAAGCTTCTAGAGCCGGTATTATCACAGAATTTGATAAAGATATTACAAAGCCAAATTCAAAAGTGGATGCCAAAGTGTCTTTGGATGTAGCAAAAGAATATAACAAAAATATATTGAACAAGATCGAAAACACTAAATCAATTAGCGATATTAAGGATATGTATTTAAGTAAAGAAGAAGACCAAACGGTTGCATATTATAGATCATATATTTATATAAATAATTCTTATCTTCTTGAAGAAATAGAAAAAAATAATTGATCAAATGGTTTTGAAAATTGAACAGATGCTGAATATAAAAACAACATCAAAAAAATGATTGAAGATAATGGAAATGCATTTGCATTTGGTTCATCAAAAACATCTTCAGCCGGAACTTTAAATCCTTTATTGTGATTAAAAAATGTTTTGGGTTATGAAAATAGTGAATTAAAAGAAATTTATGAATCAACACTAACTAAGCAAGGTAGTTACCCAGAAGCTGCTAAAGCTGTTGCCAACGGAACTGTAAAATTTGCAGTGGGGTTTAGTGACATTAGAGGTGAACTTCCTGATTTTGCAGAATCTAAAGATCTTTTCAAAAAAACAACTGTGATTGGATTAGGTGAACAAATAATTAATGATGGTATTGTTTATTCTAGAAAAAGAATTCAAGACAGTGATTTTTTAAGTGATGTTAGAGAATCGTTTGTAGATCTTGTTAAAGATCCAGAAAACAAAAAAATATTTGATGTGTATAATCACTCAGGCTATGTCGTGCCAAAAGATTCAGAAAATGCAATATCTTGAGAAGCAAGTCAAGATCAAAATATACAAGATACAACTACTGCTGCAGAAGAAATGAAAGCTTTAATTAAAGATTGAAAATAAGTAATGATAAAATTTCAAAATGTTGAAAAAATTTGACCAAACGGTAAACATGTTCTAAGAAATATAAATTTAGAAATAAACGCAGGTGAGTTTGTTGCCATAATAGGTTTATCTGGGGCGGGTAAAACAACTTTGCTCAAAACTATAAATAAAGTTAATTCAATTAGTTCTGGGAATATAGATATAACTATGAACAGTGGCAAAAAATATGAAATTTCTAAATTAAAAGGCAAAAATTTAAGAGAACTAAGAACACAAATAGGATTAATGTCACAGGAATATAATAATATTGAAAAACAAACAGTTTTTAAAAATGTTCTTAGCTCTAAAGTTGCACAAATAAATATTTTTAGAGCTATTATTGGATATTTCTTAAAGAATGAAAAATTAAAAGCTTTGGAAGCTTTGTCTAAATTGAATCTTTTAGAATATGCATATGTAAGAGCGGGAAATTTATCTGGTGGTCAACAGCAGCGTGTTGCTCTTGCTAGAACAATTAATCAAAATCCGGAGATTATAATAGCAGACGAGCCCGTATCAGCTTTAGATCCGATTCTTGCAAATCAAGTAATGGAAGATTTTAAAAAAATAAATAAAGAGCTAAAAATGACAATAATAATTAATATACATCATGTGGATTTAGCTTTGAAATATTGCGATAGGATAATTGGTTTAAAAGATGGTTCAATAGTTTATGACGGAAAGCCACAAAATATTTCAAAAGAAGTATTGAAAATTATTTATGGCGGTAATTATTAATGAACAGAAGAAGATTTAACGCAATATTTAATCAAAAAGTTTTAAAAATTGATGGTAATTTATCCAAAAAACCTAAAAGATTGTTTTTTTGGACAATGCTTATTTTCACAATGTTTATTATAATTTTTTCCTTTTTTACACTTGATTCAAAATGGTCAGAGTTTTTTAGAGATTTACCCAATCTTTTTAGTAGATTAAAGGAAATGTTGCATTGAGATTGAAATGATTTCACCTCAACACAAAGCAATTCTGATCCATTCATAAAAATAGCTTTTCAATCAATATTGGAGACTATTTATATGTCGATAGCAGGTACATTTGTGGGCGCATTTTTAGCAATACCTTTTGCTATACTTGCTTCTTCAAATATAATAAAAAATAAGTTTTGAAATACTTTGTCAAGAACAATTCTTTCAATTTTTAGAACTATTCCTTCATTTGTATATGCTCTAGTTTTGGTTAGTTATTTCGGTCCTTCAACTTTTACAGTTATGCTTGCCCTGAGTATATTTACTTTTTCTATTTCTGGTAAATCTTTATATGAAAGAATAGAACAAATTGACACCAAACTATTTATATCAGCTCAAGCAACAGGAGCATCAAAATTTAAGTCGTTTATTATTTCTGTTTGACCTCAAATTTCACATCATGTTTTGTCGATTACCTTTTATTCCTTAGAGACAAATATTAGATATGTATCTATAATAGCCGGTGTAACAAATTTAGGTATCGGAAGACTTATTGATACTTCTATAGCATATGATGATTGAGGTCGAGTAGGATTCTTATTAACTTTATTAGTTGTCGTTATTTTAGTTTTGGAATTAATTATTTGACTAACAAAAAAATACATTATCGAAGATAAAGATTTTAGAATAGATCAAAAACTAATAAAAGCTAAAAACAAAAAAATTAGTTTCATAAATAAGCAAACAAATTTAAAATTTTATTTTGAAAAAGTTATAGCCAAAAACATAAATTCAGAAATTTTGAAAGAACAAAAAAATTCAAGTAGATATAAATCTTTAATTTTACAAAAAAGGCAAATGAAACATACTTTTTTTAAAGATTACAATCAAAAAGTTACAGAAGATAATACAAAATATAAAAATATTATTAAAAATCATATAAACGAAAATCTTTTTGCAAATGACAAAGAAACTGGAACTTTAATTAGAATAGATAAAATAACCAAAATAAAAACAAAACTAAAAATTGAAAAACTAAAAATTGCTGAGATTGAAAAGATTGAAGAAAAATTCTTGAAAAAACAAAGCGAAATTTTGCAATCTTTAACAGTGAATAATGTTTTTGGAAATGCTCCTAAAAAATATTTAAAAAAATTTATTTTATATGGAATTATGCTGCTTATTTTTGTTCTTTCGGTTTGAAATGTTAAATGAGATATTCCGAATTCAGAAACAATTCAACAAATGAACCGTGATTTATTGAAAATTTTTAACATAAGTTGATCTTCAATATTTACAACAAATGAAAACGCAACTTACAGCGTTGTTTATTTGTTAGCAGAAACGATTTCGATAGCAGTTGTAGGAACTTTTATAGGTGCTTTCATAGCTTACGTTTTTGGTATGCTATCTTCAGAAAAAATAACAAATAAGTATGTGGCTAGAGTATTTTTATTATTAACAACAATGATTAGAGCTGTTCCAACTTATATATATGCTCTTATTTTAGTAATTGTAATTGGAATAGGCCCCTTTACAGGAACCATGGCTTTAATAATGGGAACAATAGGAATGTTAACAAAATATAACAGAGAGTTATTTGATGATATAAATCAAAAAGTTGTTTTTCAATTAGAAGCAACAGGTTTGAATTGATTTGGCAAAATTAAATATGGCGTGATAAATCAAACTTCATCGTCGGCTATTTCAAATATAATTTATAGATTTGATATCAACTATAAAGAAGTTATTGTTTTGGGAATTGTTGGTGCTGGTAATATGGGTATTGTTTTAAAGGGCTATTTTAATGATCAATATTTTGCTGAATTCGGAGCATTATTACTGGGGATAATAGTTGTAACCTTGCTTATAGAATATGTTTCAGGAGCTTTGAGAAACAAAATCAACAATGAAGAAAACATAAAATGAATAGCGAAATTAATTAATTTAGCAAATCAGAAAATATTTATAATTTTCAAAGCAAATGAAAAAATGTTAAATCTAGAAAAAAAATTAAGTTTTGCTGAATCAAGTGCCTTGTACACTTATACAAATCAGCAAATATATAGTAGAGCAAAAAACATAAGCAAAAAAAATAAAACAAAATTTAATAAGGCATGAAAAATTGCCTATGTAGAATATTTTGATCTAGAAATTTCTTGAGAAATTCCTGTCGAAATTGTTTTTAAAAATCATATTTTAGAAATAAAAGAACTAAAAAAACAAATTAGAACAAAAAGGAAAAACTGAATTATTAAAACAAAATTAGAAGCTAAAAAAAATCTTTCTAACATCAAAAACGAAAGAAAAAACGCAAATGATGAAATTAAAAAAAATGAATTGAATAATTCAATTAGGTATACAAAAAATTGAAAGAAAATAAAATTAACAAACATTAATTATTAATTAAAATATATAAAAAAGACGCCCGGTCAAATACCCAGGTGTTTTTTTATATATTAGTTATTTTTTGTTTTTAAAATTTTATTAAAAAACGGTAAAGCAGTTTCTTTTAAATTACGCTCTCACATTCCGATTGATGATGAAGCAAATCATACTCCGAATTGAATCATCATGTTAACTGATATAATACCTTCAATAGCACCAGCATATTTGATAAAGTTAATGGCATCAACTAAAATTCAAGTAATAAATTGTTCGTTAAAGTTAACTAATTGCATTCCCCCACCGACAAGTCTAACACCACATAATAAACCATCAAAAATATGTTTTGCACTTCACAAGGGATAATTGTAATTAGGGTTAATTAATCACACCATTTGTGGAATAAACATTAATCATAAAAATACTGATAGGGCAGCTACAAGTAATATGGTTAATCAAAATGATAATTTAAATGTTTTTGAATAATTTCTAATTGAATTATGTTTAAACTTAAAAGTTATTAAATATCATCCCGGAATTGCAATTGCAGCAAGGATAATGTTTAGGAAGAAGTCACCAGCATAACCCATCATTAAAGCAAAAGGAGCATAAGCGGTTGCATTGATTAACAATCAAAAGAACTGTGATTTTTTATCATAAACAATTAAACAAACAGCGATCAATCCCGTAATACTAATTACACCATTTAAAGAGTAGAAGGTTGTGGCGATCATTGCCAAGTTTTCATCACCTCGTGCTCCTAGCATTGTTCCTACATCCATTGCTTTTCAATATTCTTGAACAGGAGAGAATCATCTTCCGATACCTTCAAAATAACTTGGATCAATATTTTCTGGAGTATATCCACTAATCGCAAAGAAGTTAAAAAACATAACTAAAACAGATCCGCTCAGCATCATTCATTTAAATCATTTTGGTAATGTTTTAATATCTTCAATAATCATTTTGATTCCTAAAAAGGAATATTGCGGATCTTTTAAATTCCGGTTTTTATTTATTTTTAATTCACTCATTTAAACCTCTATTTCACGTCATCAGAAATAATTTTAATAATTACTTCTTCTTTTGGTTGTTTTTCAACAATTGTAAATGTTTCATATGCTTGCTGCTCTCATTCGGGGTTAATTTCTTTGTTTGTATAAAGTGTCATTATTGTTTCTCCAACTTCAACAGCTTCACCAAACCCTTTATTTAGATAAATTCCTGCAGCATGATCAATCGACTCTTCTTTTGTTTGACGACCTGCTCCTAAATGCATTGACAATAGGCCCAAACCTTCAGCTTGGTTGTATTTAACAAAACCCTTAGTTTTAGTTTTAATCTCAATTTTGTGTTTATTAGTAAAAACTTGATCATAATTTTCCATAACACTTCAATCACCATGTTGAGCAATCACAAATTCTTTAAAGAAGTGTGCAGCTTCACCGCTTTGCATTTTTTTGTAAACATCTTTTTTAGCTGTTTTTAAATCATCAAAGATTTTTGCTTGTAACAAAGTAACTCCAACAGCTGTTGCCACCAATTCGTTAAAATCTTGAGGCCCTTTTCCGTGTAATGCATCCCATGCTTCTTTAACTTCGATTGCATTACCGATTGCTTTTCCTAAAGGTTTATTCATATCAGTTATCAATACTGCGATTTTACGTCCATGTTCACGACCAATTCCAATCATTCTATTTGCAAGATCTTCGGCTTGTTCAACAGTTTTCATGAAAGCTCCATCACCAGTTTTAACATCTAAAATTAATCCATCATTTTCAATGATTAATTTTTTTGACATTATTGATGCAGCAATTAATGGCATTGAATCAACAGTGCCTGTAACGTCTCTTAATGCATAAATTTTTTTATCAGCAGGAACTACGTCATTTGACTGGGCAATTAATGACATCCCCACCTCGTTAACAACTTTAATAAATTCATCATTTGTTAGTTCTGATTGTCATCCTGGGAAAGTTTCTAATTTGTCGATAGTTCCACCAGTTTGTCCCAAACCTCTTCCTGATAACTTACACACTTTAATTCCATAAGATGCAACTAGTGGTGAGAACACAAGACTAGTTTTGTCCCCTACTCCTCCAGTTGAATGTTTATCAGCTTTAAAACCTTGAACTTTGCTTACATCATAAGTTTTTCCTGAGTTAACATATGCTGTTGTTAATGCTGCTGTTTCGCGATTGGTCATACCATTAAAATATATAGCCATCGCCATTGCAGAAAATTGATAATCAGTAACCACACCTTTTACATAATTTGAAATCAATCATTCGATTTCTGCATTTGATAATTCGATTTTATGCTTTTTCTTTTCAATCAATTCTGAAAATGTCATTTTATACCTCTTTTATTCAACCATTAAATTATACCTCACTAATAAAAATTTCTAAAAATAAAGATAACCAACATTGTTGGTTATCTTTATTTTTTTCCAAAATTTAATAAAAAACGAAGAAATACCTTCGTTTTTTTCTTTTGAAGTTTTTTAACTTATTTAAAATTTACTTCAATCGTATTTAGTGTTGCATGGAGTGCATAGAACTACTGTCTTATTTTTCTTTAAATTATGTGATGTGTGAATTGTGTCTGAAATTTCTGCATTACATTTGTCGCAAATATTTTTTTTCATTTTATATCCCCCTTTATATTTATTATCAGCTTTTAAATTAAATTTTGTTTACTTTTTTAACAAATAAATAACAAATTATTTTTATTTTTTCCAAAATTTGGTAATTTTACGGAAGATTTAGAATATTCGAAAATGTTATACTTATAAAGTATTACTAAACAAAGGGGAACAAAATAAAATTATGGGATTTGATAAACAAAATAGAGTTTACAAAGAATGAATCAACACACCAAATTTAGATAAAGAATTACAAGAAATTTTAGCAAAAGCCAAAGATGAAGAATTACAAGCAGCTTTTAGTTTAGAACTAGAATTCGGAACAGCAGGAATTAGAGGAATCTTGGGGGCAGGGCCTGGTAGATTTAACTCTTACACAATTAAAAAAGTAACAATTGCTTTTGCTAAATTATTGATTAGCAAATATCCACAAAGATTAAATGATGGAATCGTTATTGGTCATGATAATCGTCATAACTCAAAAAGATTTTCACAATTAGTGGCTGAAATTTTAACAAGTTTTGGCATCAAGTCTTATTTATTTAAAGATAACGACATGAAACCAACTCCGGTGGTAAGTTTTGCTACCAAAGCACTTAACTGCATTGGGGGAATTGTGATTACCGCTTCACACAATCCGGCAGAATATAACGGATACAAAATTTATGATCCATATGGATGTCAATTAATGCCTGAAGATACAGATGTAATCGCAGAAGAAATGGAAAAAATTAATGATATATTGAATTGAAAATTTAATTCAAATCTAAAATTATTGGAAGTAGTTCCCCAAAATGTTGTTAATCAATACTTTGCTATGATTGAAGGATTAGAGTTTTATAAAAATGAACAAGCATCTAAAAAGAAAGTTAAAATTGTTTTTTCGGCCGTTAATGGAACCGGTACTGAATTTACACCAGTTGCATTAAGAAAATCTGGATATGATGTAATTGAAGTTGCAGAACATGCTTTTGAAGATTCGACATTTAAAAATGTCGTTAATCCAAATCCAGAGTTTGACCCCGCTTGAAAAATACCTTTAGAATATGGTGTTAAACACAACGCAGATATTATCATTTTGAACGATCCTGACGCTGACCGTTTTGGAATGGCAATTAGACACAGCGGTAAATTTATTAGAATAGATGGAAATCAAACAGGTCCAATTCTAATTGATTGAAAATTAAGCAATTTAAAAAGACTAAATCAAATGCCGAAAAATCCAGCTTTGTATTCAAGTTTTGTTACATCTGATTTAGGTGATCGCATCGCCCATGAAACTTATGGTGTTAACATTGTTAAGACATTAACGGGATTTAAATGAATGGGTGGAGAAATCGCTAAAGAACCACAAACAGGATTAAATTTTGTTTTTGCTTATGAAGAATCATATGGTTATGTTTTGGACGCATCCACTAGAGACAAAGACGGAATTCAGGCATCAATAATGATTGCTGAAGCATGCTGATATTATAAAAACAAAAACATGACTTTAGTTGATTATTTAAATGAATTATTTGTTAAATACGGATACTATTTTACAAACACTATTAACTTGAATTTTAAGTTAGAAGAGAAAACTGCTAAAATGGATCCAATTATGTCAAAACTGCGTAATGAAGGATTAACAAGTTTAGCAAACATGAAAGTTAAGATGATAGAAGATTATAAAAATGGTCTTCACAACATGCCAGGTCAAAATTTAATTAAAGTTTATTTTGAAGATGGTTCTTGATTTGCGGCTCGTCCGTCAGGAACTGAACCAAAATTAAAAATTTATTTTGTGGTTGTTGATAAAGATCAACAAGCAGCCAAATTGAAACAAGAAAAAATGTGAACTAACTTAAAACAAATTTTAAGTTTAGAAATTTAGGAGATAAAAATGACAGTACATATAGAAGCAAAAAAAGGTGAAATCGCAAAATTTGTGTTAATGCCAGGAGATCCGTTAAGAGCCGAAAAAATGGCTAAGAAATTTTTGAAAGATCCCAAACTAGTTAATCAAGTAAGAAATATGTTTATGTATACAGGAACATATAAAGGTATGAAAGTTACAATTGCAGCTTCAGGAATGGGTAATGCTTCAATGGGTATTTATTCATACGAATTATTCAACGATTATGAAGTTGAAAACATTATTCGTGTAGGAACAGCAGGAGCATATAACAAAGACTTCCGTCCTTACTCTGTGTTTAATACAATTGAAAGTTATGGTGAATCAGACTTTGCCAAAATTGTAACTGGAAAAGATGATAAAATTTTAAAATCTTCAAAAATTTTATTTGATGCCATCGAACAAACAGCTAAAGAAATTAAAATGCCTATCATTACAGGAAGAGCGCATGCTAGTGATGTTTTTTATAGAAGTGATGATTCACTAAAATTAGCAAAAGAAAAAAATCTTGATGTTGTAGAAATGGAAACATATGGGTTATTTTCAAACGCAATTAAATTAAATAAAAATGCAGCGGCTTTATTTACTATTTCTGACAACTTAGTGACTGGAGAAGTTACCACATCAGAAGAACGTCAAAATAATTTTGATAAAATGTTTGAATTAGCATTGGAGACAGCTTTAAAATTTAAATAAAAAAATTAAAGACAAATTTCAAGAAAATAAATTTATACAAAATTTGTTTTTATTTAAAAAAAGCAAAAAAGGAGTTTAACATGAAAGATATTAAAAACATTAAGATAAAAATGAACAACGGAACATCAATTCCTCAATTTGGTTTAGGAACTTATTTAATGAATGATGAAGCAGCAGCCAAAGAAGCTATAAAATATGCCATTAGCATTGGTTATAAGCATATTGATTGTGCTTTTGTCTATCGAAATCAAAAGGTTGTTGGTCAAGCAATTAAAGAATCTGGAGTAAAAAGAGAAGATTTATTTATTACTTCAAAAGTATGAATTGATATGACAACTAAAGCTGATGTTTTAAAACAAATTGACACAATTTTAGAAGATTTAGAAACTGATTATTTAGATCTTTGTTTGATTCATTGATATACAAAATATTCAGTAGAAATGTACAAAGGTTTAGAAGAAGCTTATAAGCAAGGTAAATTAAAAGCAATCGGTGTTTCTAATTTTATGATTGAACAATTAGAACAATTTTTACCACAAGTAAATATTGTTCCGCAAATGAATCAATTTGAATTAAATCCATTATTAAGAAGACCTGAGTTAGTTAAATATTGTTTCGATAAAAATATTCAAGTAACCTCATATCAAACAATTATGAAAGGTAAAGTCGGAGAAATTGCTGAGATTCAAGACTTAGCAAAGAAATATAGTGTTACACCTTCTCAAGTTGCATTAAGATGAGCAATCCAAAAAGGCATTGTAGTTATTCCTAAATCTGTTACTCAATCACGTTTATTTGAAAATCAAGATATCAGCAAATTTGAATTAACAAAAGAAGACATACAATTGATTGATAAAATTCCCACTCAAAAAAATAATTCTTTAGACCCATATACTTATGGAGAAAAATATTTTAAAGAACACGGTATTAAATAAAATAAGCTCTTTTAGATTTACTAAAAGAGCTTATTTTATATCTTCATAGAAAGCTTTAAAAAATTCTTTTTCCAAAGTCAAGTTATTTCCCGGTGAAGAAGAAACCATCAAAGCAGCGGTTAAATTGTTTTTAGTGTCAATGATTCCAATCGAACCCAAGTAACCATCTCAACCAGCTTCACCTATTTCAGTAAGCGGTTCTAGTTCGTTTTTTAAACGTAGTCTAACCCCAAACCCATATGTGTAATCTTTATTTAGTGTTCATATAAATTTATCATGTAAATTTGGAATTTGATCAGATAAAATTTGATCAATATTTTTTTGTTCAAGAACATCATATTTACCTAAGAAGATATTCATAAGTTTAGCATAATCACTGGCTGTTGCGAACAAACCTGACCCACCCATTATGGCTGGAGGTTCTTCATAAAGTGTTTGCATTAAAAATTTAAAATTTTCAGTTTTTGTTAATAAATTTTTACCATCAACATTTTCTCATTTGTAAATATTCGCCTCACGTTCTTTATCAAAAACATAAAAATTTGTGTCCTTTAAATCTAAAGGTTCAAATATATATTTTTTACAAAAATTATTAAATTTTAAATTAGAAGCTTTTTCTATTACAGCACCCATCAAATCTAAACTTAGTCCATAGTTTCAATCGGTACCTGGTTCAAACAATAAAGGAAGAGCAGCTAAATTTTTGGCAAAATCTTGTAGAGATCAATTATTATTAATGTCATTTAATTTTCTCAAAAGACCAGTTGTTTGTCTTTGAGTTTCGTTTTTGTTTCCAAAATAAGTGATTCCAGAAGTCATAGTTAACAAATGTTTGATGGTTATCGGATTTTCTAAAGATTTTACCTTTGTAGATTTTTTATCAATCAAAACTTTTGTATTCAAAAATTCAGGAATAAATTTACTTATCGGATCATTTAATTCAAAAAGACCTTTTTGAATGCAAATAAAAGCCGCAATGACAGTTACTGGTTTTGTCATTGAATAAGCTCGAAAAATTAAATCATTGCTCATTGCCCTTTTGTTTTCGTAATCATCATAACCAATAGCTTGATCGAAAATTTTGTTTCCATCTTTATAAACACAAAGAACAGCACCGTTAAAATATTTTTCATCTATAAGTTTTTGTAAACACAAAAGTGAATTTTTAAATTTTTTCATATGACCTCGTTATCAATATTTTATATTAATAAAAAAACAAAATGTCTTATATTGATATATGAGACATTTTGTTTTTAATAGCCATTTTTATGTTCTTGGCCTTGAACAATAGCAACACCACCGCTCGTTCCTAAACGAGTAGCTCCTGCTTTGATCATTGCTAAAGCATCTTCTTTAGTTCTTACTCCTCCAGCAGCTTTAACTTCAGCTTTGCCTTTTACGGCATCAAACATAAGTTTTACATCTTCCAATGTTGCTCCTGATTTTGAGAATCCTGTTGATGTTTTAACAAAATCTAATCCAGCTTTTATAGATAATTCACAAGCTTTTTGAATTTCATCTTTTGATAAAAGACAATTTTCAAAAATTACTTTTAAAACTTTTCCTTTTGTAGCTTTTCTAACTGTTTTCAAGTCTTCTAAAACTTCAACATATTGTTTTGATTTCAATGCACCAATGTTGATTACCATGTCTATCTCATCTGCACCGTTTTTAATGGCATCTGCAGCCTCAAAAGCTTTTGCTTCTTTCGTTGCTGCCCCAAGTGGGAAACCAATTACGTTTGTAATCTTAACATCGCTACCTTTTAATAACTCTTTTGCTGTTTTTGTTCAATATGAGTTTACACAAACTGTTGCAAAGTCGAATTTTTTCGCTTCGTTGCATAACTTTTCAATATCTTGTAAAGTGGCTTCAGGTTTTAGTAATGTATGATCGATATATTTATTTAATTTCATTTTTACCTCACAACTATTATTGTAATATTTTTAAATAAAAATTAAATCATTGAATTACTATAAAGCTAAATCTTTTTTGTTGAATATCATCATTGAAATATATGTCAAGAGCGAAGAAGTAACAAGCGTAGTTGGCATCTTTCAATAAATTGCTTCAATTCTATCACCATAAATTGTTTGTGTTATCACATCTCCTTTAACAGCAATAATATCTTCTGGATCGAATAAATTTAATATATTAATTCAACCAATTATTTTTTCTAATGTTTTTATTGTTTCGGTTTTATTTGTTATTTGTTCCAAAACAGTTTTATCTATAATATTAATAAACATTACTAAAATTAAAAATGCTAATGATAATATAATTAACAAACTCGATTTTTTAATTAACATAGCAAATAACAATATGATACTCGCTAATAAAAACATCATTAAAAACAAGTTAGTATTTAACAAAAATAAAGAAAATAAATCCTTTGTGTGATCTACATTTTCGTAAATTTTGTTAAAGTCAGGAAATCTTAAACTCATTAACGCTTCGATAACAAAATTTAATAATGCAGTTATAAAAATTATTGTAATAATTAAGGCAAATTTAGTCATAAAAATTGTTTTTCTTGATAAGGGTTGAGTTAATCAAGAGGCCATATAACCTCTATTAATTTCTTTTGTAAATAAAACTATTATAAAAGAAATACTTATGAAACCAATTAAAAAACCAACTGCCGAAAATATATTTGTTAAATCTAATAACAAACCTATAGCCCCAACATAAGGTGTATCATTAACTTTTGTTCAATGGAAATAATTTGGCATTGATAAAAACATCAAAGATATCAAAGAAGGCAATAAGATAAAAATTATAGCTTGTATCTTAATTGATGAAAATTGTGTTTTAAATAATCTTAAATTAATCATTAAATTTTGTCTCCTCACCATAAAACTTCATAAAATGAGCTTCTAAACTAAACGGTATTTCTTTAAAACTTGATAAATCCATTTCAGAAATTTCACTTAAAAACGCATTAACATTTTTTTTGGAAATTTTAATAGTCATTGTTTTAGTGATTATGTCTTCTTTTTGAATCACTCATTTTTTTAATTTTGCTTTTTCAAATGATTCTTTTGTTGAAAAACTTAAACTGTAAATTCTATCAGCATCATTTTTCATTTCAACCATATTAATTTCAGAAACAATTGTTCCTTTTTTTATAACAGCAACACGATCGCATGTGTTATCAATTTCTCCAAAAATATGCGAGCTCATAAAAATTGTTGCCCCTTCTTTTTTGGCATTTAGAATAAGTGTGTTAAATTTTTCTTGCATTAAAGGATCTAAGCCAGAAGTGGGTTCATCCAAAATCATAATTTTAGGTTTATGCATAAAAGCTGTAATAATTGCAACTTTTTGTTTCATTCCTTTAGACATTTTTTTAATTTTTTTCTTTGGATCAAATTCAAAATACTTGATCAGTTTTTCAACATAACTTCATTCTACATTTTTTCTGATTCCAGCAATACTTTTTAAGTATTTTCATCCTGTGATATCTTCGGGTAAAGAAACTTCACCCGCTATATATCCTAAATCTCGCATTATATTTTTAGTATCACTTCAAATATCAAGACCCAAAATTGTTCCTGTCCCCTTATCTGATTTTATAAATCCAACCATTTGACGAATAACAGTTGTTTTTCCGGCTCCATTAGGTCCTATAAAACCAAAAACTTCTCCTGACTTTGCCTTTATTTTTATATCAAAACACCCCACACCTGGAGAGTATTCTTTTGTTATTCCGTTTAGATTAATTAAATTTGTATTTTCCATTTTTACTCCTATGAGTGTTATTCTACAAAAAAAAATTAAAAAGAAAAGATTTTTAACAAATATTTCATATTATTAATGTTTAAAAGAATTTATTTTTAACATTTTTGATAATTTTCTTATTTGTTTTATGTAAGTTAAAATAGAAATATGAATTAAAAAGAGGAGTAAAAAATGTTAAAGTTAGCAACAATAGGAACTTCGGCAATAACAGAAAAATTTATTGAAGCAGCTAATCAAATAAAAAAATTAAATATTATTGCAGTAAGTTCTCGTAAAAGAGCATCAGCAGAAGTTTTAATTAAAAACACTAATATAAATGCTAAAACTTTAATTGTTGAAGATTGAAAAGAATTAATAAACATAGTTGATTGTGTTTATATTGGCACACCAAATGGAACACATTATGAAATTGCAAAATTTTTGCTAGATAATAATATTCATGTACTTGTCGAAAAAACGGCCACTTTTAAAGTTTCTGAATTTAAAACTTTAATTCAAATTGCAGAAAAAAATAATTTAATTTTAATGGAAGCTTTTAGGCCTATCCATTATCCTCAGTACGATATTCTTAAAGATTTCAAAAAAAATCATCAAATTGTCACAGTTAATTTAACACAATCTAGTTACTCAAGATTTATGGATGATGTTTTACTTGGCAAAATTCCTTCTGGATTTGACTTTAATTTAGGAAGAGGAACAACTTATGATATGTTAGTTTATCCTGTAGAAATTGCCATTGATTTATTAGGTGATGTTAAACATGTAAAGTCATTGACTAGAAAACTTTCAAATGGAGTTTCGGTTATTAGCAATGTTTTATTAGAACATGAAAATGGAATTTTAACAACTATTAACAATTCTAAAATGTCATACTCTGGTATATATAATGAATTAGCAACTATTGATAAAACTAATTTAGTTTTTGATAATCCAGGAAATTTAGCAATTATTGAACTACATACATGAAAACAAAAATCTTCAAAAAAAGTGCAAACTTTGTTTGTTAAAGATAAAAATGTAAACGATATGATTTATGAAATTCAAAACTTTGTTGATATGATTTTGGATAACAATATTCAAGAAAGAAATCGCTTATTGAAGTTAACTCTAAAAACAATAAAAATTTTAGAAAGTATTGACAAAGAAATTGATTATTAAAAAAATAAAAACACCATATTTATTTGTCTATTGGGTTTATATACAAGTTAATAAGTATATAATTTTATTTATAAATTAATGAGGTATAAAATGTTAGATGTTAATTATATTGAAGACAATTTTGAATATGTCGAAAAGCAACTAAATAAACGTGGTGGCAACTTCTCTCAACAACTTAATAAGGTTATTGAAAAAAACAAAATTCGTAAAAGTATTTTATTAAAAGTTGAATCTTTAAAATCAGAAAAAAACAATTTATCAAAACAAATCGGTGAGTTGATGAGAAATAAAAATTTAGATGAAGCAGAAAAGATTAAAATTCAAAGTTTAAGTTTCGATTCAAAAATAACTGAACTAGATGAAAAATTGAAAGAAGTGTCAAAAGCATTAATTAATCTTTTACAATTCATTCCTAATGTCCCTAACGAAAATATGCCAATTGGTAAAGACGATAGCGATAATTATGTTGTTAGAACTTGAAATAACGGAGATTTAAAAAAATCTAATATACCTCATTGAGACATAGCTTCTAAATTGGGTTTAGTTGATTTTGAATCAGGACCAAAAATTAGTGGATCAAGATTTTTAATTTATACAGGCAAAGGTTCAAAAATAGTTCGTGCACTTGCAGATATATTATTGACACGCCACACAAACAACGGTTACAAAGAATTTTTTATTCCCTTGATTGTTAATGCAGAAGCAATGTATGGAACAGGACAATTGCCAAAATTTGCCGAAGATGCTTACCAAGTTGGAGAACAATATTTAATTCCCACAGCAGAAGTTCCTTTAACTAATTTGCACGCAAATGAAATTCTTGAAAAAACACAATTGCCATTAAATTACACAGCATTTTCACAGTGTTTTAGACAAGAAGCGGGTTCAGCTGGCAGAGATACAAAAGGCATGATTAGACTTCATCAATTTAATAAAGTTGAAATGGTTAAAATTGTGGAACCAAGTTATTCAATGGAAGAATTAGAAAATTTAACCAAAGATGCAGAAGCAATTTTACAAATGTTTAACTTACCTTATAGAGTTGTTGAATTGTGTACTGGAGATGTTGGTTTTTCAGCTACTAAAACTTATGATCTTGAAGTTTGGTTTCCAGAACAAAATAAATATCGCGAGATTTCTTCTTGTTCTAATTGTGGTGATTTTCAAGCAAGAAATATGATGACTAGATTTAAAGATTTTGATGGTAAAGTTAAATTAGTTCATACACTAAATGGAAGTGGTGTTGCAATTGATCGATTATTTGCAGCAATTTTAGAAAATTATTTTGATGGTGAAAAATTGATTTTGCCAGAAATTTTAAAATCATATTTCAATAACGAAGAATTTATCAAATAAGTCTATAGACTTATTTTTTTTCCGAGAAACAAATTGGTAAAATAATATTAAATTGGAGGTACTTATGAAGAATATTAACGACACGATTGTAGCTCCAGTTACTAATATTTCAACACAAGCAATTGCGGTAATTAGAATTAGTGGTGATGATGCATTTAATATTATTAATAAAATAGTAGATAAAGAAATTCCCTTGCACAGAAACATCTTTCTTAGAAAATTGTTTCAAAATAAGCAAGTGGTTGATGAAGTTGTTATAACTTCTTTTGTTAATCCAAGTTCTTTTACTGGTGAAAATGTTATTGAAATTGCTTGTCATGGAGGAATTTTGAATACTAATAAAATTATTAATTTAATTTTAAATTCTGGAGCCAGAATGGCACAAAAAGGCGAATTTTCACAAAGAGCTTTTCTAAATGGAAAAATAGATTTAATCCAAGCGGAAGGAATTAATGATTTAATTCACGCTACTAACGAATTAGCTTTAAAAATTGGTGTTGACAACATGAGTGGCTCGCACAATAAAACGATTTTAGATTTAAAAAGCGATTTAATGGATGTTATATCTAGAATTCAAGTTTCAATTGATTATCCTGATTATGATGATGTTGAAGGTTCTTCTCCAAAAGATCTTCAAAACTTACTTAAAAAAATTGATGAAAAATTAAACCAAATTTTATTAAGATCTAAATTAGCTTCTAAATCAGCATCTGGAATAAAAACAGCAATTATCGGAGAACCTAATGTAGGTAAATCTTCGATTTTAAATGCCCTACTTAGCGAAGATAAAGCAATTGTTACCAATGTTCCAGGAACAACAAGAGATATTGTGGAAGGGCAAATATCTTTCCAAAATTTTACTTTGAATTTAATTGATACTGCAGGAATTCGCGAAACTGAAGATATTGTGGAAGCTTTAGGTATTAAAAAATCGCTTGAATATATAAAAAAAGCAGATTTGGTTTTGTTTGTCATAACTCCAGAAGAAATTAGTACCAAAAGTCTTGAAATAATTAATTTGGCAAAGGACAAAACTAAAATAATTGTTGTCAATAAAAGCGAAAATTTAAACGATAGTGAAAAACAAAGACTTATATCACAATTTAATGATGTAGTTTTTACTAATGCTTTAAATAACGATATTAATGAATTGATATCTAAAATTGATCAAAAATATAATAACGAAGAGATATTAAAAGATGAAAATTTAATTTTAATTAACATCAATCAAATTTCTTTAATTGAACAAGTTAAAAATAAAATTAATACCGCTTACATAAATTTGCAAAATCATTTTCCCATCGATGTTGTTAATGTTGATCTTTATGAAGGATGAGGTTTATTGAATGAACTTATTGGTGAACAATATGATGAAGAGATAATTGATAATATTTTCAGAAAATATTGTTTAGGTAAATAGAGGTGAATTGTGAAAAGTAAAAATAAAGAAATCAATTTCAAATATGAACGAGAACAAAAAGTTATTGATATTGCTAATTCTTCATTTGAAGAATTAGCAAATAAACTTGATTCCAAAATTGGACTTAGTCCAGAAGACAGACAACATAACGAATCCAAATTTGGTAAGAACCAAACTATTACTAAAAATTTTGCTCACTGAAAAAAAATTTTAGGAGTTCTAGTTGAACCTTTTAATTTGTTGTTGCTAGGCATTGGGTTAGCTAATTTTTTTATATATTTTTTTAACGATCGTGAAGTGATTGATTTAATTTCTGGGTTTATTGTTATTTCAATGATCTTTTTAACTGGTTCAGTAGATTATATTCAAGAATATAAAGCTTATAAATCTAATATTGAACTTCATAAAATGGTTGAAAACGGAATTTGAGTTGTAGATAAAGAAATTAATTTTTCGGAATTAAAAAGCAGTGTATCTCTTAAAAAAAATTTAATAAAAATTGATCAATCTCATTTAACAATTGGAGATGTTATTTATTTAAACAATGGTGATGTAATACCAACTGATATTAGAATAATTTGATCAAATCAACTAATGATTGATGAATCTACACTAACGGGGGAAAGTGAAGCTTTAGTTAAGCACACTAAAAATAAAAATAAACAACTTTTAGATTTAGAAAACATTGGATTTAGTCAAACAATAATCACTAACGGAAGTTGTTTCGGAGTTGTTATTAATATTGCTGAGCAAAATTATGCCATTTCAATTTTAAAAATTGCTGAAGAAAAAAATGGAGAATCAGATTATGAAAAAGGTTTATCTAAAATAACTAAAATTTTAGTTGTTTCAATCTTATCAATGATTCCGATTATTCTTTTGGCTTCAGGATTAAGAACTGGCGCTTGAGTGCAAGCATTAATTTTTTCATTATCAATCGCAGTTTCTTTAACCCCTGAAGCATTGCCTGCTATTATTTCTTCTAATTTACAACTTGGAGCTAAAAAAATGGCTAAAAATAAAGTTGTTGTTAAAAATTTAGCTGTTGTACAAAATATGGGTAGTGTTAATGTTTTATGCACTGACAAAACAGGAACCTTAACATTGGATGAAGTAAAACTTAATGATTGTGTAGATATTAACAAAACTAGTCAAGATCAATTAAACAAATTATTATTTATAAATTCATTTTTACAACAAAATTTATCCAACAAAATTGATCAAGCTGTAGTAAAAAAATTAAGTAATATCCAAATTCCAAAAAACATAAAATTATTGTCTGAAGAACCATTTTCACATATTACAAGATGTTTATCTTTATTGGTTGATATTGAAGGCAAAAAGACACAAATTTCCAAAGGTTCTGTTGAAGAAATGTTAAAAATGATTAATTTTGTTAATGACAATGGTCAGATTGTTGACTTTAACAAATCATATTTGCTAAAAATAAACGAACAAATTGAACAGTTAACAAAACAAGGTTATAGAACTCTAATTTTAGCTTCTAAAAAAACCGACAAAATTACTCATAAGAACCTAATTTTTGAAGGAATTGTTTCATTTCAAGAAGTCATTAAACCGGGTATTAAAAAAATTATTGAAACAATCTATAAATACAATATAGATTTAAAAATTTTAACCGGAGATGCTTCGAACATAGCTACTAAAATTGCAGAATTAATAAAACTGAGAAAAATCAAAACAATTACAGGAGATTTAATTCAAAAACTTTCAAAAACTGAATTAAATGAATTAATAAACACAGTCAATATTTTCGCTAAACTTTCACCTCTAGATAAGGCAAATATAGTTAATAACCTTCAATCTAACAAAAAAGTTGTTGCTTTTTTGGGGGATGGTGTTAATGATGCAGTGGCTTTAAAAACTGCCGATGTAGGAATATCTGTTAATAATGGAACACCACTAGCTAAAGCTGCTGCTGATGTTATTTTGCTAGAAAAAGATTTAGATGTTTTAGAGAAGTCTTTTATTAAGGGAAGACAAATTTTTACGAATGCAATTAAATATATTAAAATCACTGTTGCTTGTAATTTAGGATTAATGTTAACCCTATTAATTTCGACTTTTTGATTTGGTTTTGAAGCAATGTCACCACTTCAACTATTGTTACAAAATTTAATTTATGATTTTTCTAATTTAGTATTTGTTTTTGATAAAGTAGACGATTATTCAATTAAAAAGCCCTTATCATGAAATGTTAAAACCATTATTCCATTCGCTTTTTGAAATGGTCTTGTTTCCACGTTAATTTCAATAGTAAACTTTTTGATTATTGGTTATGTTATGGGAATGTTTGGACAAATTGCTGGAGTTAATGGAGAGTTTGCAATTAAACAGTTTCAAACAATGTTTTTTTTAGAATCGTTATTTACACACATGGTATTGATCATTGTTTATAGAACCGAAAAAATATCTCTAATTCAATCAAGACCATCATGACAACTTGTGGCGGGAATGTCTTTTTTTGCAGGAATAGCATTTATGATCACTTATATTCATCAAATTTCTCATGTAATCAATTTTGAAATTCCAAGTAGCATTTGACTAGCTTATTTATTTGGAATTTTATTACTCGCATGAATAATTGGAGAAATTGCAAAAAAATCTTACATTAAAATATTTAAAAATTGATTTTAAGGAGAATAATGAAAAAAAATTTAATTTTTGATTGTCACACACATTTAAATGACGAAACTTATGAAGAACAAAATATTCCAATTGAGGAAATTATTGAAGAAGCAAACAATGCAGGTGTTGGCTATCTTTTAAATTGCGCTTTCTCTGTTGCTTCTTCTGAAAAAGCGATTGAACAAGCCCATAAATTTGAAAATATTTTTGTTGCTGTAGGAATTCATCCAAACGAAGTTCAAAATCACAAAATTAGTGATCTTAAAAAATTAAAAATTTTAACCCAGGATTCTTCTGTTGTAGCAATTGGGGAAGTTGGATTAGATTACTTTTATCAAAAAGAAGATGCTGAAATTCAAAAGCAATGATTTAAAGATCAAATAGAAATTGCTCAAGAAAGAGACCTTACTTTAATGATGCACATTCGTGATGCAAAAGGAATTTATGAAGCTTATGATGATGTTTTAGAAATACTAGAAGAGTTTAAACCTAATAGAATGATTGTTCATTGTTTTTCGGCTAATTTAGAGTATGCTAAAAAATTTATAGATTTAGGGTGTTGAATAAACATCGGTGGTGCAGTAACGTTTAAAAATGCTAAAGAACTACAAGAAGCAACAGCTTGAATACCTTTAGAAAAAATTTTGGTAGAAACAGACGCGCCCTATTTAACACCACACCCTTTTAGAGGACAAATGAATTTTCCTAAAAATATCATTTTAACTGTTGAAAAAATAGCTGAATTAAAAAACCTGTCAAAAGATGAAATAATTTCAGCAACAACAGAAAATGCTTTTAAAGCTTTTAATATATTTTCATAATTTAAAAATGAAAAATATTAGAAGGTTTTTTAGTAGTAAAATATTTAAAAAGGAGAGTGTGAAATAGTGGCAGGAATATACGATATACATTGTCATTTGAACGATGGTGTTTACTTGGAACAAAATATTAGTTCAGCAGAAATTGTTAGTGAAGCCGCAAAAGCGGGTGTAACTATTATTAACTCTGTTGGTTATGACTTAAAATCATCAAAATTGTCTGTATTACAAGCAGCAAAAAATTCTAATGTTTATGCTGTGATTGGGATTCATCCAACACAAGCAGCATTGTACACAGATGTTGTATACGATCAATTAGAAGATCTAGCTAATGCTAATAAAGTTGTCGCAATTGGTGAAACAGGATTGGACTATTCAAGAGGTAGTCAATATATAATTCAACAAAAAGATGCTTTTTACAAACAAATCGAATTAGCTAAAAAATTTGATTTACCATTAATGATTCACATTAAGGACAACCCTGGAGAATTTAACGCGTATAATGATGTCTTAAATATCCTTAAATCTAAAAAAGTTAAGAAAGCTGTAATTCACGCTTTTGAAGGAAATTGATCAATAGCTCAACAATTTATCAAGTTAGGTTATTATATTTCACTTAATGGACTAGTGACAAGAAATAAAGAATTACAAGAAGTTGCTAAAAATATTTCTTTAAATGATTTAATGATTGAATCTGATGCGCCTTATCATGCTCCACATCCATATGAAAGAGCAATTAATCATCCAAAATATTTACCATTAGTTGTTGAAAAAATAGCAGCGATTAGAGGAATGAATGCTGATGATTTAATTTCTGCAACAAGAAAAAATTCAAGAGACTTTTTCTTATAAAAATCTAAAAGAACCACAAGGTTCTTTTTATGTTTGAAAACATTTATTAGTATAAAAGGAGAAAATTATGAAAATTTTATTTATTGGATTAGGACATATGGGATCAGCTTTGATTAAAGGAATTAATCGCGAAAATAATGAACATCAAGTTTATGGTTATCATTATGATGACAACAAACTAAAAATTTTAGCAAAGGAACTAAACATCAAACCCTTTAATGATTTGACTAAAATCAAAAAACAAGAATTTGATGTTATTTTCTTAGGAGTTAGGGTACCAGTAATGCCTGAAGTAATTAAGAATTTAGATAAAAATGATTTGGGCAAAACAATCATTATTTCAATGGCTTCTGGTTATGCGATTCAAAAGATTTCATCAGGATTCTCAAATAACAAAAATCTTACAATTATTAGAATAATGCCTAACATAAATGCAAATTATCAAAGATCAACAACAGGAATAACTTTAATTGAAGACAAAAAAATAGAAACTAATATAGTTAAACTTTTAGAGAAATGTGGATCAGTCTTTTTAATTAATGAAGAAGAGTTTTCTAATTTTACAATAGCAGCTGGATGCATGCCCGCTTATGCTTTGACATATGTAAATGAATTTCAAAAAGCAGTTATTGCTAACGGAATGGACTCTCAAAAAGCTAAGGAAATTTTAATAGACACATTTATTCAAACTTTAGAATCATGAAAATTAACCCAAAATAGTGCTGAAAGTATTATTAATGCCATTTCAGTTTCTGGCGGAGTTACTATTGAGGCTCTTAAAGTTTTTAAAAAAAATAATTTAGAAAAAACAATTGCAGAAGCTTATGAAGCAGCAATTCACAAAGATAAAAACCATTAGTGTTTCATAATGGGATGTAGAACACTATTTATGTATTTATTTTCCAAAAAATAACTTAAAACGGACCAGTAAAACGGTCTTTTTTTACTATAAAAATTATTTTTTCCATTTCCTTGACTAAAACTTGGAAAAAATTATAATGAAAACGGAGGTTTTAAAATTATGACAGATATAGGTAGATTATTAATTACTGAATTTTTTGGAACAGCAATCTTAATTACTTTAGGAAATGGAATAGTTGCAAATGTTGTTTTAAAAGGCACGAAAGCTCAAAATGTTGGGTGATTATCAATTTGTATAGGATGAGGGACTGCGGTATTCACGGCTGCAATAATTTCTTCTGCTTTCAAAGGTGGACAAGGATGATTAAATCCAGCAGTTATGTTAGCTGCTGCTTTCGCTGATTTTGATGGAATTAAAAATGCATTTGCAATTTTTAACAACGGTGAAATGGTTGGAATTTTAATTGGTGTTTTAGCTCTTGAAATTTTTGGAGCAATTTTAGGTTCGTTAATTGTGGATATAGTTTATATTAATCACATTAAATTAGTTCTAAATGATAAGAGTGACTTGGAATGTAAAGGAACAATTCTTGGGATGCACTCAACCGGACCAACAGATAAATCAATGATAAATTCATTTTTGATGGAATTTGTAGCAACAGCTGTTTTGGTAACAGCGATATTAGCAATTGGACAATACGGAACTATTCCTAAATTTTTTGTTCCAATTATAGTTGGAGCAATTGTGATAGGGATAGGACTATCATTGGGTGGTACCACCGGATATGCAATTAATCCAGCTCGTGACCTAGGTCCAAGAATTGTGCATCAATTATTACCCTTAAAAGGAAAGGGTGGCTCAGATTGAAAATATTCTTGAGTCCCAATTGCTGCACCTATGTCTGCAGGACTAATTATTGGACTAATTTTTTCAGCATTATAGAATGGAAGTAAAATGAAAAATTATGATATTTGTATAATCGGAGGAGGTATTCTTGGAGCAGCTATTGCTAGAGAACTTTCTCAATATGATAAAAAAATAGTCGTTTTAGAAGCGAACAAAAGAGTTGCTATGGAAACTAGTGCCGGTAATTCTGGATTAGTGCATGGTGGTTTTGATCCAACGCCAGGAAAATTGAATGCCAAACTTAATCAATTGGGAAAACTTCGTTATGAAGATTGAATTAGAGATATGGATTTTCCATATCTAAGAATTGATTCAACGGTGGTTGCATTTAATAAAGAAGAAATGAAACATGTTTATATGTTGTATGATCGTGGTTTAATTAATGGTTTAAAAAAATCTGAATTAGAAATTATTGATGCTCAGGAATTGCAAAAAAGAGAACCAAACATTTCTAAAGAAGCGGTTGGAGCTTTAGTGTGTAATTCTTCAATTGCAATTGACCCGGTAGAATTAACTAAAGTTTTGTTTAAAAATGCTATTAAAAACGGTGTTGATTTGATGCTTGATTCCAAAGTTCAAGCCATTGTTAAAAACGGAACTAATTATGAAATCAAAAACAATAAAGAAACAATTTCTGCTCCAATTATCATTAATGTTGCAGGACACTATGCAGATGTAATTTCTGAAATGGCAGGGTATCCAGAATTTAAACTAGTTGCTCGTCGTGGTGAATATCGGATTTTAGAAAAAACAGAAGAAGGAATTGTGAATTCGGTTGTTTTTATGGTTCCAACTATTCACGGAAAAGGTGTTATTGTTGCCCCAATGTTAGATGGTCATGTTATGGTAGGACCAACAGCTGAAGAAAATATTGCTAAAGATGATACTCGTTTAATCACCAAAGCTAAATTTGATTCAATCGGAAGTATTGGTAAAAAGCTAATTCCTAATTTGCGAATCGAAAAAACTTGTATGGTTTATTCTGGTTCAAGACCAATTGAACCAACCACAAATGATTTTTGAATAAAACCAGTTGTAAAAGATCCTAATTTCATTAATGTGGCAGGAACAAAATCACCAGCAATTGCTTCAGCTCCTGCGATCGCAGACTATGTGATTTATTTAATTAAAAAGAATAACAAATTAAAATTTAAAAAAAATTGAAACCCAAAACAAGAAAGTGAGTTACCAATTATATAATGGAAAAATACGTTGTAACACTAGATGAAGGTACCACAAGTGCCAGAACACTAATAACTAATCGTAAGGGAGAAATAATTGGAATTGACCAAGCCGAATTTACTCAATTTTTTCCTCAAGAAGGATGAGTAGAACATGATGCAATTGAAATTTGAAACGCTCAACACAAAACATTAGTTCAAGCACTTAACAAAGCAAAAATTAAAGGTGATCAAGTTGAAGTCATCGGAATTACCAATCAACGTGAAACTGTTGTTTTATGAAATAAAACAACAGGGTTACCAATTTATAATGCCATCGTTTGACAAGACCAAAGAACAGCTAAATATTGCGAAGACATGAATCAAGAACAAGTTGATATGATTAGAGAAAAAACAGGATTAATCTCTAATCCTTACTTTTCAGGAACTAAAGTTAAATGAATTTTAGATAATGTTCCTGGCGCTCGTCAATTAGCTAATGAAAATAACTTAATGTTTGGAACGATTAATACTTGATTAATTTATCGTTTATCAGGTGGTGAAGTTTTTGTGACTGATCACACTAATGCCCAAAGAACATTAATGTATAACATTCATACTAATGATTGAGATGATGAATTATTAGCCTTATTTAACATTCCTCGAAACATTCTACCCGAAATTAAAAGTTGTAGTGAAATTTACGGTTTAACTTACCCTGGAATTTTATCAAAATCAGATAAAACCCAAATTAAAGTTGGGTCTTCAATTGGAGATCAACAGTCAGCGCTATTTGGACAACTTTGTGTTGATGAAGGTCAATCAAAAATTACTTATGGAACAGGATGTTTTATTTTAATGAATACTGGAGAACAACGCGTTGTTTCTAGTCATGGATTGTTAACAACGGTTGCCTTAGCTTATCAAGGTAAAATAACTTATGCTCTAGAAGGTTCTGTAATGATTGCTGGAGCAGCTATTCAATGATTACGTGATAATTTACGATTAATTTATAACGCAATCGAAACAGAGTGATATGCAGGACAAGTTGATGATGATCGTCGTGTTTATGTTGTCCCATCATTTACTGGGTTAGGTTCTCCTTACTGAGATTCATATTCACGTGGAGCAATTTTTGGTCTTGATCGCGGAACTAAAAGAGAACACATTGTGCGAGCAACATTAGAAGCGATTGCTTACCAAGCTTATGATGTTATTAGTGCAATGCAAAAAGATATTAAAAAAGATTTAGCATCTCTGAAAGTTGATGGGGGAGCATCACGTAACAAATTTATTATGCAATTTCAATCAGACATCACTCAAACAAAAGTAATTAAACCTAAAAACGTTGAAACTACTGCAATGGGAGCTGCTTATTTAGCTGGATTAGCAACAGGTTATTGAAAAGATGTTGAAGAAATCAAAAAAAATTATCAAATTGATTTTGAACTACAACCATCAATTAATAAAAACAAAGCTAATTCCTTAATTAAAGGCTGACAAGAAGCAGTTAAAAGAACTTTTAGTTGAACAAAAGATATTCAATAAAATAAAAAACCAGGATGTAAAAATCCTGATTTTTTATTCAACTAAATCTTCAAAGTTTAAAACTTTATCAGCTCATTTAGTTTCGAAGTTAATATCATGGGTTGTAATCAAAACAGTTCCTTCAAAAGCTTTAATTGCCTCTAATAGCGCTTCTTTGGCTAACACATCAATATGATTAGTGGGCTCATCTAAAATTAATAAAGATGCAGGTTCTAAACTTAAAGCAGCGAGCCTAACTTTAGTTTGTTCTCCTCCAGATAATTTGTTCATTGGATTTAACATCAATTCTGATTTAACTCCAAATTTTCCGATTGTTGCTCTAACTTCGCCTTCAAGCATTTCGGGATAAAGGCTCATCAAGTAAGCGATTGGAGTTTCATCGCCATTATGTTCAAGTTGGTGGAAATAAGCAATATCAACACCGTTTCCTAACATGATTTTTCCTGAGACAGGTTTGAGAGAACCTTCGATAGTGTTTAAGAAAGTGGTTTTACCAATTCCGTTATAACCACGAACAATACATTTTTCTCCTTCACGCAATTCGAAAGTTAAGGGGTGAGTTAAAGCAAAACCATATCCGATCTCTAAGTTTTCAGCCTTAACAACCACTGCTGAATTAGGGCGTTTATATTTGAACTTCATCTTTGGTTTTACTAAATCACGTCGTTCATCCATGACATCCATTTTATCAAGTTGTTTTTGACGTGATTGGGCAGAGCGAGCAGTTGAAGCACGAGCAGCATTTCTCGCTACATAATCTTTTAGTTTAGCAATTTGCTGTTGTTGAGATTCACGAGCAGCATCATATTGTTCAGCGCGTTGTTGCGAAAGTTCTAAATATTTATCGTAGTTTCCAACATAACGATTAATTTCTTGATTTTCAATTGCATAAATAATATCAACAGTTTTATTAATAAAATCTACATCATGTGAAATTAGTAAATATGAATTTTCATAATTTTGTAAAAAGTTAGCAAGTCACTCGACTTGTTCAACATCTAAAAAGTTAGTGGGTTCATCTAGTAAAATAAAATCATCATTTTTTAATAATAGTTTTGCTAACAAAATTTTTCCTCTTTGACCACCAGATAATTGTCCCAAAGTCTTGTTAAGGTTTTCTGGGTTAATTCCTAATCCAGCAACCAAGTTTCCGATGGTTTTTTCAATAGTGTCAAAACCTTTTAAAGATAATTCTTCTTGTCAAGCCAAAGCTTTAATTAAATCATCTTCATTATATTCAATGGCCATATCTTCGTAGATTTTGTTAATTTTATCTTGCATAACATAAAGATCTTTATAGGCATCTTTTAAATAATCAATACCTAAAATATTTAAATCAACATCTTGGTGTTGATCTAAATATCCCATTTTTGCACGAGGATGCAATTCAACAATTCCGTGATCAGGAGTGATTCTCCCGGTAATAATATTTAATAATGTTGTTTTACCAGTTCCATTAGCACCAAGAAGTCCGATGTGTTCACCTTTATTAACTCTTAGTGTTGAATCTCTGTATAAAATTTTTCCACCATTTTGATGGGTTAGTCCTTCAATAAAAAGTACACTCATACTTCCCCTCCTAAATAAATAACTATTAAATTATAATATAAAAGATTATTTTTAAAATAAAATTAGAAAATCAAGTGTTTGCTTTCTATCTTGAAAAAAAGTAATAAAATAGATTGAAAAGGAAAAACATGAATAAAAAAAAGTCATTTATAGAGAAAAAAATTTTTAATTGATTCTTCAAAAATTCTTCAAAAAAAAATAATGAAAAATTAACAGCTGAGCAGGTTAATAAAAAAGCAAGAATGAATGGTGGATGAGATCGAGAACAATTATTTATTCCGATTTTAACAACTAGAGAATTTATGTTGCGATATGCAAGTGTTTGAAAAGCGATTGCTTATTTTTGTATTCCCACCGTTATTTTAATGCTAACCCAAGGTCTGTATAATATTTTGGATAAAACCTTAGCTTTGCAATTTGCTACTCCTCACGCTAGTGCAAATTGAGATTATTTTCATAAATTAATTATTGGAGCTAATGATCATTCGATTTTAATGGATGCTTTAAATTCCACATCTGATAGATGAACTTCTTTTTTAAACTTTTTTAGTTTAGATAGTACCGCTAATCTTAACAATTTAAAAATTGCTGTTAACAATGCTGAACAAAAGACCATTTTAATGGAAGTTGAAAAATTGTATAACTTAAATCAAATAACAATTTCAGCAGAGAGAATTAGAGAATACATTAATGTTACAACTCAATATACAATGCAAACTTATAACCTAGCTTATTCGTTTTCACAAATTATGGCAATTGGAGCAGGAATGCACTATGCAGTACAATTTGGGCGCGGAAAAAAAGAACAATTAGGAGAAATTACAGGCAATAGTATTTCTCAATCATTTTTGGTTTCAATAGCTGTTGCTATGTTACTATTTTTTTTATCGTTTCCTAGTTTTAATCAGGTTTTAATATCTTCACAAATGGGTGGTCACAAAAATGAAGTGATTACTGCTTTAGCTTGATCTGATGTTGAACCCTTAATTTATGGTCTTCCAACAATGTTTGTTGCCGGAGTGATTATGAACATGGTCAGAAGTGAAGGTAAAATGTGACACATCATGATCATGACTTTAACTTCATTAATTGTTAAATGTGGAGTTTCGATTTCAGCAATGCATTTTGGAGGGATGGAATTAACTGGAGCACAATTAGGGACAATAATGGCTTTCTTGTATCAAATTTTGTATTGCTTAGTTGTTATTTATGCATCTAAAATTTCGTATTCTAAATTTAAAATTAGAAATTTATTTATTTTGCAAAAACAAAATTGAACAGAAACAATTAAGGCCGGAATTCCTAATTTTATTATTTATTTTGCCGTAGTTGTAAATTCTTATGTTTCTACAGCAGTTGTGATTAAGTTACCAATCCCTAAAGAGGGACCTTCATTTGAACAAAATGGTGGAGTTTCAATTTTGCAACAATTAATTTCTTCGATGACTCCTTGAGCTGAATTTATTTTAAGTGCATGTATTGGTTTAAATCAAGGAGTAAGAACAATGATTGCTTACAATTATGGAGCCAAACGTAATGCTCGTATTGTTTCAATTTTAAGACGCTCTACTTGGTTGATGTTTGGTTGATTTTTATTTATTCTTTTATTAATCGTTAGTGCTGGTCCTGTAATGATGACCATGTTCGCTTTTCCTAAAGAATATGCAAATTATGGAAGCATTTTCTATTTTTATCAATTTTTATATTTTTTTACATATCCCTTTGCTTCTTTAACTTACATTGCGCTAGGTCTTTTTCAAGGAACAAGCAAAAGTCGTGCCGCAACTTTGTGTACTTCTTTGCGTTCAATGGTTATCTTTCTTCCTATGTTAGGGATTGGTTATTCAATTACAATAGCAACAAATAATTCTCTGTGGTTTTTCTTGTTTGTTGGTTTATCTGACTTTGTTTCTGGACTAATAATTGCCCCAATGTTGATAATCTTTTATTTAAGAGTAAAAAGAGCGAACAAATTAATCAACATTGAAGAGAGTTTAATCAATCAAGCAATTTATAATAAAACTCTTTTTGCAAAAACAAATGAAAAAAAATATTTGGAAAAAACCGAATCATTAATTAAACAAATCAAAAAAAAACATAAAAAAATGCAAAATAAACCAAAATTATAGTCATTTTTTTAAATTATTCTAAAATATATTAGAAAGCTAAAAGCTTTAGAGGAAAAGAAAATGATTTGTATAAAAGAAGATTGCGAAAAATCAGCTAGTGCAACTATTGATCAAGATGTCTTAGACGTTAGAGCTGGCGAAAATAGATGATTAACAGCCGAACCAACATTCATAAAAATTGTTAAATCATATTGTAAACATCATTTTAATGAAGAAATGAATGTACTAGAAAATTACCAAGCAGCAGAACCAAAAAACATTAAATAAAAAATAAAAAAACCACACACTAATAACAGAGGTGTATGGTTTTTTTATTTCGATTGTTTCAAAATGATACGATAAATACTAGAAAAAACACCCAAAGTGGGAATTTTTTTATTTCAAAATAATTTAAAAAATTTTTTTTCACATTATTTTTATTAGAGGTCTATAATGGTTTTGGAAGGAAAAGATTATGCATATTTTATTAACAAATCAAACAAGCGAAGCTATTCAAAAAATTCTTGGTGGTTGACCGCTGTGAACAGCAATTTTTGCAACAATTTTTGTTATTGGTTTAGGTTTCTTTTTAACAAAAAAACAAATCTTAAACAAAGATTGGGAAAAAGTATTTATTAAAATCGTTATGGTTGTAGGTTTACCTGCACTGGCATTACAAGGTTTCCTAACTGATGCTAGCGAAGATTCATTAAAAAAAGAACTTGTAGTTATTTTAATTGGATTTTTATTTTATTTATTGATGACAACAACATCAAAATTTATTTTTTATAAACAAAACAAAGATGTTCGAGACACATTAGCAATGTGTATTGCCTTAGGATCAACAACTTTTTTTGGAATTCCATTAATTACAGCACTAGCTGGTGGAGTTTTGGATGATGCAGCTAAAATAACTGCAAATAACTTCAACATTCCTTATAGAATATTTTTATACACTATCGGGTTTTCAATTATGAGTAGACCAAATACAGAAACTGTTAAATCATTAGTTTCTAGTAAAAAAATTAAGTTAGCAATCGCTAATAACACTGGTGAGTTTACAGAACAAGATTTACTAAATTACAAAGAAGTAAAAATGAAAAATTTAAAAAAAGGATTAAAATCAATTTTCTTAAATCCTATCATTATTGCTACATTTATCGGTTTCTTTATTTGAGCAACTCAATTAATTCCAGGAATTAAATTTGTGACTTATGAAAGCGGAGATCAAGCGACTTACTTCTCGGTCTTGAGAATTGACTTGTTATTTTCACCATTCAAAAAAATTATTGATACATTATCAGCAATTTGTACACCATTAGCATGAGTAGCGATTGGAATGACAATTGCCAAAGGTGATGTAAAAAAAGCCATCAAATCAAAAACTATTTGAATCGCAACATTTATTAGAGTTATTGTTGTTCCTTTAGTGGCGCTATTAATGGTTTTAGCAATTGCAGGAATTATTTATGGAATTGATCCAAATAGTACAATGCGTTTAACAAAAACTCAATTAGCAGTAATTTTAATTATGGCAGCAACTCCACCAGCTAATGTTGTTGTTGCTTACGCAATTAATTACAACAAAGAACCTGAACTTGCTTCAAATTTAACAACTTTATCAACAGTGGCCGCTATTGTGACAATGCCAATTTGAGTGGTTGTTGGAGTAGCAATCGGTTCAACACCATTATTTGCCTAGGAGGAAAAATGAAAATAGTATGTTATGGAGTTAGAGATACAGAAAAAGTATTTTTTACCTCTTTAAATGAAAAATTTGGTTATGAATTAATTTTAGAAAAAGCTTTATTACTTCATGACAATATTGAAACTGCTAAAAATTGTGATGCAGTGATGCTAAGAGCCAACTGTGTTGCTGATGCTCAAAACTTAGATATTCTAAAAGAGTATGGAGTGCAATATTTGCTAACAAGAACTGTAGGAACAAATCATATTGACGTTAATTATGCTAAAGAATTAGGATTTAAAATGGCTTATGTACCTTTTTATTCACCCAATGCAGTCAGTGAATTAGCTGTGAATTTAGGGAATGGTTTATTGAGAAATCTATTTTATATGGCTCATAAAACCGGAGTTCAAAAAGACTTTACAGTTGACAACTTTATGTTTGCTCAAGAAGTGAGAAATTCAACAATTGGAGTTATCGGAACTGGAAGAATCGGTTATGAAGCAGCTAAAGCTTGAAAAGGAATGGGAGCTAAAGTTTTAGGATATGATCTTTATCCAAGTGATAAAGCAAAAGAAGTTCTAGAATACACCGATTTAGATAACTTATTAAAAAATTCAGATTTAATTACAATTCATTGTCCATATATCAAAGGACAAAATGATCACATGATCAACAAGGAATTTTTTGCAAAAATGAAAGATGGAAGTTTCTTAGTTAACGCCGCAAGAGGCGAACTACTAGATCCTGTTGCTCTTTATGATGCTATTGTTGCAAACAAAATCAAAGGAGCAGCAATTGATGTTGTAGAAAAAGAAGGACAAATTTTCTTTAAAAAGTTTGATCAAAATTTAATTCCTGTTGCTGAATACGAAAAATTACATTCTTTATATCCTCGTTTAATAATGACTCCTCACATTGGAAGTTATACAGATGAAGCCGTTAAAAATATGGTTGAAACATCTTATCTAAACTTGCAAGAGTTTCTTCAAACAGGAAATTGTAAAAACATTATTAAATAATTTTTAAAAATTAAAAGAACAAAAAAGTTTTTCAAGATAATTGGAAAACTTTTTTGTTTAGATAAAATCTAAGTTTTTGCAATTTGCCTTTACCGATTGCTTTTTTTTTTTTTTTTATAAAATCATCATAAATTAACTAATAACTTTTAATTAAACAATTTATTTTAAAACATTTTTATCTCAATTATAGTGATCGTTATTTTAAGGAGAACTTTAAATATGAAAAATATTAAATTAGAAACTGAGTGGACAGAATATTTAGATTTTGAAGGTAATTTACAAAAAACCAAAGAATTTAACTTTAAAAAAATTAAGGCAAAAGAAATTATAAAACTAGGATACAACAGTAATGGTTCTACAATTCATCACTTCAAGGGAGCTAAAGTTCCTAATTTTTTACCTCCACAAATTAAAAGATTGAATGAAATGTTTTCTGGCAACGCTCATAAGGAAATTATTGGAGTTCAAGACTGAGATGTTAGGTATATTGAGGATTTTTCTTATTTATTTGAAAATGCCCGGAAATTTAATGTGGATCTCTCGGGGTGATTTACATTTAACGTTAAAATAATGGAAGGAATGTTCAAAGGGGCCAAAAGTTTTAATCAAAACATTAATCACTTTCATACAAATAATGTTTATAACACTAAATACATGTTTCAAAATGCAATTAACTTTAATCAAAAACTGAATTTATGAGATGCTAGAAAGTTTAAATTTTTTAGATCAATGTTTGAAAATGCACAAGCATTTAACCAAGATTTATCTACATGAAGTTTTGAATCTAAAAATGTTTTTTCAACAGATTATGATAAAGATACCTTTAATTGAAAAGAAGAATTTAAACCAAAGTTCAAATAAATTAAATATTGTCAAAATTTAAATTTTTTTATCACTATCACAATTTAGCAAATTATTTTTTAAAAATAAAATAAATACTAGGATAGTAGGTATATTTATGCACTTATTTTTTATTTTGAAATCAAAACTAACTATTTTTCATAGTGTTTTTTTCGTTGTCTTAATTTGTAAAAAAATTTTATTGTGCAAAACATTTTTCTTCAGTAGGTATTATTTTTTGCAATCACTCCGGGTTTTTCTTTTACTTTATTTTTTTCAGTAAAGGAGTATTATAATGAAAAAATTATTAAGTATTTTGGCATCCTTATCTTTTACAGCCAGTATTACTAGTATAACTGTTGCGGCTTGTGCAGATGACAAATTATTTCAAAACATTAAAATATTAGAAAATGATTTAAACAAAATTTTAGAAACAAAAAAATATGAATCTTGAATTTTAAATGATTTACAATTTGAAATCGATAAATTATATGGTTCAGGAGCTATTACGGTTGAAGAAATTAATGATAAAAATAATAAGTCTAAACCCCAAGTAATGAATCAAATGTTTCTTTTCAATGGAAATGCAAAAGAGGACAATGGTTTTCTTTATGAAGGTTCAATAACTTTAACTCACACTTGAACTGAAACGATTGGTTTTGTTAAACCAATAACTGACATCAATACTCAACTTCAAGAAATTTTAGATTCTAGAAAAGATCTTAAATGAACAAAACCGGAATTAGAACAAGCAATTGTAGATGCTAAACTTGATGTTGTTGGTGGAATTACGGTTGAATTACAATCAGCAATCAATTATGCTTGAACAGGTGAAGAAAAGAACGATAAATACATTTTTACTGGTCACGGAACCACAACCAATGAGTTTATTTATGAAGGCTCAACAACTTTAAATCATGAATGAATCGAAAAAAGTGATGAAACATTACCAATTTCACAAATCAAGCCTAAACTTCAAGAAATATTAGATTTTAAAAGTAGTACAGAATGATCACAATCAGATTTACAATCAGCTATAGATAATGACCCCTTCATTAATGATAAAGGAGGCATTACTGTTACTGAAATTTCTAATTCCAATTTTACTGATAAAGTTGGTGGAACTAAAGAATGAAAATTTGTAGGAATTGGTAGCATAAATAATCAACATAAATATCGTGGAAATACTACATTAAACCATATATGAGTAGAATCACAACCAACTATATATATTGATTCTGAAGGTAATGAAGAAGAAACTAGCAAACTAGATTTTGCAGATATAAATGCTAAAGAAATTAAACAATTTGGTTTCGACAAAGAAGGTAATTCAATTCAAACTTTTAGAGGCAGCAAAGTTTCTAGTTATTTACCAAAGCAAATAAAGTCTTTAAAATTAATGTTTGGATATAACCAAAATGAATTTATAGAAGGTATTGAAAATTGAGACACTTCAAACATAACTGATATGACACAAACGTTTGGTGCAGCAAGTTTTTTTAATCAACCTTTAAACTGAGACACTTCCAACGTGATCACTATGGAAGGTATGTTTTCTTTAAATGATCTTTTTGATCAACCATTAAATTGGGACACTTCAAAAGTAGTTAATATGAAAGAAATGTTTATGAGAGCTTTAAATTTTAATCAAGACATTTCCAAATGGGACACTTCAAATGTAACGAATATGTCTTTTATGTTTAGAGAAACTGAACAATTTGATCAAGATATTTCAATCTGAAATGTTTCAAAAGTGACTAATTATGAAAATTTCGATTTGCAAGCAAATCCATATTGAGATCAGACATATAAACCAAAATTTAATACTTAAAAACAATTTTAAAAGCCAAAAACCTTATTTTTATAAAGACAGGGTTTTTGGTTTTTTATCTTATTTTTTTCTTTTTTAACACATCTATGTTTTAAATATTATAATAGGATTGCATAAGGCTTGAAAATTTTAAATAGAAAGGTTTACTTTATGAAAGCTTTTTATATTTTTGAACCAAATTTAATCAATGTATTTAACAAATTTTATAATTTTATAATTCGGTGGAATTGTTGTAAAAACAATATTATTTTTTAAAAATGATTACCACTATTTAAAAACATTTCGGAAAAATAACTCATTTGAATTTTTATATAAAAGGAGTTTAGAGTATGAAAAAATTATTAAGTATTTTAGCAGTATTATCACTAACAGCTAGCGCTGGAGCTACAGTTGTGGCTTGTAGTGATGAAGATTATATTCAAGATATTGGAGTTCTAAAAACCGAATTTGAAGACTTATTGGAAATAAAAACAAATGAAAAATGAACTATTGAAGGCTTGCAAAATGCAATTGATTCAAAATATGGACCCGGTGGAATAACTGTTCAATTACCTAGCAAAAACAATTATTCTTGAAAACCCGAAGAAAAGAATGATGTATATCGTTTTGTTGGTAATGCTAATTCAGAAAATGAATACCGATATAATGGTTATATTGATTTAACTCACAATTGGAAAGGTGTTGTAGATACAACCCAACCAATATCAACAATCCGCCAACGTATTTATGAACTTTTAAATTCTAAACAAGATGGAAATTGAACACAAATCGAACTTCAATTAGTTATCGATAATGACACAACAATTAATGACCGTGGGGGAATTGAAGTTACTGAAGTTGCATTTAATTTGCGATCATCTGAACAAATTACTGGTACAAAACAATGAAACTTTCATGGCCTTGGTGACATTAGTAATGGCCATAAATACCAAGGTGATTTGGTACTTACTCATAACTGAAGCAATACCCAAGATACCACTAAACCAATTACTGGCGAAGAAATTACAGCACAACTTAAAACAATTTTGAATGAAAGAGCAACAGTCGCGTGAACCATTGAAGAATTACAAGCAGAAGTTGATTTAAAAATCGGTTCAAAAGAAATAACTGTTTCAACACCTTCAACATCCAAAAATTTAACGGTTGATTCATTTGCGGATAGTTATACATTTACAGGTAATGGACACATTAATAATGAATTAATTTATAATGGTTCAATTACATTAAATCATTACTGAATGGAACCACAGCCTACAATATATATCGATTCAAATGATGAGACACAAGAAACATGAGAATTGGATTTTAACCAAATAGACGCAAAAGAGATCATTCAATTAGGTTTTAATAAAGATGAATTAGCAGATGGTCTGACTATTAAAAATTTTAAAGGCGATAGAGTACCTAAAATTTTACCTAAACCTTTTAGACAATTGAATTCTTTATTTAGCTATAACTCTAATGAAAAAATTTTAGGTATTGAAAATTGAGACACTTCAGATGTTACAACATTTAGTTCAATCTTTTATGGAGCAACAAACTTTAATGGTGACATCTCCAATTGAAACACCTCAAATGCAACATCAATGCATGCGATGTTTTCTGGAGCAACAAATTTTAACGGTGACATCTCCAATTGGGACACATCTAAAGCTGTTGTCACCGCTAACATGTTTAAAGATGCTTCAAAATTTAATCAGAATTTATCTCGATGAAACACATCAAACGTCGAAAATATGACAAAAATGTTTGAAGGAGCAAAAAGTTTCAATGGTGACATCTCCACTTGAAACACTTCAAAATTAAATTTTATGAGCTACATTTTTAATGATGCGACAATTTTCAACAGCGACATTTCCAAATGAGACACCTCAAATGTAAAAGCTATGCAAAACGCGTTTACAAATGCCTCAAATTTTAATCAAAATATCTCCGCTTGAGACACCTCAAATGTTTTAAGCATGAAGGAAATGTTTATGAATGCAACAAGTTTCAATCAAGATCTTTCAAATTGAGACACCTCAAAAGTAAGCAAAGAAAAACATAAGGACTTTGATACTGGAGCAACATCTTGAATCGATCCGAATTGAAAACCTAAATTTATTAATTAGTTAAAAATAAAAACTCCTGTCAATTAAACGGGAGTTTTTATTTTTAAATAGTTTAATAATTATTTATCATGATCCTTAATTTCATTTTTAACGTCATTAATTTTTGTTAAATGTTTAATTCCTGTACGTTCTTCAATGTATTCTTTCAAATGTTTAATTCTAGCTTCTTTCAATAATAAATCATCAAAATCTTTATTAAATCAACTCATTACAATTCCGATTATTAAACCACCAAGGAAGTTCCCTAAAACTGCAGGAATAATATTTACAAGAATAAATCATCCTCCACTAGCAGCATTAAATGCCTGACCACCTTCTAATAAAATTGGGTTTCCATCAATTGCCATCACAATTAAAACAATTGCTCCATATCAATTAGCAACTGAATGTTGGTAACCACCAATTGCAAAATAAAATAGAACACATAAATACATAATCATTGATGCTCCAGCATTTCCTTTTGTTGATTTAGCTCCTTGTGTTGCTAAACAAATCAAGAAGTTACATAAAATTGCACTTGCAAAAACTAATCCCATTGATTTGAAAACATCTTTAACTAAAATTGCTTCTTTGGCTCCTAATTTATCACCAAGAATATAAAGTTTATGTAAACCAAAGTTTTCATAAACTTTAGACATTAATAAACCATGTCCTGCCGTAAATCCGTTAGATAGGTATAATATTGAAACAAAAATTGTAATGCCCGCAATGTTTCCTAGATAAACTAATCCACATGCTTTTAAGAAAACAGTTCAACGCTCAATCTTTTTAAACATTGCTCTGTTGTATCACATATGAGCTGTTAGGAATCCTCCTCCAAGAAATCCGATCATTAAAATTACACCAGCAAATAATGCTCCAGTTAATAATTTAACAACTGAATCATTTTTAATTGTATATGTTGCATAAGAAACAGCAGTATAAGCTAAACCAATTCATATTCCCGCCAAAAGACCGGCAACAAATTGTTTTAAAGTGGTTAATCTTAAACCATCAGAAATAACTCTAAAGGTATGGATGTAACCATAATTATGATAAGGAAGGTTTTTATTATATAAAGGTGAATAATCTACCTCTTCAAGTTCTTTTATTTCAGAAATCATTTCTTCTGTTGAAGTATTTTTAGTTACACGTTTAAAAGCAATCGTGTTTTTAGTTTTAAATTTCATTTGTCCTTTCATCAACAACACAATCAATAAATAAAAGTTTTATACTTTTCGCATAAAACTTTTATTTATTGAGCGTGAAATTCTTTTGTTTTCATCTACTTGATATAAACTTTTTTCATTATATTATCTTTAATTTTCATATTCAAGAAAACCGAAAGATATTTGTTTTTTTAATTTCAAAATAATATTTTATCACTCGATTCCTTTACGAGCCATTACACCTTGATCGAAATAGTGTTTAATTGGTTTTACTTCACTAACTAAATCGGCTATTGCAATTCAAGCATCAGAAATATAATGTCCTGAAATTGCTAGTTCAGTGTGAGGGTTTTTAGTTTTAATAATTTCTATTAATTCTTCTTCAGTAATAAATTTATTAATAACACAATCTAATAATTCATCACAAATTAATAAATCAATTGTAGAATCTTGCAAATCTGCTTTTAATTCTTCAATTCCTAATAACATTTCTTTTTTAAAAACTTCACGTTCTTGATCATTCATTTCTCAAATAAATTTTTGGCTTGAAGAATAAAAAGATTTAACTGTAAAATTTGGGTCTTGATGTTTCGTGAAATATGTTAACTCACCAGTGATGCGATTTTTTAAAAAGCGCAAATATTTAACTTTTCAATCATTACCCAATGCTCGAATCGCCATTCCGTTTAAAGCCGATGTTTTACCTTTACCAGTTCCGTAATAAATATGAATATAACCTTCTTTTTTCATTGTTACCCCCGTCATCTTATTTAGATTTTAATCAAAAAATAGATAAAAAACTTTAATGTCTTAACAATAGTTTCAAAAAACTGTAACATTATTGTTTATTAACCTAAATACCACTTTAGAAGCAGTGAATATTTGCTATTATTTTATTGTGAGGAAATAAAATAAATGAGTATGATAAAACATAACGAAGAAAATAACGAAGAAATCAATATTTTTGGATTAAGTGCTAGTCAGGATTTAGCAAACGAGGTCTGCGAAATTTTAAAAATCAAACCAAAACAAGTGAAAACAATTCGTTTTATGGATGGAGAAATTTTAGTCGAATCATTAGACAGTGTGCGCGGAAGAGAAATTTATGTAATTCAATCAACAACTCAACCAGTTAATGAAAATTTAATGGAATTATTAATTGCAATTGATGCTTTCAAACGTGGATCGGCTTCTAAAATTAATGTTGTGATCCCTTATTTTGGATATGCACGTCAAGATCGTAAAGCAAAAGGTCGTCAACCAATCACTGCTAAGTTAGTTGCGGATTTAATTACTAAAGCAGGAGCTGATAGAGTAATTACTATTGACATCCATTCGCAACAATCGATGGGGTTCTTTGATATTCCAATGGATAACTTTCAAACATCGCAAACTTTAGCTGAAGAAATTATTAAAACTATTATGGAGAAAAAAATTGATTACAAAAACTGCATTTTAGTTTCTCCTGATCACGGTGGTTTAACTAGAGTTCATAAAGTAGATTCTTATACAGGTGCTATGACTAATGGAATTGCAGTTATTGCTAAAAGACGTCCAGAACCAAATAAAGCCGAAGTAGAATTTGTGCTTGGAGATATAAAAGGAAAAACCTGCTTTATTATTGATGACATGATTGATAGTGGAGGAACCATCATTAATGCTGCAAAAGCTTTAAAAGAAAATGGAGCTACTGATGTTTACATTTTTGCTTGTCATGGATTATTTAACGGACCAGCAAAACAAAGAATGGAAGAAGCAATCAAAAACAATTGAGTTAAACAAGTTGTTGTTACTAACACTATTGAAATTCCTGAAAGCAAAAAATTTGAAGGTCTAAAAATTATTTCAATTGCCCACTTACTGGCAGACATGATTGATGCTTCTGTTCATAATTGTTCACTAACTGATGTTTACAATGATTTTAAAGTTAATATTTTAAATCAAGTTGAAAAATTTTTAAAAGAAAATAAATAATGAAATTAATAGTAGGTTTAGGCAATCCCGGTAAAGAGTATGCAACAACTCGTCATAACGCTGGGTGGATTGCTATTGACATGTTATTAGATAAATATGGTTTTACTCAACATAAAGAAGAGCATCAAGCAGACATTTATTTTACACAAATTAATGGTGAAAAAGTTTTGTTAGCTAAACCATTAACTTTTATGAATAATTCAGGAGTTGCTACAAGAGCACTTATGGAATATTATAAAATCAATAAAAATGATTTAATTATTATTCACGATGATAAGGATTTTCCAATTGGTAAAATTCAATTTAAATTTCAAGGATCAGCTGCGGGACATAATGGAATTAAAAGTGAAATTCAATATTTAAATGGAGAAGATTTTAAAAGGTTGCGCATTGGAATTGGCGTACCTTTAGAAAATTGAACGATTGTAGATTGGGTTTTATCAAAAATGTCTAAAATTGAAATTGAAAACTTAAAGCAAGCATTTGCTTTGTCATTAGACTTTATTGATGATTGAACTAAGGGTGAAAGCTTTAATAAAATCATGAGCAAATATAATATTTTATACAAGTAAATTTTTGACCATAAAAAATCACAGTTTAAAATCTGTGATTTTTTTCTTAAATAAAATTACAATTTAATTCAAAATCTTTTAAAAATATTCTCATTTTCTTTTAAAGAGTTTTCATAAACACCACCATTATTTAAAATTACTTTTTCAGAGGCTTGATTATTTTCAAGACAAGTTATCAAAACATCATTAATACCTAGTGCTTTAATTTTTTTCAAACCTTGTTTAAGCATCTCAGTAGCATAACCTTTATTACGTTGTTGAGGACTTATCGCATAACCGATGTGCCCACCAAAATTAAATAAATATTCGTTTAGTTCTAATCTTAAATTTATAAACCCAACAACATCATTATTTTCGTTTATGGCAATGTATTGCTTAAAAGGAGACATTCCATTCTTGGGTACCTCAGTGTTAACAAATTTAATTCAATCAGCAATGTTGGGGTATGCCAAAACTTTAGAAGAACCACTTATACCATTTTCGACATTATCTATAAATTTAAAATCTTCAATCATTTTTGAAATTTGTTCTGTATGTATCTTTAAAGGTTTAATTAATTTAATTTCCATAAAGCTCCTTTTTGAATCTAATTCCACTTAGTTTTAATAAATTCTATCACTCAACTTCTATCTTGTTTGGCATTATTTCATTTTGTTGTTTAATAACAAGAGAGGTTATGAAATTGTTAACAAAAATTTGTTGTATTTTAGTATTTTTAACAAGGTCCGGTCTATTCGATCTTGGAAATGCAAAAAAATTTATTATATGATCAACTTTGGTTTTTACAAAGAAATTATTAACAGCTGTTATTATTGCAATTTTGGTTCCTAATTTTTCCGCCATATTTATAAGTCTAAAATATTCCTTTTGACTAAAACGTTCGGAAAAAAATATTAAAACATCATCTTTATTTAAAAGTTTTAATCTTGATATTTGACCAAAAATATCGTTGGTACTAAAAGACACTAGTCCTAAACCATTCAAACTAGTGCTCAAATCTTTTGCTGCTAAGTAACTATTTCCCATGCCTATGCATCAAATTTTTTTAGAGTTAAGAATATCTTTAACAAATTTTAAAGTTTCTTTTGTATCAATTTTTCTTGCTGTCTCATTTATGGCATAAAAGTCATAATTTTTAATAGTTATAATGTCTTTGGTTTCTTCTTTAACCGAAGAATAAAAATGATTTTCTTCTTTAACATAAAAATTTTTTGATATATAGTTTTGAAAATCTCTGTAATTTTCAAAACCTAAACGTCTAACAAATTTACTAACAGTTGAATTAGCTGCATTGATTCGCTTACTAAATTCAACAATAGAAAGATTAACAAAAGATTCGGGTTCTTTATTTATCGCCGTAATCAAGTTTTTATCGCCTAATGAAATATTGTCCTCAAATCCATCCAACAATGTATACATATTATTTACCCCTTTAGAAAATTATTTTCCTTTTTAGAAAAATTTTAGAAAATAATTAACTTATTTAGAAATTATTCTACACTAAAATAAGGAACAACGATTCCGAGGAGGTTTTATTTGGAAATTTTTAAGAAAAATTTCGTTAAATTTGTTAATGAAGTAAATGATTGAAAAGATGCAATAAATTTGGCTTGTACCCCCTTATTGGAGAATAAAATGATTAACAAAAATTTTATTCCTAAATTAATTTCTGAAACCGAGCGTTTAGGACCTTATTACATAATGGTGGACGACTTAGCATTAGGTCATATATCACCTGACGGATCAGCAATTAAAAATGGTATTAGCTTACTATATTTAAACAAGCCAGTTGCATTTAAAAAAGATGGAACGGGTCAAGTAAAATTTTTGTTTATACTTAGTGCAGTTGATGGGAATTCTCATTTAAATATTTTAAGAGAGTTATCTATGACATTTGGAAACAATAATTTTTATAAAGAATTTTACAATGTCAAAAAGTATGAAGATATTATAAATTTAACAAACAAGTATTTTAAAAAATAAAAAGAAAAGGAAAAAACATTATGTTAGACACAGTTGCTTTTTCTCTTGCCCAAAGTACCGGCAGAGATTTTACAGACTATTTAATTAATTTCTTTTCAGGTTTCTTTGGAACACCAGCAATTTTAATAGGGCTTTTTGCTTTAATCGGTTGCTTCATTCAAAGAAAAAAGATAACAGAAATAATTACATCGGTTTTTAAAACAATTATCGGTTTCTTAATTATTGGTGGAGGTGCTGGAATTATTTCAGGATCAATCGGTAAATTCGGAGCTGCATTTACATTATTATTTTCAAGAGATGGCTTTGTTGCGAACAATGACGTAATACCGGGATTAATAATTTCAAATGCACAAATACAATGAATTGCCTCAGCAGGTTCATTAATTTTAATTGTTGGAATGTTGCTTAATTTAGTTATGGCAAGAATTTCTCATTTAAAATTCGTTTACTTAACTGGTCATTCAGCGTGATATTTTTCAACAATGATTGCTTCTATCATGGCTGTTGCTGGCATTGATAAAGGTGACATGTGATTAGTTGTTATTATTGGGGGTATGCTAGCTTCAATGTGAATGGTAATATCTCCGGCAATATTAAATAGACATATGCAAGTAATTACTAAAGGCAATAAATTAGCAATGGCTCATACGGGATCTTTAACTTATGCTTTAAGTGGATACATTGGTGAAGCAGTATATAAAGCAAGAAAAGGAAAAATTCGTTCAACAGAAGAAGTGAATTTTCCAAAGGGTTTAAATTTCTTAAGAAACACTAATGTTTCAATTGCTTTAACAATGTTAATTTTATTTATGTTTGTTTATTTCACAGCTTGAGGAGTAAAAGGTGATCAAGCAATGATTGATGCAGAAATAATTGGTGTCAATGATTCAATTTTTGTTCAAGGATTAATTCAAGCATTTACATTTGCTGCAGGTGTGGAAGTTTTATTAATCGGAGTTAGAATGTTTATTGCTGAAATAACTCCAGCATTTAAAGGAATTTCAGATAAATTAGTTAAGGATGCAAAACCAGGAATAGATTGTCCTGTTGTATTTCCATTTGCCCCTAATGCAGTAATTATGGGATTTATAGCTTCAACAATTGGTGGTTTTATAGCGTTTGGAATGAACATAGGGGTTTCATCTGCTATTGGAAGTGGTGTTAATGCATCTACTTGAGCAGCCATCATCATCCCGTCAATAATTCCTCATTTTTTCACAGGTGCAACATCAGGAATTTTTGGAAATGCAAAAGGTGGTATTTTAGGTTGCTGAATAGGAGCATTTGTTAATGGTTTTCTAATTTCTATGGTGCCTTGAATATTTATTGGATTAGAAATGATTCAACCAGAAATTTCTCAACAATCAATAGTTTGAGGAGATGCTGATTTTATTTTAGGTATTATTCCATGAGTTATTATTAAATATATGGGTGGCCAATATTCATTATTAGGAATTACTTTAGTGGCTTGAATGATGATCCCACTAATAGGTTTATTAATTCATAAGTTAAAAATGAAAAGAAATGAACAATACAAAAATACTTATTTATCAGTTCAAGAAACAAGAAAAAATTTTGCAATAAAACTAAAACAAGAAAAAATTGTTTATAAAAATTCTTTAGAAGAAATTAAGAGCAAAAATCTTGATAAAAAAATCATTAAAGAAGAATTTACTAAATTACGAACGGAATATGATAAACAATACAAAAAAAATGACAGAGAATTAGAAAAACAAATTACTGAAATAAAAAGTTCAAAAGAAATATAAAAATTTAGAAAAGGAAAGAAGATATGAAAATTATAGCAGTTTGTGGCCAAGGTTTGGGCTCATCATTAGTTATTGAAATGAATATGAAAGATGCGGTAGATGAAATCGGTGCTGATATAGAGATTGGACATACTAATTTGAATTCGTTTGATCCAAATGATTCATCTATATCTGCAGTTGTTTGTGGTAAAGATTTAGAAGACGCAATCAATCACTCAAATAAAATCGTTCTAAATAATCTTTTTGATAAAGATGAATTAAAAGAAAAAATTGAAAACTTTATAAATAATTATGCCTAAAATTACCCCATCAATTTTTACTTGCGACACAGTAAGTATGATTAATGAAATAAATGATTTAAAAAAAGCTGGAATTGACTGATTGCATTTTGATATTATGGACGGACATTTTGTTCCGAATTACGGACTCGCCCCTAAACAATTGGATGATATTAAAAAACATTTTCCAGAAATTATAATCGACGCTCATGTAATGGCTAATGATTTAGAAGATAAATTAGTTCAATTAAAAAATGCTGACTATATAACTTTTCATTTAAATTCAAAACAAAGATTTGGATTTAAAAATTTGATAAAAAAAATTAAAGATATGAATTGTAAAGTTGGTTTAGGCATGGATCTAAACAATTCCATAGATGACATCAAACCTTATCTCGAAGATATTGACTTAATTACTATAATGACAATAAAACCAGGTTTTACAGGTCAAAAATTTGAAGAATCATCTTGAAAAACATTAAAAGAAGTTAAACAATTTTGCTCATTAAATTTCCCTAACATAAAAATTCAAGTTGATGGCGGTGTTAGATGGGACAACATTAAAAAATTAATTCAAAATGAAATTGATTTAATAGTTGTTGGTTCTTTGTTGTTTAGTGAAAAAGATTATTCAAAAACAATCAAAAAAATTTTCAGCAAATAAACCGAACAATTTAATTACAAATATGAGAAAAAATAAAAATAAAAAATTTCAACATTGTTATTAAAATAATTGCAGGAACTAAAAAAATTGAGTTGGGAATTAAAAATACAAAAGATAGTTATCCAATTTATAGATGATCCACTACCAAACGTTTTATTTTAATGTGATCTATTTGCTTCACTTGGAAATGAGATTGCAATAAATCACATGTCATTTGTAACAAGAAACAGAGAAACTTTATTTACTGATTTTGTTTTTAAACACAATAGTAGATTCGAAGGAGTTACATACTTTTACGAAAGAATTTGCAAAAATGCTCATGTTGAATGTAAAGACATTCTTATCTTGAATAAAGAAACCTTGATAATTGAGGTTTCGCAACGTACTAACATAAAAGTAATTAAAAAAATTGCTAAAAGATTATTCAAAGAAGAAACATATAAAAAATTGTTTTTTTAGATTTACCTAAATCAAGAGAACATTGTCATAGTGGAAACCTCTAGTTCTTTTGGATGACATAAATTTGCGGGTAAAAAAGTTTTGATAATAGCGGTTGATAAATATGGTAAATCAGAAATTGGTCAAAAACTATTAAATGAATTTGAATTCAACATTGATAGTATTGTTAATAAAACAAAAGAATATTTAAATATTTAAAATAAATAAAAAATGATTTTCGGTTCTAACAAAACGAAAATCATTTTTTAAATTAGTAATTCTGATTACTTTATTGTTTTATGTCTAAACATTATTTTAGGATTTAAAATCGTATGATAAAATTTTAGTTAACGAAAGAGGTATCATATATGCCAAAAACATTTTATGTAACTACACCCATTTATTACCCAAGCGGTGATCTACATATTGGGCACGCTTACACAACTACACTAGCAGACATTTTAAAAAGATATAAAGAGATGCAAGGATATGAAACATTCTTTTTGACAGGCTCAGATGAGCATGGTCAAAAGATTGAAAAAAAAGCTCAAGAAGAAAATCTTACTCCTTTAGATTATTTAGAACCAAAAGTAAACGCCTTTAAGTACTTGTGAAAAAAACTAAATATAAATTATGATAAGTTTATTCGCACAACAGATGATTATCATGAAAAAACTGTCCAAAAAATTTTTTCAAAATTGTTACAAGAAGGTTTCGTTTATAAAGGAAATTATGAAGGCTTATATTGTGTTTCTTGTGAAGAGTTTTTAACACCTGAACAAATTGATTCAGAAGGGTTATGTATTATTTCTAAAAATAAACCTGAACTTGTTAAAGAAGATACTTATTTTTTAAAAACTTCAATGTTTGAAGAGTTCGAAACAAAATTATTGCAAAGTGATTTTTTAATTCCTGAATATCGTCGCAATGAAATGTTAAAAAACTTTATTGAACCAGGATTAAAAGATTTATCTGTTACTAGAATTTCCTTTAATTGAGGTATTCCAATTTTAGAGGATAATCGTCATGTTATTTATGTGTGATTAGATGCCTTATCAAATTACATTACAGGTCTAGGTTATTTACAAGAAGATGATTCCTTGTTTAAAAAATTTTGAAGTGAAGACACAGAAATATTACAACTGGCAGGAAAAGAAATTATTAGATTTCATTCAATTTATTGACCAATTATTTTGAAAGCTTTAAATTTGAGAATGCCGACTCACTTACTAGGACATGGGTGGATTCTTTCTAAAAATACTAAAATGTCAAAATCTTTAGGAAATGTTATTAATCCTTTAGATTTAATAGATGAATTCGGTGCAGATGGGTTGAGATTTTATATTGCCAATGAATTGCCAACGGATAAAGACGGAAATTTCACAATTGAATTATTTAAAGAATCTTTTAATGCTCATTTAGCAAATAATCTTGGGAATTTAATTTCTCGCGTTAATAATATGATTACCAAATATTTTAATGGACAATTACAAAATATGCAAAATGTTGATTTAGAGTTAATTAATTTAGGTGCACAGGCCATCGACAAGTACACAAAATTAATGGACCAATATAAAATCAGTGAAGCCATGAGAGTTGTTTTGGATTTAGGTGCACAGGCCAATAAATACATAGAAGAGAATGCTCCTTGAAATTTAGAAAAAGAAAATAAAATTCAAAAGTTAGAAAAAGTTATGGTTACTTTGCAACGTACAATTGGAATTATTTCTTTTTTAGTTAAACCTATTTTGGTTAATACATATGAAGAAATGATTGAACAATCAGGATTAACTGGAATTAAATTGAACTTTGAAAATATTAAAACCTTTGAAAATATTAAACCTAAAAAACTTGGAAATAAAAAAGTTTTATTCCAAAGAATAAAATAGAAAGTGGATTGTTTTATTGAATATTCTAAATAATATAAAAAAAATAACTAATAATGTCTTAATATTATTAACAATAAAATTGTTTTTAAAGTAACATGTTTAAATTTTTAAAAACAATTATTTTAATAACATTTTTTCAAAAATAACCCCAAAGGTTGTTTTTTTTTTTTTTTTAATAAAATACAAATAGCATGTATTTGCAAAGCATGTATTTGCAAATTTTTGCCATTTTAAATATATTTATAGGAGATTAAATGAAAAGATTATTAAGTTTATTGGCAACATTAGGATTAACAGCAATAGCCGGAGCAACAGTTGTTGCTTGTGGAGATAAAGATGTAAAAGAAGTTGACTCAGCAGCAGTTCAAACTCAAGTTAACGCAGCACTTAAAAATCCCGTTGCAGATGAAGCAACTGCAATTAAAATTGTTACTGATTTATCAGTTGAAAACGCAACCCTTACAGCAGTAGCAAAAGAAGCAAACACAAGTTTAACTGTAACAATCAATCCAGCAGAAGGTTATACAGTTAGCGGTGAAGCTTCATTTGAAGTTAGTTACACAATTGAAACACCAGAAGTAAAAGAAGTTGACTCAGCAGCAGTTCAAACTCAAGTTAAAGCAGCGCTTAAAGATCCCGTTGTAGATGAAGCAGCCGCAATTAAAATTGTTAATGAATTAAAAGTTGAAAACGCAACCCTTGCAGCAGTAGCAAAAGAAGCAAACACAAGTTTAACTGTAACAATCAATCCAGCAGAAGGTTATACAGTTAGCGGTGAAGCTTCATTTGAAGTTAGTTACACAATTGAAACACCAGAAGTAAAAGAAGTTGACTCAGCAGCAGTTCAAACTCAAGTTAAAGCAGCGCTTAAAGATCCCGTTGCAGATGAAGCAACTGCAATTAAAATTGTTACTGATTTATCAGTTGAAAACGCAACCCTTACAGCAGTAGCAAAAGAAGCAAACACAAGTTTAACTGTAACAATCAATCCAGCAGAAGGTTTTACAGTTAGCGGTGAAGCTTCATTTGAAGTTAGTTACACAATTGAAACACCAGAAGTAAAAGAAGTTGACTCAACAGCTGTTCAAACTCAAGTTAACGCAGCACTTAAAAATCCCGTTGTAGATGAAGCAGCCGCAATTAAAATTGTTAATGAATTAAAAGTTGAAAACGCAACCCTTGCAGCAGTAGCAAAAGAAGCAAACACAAGTTTAACTGTAACAATCAATCCAGCAGAAGGTTATACAGTTAGCGGTGAAGCTTCATTTGAAGTTAGTTACACAATTGAAACACCAGAAGTAAAAGAAGTTGACTCAACAGCAGTTCAAACTCAAGTTAACGCAGCACTTAAAAATCCCGTTGTAGATGAAGCAACTGCAATTAAAATTGTTACTGATTTATCAGTTGAAAACGCAACCCTTACAGCAGTAGCAAAAGAAGCAAACACAAGTTTAACTGTAACAATCAATCCAACAGAAGGTTATACAGTTAGCGGTGAAGCTTCATTTGAAGTTAGTTACACAATTGAAACACCAGAAGTAAAAGAAGTTGACTCAACAGCAGTTCAAACTCAAGTTAACGCAGCACTTAAAAATCCCGTTGCAGATGAAGCAACTGCAATTAAAATTGTTACTGATTTATCAGTTGAAAACGCAACCCTTACAGCAGTAGCAAAAGAAGCAAACACAAGTTTAACTGTAACAATCAATCCAGCAGAAGGTTATACAGTTAGCGGTGAAGCTTCATTTGAAGTTAGTTACACAATTGAAACACCAGAAGTAAAAGAAGTTGACTCAGCAGCAGTTCAAACTCAAGTTAAAGCAGCGCTTAAAGATCCCGTTGCAGATGAAGCAACTGCAATTAAAATTGTTACTGATTTATCAGTTGAAAACGCAACCCTTACAGCAGTAGCAAAAGAAGCAAACACAAGTTTAACTGTAACAATCAATCCAGCAGAAGGTTATACAGTTAGCGGTGAAGCTTCATTTGAAGTTAGTTACACAATTGAAACACCAGAAGTAAAAGAAGTTGACTCAGCAGCAGTTCAAACTCAAGTTAAAGCAGCGCTTAAAGATCCCGTTGTAGATGAAGCAGCCGCAATTAAAATTGTTAATGAATTAAAAGTTGAAAATGCAACCCTTACAGCAGTAGCAAAAGAAGCAAACACAAGTTTAACTGTAACAATCACACCAGCAAAAGGTTACACAGTTAGCGGTGAAGCTTCATTTGAAGTTACATATATTTTAGGCGATACAAATAAATAGTTAAAAACATTTTAAATTTTACAAATTAATTCATAACCCATTCTGACTAAGAATGGGTTTTTAAAATTTTAAATTATCATTTGGCAATTTATTTTTACTTAAATTTAATAACATTTGTAATTCCTGCGCAACCATTTAAATCCAATTTAACTTTATAACCTAATTTAAGGGCATCATTCAATGTATTGCCAACACATACATCTGTTGCTACACCAACAAGATAAATTTGTTCAATATTTTGTTTTTGTAATCATTCGTGTAAACCATTAGAGTTATCTTGTTCATCATAAAATGCTGAGTAGCTTTCAAGGTTTTGATTTTCACCCTTAATTATTAATTTATCTAAAATTTTTGCATCATAAAGTAATTCAGCTCCAAGTGAATTTTGAATACAATGAGGACCTCACTGTGCAAATGAATAATGATCAATTGGATGCCAATCTTTAGAACCAACAATTAATTTGTTTTCTTTCTGAAACTTTTTAATTAATTGCTCGATGTATGAACCAATTTGATCTGCTCCTTGAACATATAAAGTTCCTTTAGGATTTGCAAAGTCATATTGATAATCAACTATTAGTAAAACTTCTTTCATGGAAACCCCTTTTATTTTATTATAAATATATTTTTTGTTTATAATTAGTTTGTTAAGAATTGTCAAAGAATTAATAACAAAACACTTATGGAATATGTCAAAGATATTACTATTAAAATTTAAGAGGAATATACTATGCAAAACAAAAACTATGATGTTTTAGTTGTTGGTGGAGGACATGCTGGAGTTGAAGCTGCTTTAGCTTCTGCTCGTTTAGGTAAAAAAACAGGATTAATCAATTTGTACAAAGATCGTATTGCAGCAATGCCTTGTAATCCTTCAATTGGAGGACCTGCTAAAGGTATTGTTGTTCGTGAAATTGATGCTCTTGGTGGAGAAATGGCTAAAGCAGCAGATGCAACTGCCTTACAAACTAAACTATTAAATTCATCACGTGGGCCAGGTGTTTGAGCTTTACGTGTTCAGTCAGATAAAGTTAAATATGCTCAATATATGTTAGACAAAATTAATAATCAAGAAAATTTAGATTTGATTGTTGGTGCAGCATCTGATATTTTTGTTGACGATAATAACAACATAACCGGTTTAGGATTAAGTGATGGAACAATCATTAGTGCTAAGACAATTGTTCTGACTACTGGTACATATTTAAAATCAGAAATCTTACAAGGGGTTGAACGTTTTAAATCGGGTCCCAATGATGAAATCACTACAAGTGGAATCTCGAGCGCACTAAAACGTTTTGGAATTGATTTATTAAGATTTAAAACCGGAACGCCAGCAAGAATTTTTAAAGATTCAGTTGACTTATCTCAAGCTACTAAAGAGCCAGGAACTGATGCTCAATTAGCTTTTAGTTTTTCAACTAAAAAATTTACACCAGTAGCAGATCAAGAATTGTGCTATTTAATTCATACAACTGATGAAACCAAAAAAATTATTGAAGATAATTTAATTAAATCAGCAATGTATTCAGGAACAGTTGATTCAGTAGGCCCAAGGTATTGTCCTTCGTTTGAAGACAAAATTGTGCGCTTCCCTGATAAGGCAAACCACCAAATTTTTATTGAACCTGAATCAAATGAACTAGATACGTGATATATCCAAGGTTTTTCAACTTCCATGCCGATTGACGTTCAAGAACAAATGTTGCGTAGTCTTCCTGGATTTAAAAACATGAGAGTGAAACACTGATCTTATGCAATTGAATATGATTGCATTGATCCAATGCAATTGAAGCCAAGCTTAGAATTAAAAAAAGTCCACGGTTTATTTTTGGCAGGACAAATCAATGGAACTAGTGGATATGAAGAAGCTGCCGGTCAAGGATTAATTGCAGGAATTAATGCTGTTAAATATGTAAATCAAGAGGAACCTTTAATTTTAAGAAGAGATGAAGCTTATCTTGGGGTTTTGATTGATGATTTAATTAACAAAGGTGTTTGAGAACCATATCGTTTATTAACAAGTAGAGCAGAACACCGATTATTATTGAGAAATGATAATGCAGAAGAAAGGTTAAAACACTATGGTTATCAAATTGGTTTGGTCAAAAAACAAGAATGAAATGAATATCAAGAAGCTATCGTTAAAATGAATCAAGTAATTAATGATTTAAATGAAATTAGATTTACTCCCAAATCAGATTTAGCAAAAGTTCTATCGAATCATGGCGTAGAAATTAATCGTGGTTATTCAGGAATGGAACTAATTAAAATGCCAATTGTAGATCCTAATGATTTAATTGCGTTTGTGCCAAGCATGAAAGAATTGCGCGTTAATGAACTTCAATCAGTAGTTATTAATGCAAGATTTGAAGGCTATGTTAAAAAGGAAAAAGAGTTAGTAGCTAAATTAGCAAAACTTGAAAAAAAACAAATACCTATTGATATTGATTATTCTAAAGTGGAAAATCTTGCTACTGAAGCTCGCCAAAAATTGTTGAAAATCAGACCGTTAAATATTGGTCAAGCATCTAGAATAACTGGTGTCAATCCAGCAGATATTCAAATGTTATTATTTTATTTAAAAGCGAATTATGCTAATGAACAAAAATAGCCATTATAGGCTATTTTTTGTTTATAATTAATTAGTAATTAAATAAAGAAAACTTATATAATCCTCCATATTGGGGAGGAGTCTCTACCTAACACCTTATGTTAGATTATGGGTTGTTTAACTAGCATTAGTTACGAGTTTTCGTTGTTTTTAAATGCTAGTTTTTTATTTCTATAGAACTTATAGTTTTCTTTAAGAAAGGAAAATATGAAAAAAGCCTATAAATCATTAGTTGTTGTTGGTACTCAATGAGGGGATGAAGGTAAAGGGAAAATCACTGATTATTTTGCGCAGAAAGCAGATATGGTTGTTAGATTTGCAGGTGGAGATAATGCGGGTCACATGATTGAATTTAATGGTAAGCGCCATAAAGTTACAATTGTGCCTTCGGGAATTTTTAGTCCAAAAGTTAAAAATGTAATTGGTAATGGAACAGTGGTTAATTTAGAAAAACTTGACACTGAGTTAACTCGCTTAAAAAATGATGGTATTAAAATAGATAATCTATTTATTTCTGATCGCGCTCATGTAATTTTTGATTATCATTGTAAAATTGACGAGCTGCAAGAAGAAGCAAGAAAAGAAAATAGAATCGGAACTACAAAACGTGGAATTGGTCCAACTTATATGTCAAAAGCTTCTCGATATGGAATTAGAATTTGTGATTTTAATCAACCAAACTTTAAGGCAATTTTGGAAGAAAATGTTGAACACCATAATGGCTTGATTAGAGATCTTTATAAATCTAATGAAACGTTTTCATTTAATGAAATTTATAGCAAAGTAACAGCCATATATAACAAATACAAAAATCAAATAGTTGACTCTGGAGAAATGGTTTCAAACGCCATTCAAGAAGGGCAATATGTTTTATTCGAAGGTGCTCAAGGAGTTCTTCTAGATATTGATCATGGAACATACCCATTTGTAACATCATCAAATTGTACTGCTAATAATGCTTCAACAGGTGTAGGAATACATGCTAAAGAAGTCCAAAAAGTTGTGGGGGTTGTTAAAGCCTATAACACTCGTGTAGGAACTGGAGGAATGCCAACAGAACTATTTGATGAAACAGGAAATAGAATTCGTGAACGTGGCCGTGAATACGGTTCAAATACAGGTAGACCTAGACGTTGTGGTTGACTTGACCTAGTTGCTTTAAAGTATGCAATTAGAGTTGGTGGAATTGATGAATTATTTTTAACACTTTTTGATGTTTTAGATCAAGAAAAGGAAATTAAAATTTGTGTTGGTTATAAACTAAATGGAAAAGAAATGAAATCAATGCCAGCATCAGATCAAGATTTAAGAAGCATTCAACCAATTTACCAAACTTTGCCTGGTTGAAATGAAGATATTACTAATGTTAAGTCATTTGCTGATTTACCACAAAATGCTAAGAATTATTTGACAACAATTGTCGAGTTTACCAACACTCCATTTTTAGGATTTTCAGTAGGTCCAGATAGAACTCAAACAATTTTAATAAAAGAGGAATTTAATGATTAATAGATATAGTGTTAGTGATATTTCTAAAATATGATCTGATGAAAATAAATATAAGACATGACTAAATGTAGAAGTTGCTATTTGTGAAGCTTGAAATAAATTAAATATCGTTCCTAACGATGATTTAATTAGCATTCAATCACGTGCTAGTGTAGATTTGGTGCGCATGAGAGAAATAGAATTAGAAACAAAGCATGATGTAGTTGCTTTTACAAGAATGCTTTCAGAAATAATCGGCAAAGAAGCTAAATGAATTCATTTAGGTATTACTTCAACTGATGTTGTTGATACTGCCCAAAATATTATGATTAAAAAATCTAATCAAATAGTTTTAAATGAGCTTTTAAATTTTCAAAAAACATTAAAACAACTAGCATTAGAAAATGAAAAAACATTAATCATGGGCAGAACTCATGGAATGTATGGAGAACCAACTAGTTTAGGTTTGAAATTTGCTTTATGATTTGATGAAATTGCAAACCAAATCGAAAGATATAAACTAGCTTCTCAGCAAATAGAAGTTGCTAAAGTTTCTGGCTCAATGGGAAATTATGCAAATCTTGAATTAGAAATAGAAGAGTATGTGGCACAAAAATTTTCTTTAAATTTAAATAATATTTCGACCCAAGTAACTCAAAGAGACCGTCATGCTTTTTTGGTTTCTGTTATTGCTAATATTGCCTCAACATTAGAAAAAATTGCTACAGAAATAAGATTATTCCAAAGATCAGATGTAAATGAAATTTGCGAAGGTTTTTCAGCTGGCCAAAAAGGTTCATCATCAATGCCTCACAAAAAAAATCCTATTTCTTCTGAAAACATTTCAGGACTTGCAAGATATATTAGAAGTTATGTTGGCATGACATTCGAAAACAATAACCTTTGACATGAAAGAGATATTTCACATTCTTCAAATGAGAGAATTATGTTTCCTGACATTTTTAATACATTAGTATACTCAATTCGCAGAATGAATGACACTTTAATTAATTTACATATTAATCGCGAAGAGATTCAAAATCACATTAATGAAGCTAACAATATTTATTTTTCACAAAGAGTTTTAACTTTTGTGTTGATGAAAAAACAAACAGTGTCTAGAGAAGAAATTTATGATCTCATTCAAGAATGCACAGCTCAATGCTTTGCAACTAAAACAGATTTTAAAGAAGTTCTAAAAAACAATAATATTAATAAATTTTTAACCAATAAAGAATTAGATGATTTGTTTGATGTTCAATTTTTCTTAAGACAAACTCATAAAATTTTTACAAAAGTTTTTAAAATAAAAAGCGACAAATAATTGTCGCTTTTTATCGTATATTTTTTTTGTAAAAAGGTGCAAGGCCTCTAATAATTGAGGGCACCACTAATTGCGCGATTGGGTACGTAAAGATTCAAACATGAATCGCATTGTAAACAATTGAATAAATTCAACCAGATTCACCTCATGAAGGTCCATATAGTTTAACTCAAATAAAGTATCCTCCAATTGTTTGCCATAGATAAATTAAACCAAAAGTTAGGATAATCATAATTACAAAATTTAAATAACTTAAATAATTTTTTTCACCAGTTATCTTAAATCTTAATAAACCACAAATGGCAGGACTCATCATTGGTAAGAAATAATCTAAAATGTAAGACCATGGAGAAATTATCATTGAACCAGGAATGAATAATAGTGACATTAAAGCACTAACCGCTCCTGTTGCTGCTCCAGCAATCGAAGAATGAATGAAAGAAATCATAATTAACGGCATATATTTTAAAGCAATACCACCACCGTTAGGCATGTGAGGTAAAAATTCTTCAAGATATGCTAAAGCAATTGTCAAACCACAAAACACCCCAATTAAAGCGATGTCGTAAGTTTTTCATTTGCGAATTCCGATGTTGTTTAATAATAATTTTGTGTGTTCGTTTCTTGTGATTTTATTTTCTTGCATTGATTTATTATTTGTTCAAAAACAAATAAATGCAATGATAGAGATGATATTTAATGAAAAAATTGCCAAAAACATAAATTGCATTTTGTAGTCATAAAAATCTTTTGTTTTAGCAATTAGCGTGCTTACCATAAATAAAATATTAAAAAACGTTCCTAAAGCAGTAAACATAATGAAAAATGTTTTTAAATTGTCAAAATATTCTCCACTTCAGTTGTTGTTAAACAAATTATTGATTTGTTGTTGCCCACAAATACTAAATATTAGCAAAAAGCTAATAAATAAACTTTGAGCAATCACATAGCCAGTGAGGCACAATATTTTTTCTTTATGATTTTTTCACATAAAAACTCCCTATCTATTTTAGACAGAGAGTACACAAAATCACTAAAAATCACTAATTGAACTTCCTACGCTAGTATTAACTAGATCAGGTTCTAAGAGTATTTCTCAAGCTTTCGCTACCTCTGTCAATTTTTTATAAAATCATGATTATTTTAGCACTTTTATCTCAAAATGAACACTTTAGAGTGAAAAGACATCTTTTTATGAAATAATGCTATTTATATTAAGTTATAATAATTTTGTTATTTTTTAAAAAATAACAAGGAGGAAATAAGCTTTTATGCTTAAACATAAGTCTAGAAAAATGGAATTTCTAGCTTTATTTATCATGGTAATTGGAACTGTAATCGGTTCTGGAATATATGTAAAAAATAAAGCATTATTAACCGATACACAGAATCCAATCATTTCAATTGTTCTATGAGGAATAGTTGGAATTGTTTGTATGATGTCTGTTTATGTTTTTATTGAAATTGCTTCATCAACAAAAAATCATGGAAATGGAACAATTGGGAACTGAGCTAAATTATTTATTAATAGAAAAGTAGCATCATTTTTTTCAATTTTATATCTTGTAGCATATGTTCCGGCTGCGCAATCAATTTTTACAGCAATGTTTGTAACTTATTTTTTTGCAGCAATCGGAAAACCAATTAGTGTTGGTATTCAAGTTTCGGTTTTATTAGTTGTCGGAATCATTTTATTAATTGGTTTTGCAATCATTAATGCTTATAAAAAACAATGAGCTGATAAAATTCAAATCTATGCAACAGTTTTTAAATTCATACCTTTATTTATTGCTTTAATTGCTGGTTTTGCAATGGTTTCAACAGATCTTGGAGCAATGTGAAATAATGGAAATTACCCAGGTTCACCAACCGAAGGTACTGAAGCATGATCAAGTACTAAGTTTGGTGCTGATTTATTTGTTAGAGGTTTTGGTGGTGTGTTATTTGCTTTTGATGGCTTCATTTATGTTGCCAACAAACAAAGAGATATTAAAGATAAAGAAGTTTTATCTAAATCACTAATTTTTGGAATGGCTTTTATTGCTATTTTCTATGTCTTAATGGCTGTTTCATTATTTTTAGGTTCACAAGATGGATCAATCGTAAAATTGTTAGAAAGAGTATTTAGTGGCGGAGTCACTGATAATCAAACGGCAATTAGCGCAGCTAGAATCATTTCAAATATTTGTTTAATGTTAATTTGTTTACAAGGGATTAATATTTTCACAATGATTGGTACTAGAGGAATGGAATCAGATGCTAATGCAAAACTAGTTTATTCAAAAAATAGAAATATTGGATACCCTAAAGCAGCTTTTATTCAAGTTATTTTTAGTATTGTTTTATATTCTGTGTTTATTCTAATTGGAGCTTTCACTCTTGAAGGTGGTATTGGTTTAAATTATGATTCTTGAACACATTTAAGTTCTGTTACTATCGATTCTAACTGAACAGATGCTCAAAAATATCAAGCATATTTAGGTTTTACTAATGATGGATTAACTTTATACGTAGGAATAATGTCATCAACTGCATCAGCGTTTGGATTTTTAATGATCACTGCAACTTTGGGAGCAGGATTAATTAATCGTTTTACTAAAAAAGTTAAAACCGAACAAGTGAAAGGATTCTTGTGGGTAGGGATTCCTTCAGTTATTTTAATGGCCTTCTTTGTAGGGTGTTCGTTTTTTGGTTTCTTGGTGCCGTCAGGTGTACTTCATGGAGGTGAATCTTGAATTGGTTCACAGGGAATGTGATTCTTAATTTTGGTTTTTGTTACTTTAATCATTTGTTTAGGAATTTATTTATTCCAAGAACACAAATTTAAAAATAATCCATTTAAAAATGGATTTATCGGTGAAATTACTGACGAAGAAAGAATTTTGAAGGTTCGCAATCGGAGATAATTTATTAAAATTTTAATTTAATATTTTATATCTTGGAGGAAATGCGCTATGCAAAAAACAAGCGGAACTAAAACTAAATCGTTTGAATTCTTGACATTGTTCACAATGGTTATCGGTACCGTTATCGGTACTGGTATTTACATGAAAAATAACGAATTATTAAATCAAACACAAAACCCAATTGTAGCAATTATTTTGTGAATTATTGTTGGGTTTATTTGTGTTTTATCTGTAGCAGTGTTTATTGAAATATCTTCATCAACGAAACATGTCGGAAACGGAACAGTTGCTAACTGAACCAAACTTTTTATTAATAGAAAAACAGCTTCAATGTTTTCTATTTTTTACATGCTTATGTATATTCCTTCAACTCAATCATTTTTTGTTGGAAGTTTTATTATGTACTTATTTAAAGCAATGGGTGTAGTTGTTGATCCAGCAATGCAATTAACAATTTATTTAGCAGCAGGCTTATTTATTCTTGGAAGCTTTTCATTTTTACATATTTATGGACCTAAATATGGTCGCGGCATCCAAGTTTTTGGAACCATCTTTAAATTTATTCCTTTGGTGGTTGCTTTTGTTGCTGGTTTCATCTTAATGGATAAAACACCGGGAGGAACTTCATCAATGTGAAACAACGGTGGAATAAATCATGCTGGTGATTGATCAACAAGTAATTTTACCGGAACAGCTTTCATCGGTGGTTTTGGAGCAATTTTATTTTCGTTTGATGGATATATTTATATTGCTAACGCACAAAGAGATGCAACTCATAAAGAAGTTGTTCCTAAAGCTTTATTTTTTGGAATGATCTTTGTTGCAATTTTCTATACATTAATGGCGATATCATTATTCTTGGGGTCACCAGATGGTTCAATTGTGCGTTTATTAGAAAAAGTTTTTAGTGGTGGAAAAACTGGTGATGAAATTTCACAAACTGTACAATCAATGTCAAGAATTTTGTCAAATATTATCTTAATGATTATTTGTTTCTTGAATATTAATGTCTTTACTTATATTGGTTCAATTGATGTTGAATCAGATGCACAAGTAGGATTGTTATATCAAAAAGATCCGAATAAAAAAATGTCAAGAGCATACTCAACTTGATTACAAACCAGTATTGTAGCAGCAGTTTATTGCGCTTTGATTATTCTTGGTTTTGCTCTGCCAATTGAGTATATTCAGTGGAATGGTTTTTCAACAATAATTTCTTCTCAAGAAGCTTTACAAGGTGATGTCTTCTACAAACCTTTAACATTAATGGGGGATTTTGCATCAGCAATCTCAGCAACATCATTCTTGTGTATTACAACAGTAATTTTTGCAGCAATTTGAAATAGAAAAACGAACAAAGTCAAAGTTGATAAGGTAAGATTATTTTTACCTCTTGCTTGAATCTCCGGAATTATGATTACAATTTTTACAATTTTAGGAGTGTTTTCATTTGTGGTTCCTGCCAATGTTCTTAATGGTGAAAAAGGTTGAATGGAAACTGATGGATTTATATTTACAGTCTTCTTAATAGTTTCCTTAATTATCAATTACGGAGTTTATAGATTACAAGAAATCTTTTTTAAAAAACAAGAAAATGAACTTCAAAATACAAAAAAAATCTAAATTTACTTTAGATTTTTTTGATTTATGATGACTTTAATTCTAACCTTACGCCTTTAATAAATGATAAAATTAATTTAAATGAAAAGAGATTAATTTATGAATTGACCAAACAGATTGACATTATTAAGATTGATATTAGTTCCTGTTGTTATTGTTTTAATTTTGATAAGTTTCTATACTGAAATTCAAAAAGGAAATCAATGAAAATGAGAACTTACAATTGACGATTATCATTTGCCGATTTTATTTTTGGCGGGAGGCCTTATCTTCGTCATTGCTAGTTTAACGGATTTCTTAGATGGTTACTTGGCAAGAAAAAATAATCAAGTAACTGATTTTGGTAAATTTTTTGATCCAATAGCTGACAAATTGTTAGTTAACTCAACACTGATTTTATTTTCAGCGATTGGAACTTTACCTGTATGAATTACTATCATTTTAATTCTTCGAGATATTTTTGTGGATTTTATTCGTATGATTTTGTCAAAAAAAGGAGTCACATTAGCAGCAGGTTTTTTTGGTAAATTAAAAACAGTTTTCCAAATGTTTGGACTTTCAATTTTGTTTTTTATTAATTTTAAATTTTTTAACAATGACAATAATAATTTAAGTGGAGAATACGGGTTATTAAATCAATTCATTTTAATTCCTATGTACTTAGCAACGATTTTTAGTATTTACTCAGGAATTGTTTACTTTTGAAAAGCTAAACCTACTTTATTTGCAAAATAAAATAAAAGAGCAAACGCTCTTTTATTTATGAAAGGAAAAATATGAGTTTCAATAATTGATCAATTTTTAAAAAATGTAAAAACATTGTTTTAACAGAAGACATAAAGAATAAACTACAAAAATATTATGATATTTTAATACGCGAGAATACCAAATATAATTTGACAAGAATAATTTCAATTGACGATGTTTATGAAAAGCATTTCTTAGATTCATTATTGTTCACTGAGGCTTTTAATTTACAAAATCAAAAAATCGCTGATATTGGCAGCGGTCCTGGTTTCCCTGGTGTTGTTATTAAAATATTTTTCCCTAATACAAAAATTTTGTTAATAGAATCTAATAACAAAAAGGCTAATTTTTTAAGAACATTAATTAAAGAATTAGATTTAAAAGGAATTAATGTTGCCGATCAAAGAGCTGAAGATTTATCATTTCAATTGAAAGAAACATTTGATATAGTTATTTCTCGTGCAGTTGCATACTTAGATATCATCTTAGAAATTGGTGTTCAACTTTTAAAAATAGAAGGCCATTACATTTTGTTAAAAGGTCCTCGAGCAGAACAAGAAATTATAGATCTTAAAAATAAAGATTTAAAAATGGGATTAAAATTAGAGAATAAACAAACTTTAGAAGATACTGGTTTTGGCATACGTATCAATTTATTTTACAAAAAATTTCAATCAACAGCATCGATTTACCCGCGTAGTTATGCGCAAATAAAAAAGGAATCAAAATAATGAATTATGAATTACTTGAAATAGGTGATTTTGTTGAATTAAAAAAACAACACCCAAGCAAAACTGAACGTTGAGAATTAATCAAAACAGGTTTTAAATATAAATTTAGAAGTAATTTAAAATTTGATTTATTTATAGAATTAGATAGAACAACAATGAACAAACAAATCAAAAAAATAATTAAAAAGGAGAATTTATAAAATGGCTTTAAAAGTAGGAATTGTAGGTTTACCCAATGTTGGTAAATCGACACTCTTTAATGCAATCACCAATTCAAAAGTTGAGGCTGCTAATTATCCATTTGCAACAATTGAACCAAATGTAGGTGTGGTAGAAGTACCTGATGTAAGATTGGATAAATTAATGAATATTTTCCAATCAAAGAAAAGAGTAGCAACAACAATTGAATTTGTTGATATTGCTGGTTTAATTGCCGGAGCTTCTAAAGGAGAAGGTTTGGGTAATGCTTTTTTAGCTAACATTCGTGAGACTGATGCAATTTGTGAAGTGGTGAGATGCTTTGATAATAAAGATATTACTCACGTTGAAGGAACTGTTGATCCAATTCGTGATATTGAAATTATTAATTTAGAATTAATGTTAGCCGATGAAGCTACTGTTCAAAAGCGTCTTGAACGAATTGCCCCCAAAATTAAATCCGGAGACAAGCTTGCAAAAATTGAAAATGAGTTATTACAAAAATTAAAAGTTTGTTTATCAGAAAATAAACTTTTAAATACACTGGATTTAAACGAAGAAGAAGCTAAAATTTTAAAAGGTTTTCAATTATTAACTGCTAAACCTTTTATTTATGTCGCTAACGTTAATGATGATGAATTAGCCGATGATAATCAATATGTTAAACAAGTTAAAGAGTACGCTGAAAAATTAGGAAATAAAGTTGTTAAAATTTGTGCCAAAATAGAAGAAGAATTATCTGAGGCAACTCAAGATGAAAGAACCTTATTTTTATCAGAATTAGGAGCAGAACAAACAGGTTTAGAGTCATTGATAAAAGCAGCATATGATACATTAGGATTGCAGACTTTTTTTACTGCAGGTCCTCAAGAGTCTCATTCATGACAATTTAAAAAAGGTATGACAGCGCCTCAATGTGCCGGAATTATTCATACAGATTTTGAAAAGGGTTTTATTAAAGCAGATGTATATAATGTTAAAGATTTATTTGAATTAGGTTCTGAAAAAGCTGTTAAAGATGCCGGTAAAATGAGACTGGAAGGAAAACAATACATCATGCAAGATGGAGATTCTTGTTTCTTTAAATTTAATAATTAACAAACTACCTACGAGTAGTTTTTTTAAACACTTTTAATGTCGTATAACACTTAAAAAATGTATTTTTAGAAAAAATTTCCACAAATTATATTTTTTTTTGGAACATTTTACATAAGGGGTTATAATGAAAAGGTGGTAAAAATTGTTTACCCCCATATTGACGAAAAGAGGAGAATTTTTTATAGTATGACAGCTAAAATAAATGTATTTTCAGAAATTGGAAAACTGAAATCGGTATTAGTTCATAGACCTGGTGATGAAATCGAAAACTTAACTCCAGATTTATTAGAGAGACTATTATTCGATGATGTACCTTTCAAAAAAGTTGCAGTTGAAGAACATGATAAATTTACAAAAATCATGAAAGATAACGGAATTGAAGTTCTTTATATTGAAGAATTAACAGCGCAAACTTTAGATCAAAATCCAAAGTTAAAAGATAAATTTGTAGAGCAATTTATCGAAGAAGCTAATGTTAAACCAGAATTTGTAAAAAAATATAAAGAATTTTTAACAAAAATGAGCAACTTAGACATGGTTATCAAAATGATTGCAGGAACTAAAAAAATTGAGTTGGGAATTAAAGATACAAAAGATAGTTATCCATTTGTAGCTGACCCACTACCAAATGTTTTATTCCAACGTGATCCATTTGCTTCAGTTGGAAATGGGGTTACATTAAATCACATGTGATCTGTAACAAGAAACAGAGAAACTTTATTCCCTGATTTTGTTTTTAAACACAATAGTAGATTTGAAGGAGTTCCATACTTCTATGAAAGAATTTGAAAAGACGCTCATGTTGAAGGTGGAGACATTCTTGTCTTGAATAAAGAAACTTTGATAATTGGGGTTTCACAACGTACTAACATGAAAGCAATTGAAAAAATTGCTGAAAGATTATTCAAAGAAGGAACATACAAAAAAATTGTTGTTTTAGATTTACCAAAATCAAGAGCGTACATGCATTTAGATACAGTGTTCACAAACGTGGATTATGATAAATTTATTACTCATCCACTAATTTTTGATAATATTGATGAATTTAAAATTTACGAACTTACTCCAAAAGGTAAAAGAGAAGTAAAAGAAAAATTAGTTGATTTCTTATCAGATGTTACCGGAACTAAAGTCCAATTAATCCGTTGTGGTGGAGATGATCCAATTGCAGCAGGAAGAGAACAATGAAATGATGGAACTAATGTTTTAACAATTGCTCCAGGTAAGGTTATTGCTTATGAAAGAAATTGAGTAACAATTGACTTATTAAGAAAAGCTGGAGTTGAAGTATTAACAACAGCATCATCTGAATTATCACGTGGACGTGGTGGACCAAGATGTATGACAATGCCATTATGAAGAGAAGATTTAAAAAAATAGGAAATGGAGAAAATTAAAACATGGCTGTAAATTTAAAAGGAAAAAGTTTTTTAAAATTATTAGATTTTTCACCAAGAGAAATCAGGTACTTGTTAGATCTAGCACGTGACTTAAAACGCGCTAAATATGCAGGTAATGAAGCTAAAATGATGGAAGGCAAAAATGTTGTTTTACTTTTCCAAAAAGACTCAACAAGAACTCGTTGTGCTTTTGAAGTTGGAGCATTAGACCAAGGAGCACACGTTACATATTTGGGGCCTTCAGGATCACAATTTGGTAAAAAAGAATCTGTTGCTGATACAGCAAGAGTTTTAGGAAGAATGTATGATGGAATCGAATTCCGTGGTTACAAACAATCTGATGTTGAAGCATTAGCTAAATATTCAGGAGTTCCTGTTTGAAATGGATTAACAGATGAATGACATCCAACCCAAATTTTGGCTGACTTGTTAACTATTGAAGAATGTAAAGGGAAACTAAAAGGTTTAAAATTTGTTTTTGCAGGAGATGCTAGAAACAACATGGGAAATTCATTGATGGTTGGATGTGCAAAAATGGGAATGCACTTTGCAGCAGCAGCCCCAAAAGAACTTTGACCAGATGCTGAACTAATTAGCAAATGTAAAGAACTTGCTAAAGATAGCGGAGGATCGGTTGAAATGATTGATGATATGGCAAAAGCATGCAAAGACGCTGATGTTATTTATACTGATGTTTGAGTATCAATGGGAGAAGCTCCAGAAGCATGAGAAAAACGTATTAAAGCGTTAAAACCATTTCAAGTAGATATGAAAGCAATTAAAGTTGCTAAATCAGATGTTATTTTCATGCACTGTTTGCCTGCATTTCATGATTTGAATACAGAAGTTGCGCAAGACATTCACAAAAAATTTGGTTTATCAGAAATGGAAGTAACTAATGAAGTTTTCGAATCAAAGCATTCAATTGTTTTTGAAGAAGCTGAAAATCGTCTCCACACCATTAAAGCAGTGATGGTAGCGACAATTGGAAAATAGTTTATAATACTATAAGTATTAATTTTTTAAGAAAGGAGATCTTTATGACACAAACTGAACAAAAAAAAGGATTTGGTTTAAAATTGAAAAGCAAAGATCCTAACAAAAAGAAAAAAGCTTTCAAAATGTGATCTGCATTTTCTATATTGATGTTAATCATAGCTTCTTTAGTTTTAATTTCTTGAATTTTAAAATGATCTGGTGTAACAACTGATGTTTTCATTCCTGGTTATTGAGAAAATGGTGAAGAAGGCGGAAATTGAATTGCTGGTCACATTGAAAAAACCCCAATTCTAGCAATGGGAATAATAGATTTATTTATTGCACCTATGAAAGGGTTTATTGATAAATCATCAGTTATTATTTTTATCATGGTTTTAGGCGCTTTTATAGGAATGGTTGTTTCTTCAAAGGCATTAGAAGGATTTTCACAATCAATTATCAATAAATTAAAGGGAAAAGAAATCTGAGCTATTATTCCGCTTATGACATTCTTTTCAATTGCAGGAACAACAGAAGGTATGGCCGAAGAATCATTAGGTTTCTATATGATTATGGTGCCACTAATGATTGCCGCTGGATTTGATACATTCACTGGATTATTAATTGTTTTAGTTGGAGCAGGAGCCGGAGTTTTAGCCTCAACTGTTAACCCGTTTGTTATTTCTATCGCAGTTGATGCTCTAGGTGAATCACCATCAGGCGAACAAATGAGTGTTGGTGATGGACTTGTATGACGTTTAATTTCTTGATTTGTTATTACAATTGCTTCAATTGCTTTTGTTATGATGTATGCGAGAAAAGTTAAAAACAATCCGCAAAAATCTATAACATTCGCTACTCTTGAAGGAGATAAAAAATTCTTTTTATCAAATGCAGCTGAAAAAATAAATATGAATTGAAGAAAAAAATCAACACTTGCAATTTTCGGGTTGGTATTCCTTGTTATGATTGCTTACTTGGTAGGTTGAGATTCAATTACTCGAACTAAAGCTATGGAAGATTTTGCTATTTGAATTAAAGAAAACATTCCTTACTTAGCTTCAACTATTCCTGGTTTTGGTAACGGAGGACTAGAAATTGTTGCTGGTTTCTTTTTAATTGGTTCAATAGCCATTGCTATGATTAACACAATTGGGGTAAAACATAACGAAGGCGAAACAGGGGAAGCAATTTTCATAAAAGATTTCATGGCTGGAGCAGCTGACATTCTAAGTGTTTGCCTAATTATCGCGACTGCTGCTGGAGTTGGTTATTTATTAAGAGAATCACATATGCAAGAATTATTTGTAAATGGTTTAGCAACAAGTATTGGAGGAATTGGTTCATCAATTGGTAAAGTAATTTTACTTTATATTGTTTTCCTGCCTTTATCATTCTTAATTCCTTCTAGTTCAGGATTTGCGGCTGCTATTTTCCCACTATTAACAGGTGTTGTAACAAACACTTCTGGACAGTGAGATGGTGTAACTGCATCAGGTTCAATAACTGCCTTTTCATTTGCTTCAGGTTTATTAAATATAATTACACCAACCAGTGGTGTTGTTATGGGAGCGATGGCAATTTGTAGAGTTGATTATGGTAAATTCTTAAAAGGAATTATGCCACTTCTAGGAATTTTATTTGCACTTTCAATTGTCTTATTAGCTGTTGGTGGAGTTATTGGCGGATCAATAGCATAAATTTTAATTTCAAAAATAAGAATAGAGGAAACATATGTCAAAAATAGTAGTAGCAGTTGGGGGTAATGCTTTAGGTAATAACCCAATTGAACAAAAAGAAATTGTTAAAAATACTGCAAAACATTTAGTTGATTTTATTATTAAAGGAAATGATTTAATTATTGTTCATGGTAATGGACCGCAAGTCGGAATGATTAATAACGGTTTTGACTTAGCGCATAAAAGTGATGATAAATCACCATTAGTAGATTTTCCCGAATGTGGAGCTATGAGTCAAGGTTATATTGGTTATCATTTACAACAAGCACTCATTAATGATCTTAAAAAACGGAACATCAAAAAATCTGTAGCATCAATAATTACCCAAACATTAGTAGACAAAAATGACAAAGCATTTTCTGATCCATCTAAACCGATTGGTTCGTTTATGGATGAAGCAGAAGCTAAAAAATTAGCTAAAGATAATGGGTGAGATGTCAAAGAAGATGCCGGAAGAGGATGACGTAGAGTTATTGCTTCACCAAAACCAATTGATATTGTTGAGAAAGATATTATTAATAACTTAGTTAATAATGGTTTTGTCCTAATATCAACTGGTGGGGGAGGAATTCCTGTTATTGAAAAACAAGGAATTTATAAAGGTGTTGCCGCTGTTATTGATAAAGATTTTGCTGCTGCAAAAGTTGCTGAATTAACCAATGCTGATTCGTTAGTTATATTAACGGCAGTTGATAGAGTAGCTATCAATTATAATAAATCTGATGAAAAAAGCATTGATTTAATGTCTTTAACACAAGCTAATGAATATATTGTTCAAAAACAATTTGCTCCAGGTTCAATGTTACCAAAAATTCAAGCAGCAATGATGTTTGTAGAGTCTACAAATGGTAAACCTGCATATATTGGTTCACTTGATAAAGTCGAAGCAGTATTGAAAGGTGAATCAGGAACCAAAATTGTTAAATAAATAAAAATACCTTTAAAAAAGGTGCCTGTTTAGGCACCTTTTAATTTCGTTAAAAGTTATATAATATTTTTATGAAAGGTAATTGCTTATGTCAGAAATAAAAAAAAGTATACAGGTCAGTGGACACAAAGTTAATTATTTTATTCGCTATGGACAACAAAAGAATATTATTTTAAGAGTTAAGGAAGGTAAGATTTATATTTCAGCTCCTGTACGTGCTTCTCAATGAGAAATCGATGAATTGATCTATAAGAATTATCACAAAATCAACAAAGTGCAAAATAATTATGAAGTTCAATCTAAATATGATTTTTTTGCTAGCAAGCCATGAATTAAAATTTTTGATCAACAAATCGAAGTTATACTTGTTGAGGAGAATATCCATACTAAAATGGCAAATAATGTGATTTTTATGAAGAACTACTATAACAATGATGAGCAAATTGCTAAACTTTACACTTTTTTAGCAAAGCAATACAAAAATTGATTTAACAACCGCAGTTCACAATGAGCACAACAAATGGGCTTAGAGTATAAAAATTTATCAATTAAAGTTATGAATATGAAATGGGGTGTTTGTTATCCGACACACTCAAAAATAATTTTTAATACTAAATTATTACACTTTAAACCAGAAATCATTGACTATGTTATTGTTCATGAGTTATCGCATTTACGATTTGCAAATCACTCTCGCGATTTTTGATATTTGGTCGCTCAATATTTGTCAAATTATAAAGAATTATCAAATGTTTTAGACAAATCTGGTATTTAAGATTTCCTATTAAGTTGAAATTTTTTTTATTTTTTAAAGTTTTGCACATTTCCACATTTTACGTTTAAAATTAAATTAGACTCAAATGATTTTAGAAGCTTATATAGGATAGTAAAATGGACTATCGACTCCACCCCTAGACCAAAAGTAGGGACTATAAGTTACCATAATTATCAAACCGTATTTTGTGCGGTTTATAAGCTTCTTCAATGAGTAATTAAGATTAAAGGGGCACATATAATTATGTATAATGAAAAAATAATTAGCAATTTAAATGAAGACATCAAAACTCACTTCAAAAATATTTTTCCAATTGAGAAAAATTATAAATTGCATTTTGAAGGTGTCTCAAGAATGGTTATGTTAGACCGTTATTCTCAAAAAGACGAAACTTTAAAAACTTTAAAAGTTGGAGACATTGTCTTGACAATAATTAAAGAAGATCCAAACTATCCTTCACGTGGAATTGGGCGTGTTATTGAAATCAGAAATGATGGTAAATGTTTAATTGATGTTGAAGACCAATATTTAAATAATATTTCAGATGATTTAAAAGCAGATAAAAATGTTCCAAATTTAATTTTGAAAAATAAACAAACTCTTTCAAAACCAATAGAACTTTATTATGAACAAATTGCTAAACGTGTAGGTTCTCATTTGGGAACAGGTGAAAGCAATGAGATAATTAATGCTTTTGTTCATGAACTTATGGAATTAAACTTTGTGCCAGCAGGTCGTGTTTTGTATGGAGCTGGTTCAAATAAAGAAGTTACTTACTTTAATTGTTACGTAATGCCAATGCCAAAAGATTCACGTGAAGGAATTGCAAAACATCGTGAAGAAGCTGCCGAAATTATGTCAAGAGGAGGAGGGGTTGGAACCAACGGTTCAACTTTAAGACCAAAAGGATCTCCGGCTCTAAGTGTTGGGGGTTCATCATCAGGAGCTGTTTCTTGATTAAATGACCTTTCGCAACTAACACACTTGATTGAACAAGGTGGTTCAAGACGTGGAGCGCAAATGATCATGTTAGCCGATTGACACCCTGATGTAATTGAATTTATTATTTCGAAAATGCAAAATGTTAATTCATTACAGTTCATTAAACAAAACTTTAGATCAGAATTAATTTTAAATGAAGTGAATAAAAAAATTACTTTTAAACCTTTTGATGCTAATGAAAGAAATGTTTATGAAAATATTATTCAACATAAACAAAACTTCGATGAGAAATTTATTAAAGACATTGAGAAAAAATTATATTCTGGAGGAACTTATGAAGTAGTTGATTCAAAATTTTTAACTGGGGCCAATATTTCGATTGCAATTTCTGATAAATTTATGGAAGCAGTTGAAAATAACTTAGAGTGAGAATTTATGTTTCCAGATAATTTAAATTTCACTCCAGAGCAAAAGAAATTTTATGATGAAAAGTGACATGAAATTGGAAATGTCTTTGAATGAGAAGCGTTAGGATATCCTGTTAAAAAACATTCTAAAATTTCAGCTCGTGAGTTATATAAATTAATTAATTTTTGTGCAACTTACTCAGCTGAACCAGGCATTTTCTTCTTGGACAGAGCTAACAAAATGACAAATGCTCAAGGTTATGGACAAAAAGTTGTATGTACAAACCCTTGTGGTGAACAACCATTGGCGCCTTATTCAGTATGTAATTTAGGAGCTATCAATCTTTCTAATTTTGTAAACAAATCAACAAAAGAAATTTTGTTTAATAAACTTAAAGAAACTGTTAAGACAGCGGTAAGAATGCAAGATAATATTATTGATGCGACTCCATATTTCCTAGAACAAAATAAAAAACAAGCATTAGGAGAAAGAAGAATCGGATTAGGTGTTATGGGATTACATGACATGCTGATTTGAGCTGGTGTTAAATACGGAAGTCAAGAAGGCAATAAAATTGTTGATGAAGTATTTAAAACTATTACAGTAACCGCTTATGAAACATCAATTGCTTTGGCAAAAGAAAAAGGTGTATTCCCATTCTTGGTTGATCGCCAAAAATTTATTCAATCAGGATTTATGAAATCAATGCCAAAACATATTCAAGATGGTATTGTAGAGTTTGGTTTAAGAAATTCCCATCTAATTACAGTGGCCCCAACAGGTTCAACGGGAACAATGGTTGGATGCTCAACAGGATTAGAACCATACTTCGCATTCACTTACTTTAGAAGTGGAAGATTAGGTAAATTTATGGAAGTAAAAGCACCAATTGTTGAGCAATGATTAAATTACAATCCAGAATTCATTAATAAACAATTGCCAAATATGTTTGTTAATGCCATGTCGTTAAGCCCAACAGAGCATGCTGATGTTCAATGTATTATTCAAAGATGAGTTGATTCATCAATTTCAAAAACTGTTAATGCTCCAAAAGGTTATACAGTTTCTCAAGTTGAAGAAATTTATTCATACCTGTATAAAAACGGAGCAAAAGGTGGAACAGTTTATGTTGACGGTTCCCGTGATACTCAAGTCCTTTCTTTAGAAAAAGAAGAAAACTTATTTGAAGAAGAATTTACTAAAAAAGGAGTAGGTTTACAAGAACACACTATTTCCGAAACTCCAAAAAATATCGGAAGTGAAATTGGTGATACTTGTCCTGTTTGTGAATTAGGAACTCTAATTGATTCAGGTGGTTGTGTTACTTGCAACAATTGCAATGCCCAAGTTAAATGTGGTTTATAAAAAAGAAAATTAATAAAAATTTAAAAAGACTTCTTTAGAGCGAAGTCTTTTTTAGAGAGAGGTTAAAATGATTAATTCAAAACAAAAAAATAATAATGAAAAAACTGAAGCAGATAAATTAACTAATCAAAATTGAAAAATTAAATGATTAACAATTTTGTCAGCAACTTTAACAGCTTTAGTTATCGGAACTTTTATTTGGTTATTTGTTTTAAATGACAAATTAAATAGTACTAGAAAAATTATTTCAAGATTAGATCAAATCAGCTTAGAAATTAATGTTAAAGTAGCGCCAAATAGTGCAGAAGATAACGATTTTATTGAAGATGTTAAACCAGCATTGAGTTATCACTATAAAGACGAAAAATTGAAAAATTTTTTAGGTTTAACTTTAGGTGATTGACTTCAAAAACAAACAAATATTTTTAAACTTTCTCCACCAAGTCAATATGGTATATATGTTGAAAATATTTTAAATGCCAAAATTGATAAAGGTTGATGAAGTGTTTCTAGTTCAACTGATGAAGAGTGTTTAAAAAATGCTGAACAAGATCAAAACGGAATTAAATATTCTTCTCCAGTTGGGGTTTCGTATCTTTATTTACAACCAGGATATAATGAATTTACATTTTGAGCAGTTAAATTATAATAATTAAAAAGAAAGCGAGGCGTCATGAGAAAGTCGTTATTAATTACCTTAAAAATAACTTTTATTGGCGTTTATGCCGCTTTAGTTTACGCATTACAAGTAGCGTTAGCATCAATTCCTAATGTTGAATTAGTGACATTGATGTTATCAATTGCTGGATTATGTATGCATCGCTATATGTCAATGACTATAGCTTTAATTTTTGTTCTTTTAGAAGCTTTAACTTATGGTTTTGGTGACTGAGTTATTTTGTATATTATTGTATGGCCACTACTTACTTTGAGTTTTTCTCTCTTTAAAAAATATGCCGAATACGCTTGAGTTTTGGTGATTGCAGTTAACACTATTTTCGGCTTTTTATTTGGAGCTATTGATGCTGGAATTAAATATTTATTGTATGATCAATCAACGATGATTGCTTATTGAATTAAAGGCTTGGTCTTTGATTTAATTCATGGTGTAGGAAACTTTATGATTGCACTATTATGCTTTAAACCAGTTTATGCTGTGGTTTCGCGTTATTGTAAAAAATACATTAATGCACCCTTGTTCAAAATTAAAAATTTCGATTTCAAGATTATGGGTTGTGGATTCTGTGTTTCCAAATTTTATATTTAAAAAAGCGAGTAATATTACTCGCTTTTTTAAATATAACTAACACTCTTTATATAGGTTTTTTCGCTTTTTTAATTAAATAATGTAGTAAAATCACTTTAAAGAGTCAGGGTGATTTTATGAATAAAAAAATGTATTTATTAAATTATATTTTTTTTCTCTTATTTGTTCCTAATTTATTAATGGTTGTTTGAGCACAAGGTAAAAGTTATGAAAATCATTATTTTATTAATTTTTCATTGGTTTGATTTTTTTGATTAAATTTTATGATTTATTCTGTATATTTATCTTTTAAAAACAAAATGAATAATCACGGAAAAACTGTACATTTTTTTAATTCAATTCATTTTTTTATTGGTTCAATTCTTTTAATTATTTGTGCAATGTCACTTTTTGCACCAAGCATGTCACACACCAAAAACGTAGTTTCTCCAGTGTCGAACTTATTTGTGGCCATGCTTATTTGTGGTTTTATATTTTTGGTTTATTTAATGGACAAAAACATCAACAACATCTTAATCTTTTATTACAAAAATAGTTTCAAAAAAATTATTAAAAAATTTCATATTTTGACAATTAGCAAAAGTTTTAAAACTATTTTAAAAAGAATTTTTTTGCAACTATTAATTTCAAAAATTATTTTCATAAACAATTATTTAGTTAATGTCTTTTTGATTTCTAAAAAGAACATTTTTGAAATTTTAAAATCAGATAAATTTGCGTACAAACCAGCTCTTTCTTTTTTAAGTATTAATTATAAAAAGAAAGGTAAATTATGAAAGTTATAGAAATAAAAAATTTAACAAAAAAATTCAAAACTGGTTACGGGATTTTTGATATTAATATTGAAGTTAAAGCCGGAGAAGTTTATGGTTATTTAGGTCCTAATGGATCTGGTAAATCAACAACAATTAGACATATTATGGGTTACCTTAAACCCCAAGCTGGTTCTGCTCATATCTTTGGTAAAGATGCTTGATTAGAATCAAATTTAATTCAAAATGATTTAGGGTATTTACCGGGAGAAATTGCTTTTCCTGAATATAATTCGGGAATAGATTTTATTAAAATGATTTTTAATTTAAGAGAACAAACTAATTGAGATTATGTCGAAGAATTAATTAATTATTGAGAGTTTGATCCTAATGTAAAAATTAAAAAAATGTCTAAGGGGATGAAGCAAAAAGTTGGTCTTGTGATTGCGTTTATGCACAAACCCAAGTTATTGGTTTTAGATGAACCCACCAATGGATTAGACCCATTAATGCAAGAAAAATTTATTAGCTTGATTTTAAAAGAAAAAGCTGCTGGAACAACAGTTTTAATGAGTTCACATATTTTTGCTGAAATCGAAAAAACTTGTGACAAAGTTGCCATTATTAAATCAGGCAGAATTATTTCCGATGTAGAAATGAATAAATTGAAATTAAAAAGTGATCGTAAATATGAAATTGAGTTTGTAGACAGCAAAGTCCTCAAGGAATATTTATATAAAAATTCAAAAACTAAACATTTATATAAAATTCCGTATGATCAAGTTGATGATTTCTTTGAAAAATTAAAAAAATTTAATATTAAAGATTTTAATGAAATTCCGTTTTCTTTAGAGGAGTATTTTTTAGACTTTTACAAAAAAGAAGAAAAACAAGGAGGAATTAAAAATGTTTAATAAAGAAATTATTAAAAGTTCAGTTAAAGAAAGTTGAATTCTTTGAGTTGCCTTAACTGCTTTATCGTTTGGTTGTTTATTATCGGTAATTATTACAGGACATGCATCAGATAGAATCCCTAGTATGCAGCAATTTATACAAGTTTCATTCTTTAGTATTTTAGCAACGATGTTTCCGATGATTTTTATAGCTGTTATTGGAAATAAATTAATAACTGGAGAAGTTGAAAAAGGTCATATGGCTTATTTATTGTCTTCACCACTATCAAGAACACAAATTATAATTAGTAAAATGAATTTCTTTATTTTATCAGTTATTGCTCATGTTTTTGTATTGTATATAACTGGGGTTATTGCGTTTTCTATTTATGAAACAGATATAACAATGCTTAACTGAACACTAATTTGTTTAAACTTTTTAGGTTTATTAATATCATTGTCAGCAATTGCATTCTTTGTTTCTACATATTTTAACAAGTCATCGCTATCACTATCAATAACTGGAGGATTAACATTATTATTTATTGTTTTTAACTTTTTGGGAGGCACAGGAGCACAGTTATTCACAAGTTTTGAGTGAATCAAGTACTTGTCATTAATTTCTTTAATGGATGTGCCAAACATTAATGCTTCAGATGTTCTTACATGATTGCCACAATCACTTGCTTTATTTGGTTTGAGTGTATGTTTATATATTGGTTCGATATATGTCTTTAAAAACAAAGATTTACCACTTTAAAATTAACATAACAAAAAAAAGAGCTTATTGCTCTTTTTTTGTTTTCTTATTTTTTCTTTCTTCAAAAGCTTTTTTACGATCTTCTAAAAATTTCTTTCTTGCTTCAGCTCTGGCAGCTTTTTCTTCAGGTGTTGGTTCTAAATATTCTTTTCAGCTACCATCTGGTTGTTCATATTCACGATATCCACAACCAGTAGTTGTGAAGTTAGAACAACCACGTCCACGACCGAATTTTGATTTTATAAACACTAGTGTTCCTATTTTACATCTTGGACAAGGCAAATCACTAGTTTTTGCTTTTTCATTTTCTACTTTTACTTTTTCGTTTAATTCACTATAAATTTCTTTTAGTCAGTCTTTACCATTGTCTTTACCATTTGCAATTTCATCTAGTTTTGTTTCCATTTGTGCTGTGTAACCTAAATCAAATAAATGTGGGAAACCTTGGTATAAGTAATCATTTGCTGTGTAACCTTTATCAGTTACTTCAATAGCTTTACCCTTATGATAAATTGTATATTCACGTTCCTTTAAAGTAGATAGAGTAGGGTTATATGTTGAAGGTCTTCCAATTCCTAAATTTTTTAATTCTTTAATTAAAGAAGCTTGGTTAAACATTTTTGGTGGCATTGTTTTAGCATCTTCATTGATAATTTTGTCTTTACTAATTTCTACTGAAAATTTATCATTAAAAGTAAAACCTTTAGGAGCTGAATCAGTAACTTGTTCAATCACTTCTTCATTATCATCCATTTCCACATTTTCATCCAAATTATCTTTTTTAATTCCTTGGTAACCTAAATCTTTAACTTCTTGTCAAGATTGTTTGAATTCATAATTATTATTCATTAAAGTTCAACGGTGATTAATTCCACTTGGTCCACGCATTAAAGATTTAACAGTATTTCATCATATTAAAGAGTACAAACGTTTTTGAGTTTCATCCTCAATTTGAATTTGCTCTGGAGTTGCTTTTAAATCAGTCGGTCTAATCGATTCATGAGCATCTTGAGCATTTGCATCTTTTTTAACAATCACGATATCTTTAAATAAATTGTTTTCAAAATTTGTATTAATGTAATTCTTTGCATCTTTAACAAAAGCTTCTGAGTAACGATTTGAATCTGTACGAATATAAGTTACTAATCCATTTTCATATAGTTTTTGCGCTGCTATTGAAATTTGGGAAGCGCTTAATCTTAATTTTGAAAAACCATCCTGTAAAAGGCTAGCAGTAGAGTAGGGTTTAAAACTTCTAGTTTCAAATTCATTTCCCTTATATTCAACACATTGATAATTGGTATCTAATGTATTAATGATTTCTTGAGCTTGAGAGCTGGTTATGTAGCCAGTTTTTTCGGTATTAACAACTTTTTTATCTAAACCTTTGTTCAAAGTTAACAAGATATTGTTTTTTTTATCAACAACACTAATTTTTTGATATTTAACTTCTTTAAATTGTTTAATAAGTTTGTCTCTGGTTACCAAAATATTTAAAGCTGGTGTTTGTACTCGTCCAGCACTCATTAAACCTGTTGTTTTTTGCAATGATTTAGAAACAAGATAACCAATTATTTTATCTAGCATTTGTCTTGTGACTTGAGCATTTATTAAATCTTGATCTAAATCTCTTAAATTATTAAATGCATCAATAACAGCTTCTTTTGTTATTTCATTAAACGTTGCTCTTTTAATTTTGTTAGGGTCCTGTTCAAAAAGATTAGCTAAATGATATGAAATAGCTTCTCCTTCGCGATCTGGATCTGATGCTAAAACAATTAAGTCAGCAGCCTTACCTGCTTTTTTAATGGCGGTAATATTTTTAGACTTAGTTCTATCTAAAGCAAAATCTGGAGTCATAGTTTCAAGATCAATACCCAAACCTCAAGTTCCTTTATCCGCAATTCTATTAATGTGTCCACCACTTGCTAATACTGTATATTCGTTTTCAGGAAAAGCTTCTTCTAAGAAGTGTTGGATCTTGACAATTTTTGATGGTGATTCTAAAAGTACTAATATTTTCATCTATTGACCTCTTTCTATTTATTGTTTATAACACCTTTAATTTTAAAAAAAATACAAATTTTTATTTTTAAAAGCAAATTTAACAAGTTTTAATAGTCATTGTATACACTCATTTTAATATCATACCTAAATATTAATTATCTTTTTAAGACAAAAAAGGTAAGATATATTATGAGTTTATAAGGAGATATATATGAGCAAATTTAGATTAAGATATGCACCAAGCCCTACAGGATTTTTGCACATCGGAAATACAAGAACAGCTTTAATGGATTATTTATTTGCTAAACATTATAATGGTGATTTTATTGTTCGTATCGAAGATACTGATTTAGAAAGAAATGTCGAAGGAGCAATTGAATCACAATTCGCAAATTTAGAATGATTAGGAATAATTGCGGATGAATCATTTTTAAAACCTGGCAATAATAAATATGGTCAATATATGCAATCTCAAAAATTTGCTCAATACAAACAAATTGCTTTTGATTTAGTTGAAAAAAAAGCTGCGTACAAATGTTTTTGTACGAACGAAGAATTAGAAGCAGATTATGAAAAACAAACAAATTTAGGGATAGTTGCTACAAAGTATAATCAAAAATGTTTAAATTTATCATTAGAACAAATTTCAAAATTAGAGTCAGAGGGAAAAAAATTTTCAATTCGTTTTAAAGTTCCTAAAAATGAAGTATATACAATTAAGGATTTAGTTCGTGGTGAGGTTTCTTTTGATTCCAAAGAACTTGGTGATTTTGTAATTTTAAAATCAAATGGAATTGCAACATATAATTTTGCAGTAGTGATTGATGATCATGACATGGAAATTACACATGTAGTTCGTGGTGAAGAACATATTTCTAATACTCCTAGACAAATGATGATTTATGACGCATTTAATTGAAGTTATCCTTTATTTTGTCACTTAACATTAATTGTTGATTCAACAGGAAAAAAGTTATCAAAGCGAAGTGGTAATGCATTATTTTTTATTGAAGAATACAAAAATAAAGGATACTTACCAGAAGCAATTTTTAATTACATTGCCTTGCTGGGTTGATCTCCTGTTGGTGAAAAAGAAATACTTTCTAAAAAAGAATTGATAGAAATGTTTGATGAAAAACGTTTTACAAAAGCACCTTCAACATTTGATATGGTCAAGATGACTTGAATCAATTCACAATATATGAAGAAATTAGCGGATGAAGAGTATTTGGGTTTTATAAAAAAATTTATTGATGAAAAACGTTTTAATTTAAATTCTAAAAGTGCTGAATGAATTAACCAAGTTTTATTACTTTTCAAAAAAGAACTAGAATTTGGAATTCAAATTAATGATCATTTAGATTTATTTTTTAACGATATTGAAATTGATGAAGAAACTAAAATACAACTATTAGAACTTGCTGATCATTCTTATTTAATCAAGACATTTAAAGATAAAATATCAACAATGGATTCCTGAACTATTGAAAATATTAAATCCGCAATTAAAGAAACCGGAGCAGAAACCGGAGCTAAAGGTAAAGAATTATTTATGCCTATTAGGATTTTTAGTTCAAAATCACAACATGGACCTTCACTGGTAGATGTGATTTATTTGTTAGGTAAAGACAAAGTCTTAAAAAACATTGGTTAAGTAAAAGAAAAATCCTTTTCTTTTAAATATAATATACAAGTAAAGAGGTAACGTTATTTATGTACGAAAAAGTAATTAGAGATAGTGTTCACGGAGATATTATTTTTGACAATCCAATTTATTTAGAAATTATTGATACACCTGAATTTCAAAGACTAAGAAGAATTTTACAACTTGGTGGTTCAACCATTGCATACCCTAGTGCAACTCATACAAGATTTTCTCATTCCATTGGTGTCTATCATATTGTTGGCATTTTCGTTGATTCGATTGAGTTTACAAAACATGTTAGTGAAAAAGACAAAGTTTTGGTTAAACTAGCTGGTTTAATGCACGATCTTGGTCATGGCCCTTTTTCTCATACTTTTGAAAAAATCACTACACAATCACATGAACAATACACGATTGATATCATTTCTAACAAACACGGAAATATTTATCCAATACTTAAAAAATATGACATTAATCCAAAAAATGTTTGTGATATTATTCGTGGTACATATAAAAATAAAATTATTAATTTATTAGTTTCATCTCAACTTGATGCTGATAGACTTGATTACTTAATGCGCGACTCATACAATTGTGGTGTTGATTATGCTGCCTTGGATATTAACTGAATAGTTAGACATATTAAGATAATTGAGAATAAAATTGTTTTTCCTTACAAATCTATTAACGCAATTGAATCTTATTTATTGGGTAGATATCATATGTATCAACAAGTTTACAATCATAAAATGTCGATTCTTTTTGATGCAATGTTTGTTTCTTGATTTAAAAGAATTGAAGAATTATATAATTCTGGATTTGAATTTAAGAATAAAAATTTAATTTTAAATTTACAACCGATTCTTGATAAAGGAATTATAAAAGTTCAAAACTATTTAATGTATGATGATTACAAAATGGCAGAAATGTTTAAAATTTGTGTAGATGAATCAGATTTGGTTTTAGCAGATTTTTCTAATCGTTTGATTAATCGTAAATATTTTGCAATCTATAAAGAAAGCGAAATAAGGATTAAAGAAGTTAAAGAAGCGATAGCAAAGAAAAATTTAAATGAAAAATATTATCTATTAAAAACTCATTCTAAAAAATTAACAGTTTATGTTGATGGAATGATTGATGGTAAAGATGAGACCATTTGAATAGAAGAAAAAGGGATTGTAAAACCGTTATCAAAATTATCAATGTTTGCCAACTCTATGAAAACAATTAACAAAACTAATGTTGAAGAAAATTATTTATTTCCCAAAGATTTAGTGTAATATCTATTTGTTGTAAAAAAAGGAGAATTATTGATGGCAAAATTGTCCAATATTAATGCAGCTTATGAATTTTTAAAAGCTAAAAAAAATAAAGCAAAATTTGAAGATATTTCTAAAGCTGTTTTGAAACAAAACAAAATAGAATCAAACCAAAAGGATACTGCATTAGCAAGTCTTTATAGCAGCTTAGTCTTAGATAATAGATTTTCTTTAACTCCAGATGGTTCTTGAGCGTTAAAGGGAAATCTAAAATTCGAAGATGTTAAAAAACAATATGCAAATTTAATTTTTGAACCAGTTAAGAAAAAGGTTGAAGTTGAAGAAATCGAAGAATCTGAAGAAGAGATCACTGACATAATTGAAGAAGACCTTGAAAATGATGATGAAGAAATCGAAGAAGACGAAGAAGACGAAGAAATTGAAGAAATAAGTGATAAATTTTCAGATGACAACTAATTAGCCGTTTAAAACGTTTGTTTTAACGACTATTTTTATTTTAGAAAAGAGGGAACGATGGCAAAGTATGTTTTTGTTACAGGTGGAGTTGTATCTGGTCTAGGTAAAGGAATTACTGGATCTTCACTTGGGAGATTATTAAAAAATTCAGGATTAAATGTTTTTATGCAAAAATTTGATCCTTATTTAAATGTGGATCCAGGAACAATGTCTCCGTATCAACATGGTGAAGTTTATGTAACTGATGATGGAGGAGAAACTGATTTAGATTTAGGTCATTATGAAAGATTTATTGATGTCAATCTTTCTAAAAAATCTTCAACTTCTTCAGGAAGAATTTATTTAGACGTTTTAGAAGCAGAACGTCGTGGAGATTGAGGCGGCAAAACTGTCCAAGTTATTCCGCATATTACAGATCATATTAAAAATAAAGTTTATATGGCTGGTGAAGATAAAAAAATAGATGTTGTAATTACTGAAATTGGTGGAACTGTTGGAGATATTGAATCTTTACCTTTTTTTGAAGCACTAAGACAAATCAGAATGGAAAAAGGGAAAGAAAATGTACTTTTCTTACACGTTGGATTAGTTCCTTATATTGAAGCTTCAAAAGAATATAAAACCAAACCTATTCAACATTCAGTAAAAGAGATGCTAAGTTTAGGAATTCAACCAGATATTATTGTGACTCGAAGTGACAAACCAACTGGTGATGAAATCAAGAGAAAAATTTCGGCATTTTGTAATGTCCCTCACCAAAACGTTATCGATGCAATAGATACTGATTCAATTTATAAAGTACCTGTGGCTATGCAAAAACAAGATCTTCATAAAATTGTCATCGAACAACTTAAATTAAAAAAAGCAAAACCAGTTGAAATGAGTGAATGAAATAAATTTATTCAAAATATCAACGATTCAAAAGTTGATTTTGAAGTAACATTTGTTGGTAAATATACCGAAATGCCTGATGCCTATCTTTCGGTTGTTGAATCTTTGAAAATTGCGGGATATCAAGCTAAACGTAAATTAAAAATTAATTGAGTTGATGCATCACTTGTTAATGACAAAAACTACAAAACAATTTTAAAAAATGCTAAAGGAATTTTGGTTCCTGGTGGTTTTGGAGAGCGTGGTGTTGAAGGTATGATGTTGGCTGCCAAATATGCTAGAGAAAACGATGTACCTTATTTAGGTATTTGTTTAGGAATGCAAATCGCAACTATTGAATTAGCAAGAAACATTTTAGGATTGAAAACAGCAAATTCCACAGAGTTTGATAAAAATACTAAAGATCCAATTATTGATTTTATTAAAGGAATTGATAAAAATAATATTGGTGGTACTTTAAGATTAGGGAAAATGAAAACAACATTAAAACCTAAAACATTAGCATCTAAGTTATATGGGGATAAAGAAATTTGAGAGCGTCACAGACACCGCTATGAATTTAATAACATTTATCGTGAGCGTATGGAAAAAGAAGCTGGAGTTGTTTTTTCAGGAATTTATGTTGAAAAGAATCTTGTTGAAATTATTGAACTGCCAAAAAATAAATTTTTTATCGCAGCTCAATATCATCCAGAATTTACTTCAAGACCAAACAAGCCTAATCCTTTATTTAAAGGATTTGTTGAAGCGGTTATAAAAAATAAATAATTTAAAAAGAGCATATTTTATGCTCTTTTTGTATAATTGATTTATCGAAACGGGGGTCAAATGAAAACAATAATTCAAATCAAAGATTTAAAAAAATCTTTTGGTAAAAAAGAAGTTCTTAAAGGAATTAATTTAGAAATTAAAGAAGGTGAAAGAATTGCTATCTTGGGTGGTAATGGTGCTGGTAAAACAACACTTGTTGAAATCATCGCCCAAACTTCTAAACAAACATCAGGTGATATTCAAATTGACATTCCTGGAAATTTGAAAAAAGAAATTGGTATTCAATTTCAAAATGGTGAATGACCTGCAGGGATTAGTGCTAATGACATGATTCAATTCTATAAAGCAATGTTTCCTAACTTCACCGATGAATGAGAAAAAAAATTAAATTCTGTTTTTGAAATTGATGAATTTAGAAAAAGACATTTAAATCGTTTATCTGGTGGACAAAAACAAAGATTTAATGCTATGATTTCAGTTTTAAATAACCCTAAAATTGTGATTCTTGACGAATTAACAACTGGTTTAGATATGTTATTGCAATTTAAAATTATTGAATTTTATAAAACTAATACCGCAAACACAAATCAAACATTGATATTAGTTTCACATAGTCCTGAAGAAGTAGAGTTATTATGTGAAAGAATGATTATCATCCACAAAGGTCTTGTCGGATTTGATCAACCTGTTAAAGAAGTGGTTAATAAATATGGTTCAGTCAGAAAAGCGATGGACTTATATTTTGCAGGAGGTTTAATTTAATGAAAACAGATTTCAAATTAAAACAAAACACTCGTGCTTTCAACAATGTTTTTCTATTAGTGTTTAAATCTTTCGTTAGAAATCCACGTGGACCATTGTTCATGTATGTGGTACCAACATTCTTTATGATTTTATTTTATTTTGTTTTGGATTTTGCCCCAGATTCTAGCGGGATTAACCAAGCAAAAATTTTACTACCTTATTCCGTATTACCAGCTCTAACGATTTTAACCTCATTAACTCCAGCGATTATTGAATGAAAAAATTCTGTACTTTTAAAAAGGGTTGAAATAACCGGTATTTCTAAAAGTTTATTTTTACTAGCTTTATGGTTTGTTTATTTCATTATTGGGCTTTCGGGAGTCATAGTTGAAATGCTAGTAGCATTAATCATTGGTCAAAAAGATTTTTTAGACGTTTTATCTAGTTTAGATTGAGGACTATTTATTGTCGGGATTGTTTTAACAATTTTTACATCAATTGCAATTTCTTCATTTATTGGAGGAATTATGTCAAGCGATGGGGCAGCGCAAGGTGTTATTATGATGCTTTATTTCTTTTCGATTTTTATGTCGGGAATCATGTTACCTCCAGCAATCATTGAAGGGCAAGTTGTTACAAGAATAATATCATTTATTCTTCCACATAAATATGCTGTTTATCCATTGCTATATGCACAAAATTCTGTTGGATTGCAATCATTCCACGAGGTTTGAGTGCCAATTCTTATCTCGATTGGAATTATAATTAGTTTCTTTGTTGTTACATCATTTACATTCAAATGATCATCGAAAAAATAGTTCTCCCTTTACGGCGAACTATTTTGCTTTTTGAGATATAATTTAAAAGTATTATTAGGGGAGAAAATATGACTAGAATTTATCACAACAAATTAGTTAATGCTAAAGCGATGATTCAAGAAGCATACAAAAACAAATATGCAATTGGGCATTTTAACATTAATAACTTAGAATGAACTAAATCAATCTTAGAAGCAGCTCAAGCTTCAAAAACACCAGTTATTTTAGGGACATCAGAAGGTGCAATTAAATACATGGGTGGTGTTAAAGTGGTTGTAGGAATGGTTAACGGATTATTAGATTCATTAAACATTACTGTACCCGTAGCATTACACTTAGACCATGGACAATCAGTTGAAGTTGCTAAAGAATGCATTTTAGCAGGATACTCATCAATTATGTTTGATGGTTCACATTTACCATATGAAGAAAACTTAGCAAAAACTAAAGAAGTTGTTGCTTTTGCTGCTCAACATGAAGTTTCAGTTGAAGCTGAAATTGGTTCAGTTGGTGGAGAAGAAGACGGAGTAGTTGGAGCAGGTGAATTGGGTGATCCTAAAGAAGCTGCTGAATTTGCAGATTTAGGAATCGACATGTTAGCTGCAGGAATCGGTAACATTCATGGAAAATACCCAGAATGATGAAAATCATTATCATTTGAAACTTTAGAAGTATTACAAAACGCTGCTAAAATGCCGATGGTATTACACGGTGGATCAGGAATTCCTAAAGAACAAGTTATGAAAGCTATTTCATTAGGAATTTCAAAAATTAATGTTAACACTGAATTACAATTAGCTTTCCGTGATGCAACAAGAGCATACGTTGAAGCTAAAAAAGATTTAGATGATGTTAAAAAAGGCTTTGATCCTCGTAAATTATTGGCTCCAGGAACTCAAGCATTGAAAGATACATTCTTAGAATTAACTTCATGATTTGGTTGTCAAGGTAAAGCAAATTAATATTTAATTTAAAAAACCGCTTTGCGGTTTTTTTATTTTTTGAGCATCTTGTATTGTTCCTTAAATAGTTTAAAATTATGATAATTAAATAAAAAACTTGTATAAACCAGCATATTGGGCTGGCGTCTCTACACTAACACCCATGTTAGTTCTATAAGTGAAAATGCTTTTAAAAAGTTTTTTTGCTATAGTTTTAATTATATACAAGTTGAGAAAGGTCTCAATGAAACAAACACAAATCGTCATTTTAGATTTTGGGAGTCAATACACCCAACTTTTAGCTCGTCGAATTAGAGAAATGAACGTTTTAGCAGAAGTGATTGGGTTTCATCACACTAAAGCAGAATTACAAGCAAAATACCCGAATTTAAAAGGGATTATTCTATCGGGAGGACCAGCCTCTGTTTACGAAGAAGAAAATTATACAATTGACCCTAATCTTTTGGATGGACAAATTCCTGTTTTAGGAATTTGTTATGGATTACAATTAATAACTCATTTACATAACGGTAAAGTTGAACCAGCTGCCAAACAAGAATTTGGAAAGGCTCAATTATTTTTAGATGTCCCTTCAAATAAACTATTTAAAAATGTTCCTGATGGTAAATTAGTTTGAATGAGTCACGCTGATCATATCAGTGTCTTGCCTAAAAATTATATTCAAACAGCTCACTCAGATAATTCAGTAGCAGCAATAAAGCATAATGAATTTGAAATTTACGGAATTCAATTTCATGCTGAAACTACTCACAGTGAATTTGGTGAACAAATGATTAAAAACTTTGTTTTTGATATTGTTCAAGCACAAAAAGATTGATACATTAACAAATTTATTGATAGTGCCATTGCTGAAATTAAAAATAAAGTAGGTAATGACAAAGTGATTTTAGGATTGTCAGGAGGAGTAGATTCTTCTGTTGCAGCAACGCTAATTTCTAAAGCGATTGGTAAACAATTGATTTGTATTTTTGTTGACACAGGTTTGTTAAGACAAAATGAAGGTTTACAAGTTATGGAAACTTATACAAAAAATTTTGATATGAAGATCAAAATGGTTGATGCTTCTGCTAAGTTTTATAAAGCATTAAAAGGTATTGAAGAACCAGAAACAAAACGTAAACTAATTGGAAAATTATTTATTGATGTCTTTACAGAAGAGGCTCGCAAATTATCCGGTGATGCCAAGTGATTGGCGCAAGGAACAATTTATCCTGATGTTATTGAATCTTCAAAAGAAGGACATGTATCCAAAACTATTAAATCACACCACAATGTTGGGGGATTACCGGAGGATCTTGGCTTCGAACTTTTAGAACCACTTAGGGATTTATTTAAAGACGAAGTTAGAAATGTTGGGCGTGAATTGGGAATTCCTTCATTGATGATTGATCGCCATCCTTTCCCAGGGCCAGGTCTTGGAATTAGAGTTATTGGTGAAGTTACAAAAGAAAAATGTGATATTTTACGTAAAGCTGATGCTATTTTTATCAATGCCTTAAGAGAAAATAACTTATATAATAAAGTATCACAAGCACATGTTGTTTTACTCCCGATTAAAACAGTGGGGGTTATGGGTGATAATCGTACTTATGAATTTGTGGTTGGATTAAGAGCTGTTAATACTATTGATTTTATGACAGCAACATCATCACATTTACCATGAGAATTTTTGGATTCAGTAGTCAATAAAATTATTAATGAAGTAAAAGGTGTTAACCGAGTTGTTTATGATATAACTTCTAAACCACCAGGAACAATAGAATGGGAGTAGTAAATATGAATAGTGATAATTTGAACGGAAAATTAATTGGTGATGGTTTAACTTTTGATGATGTTTTATTAGTGCCAGCTAAAAGTGAAATTTTACCAAATGAAGTTAATTTAAAAACGAAATTAACTAATACTATCAATTTGAATATTCCTTTAATTAGTGCAGCTATGGATACTGTTACAGAATCAAAAATGGCAATTGCATTAGCAACAATTGGTGGAGTTGGAGTCATTCATAAGAACCTATCAATTGATTCACAGATTAAAGAAGTTAAAAAAGTTAAGTTAGCCAAAATTAAAAAAGTTTTAGATTTTGAACCAGTTTTAGATAATCAAGGTAGACTACTTGTTGGTGCAGCTGTTTCAACTAGCGCCGATACTATTCACAGAGTTGAAAAATTGGTTGAGGCTGAAGTGGATTTTATTGTTTTAGATTCTGCTCATGGTCATTCAAAAGGTATTATTGAAACAATTAAAAAAATTAGAGAACAATTCTCAACATTACAAATTGTTGCAGGGAATATTGCAACTGAAGCAGCAGCTAAAGATTTAGTAAAAGCAGGTGCCAACTGTTTAAAAGTTGGAATTGGACCTGGTTCAATTTGTACCACACGAGTTGTTGCAGGTATTGGAGTTCCTCAAATAACTGCTATTTCTAATGTTTATCGTTATTGCGAGCAAAATAAGATTCCTTTTATTGCAGATGGAGGAATTAAATATTCTGGAGATATCGTTAAAGCAATCGGAGCAGGAGCAAACGTTGTTATGTTAGGTTCAATTTTTGCAGGAACTGATGAAACTCCAGGAGATGTGATTGCTTTAAATGGTCAAGAGTTTAAACGCTATGTAGGAATGGGATCAATGGCCGCAATGGAACGAGGCAGTGCTGATCGTTATTTTCAAAAGGGTAATAAAAAATTAGTTCCTGAAGGAATTGAATCGATTGTTCCCGCTAAAGGACCTGTTAGTGAAATTGTTTTTCAATTACTTGGAGGACTAAGATCAGGAATGGGTTATACTGGATGTGCTGATATTGAAACTTTAAGAAAAGAAGGTAAATTTATCAAAATAACAGCAGCAGGATTAATTGAATCTCATCCTCATGATGTCAAAATTGATAAATCAGCTCCAAACTACAAAATTAACGACTAAATAATGTGTAATATTTAGTAAAATAAATTAGGTTTTACTATACAATTAATATTGTACTGACAAAGTATCTAAATAAAACATAGTAAAGGAGATCAAGTCTATGCCAAAAAAAGATATTCATCCAAAATACTTCAACGAAGCTAAATTTGTATGTACAACATGTGGTAATGAATTCGCTTGTGGAACTGTAAAAGGGGAAGAAGTTAGAATTGATGTTTGCTCAAATTGTCACCATTTTTATACTGGGAATCAACAATTTGCAAACAATCAAGGTCGTGTTGAACAATTTAAATCTAAATTCGCAAGAAAAGATGAAATCAAAGCTAACGTTGAAAAAGCATCAGCTGAACAAAAAGCAGCAAATGCTAAAAACAAAAAATAGTTCAACTTACTTAATTTAAAAGGACTTAGGTCCTTTTTCTTTTTGTTAAAAATGCTTTAAAATATATATTAAAGACTAGGAGAGTTTTTATGAGTTATAAACTAAATAAAATTACTTTCATGAATAAAAAAGCTCCTTTAAAATCAATTGATTTAAAAGCACCTAATTCTAAATTTACAGACATTTTTGTTTCTGATAAAATTCAAAATAGATTTGTTAAAAGAGTTTTACAAGGTAAAGAAAAAATTGCCAAGGGTAGATATCAAATTGATAATCAAGAATTAATTGGCTATGGTTTTGCGAAAACTAAAATACAATTTATTGGCCAGGATAAATGGGTAGACCGTTTGATACCCCCAAAATGAATTTTGTATGGGAGTCTTTTTTTTGATTTAAAATTTGTGCGACAAGCACGGGTAAAAACAAATGATAAAAAATATGATTATTTATCATTTAAAGATTCTGAAAATGATTTAGATGACATGAAGATTAGAAGAAAAATTGATTTAGTTATTTCTAAATTCATCAATGATACTACTAAAGCTGAAGTTCAATTGCTTGAAGACTATTTTTCAAAAATTAGTGTAATCAATAACGAAAAAGCCACTAAGATTTTTTCTGATTATTACGTACAAATTAAGGTTCTCGCAAATGAAAATGCCTCATTAAGAGAAGAGTTAGCAAATTCAGAATTGTTATTAACTTTTTATCAATCCTTATGAGATAAAATTTATTCTTTTGATGAATTGCGTAATTCTTGCACTTGTGAATTTAATGTCAAAGCTTCTTCGAATAAATTAATGAAAAAAAAATTAACAAAATTTAAATATAGCCAAACTCATTTTATGGTTAAAAAACAATTGAAGTTTATAAATATTAGGATTAGTGAATTGCGCATTTTAATTTATAAACTTAAAAAAACCAAGAGAAGGGTTTCTAAACAGTTAAGTCTTGAAATTACAAAATATCATACTTTTAATCAAATTGATAAACAAAAACAATTAGAAATCACAAATGAATTAAATAATTGAAAAAATTTTAATGGTGACTTAAGACAAGAGTTTGAAATTAAACAAAAAGAAATCTTTTTTGATTTATTAAGTCATGAAAATATTATGGTTGGTAAAAAAATTATTTATTTAATTCATGAATATCACACAAAAGTTTTATCAAGCACCGAAGAAATGGGTAAACAAAACGAATTCAAAATTTTAAAACGTCATTATAAAAAGCAAATTGAATCAATATTTGAGCAAGCTCATGATTGAATCAATGAAATCATTAATAAACTAGACATTAAATTTGATTGATATTTGAAAAATGGATTTAAAATTTCGTCTCTAAATGAAATTTATTTAAAAATTATTCAAGCAATTAATTTAAAAAAAGATAATATCATCTTAACTAAAAATATTGCCTTGTTTTCTAAGAACGATTTAAATAGTTTGAACAAAACTTTTAAAAAAATTATTGAACATTATCCTGAATTAACATTCATTGGCTTATCTGACAATTTTTATGAAATTTCAGATTTTTCAAAAGAAATATATACTCCTGATAAAAAAGGTAATTTAATAAGTGTGAGTCCTTCAAAGTTATACGATTTAAATTCAGGGGTTATTAGAAATAAATGATTTACAAACTATAACATATTTGCCTATAAAAAAGTTGATAACGGAATTGAAATTGAAAAGAAATTTTGAAGTCTTAACGAACATACATTTGAAGATGCAGGAACAATTTTTATCAATCCTTTCGAAATTAAAACAAAAGAAAACCCTAACGTTAAAGAACAGTTACCTTTAATTGTTAAAATTAAGTTGACAAATAAATTTGTTGATAAAAATATGCACCTTGGAATTACCGAGCACGGAAATCGAATTTATTTTTATTCAAAAAGTAAATTCGATGTCAATAATGAATATGTTATTTATTTACAAAATACTTCAATAACACAAAAATTTTAAGGAGATTTATGGATAAAAAAATTGAAAAAAAATTAGTAGAAAAAATTAATGAATATAAAAATATTATTGTTGCCAAACATATATTGCCAGATTGAGATGCTCAAGGATCTGCGATGGGTATGGCTCACATTATTAAAGAAAATTTTAAAGGTAAAAAGATAGTTGTTGTGGGCGATCGATTAAATGATGATAAAGATTTTTGAATTGACTCAAAAGATTTAACTGATAAATTTATTAAAAGCGCTTTAGTAATCACTGTCGATACAGGTACATCATCAAGAATAGATTTCGAAAAATTTAGTTTAGCTAAAGAAATTTTTAAAGTTGATCACCATATCCCTGTAGATAATTACGGAAATGAAAACTTAGTTGATGTTTCTGCAATTGCTTGTGCACAAGTAGTAACTTTGTGGGCAAAAGATATGAAATTAAAAGTCAATCGTAAAGCTGCAACAAATTTGTATAAAGGTTTATTGACTGATTCTAATCGTTTTTTATTTCCCGCAACAAATGTTCACACATTTGAAGCAGCGATTGAACTAATTAACTCTGGAATTGATTTAGAAGAAATTCATAATTATCTTTATGTTGGAAATTTAAATCTTAGAAAGTGAACTAATTATGCATTTTCAAAAGTTGAAATATCAAAAAAAGGTGTAGCAATTATAGTAATTGAAGAAAAAGATTATAAACCATATAAATTAACTTACGACGAAGTTAAATTGGCGCTATCTACAATGGCGGGAATTGATGAGATTAAAATTTGATCAACTGTAATCGTTTGAAAAGGGGTTAACAAAGTTTCATTACGATCGCGTAAATATGATGTTAATACTGTTGCTGTTAAATATAACGGTGGAGGTCATAAATTAGCATCAGGTGCTGAACTTGATAAAATATCAGATTATAAAAATTTAGTTAAAGATCTTGATAAATTAATCAAGTAAAAAAATAAGGGGTTAAATGATAAATATTTTTACAAATAATAATGAAAAAAAATTAGGTTGAATTGAGTTGATTACAGGTTGTATGTTTGCCGGTAAAACGGAAGAGTTTATTCGTAGATTGAGAAGACATGGTTATGCTAAACATAATGTAATTGCTTTTAAGCCAAGTATTGATTCAAGATACAATATTAATTCTATTTCATCGCATTCTGGTTCAATGCTTCCTTCTTTTCCGATTCAATCAACAGAAGAAATTAAGATAATTTTTGAACGTGAAAATAAAAAACGTAAAATAGATGTTGTGGGAATTGATGAAGTACAGTTTCTAGACGAAAAAATTGTTGATTATATCAATGAATTAGCCGATAATGGTATTATTGTTATTGTGACAGGTTTGGATAAAGATTTTAAATCTCAACCATTCCAAAACGTTGATCGCTTATTGCCAATGGCTGAATATGTTGATAAATTAACTGCAATATGCCATAGTTGTGGTAATTTAGCTAACAGAACACAAAGAATTGTTGATGGAATTCCAGCTAAATGAAATGACCCATTAATTTTAGTGTCAGCTGCTGAAAGCTATGAGGCAAGATGTCGAAATTGTTATATTAGTCCGCCAAAAGAATAATTTGAATTTCAAAAAAAAGAGAGGTATTAACTTATTATGAATCCAAAAACTTTAGAAGCTTTAGAAACAATGGAAAAACGCTTGAATCAAATTGATTCAGATTTACAAAAAGAAGATGTTGCATCCAATATCAAAAAGCTAACAGATTTAAATAAAGAACGTGCCTCACTAGAAGATATAGTTAATAAATTTATTGAATATAAACAAATTTTATCTTCAATCGCAGAAGCTAAAACCATTTTGACAACTGAAAAAGATAAAGAAATGATTGATTTAGCTAAATTTGAACTTGAAGATTGCGAAAGTAAATTATCCCCATTAGCAACTTTAATTGAAGAAATGTTAATTCCAAAAGATCCGAACGATGACAAAAACGTAATTATTGAAATTAGAGGTGCAGCCGGTGGCGATGAAGCTAACATTTTTGCAGGTGATTTATATAAAATGTATAAATTATATGCTGAAAAGGAAAACTGAAAAATCAATATAATGGAAGCCTCTCTTTCAGAAGCTGGTGGTTATTCACAAATAGTTTTTATGGTTAAAGGTGATAAAGTTTATTCAAAACTTAAATTTGAATCAGGTGCCCACCGTGTTCAACGTGTTCCTAAAACTGAAGCCAAAGGAAGAATTCAAACTTCAACAGCAACAGTTGCTGTTTTACCAGAAATGAGTGATGTTGAAGTTGATATTAAAGCATCAGATTTAAGAATTGATACTTATCGTGCATCAGGAGCTGGTGGACAACATGTTAATACTACCGACTCAGCAGTTCGTATCACCCATATTCCTTCAGGGGTTGTGGCCGCTTCTCAAGATGGTCGTTCACAATACGATAATAAAGATATTGCGATGGCAATGTTAAGAGCCAAAGTGTATGAAGCTGCCGTTGAAAAACAGCAAGCAGAAGCTGGTGCTGCACGAAAATCTGCTGTCGGGACAGGATCTCGTTCAGAAAAAATTCGCACATACAATTATCCTCAAAATCGCGTAACCGATCATAGAATTGGTCTAACTTTAAACAAGTTGGACCAAGTAATGGAAGGTAATATCGATGAATTTGTCGTTGCTTTAATGAATGAAGAACAAAGACTTAAAGTTGCAGCTCAATTAGAGGAAAATATTTAACATGATTTTATTAGATGCTTTTAGAATTTTGACTAATTTAAACATCAGCCTCCCAAAGGCTGATGTTTATCATGTTTTAGAGAAAATTACTAAAAGAGATCGTCAATGACTTATTAATAATTTTGATAAGCCGTTTAACCAAAAAGAAAATTTGGAGATGATAATTGAAGAATTACAAAGCGGTAAGCCGTTAGCTTATATTTTGAAGGAAAAATATTTTTTTGGATTTAAATTTTATGTCGATAGCAGAGTTCTCATTCCTAGACCTGAAACAGAATTGTTGGTTTCAGAAGGATTGAAATTTTTAGAAGAAAATCCGCAAGCAGTTGTTAGTGATGTCTGTTGTGGTTCTGGTAATATCGGAATTTCAATTAGCAAAATAAAAAATATTTCAATAAATTTAATTGATATTTCTCGTGAAGCTTTAGAAGTTGCTCAAATTAATAGTTTAAAAACTAAAGTTAATATTTTTCAAGGAGATTATATTTGAGCTTTAATTGAACAAAATATTAAATCAGATTTGATTTTGGTCAATCCACCTTATATCAATAAAAATGATTTAGAAGTTAAGGAGTCTGTATTTAAGTATGAGCCAAACCTTGCTTTGTATGCTGAAAATAATGGTTTAATTTTTTATAAACATCTCTTTGTAAACTACAAAAAATTAATTAATAATCTTTCTAAATTTAAAATAGTTATGGAATTTGGATGAAATCAAAAAGAAGAATTAGAACTTATGGCCCATAAATTTTTAGATTTAGAAACCACAAGTTTTAATTTTTTGAAAGATTATTCAAATAATTGAAGATGTATAATTATAGAAAATAGATAAAGAAAGGAGTAAAATGAATAAATTAAAATTTAACTTTAATTTTAAAAATAATCTTAATTGAAAAATTAAAGATGCAAATCTTGAAATTCAAAGAAAAAACTGAGCTTTATATAAGGTTTCGTTTTTTTCTGCGCTAATTTTTTTAGTAGTTTTATCTCCTTTTTATGTTTTTATTTACATAACTCAAAATAATATAAACTTAGATTTTTATCTTCAAAATATTAACATTTTAAGTGAACATTTAAATGTTCCTAATAACTTCCAAATCATCGGTTTACTTTGAATGTCGGTTGGATTTATCGTTTTAAGTTTAATCTTAATATTATTTTTAAAGCCGTTTGTAACTATGAAAAACAGAACTGAAAATATGCGTTTAATTTATGTAATGACTTTAACTGGTTCATTTACACTTTCTTTGCTTTTGGGTGCATTGAGTCAATATAATTATTCGCAATTTGAAGAATTTTTTAAATACGAAGCACTAACAACCGCTGATACTAAAGTAGAATGAATTAAATTTATTTCTAGTTATTTTACTAAAAACTGAAACGATAAAATTGATATATATAATTGACAATCTAATACAATTGTTTGATGATCTATGTTTATGCAATTAATGGTTGTTTTTGGAATTACTATTACTGTACAAAATAAAATTTTCTCTAAAAAAGATAACCAAGGAATTGAAAGATACATTACATACACTTTGCGCTCAAAAAATATTTCAGCTAATAAAACTTTAAAAAGTTTTTTAAGGATTTTTAGAGTTAGCGAAAAAACAATGTCCGGATGACTTATTATAGTTGCAATCTTTGCGATTTTGCCACAATTAATTTTTACTATTTTGTTAACAGTTCCAACAACTAACATAAACTCGGTTTTAAATTGAACTTATAAAATTAATTATTTACTTCAAGATTATTCTACTAGTCCAGCAATTAATGAAGCTTATAATAATTTAATGAATGGAACGAATAATGGGTCATTTTTTATCGTAAATTCACTACCGATAATCATGACGGGTGTAACTATTTCCTCAACTTTCTTTTTTGTTTCAGCTTTGATTAGAGGTAATAATTCTTCTGATTCTATATTTGCTGCTCAATACTTTGTATTGTTTTTGGGATTAATAACTTTAACTTCGTTCAGTGCTTACACTAAAATTGAAATAAATAAAATTGCTGAACTCTGAAATAGCGACAATACAGCATCATCTTGGTCTAACTATTTAAATGTTATCCAAGAAGGTATCAAAGATGATTGAAAAAGTATAATCACGTTATATCCTTTAAATGGAATTCAAGGTAAATTTAAATTAGAATGATTGTCAACTAACTCAACAATTGCAGAAACAATTATTGAATTATCATTTATTATCGCTACTTTTGCTATTGTGGGTTATGAATCTTTTAAAATAAAAAATAATAAATTAATCAATTAAATGAAAAGGTGATTCTCAATAATGTTAAAAAATAAAGCTATAAAATCAGCTATTGAAAAATTGAAAAAGAACAAAATTGTTATTTTACCAAGTGACACAATTTATGGGCTTTCAGCTCTTTTTAATCTTGAAAATGAAAAGCGAATTAATGTTGTTAAACAAGCCCCACTGGATAAAAAAAACATCGTTTTGTTTAGTTCGATAAAACAAGCACAACAATATGGCTTATATTTAACAGACGAAATTATAAATATCTTAAAAAGCACTAATCCAACAACAGTTATTCTTTTAGATCAAAAAGAAACTATAGCTATTAGAATTGTCAAACGTAAAGATATTGCAAAAATCATAAAAAAGGTAGGACCAATATTTTCTTCTTCAGTCAATTTACATAGTCAACATCAAATTGGTGATCAAAAAAAATTGAGTGAATTTGTTTTCGATATAGAACTTTTTTGAGATGGAGAGCTAAACTCCCAGCCTTCTAAAATTTATAACTCCTTAACAAAAGAGTGAATAAGATAATTATGAATAACTCAAAACTTGGTGACATAACAAATTTAATTAGTTATGATGAAGAAACTTATTCATATAAATTCGAAAAACCGTTAACCACTTTAGCAGAACATCAAAAAGTTTTATTAAAAAATAAAATTGGAAAAAACAATGAAATTTTACTACCGACAATTAATGAAATTTGTACAAATATTTATCCATTCATTGAAAAAAGAAGTAACGAATTAATTAACACATTAATTTCGAGAAATAAAAGAATTAAAAGATTAATTTTTAATGCCATTGAAAAACGTAAAGATATTGAATTAAATTTTGAACCATTAGATGAAAAAGATAAATTTATAATAAATTTAGCAAAATCAATTGTTCATGATTTGAACAAATTTATCTACAAATACGAAATTGGCAATCTTTATGCTAATAAAACTTTTTTGAACAATGATATCAATTCATTTTACATTGGCACTGTTGATTTAATTGCACAATCTAAAAATAATATTTACATTGCAACTTTTAAAATAAGTCGAAGTGGCTTTAATCAAAAATATTTGGCAGAACTAGCCTTGCAAAAAGAATTGGTTGAATCCAATTTAAATTATAAAATTGCTGATTCTTTTATATTTAATCCTCGTGAAGAACGTGTAATCATTAAAGCTCATAATATTTCTAAAGGAGAATTTTATAAAATGAAAGATTTTATAAAATTCTGGGCAAATAATTAATTTGCTTTTTTAAGCATCTTTAAGTTAAAATCATTATTGTAAAGAGTTTTTTAAAAGAAGGAGGTATTCATGAGTGCCTACGAATTAATTTTTGATTACAGAGATAATAAACACCATAATAATGATTTTTTAAATTTGATTAAAAAATCTGGAAAATCTTGTTTAGAAGATTGAATGACAAAGGGTCATTGAGATGAAAATTATGTACCTTTTGCATTGATTAATAATAAGGGCGAAATTGTAGCTAATATTGGTGCTATTAAATTTTCTTTATTTATTGAAGGTGTCAGATATAATGCCGTTCAATTGGGACAAGTAATTATTAAAGATAGTCATAAAGATCAAAACCTTGAAGAAGAACTTATTGCTCTAATTGTTTCTAAATATGAAAATATAGTTGATGTTATTTTTTCTTATGATCCAGAAATTTCTCCTTATCTTATTAAAAATCATGGTTTTATGGACGCTCACGAATACAAATACTTTAAAGATTGAGATCCCAATTTAGAACCATCGGGAAATATTATAAAAAAAATTGATACAGATGGTTCAAAAGAATTAGCCTATATTCAAACCGAAATTAAACATTCAACCAGAATGAGCAAAAAAATTGCAACTAGTGGTGATTCGCAAATTAAGTTATTTAATATTTTAAAATATTTTAGAAAAAACGTTTATTATATACCTTCTTTTGAAGCTATAGCAGTATTTTCTTTTACTGATGGATTATTTCAATTAGCTGGTGTATATTCTAAAAATAATATTGAAATTGATGAACTATTAAGAGTTATTGTTCCATTAGGAATTAATAAAATTGAATTTGGATTTATTCCTTATGTTAGTGATTTACAAAAACAACCATTGAAATACAATACAGGTCATATGCCTAAAATTCATAGATTAGCTATAAATGCTATTTCTGCACCAATTGATTTTGAATCGGTTTTATTTCCAATGTTGTCAAGAATAAAATAAGCTTTTTGCTTATTTTTTGCTATTTTAGGAAAAAAAGAGAAAGGGTTATTTAAAGATGAAAACAATTTTGCAAAAATTTAATTTAATTTATTTTAAAACTAATTACGTCAAAAAACGTCGTCGTGCTTATAAAACTTTTTTAGGAAGTTATATGCTTGAAACAAAGCAATTTAATTACGCTTCAGAAGTTGATAAGAAAAATATTCTTTTAAAAAATTTTAATTTTTTAATTCGTTTAAACGGTCAAAAAGAGGATGAATACATTGATCACATGAATGTCATTCGCTTATTATCGAGCGAACTTTTTTACTTATCAACGAATAATATTGATGCTGAAGTTGCGATTCAATTAGATGAAACTGTCGCAGATATTTTAAATAATTTAAATTTAATTTCTGTTTCAGAAAATTTAGAAGCTGAGATTATTAGAGATTTAAAATTTACCCCCGAAGAACGTCTTCAATATTTCGACTATAACAAAGTTTATTCGAATATTGCCACAACTTTTTCAGCTCCTTTTATTCAAAGTTCTCATTTTTATAGTTACTATGTTTATGGATATTATTTATCAATGTTTTTAAATTTACATTATTTTGCAAATAAAGAATTGGTTCTTGAAAAAAATTCTTTATTTTTAGCAAAATTAAAAATTCAAAACAAAATGATTGATGCCATCAGAACTATTACTCCAGAAGAATTTAATACATTTATTTTAAGAACAAACACTTGAATTAGTAAAATCAATTTCAAAAAACTTAATAAGGGGGTATCAAAATAATGAGAAGACAAGTTGCATCATTTGGTTCATTATTATTCATGTTTTCTTTTTATGTGATAGCTGTCTCGTTGTTAGCATATTTTTTATCAACTCAGTTTTTATGAATTTTATTAGGCGTTGAAATTTTATCAATATTTTTTGCTTTTTACGTAATGATTAATAAAAAAAGAAGAATGGAAACTCGAATTAGATGATCAATCTTTATTGTGTTTTTTCCAATTCTTGGTATTGGTTCATATGTATATTTCGGACGTATGTACCATTATGACACGGTGAAAGATTATAAGTATAAAAATTTTAGTGATTTTGGTAATAAAACCAAAGATCAAATGTTCGATCATGTTTTACCGGTAATGAATGAAGATATTCCTGAATATAAACGAGCATTTATGATGGGGTTAAACGAGCAATCTGATTTAATTTATAAAAACACTTCTGTGTCTTTTTTACCAAACGGAACTGATGCTTGAGTTTCTATTTTTAATGATATTAGTTCAGCTAAAAATTATATATTAATTAATTTGTACATAATCGAAGACGGAGAACTTTGTAGAAATTTTGTTCAAGCTTTAAAAAATAAAATCGAAGAAGGAGTTAGAGTTTACATAATTTATGATTTTGCTGGGTCATATGCAAAATTTGATTTAAAAGTTCAAAAGGAATTAAAAATGATGGGTGCACACTTAGTTCCTTTTTCTCCAATTGTTATGCCTTTTGTAGATTGAAAGGCTAACTATAGAGACCACAGAAAAGATTTTTCAATAGATGGAAGAATTGGTTATACTGGAGGAATTAATTTATCTGACGAATATATTAACATGAGCAAAAAATACGGTTATTGAAATGATAGTATGGTTAGGGTTGTCGGGGAAGCTGTTCAGGGTATAGAAAAAATATTTGCATCAGATTGAAAATTTATTAAAAAAGGTAAGGAAAAAATCACTGATTGAGAACCAGAAGTAGGGAAATTACATCCTAAAAAAAATAATAACAAAGATTTAATCCAAATTGTTTCTTCTGGTCCAAATCATGCCTCACCTTTGCATTTAGATCTTTTACTAAACTTGATAGGTTCTGCTCAAAAGCGTATATGATTATCTACACCATACTTTGTTCCACCAATAGAATTAATTAAGGCCATATCTTCTGCTGCCAAATCTGGTATTGATGTTAGGTTGGTGTTGCCTGGAATGAGTGATAAATTCATGTTGTTGGATGTATCTAAAAAATGAACAGATGAACTTTATGAATCTGGTGTTAAAGTTTATTCGATGAATAATATTTTTAATCACACTAAAGCATTTTTGTTCGACGACGAGATTTGTTTCACAGGAACAACTAATATGGATTTTAGAGCTTTATTTACAGACCAACAAACAATGTTATTGGTCAAGTCCAAAGAGTTTAATTCTCAGTTAGAAAATCGTTTTATAGATGATTTCAAAACATCTTTCTTATATAATTTCAAACCTTCAAGAGAACATAAATGATTTACAAGACTTATTGTTAATATATACAACATTATTTCACCGTTGTTATAATAATTAGGAGGTATTTATGGAAACAAGCACAATTGAAAAGGATTTAGCAAAATCTGGATGAAGCATTTTAAAAAAAGATCCGTTTATTAAAGACAATATTCTTCCACAACTTTATTTATATTTAAATGAAAAAGAGAAGGTGGAATCATTGGCATGAACTAGAAAAACTAACGAAAAAGGCGAATTAACAGCAACATATGTTTTATTAGTTTTAACAGAAAAGCGTATTTTAGCATTATCTAAAAACTCTATTGTAGATGATTCAGAAATTCGTCAAAAATGATTTGATATTGACGAAATAAAATTTTTAGAAATGGAAAACTCTAATATTAGAGTGGGTTCTATAAGAATTAATTTCATTGCTAATGGTGTTGGTTATGCTTTAGAGTCAATTGACGAAAAATCTTCAAAACATTTTGTGGATTGAACAGAAAAGGCTATTAAAAATTTTAAATTAAATCATGCTCATACAATGACTTATCCAAAATCAGATAATTTGAAAAATTTGCAAAAAATTGAACTCACTCACAAAACTAAATCTAAAAAACAAAATCGTGAACATGTATTTGCAAATTATATTTTCGATCACCCTTCGCTAATTAAATCAAATCCAGCAATGCAAATTTTATTATTCGCTTGTTCATTTGTATGACTGATTGTTGAATCTGTTGTTTCAGCAACCTTTGATAAAGATGGTTTTGTTGCTAGTGTAACAATCAGAGGAACCGGAATTTTTAGTTTAGTTTGAACAATTTTAGGATTGATTGTTTCCATATATTACATTATTAACATTTGAAAAAAAGATAAACTTGAAATTAATGTAATTTTAGCTTTAATAGTTTCAATAGGTTTTATATTTTTATTTGTTCTTTCTATTTTACAAATTACAGTTTCGTTATCATCAATTAATATGACATATATTGGAATTTTTACTTCCTTAATAATGTCCTCTACAACAGGAATTATTTTCGCTAAAGATTTTATTGAAAGAAATAATAAATAATGAAAACGGCTTGTCCGTTTTTCTTTTAATATAAAATATATCTTAAAGAGGTCTTTGTGATTATGTTTAACTTACAAAAATATTTTATAAAAATAATTGATGATACATTTAAACAAATAAAAATGAATGTTAACTTTGATTTGTCAGAAGAAGCAACTTCATTTTTTAAAAAAAATCATCGGATCACTAATTTTGCTCAATCTGTAGAATTTAATAATTTAGTTTTAAAACCACTAAAAATTTTACTAAACAACAATCAGCTTATTTATTCAAATGAATTTAAACTTGCTAGCAAAAAATGAGTTAGCGATTATGAATGTTGCATTATAGTTTTAAACAAATTTCATGAGCATTTTGTCAATCTAATTGTTAATAAAGAAGACAATACCTTTATCAAATTAAAAAGTATTAATGAATTTTTGTTTAACAATTTTGTTGTTAAAATGTATGGTGAATATCATCTTGATTTTTTAAAAATGGATTTAGAAGTTATAACATCTAAAATTGTTCAAGTTTTTGATGAAAATAATTTAGAGATTTTAAATTTAAACCAATTACTATCTTTAGAATCTGATTTGTTACAGAAAATAATTTTAAGTTTAAAAAATGCTCAAATTAGCGATGACAATATTAAAAATGAATTTCTTTCGAAACTTTATCATTTTAAAAATTTATGCGCAATTTTATTATCATTGACATATAAAATACTAATAGAATTTAATTACCCAGAAATTAATAAAAACATCGCTTACATATATATCAAATAAGGAAAGGAGATATTTTTATGTTAAATGAAAATCAAAAAACTAAATTTGAAAAAATAATAATCAAATATGTTGATAAAAAAGATATTCATCCACGAACTCAAATTAAAGATATAAACATTTACAAAAATAAAATAATGGAAACATTATATGCTAATAAAGTTTTTACCTTATCTATTAATAAAGTTTTAAAATTATTACCTAAAAAATTATATGGAGATTTAAATTTGTTATGTGAAGCATTTTTTGACTTAAATGAAGAAGAATGATTAGAACTAACAATTAAATTTTTTGATAAATTCATTACCAATTCCGGAAGAGAATGGATTCCCCTTAATACTGTTGAAGAAAAAAAAGATGAAGCCGTTAATATAGAAGAAGAAATTTCTCATATTTATGAAGATTTAACAATTTTGAAAGAAACTAAAATTTTGAATCAAGAAAAGTATTCCAATCTTTTAGATGCTGGAGCATTCACGACTTATATTGATGAAAAAGGAAATACAAAACCAATAAAACATCTAGATGCAAAACAAGTTTCTCTAATTGATAAACTTCATCTTTTACAAAATATGATTGTTGATGAATTTGTTACTGATTTTGTTGAAAATCATTCAAAATCTACTTCAAAAGATAAAATGACTATCTTGATTGATTTAATGAATTACAATAAAACTGTTATTGAATTTAAAAGAACGCAATTTGTTAATATTGATAAATTTGCAGATGAATTGCCAAATAAAGAAATCGAAAAAAATACTATTAGAGCAATGAGAAGCGAGAAACGCCTTGTTTTAGTTAATGAAGTTTGAAACAACGATATTGAAGAACAATACCGTTGTTTTATCAAAAAACATTTAAGAAAAATCGGGTTTAGACCTGGAATCATTCTTATGAACAAAAATTACAAAACTTTATTTGAATTTTTAAGAACTAGATAATATTAAAAACATCAAAAGTTAATTAGACTTTTGGTGTTTTATTGTTCTGCTTCAAAAAAATAAATTTGTCTTCTTTTTTCTTGTATTGTTGGTATAATTTTATATGTGTGAGTTCGATACACACGGAAATGTGAAAGGAGGAAATTGCAATGCCAACAATTAACCAATTAGTTAAAACTAGACGTAAAGCCAAAACTTGAAAAACTAAAGCTCCTGCTTTAAATAGAGGGATTAACTCTTTACAAAAAAAAGTTACCAGAGTTTCATCTCCACAAAAAAGAGGAGTATGTACTCGTGTGGCTACTATGACACCTAAAAAACCCAACTCAGCATTACGTAAATATGCTCGTGTTAGATTAACAAATGGAATGGAAGTTAATGCCTACATCCCTGGTGAAGGACATAACCTACAAGAACACTCAGTTGTTTTAATCCGTGGTGGACGTGTAAAAGACTTACCTGGGGTACGTTACCACATTATTCGTGGAACACTTGATACTCAATCTGTTGATAAACGTCGTCAAAGCCGTTCTTTATATGGAACAAAAAGACCTAAATCTTAATTATTTTTAAATAAAATAATCCGTGGAATACGAACCACAATTGATCGAAATTAAACAAAATATTTAAAATGAAAGGAGCAAAACCCATGCGTAAAAATCAAGCCGAAAAAAGAGACGTTTTACCAGATCCTGTCTATAACTCAAAATTAGTTACTCGTGCTATTAACAAAATTATGTTAGATGGTAAGAGAGGAACTGCTCAAACAATTATTTATGATGCTTTTGCAATTATTAAAGAAAAAACTGGAGAAAATCCAATTGATATCTTTAACAAAGCAATCAACAACATTGAGCCGCACTTAGAATTAAAAGTTCGTCGTATTGGAGGAGCTAACTATCAAGTTCCTGTTGAAGTATCAGAAGAAAGAAAAGTTACTTTAGCATTACGTTGATTAATTAACTATTCAAGACTAAGAAATGAAAAAGTAATGACAGTTAAATTAGCAAACGAAATTATTGATGCCTCAAACAATATTGGGGGATCAGTTAAAAAACGTGAAGATACTCACAAAATGGCAGAAGCAAATAAAGCCTTCGCACACTACCGTTGATAATAATCAATGTTCACTATTTATAGAAAGGATATAGTATGGCAAGAGAATTTAGTTTAAAAGATACGCGTAACTTTGGAATTATGGCTCATATTGATGCTGGTAAAACCACAACTACAGAGCGTATCTTATTGCATACAGGAAAAATTCACAAAATTGGGGAAACTCATGAAGGTGAATCACAAATGGACTGAATGGCTCAAGAACAAGAACGTGGAATTACTATTACTTCAGCTGCAACAACTGCATTTTGAAAAGGTAATCGTTTTAATATCATTGATACTCCTGGACACGTAGACTTCACAGTTGAAGTTGAACGTTCATTAAGAGTTCTTGATGGTGCAGTAGCCGTTCTTGATGGTCAATCAGGAGTTGAACCTCAAACAGAAACTGTTTGAAGACAAGCAACAACTTATAGAGTTCCCCGCATTGTTTTTGTTAACAAAATGGATAAAACAGGAGCTGATTTTGATTACTCAGTTAAATCAATTGGTGACCGTTTAGGAGCAAAAGCAGCACCAATTCAATTACCAATCGGAGCTGAAGAAAACTTTACTGGAATTATTGATTTAGTAGAAATGAAAGCGTACCACTTTGATGGTGCTGCTGAAGAAATCGCTAAAGAAATTGAAATTCCAGAAGATTTATTAGAAAAAGCAAAACAATTAAGATCTCAATTAGTTGAAACAGCTGTAGAATACGATGAAGAATTAATGATGAAATTCTTAGATGGAGAAGAAATTACCATTCCTGAATTGAAATCAGCAATTCGCAAGGGAGTTAACAGTGCTGACTTCTTCCCTGTTTTAGCAGGATCAGCATTTAAAAATAAAGGTGTTAAATTATTGCTTGATGCAGTTATTGATTACTTACCTTCACCAATTGATGTTCCTTCAATTAAAGGAATTTTACCAAATGGAGAAGAAGCTGAAAGACATTCATCAGATGTTGAACCATTTTCAGCATTAGCTTTTAAAGTTATGACAGATCCATTTGTTGGTAAATTGACATTCTTCCGTGTTTATTCAGGAATTCTTGAAAAAGGAAGTTATGTTTTAAACTCAACAAAAGAACAAAAAGAACGTGTTGGACGTATTTTACAAATGCATGCCAATAATCGTACTGAAATTGATGTTGTTTATGCTGGAGATATTGCTGCTGCTGTTGGTTTAAAAAATACAACAACCGGAGATACTCTTTCAGATGAAAAGCACCAAATTATTTTAGAATCTATGGTTTTCCCAGAACCAGTTATTCAATTAGCATTAGAACCAAAAACTAAAGCTGATCAAGAAAAAATGGGAATTGCTTTAAATAAATTAGCAGAAGAAGATCCAACTTTTAGAACATACACAGATGAAGAAACTGGACAAACAATTATTGCCGGAATGGGTGAATTACACTTAGACATTATTGTTGACCGTATGCGTCGTGAATTTAATGTTGAAACAAATGTTGGAGCACCACAAGTTTCATACCGTGAAACAGTTAAATTGCCAGGTAAATCAGAAGGTAAATACATTAAACAATCAGGAGGGCGTGGATCATATGGTCACGTTGTTATTGAATTTGAACCAAACCCTGATAAAGGATTTGAATGAATTGATAAAATCACTGGGGGACGTGTTTCAAAAGAATACATTAATGCTGCCCGTGCTGGTTTAGAAAGCGCTTTACAAAATGGTATTGTAGCCGGATTCCCAATGATCGATGTTAAAGCAACTATCGTTGATGGGTCAATGCATGATGTCGATTCAAATGAAATGGCTTACAAAATTGCTGCTTCAATGGCACTAAAAGAAGCAGCTAAAAAAATGAACGCTGTTCTATTAGAACCAATTATGAATGTTGAAGTTACAATTCCTGATGAATACTACGGAGATGTAATGGGTAATATTTCTTCAAAACGTGGACTAATTGAAGGTTCAGAACAAAGAGGAAATGCTCAAACTGTTAAAGCAAAAGTTCCATTAACAGAAATGTTTGGTTACGCAACAGAATTAAGATCATTTACTCAAGGACGTGGAAATTACACAATGATTTTCAGTCACTATGCAGAAGCACCAAAATCAGTTGCTGAAGCAATTATCAAAAAAGCAGGTAAATAGTATTAATTTATAGTTTATTTCAAATATTATATTAAAATAATATGTGAATATGTCCGCCCCTACGGGGGCGGTTAAGATACTAGAAAGTAAATCTAATATCGCTATATAAAAAGATTTTTTAAGGAGAAATTACAAAATGGCAAAAGAAGCATTTGATCGTAGTTTACCTCACGTTAACATTGGAACAATTGGACACGTTGACCACGGTAAAACTACTTTAACAGCTGCAATTACTAAAGTTTTGGCAGCAGAAGGTGGAGCAGAATTTAAAGATTATGCAAACATCGATAACGCACCAGAAGAAAGAGAACGTGGAATTACAATTAACACTTCTCACGTTGAATATAAAACTAAAAGCAGACACTACGCACACGTAGATTGTCCAGGACACGCCGATTATGTTAAAAACATGATTACTGGTGCTGCACAAATGGATGGAGCAATCTTAGTTGTTGCTGCAACTGACGGACCAATGCCACAAACACGTGAACACATCTTGTTATCACGTCAAGTTGGAGTACCTCGTATGGTAGTTTTCTTGAACAAATGTGATATGGTTCAAGATGAAGAATTAATTGATTTAGTTGAAATGGAAGTTCGTGACTTATTAACAGCTTACGAATTTGACGGAGATAATGCACCAGTTATCCGTGGATCAGCTTTAGGAGCATTAAACGGAGAAGAAAAATGAGTTAATTCAGTTAAAGAATTAATGGATGCAGTTGATACATACATCCCAACTCCTGAAAGAGATTCAGCAAAACCATTCTTAATGCCTGTTGAAGACGTATTTACAATCACAGGACGTGGAACTGTTGCTACTGGACGTGTTGAACGTGGAACTGTAAAAGTTAACGAAGAAATTGAAATCGTTGGTTTACATGAAGCAGCAACAAAATCAGTTGTTACTGGATTAGAAATGTTTAGAAAATTATTAGACTTTGCTGAAGCAGGGGATAATGTTGGAGCATTACTACGTGGAGTTGATCGTGAATCAATCGAACGTGGACAAGTTTTAGCAAAACCAGGAACAATTAAACCTCACACTAAATTAAAAGCATCAGTTTATGCTTTAACTAGTGAAGAAGGTGGACGTCATAAACCATTCTTTAACAATTACCGTCCTCAATTCTACTTCCGTACAACTGACGTTACTGGAGAAGTGACTTTACCAGCCGGAACAGACATGGTTATGCCTGGAGATAATGTAGAAATTGAAATTTCATTAATTAAACCAGTTGCTATTGAGCAAGGAACAAAATTCTCAATCCGTGAAGGTGGAAGAACTATTGGTGCTGGAACAGTTATTGCTGTTGAAGCTTAATCATTGATTTAATTAAAAATCAAAAAGAACTTTTAAAGTTCTTTTTTTATTTTTTTGATATAAATATATTTGGTAAAATTAAACTATTAAAGGTTGGATGCTAAAATGAAATTTAAAATATTAATTAAGCAATCATTTCGAGATTTTAGATCCAAAATTATTATTTATTTAACTTTTACAGTTTTTTTAATCATTGTTTTATCAATGGTTGTTGGACTCTTTTCTTTTTCTTGAAATTTTAGCAATGAAGCAAGTAATATTAATTCGAATAAACACATTAATTCTTCAATTTCAACAATTCAGTATCGTTTACAAGAAGACGAAGGTATCGGTGACACTGATGATTATTTAATTGTTAAAGAAACTAATAGTGATGATGATTTAGATTTAATAAAATATACAGAAAATTTAATTAAACAAAGTGGACTAACAACTTCAATTAGCGCCAAAGATTTAATTGCTGTTTCAGGAGTTTTTGCTGGTAAATTATTTCATTTAGACTCAATTAATCATGGAACACATCCTATAATTGATAAACACATAAAAGTTGTAAATATCACAAGAAATGATGCTGATCCGTATCAAGAATATAATACATTAATAGATGCTATTTTAAACATACCAAATTATTTGGAAACAAATTTAACTTTGGGACAAAATGCTAATAATTTATTTTTAAATTATTTTCAATCAAAATTGTTAAATAAATCTGGCATTTCTTTAACAAGTAATAGTCGTGGTAAATTTAATTGGATTTCTCCCGAAAAATGAATGGCCAATTATTATAAAGAAGCACCATTACAAATTCAAAAATCGCAAGTGTATAAAACTTATATTTATGATCATCTTAATTTGAATGCAATGAATGTGAAGCAGAAAGATTTATTTGAGAAAGGAAAGTTTGCTTTTGCAACACCCAAAACTTTAGTTTCACAAAATCATAAAATAGGAGACATTGCTTTAATTTCCCCAACAGAAGATGAATATTTAATTATGGGTACCGCAAATAATCCGTCAACTTTTTTTCAAGGAGTTTCTGATTTAAAATATTTTGTAACTTATCAAAATTCTTTCGGTCATGACTCACTAGGTAATGATAATTTTGGAAAATCTAGTTTTTATAGCAATAGAATTTTAGTTCGTGTTGATTCAGCTAAAAATAACAAGAGCAAAGCACAATCAATATTAGAAAATTTAGCAACAAAATATTTCAGTCCCTCAGTTAATGAACCTTCAAAAATTTTGCCAGATACTTATAATGAAAATAATTATCCTGAAACCAAAATTATTAAAGTTGTTGAAACATACAATATTTTGGTTTATATCATAGCGCTTATGATGTTGTTTTTATTATTTGTAGTTTTTTATTTCATTACTCAACAAATTATTATTCTACAAAGAAGAACATTGTTTTTTTTAAAAGCAATGGGAGAGTCTAATTTTGTATTAACATTATTAACTACATTAGCTATTATTACACCAATTATTATTTCAGCAGTTTTTGCTATTTTTGGCGGTGCTTTTATCCAAAACATGATGTTTAATGCTATTAAAGCCGAATTATCTATTGTTTCGTCTTTCTGAAACCTCAACTGATTTTTTTGATTAGCGTTACTAGCATCAATAATCATTATGTTTATTTCCTTCTTTTTAATAAATATGATTATAATTCAATCTAAAAAATTAACTATACAAGGCATTGGGGTTGGTAAAGCACCTGGAAAAGTAGTTATTAAGTTTAAAAGAACAGTTTTAAGAAAAATTCCAAGCAAATTAAATATTGGAATTTCGTTTGCTTTTAAAAATATTTATAAAAACTTAATATCATTAGTTGTTTTATCTATTTGTTTTTCGGTTATTATATTCGCCTTTCAATTTAACAAGTCAGTCGAAACTAGTGCAGCTACTTTCGCAAAATGGAATGAACCATATAAATCTGTTTATGATAATTCAGAATTAGAATCATTTCACTTTGAAAATCAGCAACTAGTTGAAAATTTTCAAATTATAGAAACAAATAGTGTCGAGGACACTGACCTTAAACCAATAAGCAAAAATGATATTGAAATTGCAAATTTACCTAATGGTTTTAAACATACTTATATTGAAAAAAGTTTTACAAAATTTTTATTAACAATTGAGGGAAAAGAATATATTGATCAAAAGATGAACGAAATAAATCAAAATAGACCAAATACTATAAGCGAAAACGACCGAGAAAAAGTTCATCAAATGCTTGATAGTTTAAGAACCTATAATGATTTATTGATTGCAGATTTTGGTTATGATGATGGATTTAATATTTTAATGGGAACGATGCTAAAACCCAAGGGAGTTCGTTCTTATTTGAGTATGTCTACAAATTATAATTTCAATGGTGATAATAATGTCATCAAAACAATTGCAGTTTCTAATAAAGATTTAAATACTAAAAAACATTATCAATTAAATGAAATTAGTTCTAACAATTCTATTACTGACAATATTAAAAACAATAGTTACAAATATGCAATTAATGTTAATGTTTCTCAAGCTTTTGCAAATTATTTTTATGCTAAAAAGGGAGATGAAATCGAATTAAGAATAAAGCAAATTACAAATTCAAATGATGTTCCATTAAAAATACTTGTTAAAGTTAATGCGATTATTAAAGAACAATCATTATTAAGAGAAATTTATACAACAAAAGAAGATCTCTTTAATTATGTAATCAAGGAATCTGAAGCAGATGAAAATATCGAAACAACAGAAATGTACTTAAAGGTATTAGAAATTTTAAATCAATCTTCGGATTATACTTTTGATAACACTGTTTATTCATATGATGAAGTTCCGTTTGGTTTACAAAATCTAACTGCACCTTATTACAAAAATAGTGAAAATTCATCAGAAGATAATCGCGGTAATAGCATAATGGATTATGTATCACCAAAAGCAGAAGATTATTATTTAGAAATAAAAAACTCAATAATTCCATTTAACTATTTTGCTAAAAAAGTTTTGCTTAAATCTGCTCCACTTCTTGGTGTTATGAAAAACTTTATTTTTATATGTATTGTAATAGCTTTTGCTGTTTCATTAATTTTAACTGCCTTAATTCTTTTAGAAAATAAAGAAATCATTTTATTAATGAAATCTATGGGATATAAAACTTCTGAAGTTAATTGGTATTTAATTACTGGTTATTTGTTGTCAGCGATTTTATCAATTGTTGCCTCAGCACTAATTGCTTACTATTTGTTAAAAGTTTGTTCACCGTTATTTTATGATAGTTTTAATGTTTCGATTAATTTTATTTGAAATGTAAAAATATTTTTGATTGCATTTGGACTTGCTGCAACATTTTGTTTAATTGTTTCATCTTCAGTGCTGTACTTCACAAGACTGCAAAAACCGAAGAATGCTTTTGCAACATTATAAAACACTTTATATGAATGTTTTATAAATTCTAAACAGTGTTATAATTTAACTACTATTATTAACGAGAGAGGTATAAAAAATGATTACATTAAAAGGCAAAAAACAAGATTTAACATTAATCGCAATTGATGGAGTTAAAGTTCCTAAATTTGTATCTGATGCAGATCTTGCAACAACATTAATATCAGAAGAAAAAGTTGTTTACATGGTGCTTAAAAAAGCAGCGCCCGACAAAAGAAAACAATTGAAAAAAGCATTAACAAGTTTTGTTGGAGGAAACAAACATAATATTAATATCGATGTTGATTCTTTCATTAAAGTAATAGGTAAAGATTTAGATAAAGAAATTATCTTTAACACAATCATTGAAACTATTGGTCAAGTTTCTTTTAAAGCTTTTTCAATGAAAGAAAAACAAAAAAATAATGATGCTATTTATAACTTAATAACAAGTGAAAAAATGGACAAACACTTTGAAAAAGAAATGATTAAAATTGAAGCAACAAATTTTGCAAGAGTTTTACAAGACACTCCTCCAAATATTGCTACTTCAGTTTATTTAGCAGAAAAAATTGTTGAAGAAGCTAAAAAAGTAAAAGGATTAAAAATTAAAGTTTTAGGTAAAAAAGAAGCAGAAAAATTTGGTATGGGACTATTTTTAGGAGTTAATGCTGGATCAAACGTAGAACCTCAAGCTGTTGTTATTGAATATGTAAGTGATGCAAAACTTCCGCGTACTGCTTTGGTTGGTAAAGGAATTACATTCGATTCAGGAGGATATAATTTAAAACCTTCACAATTTATGGATGGAATGAAATTTGATATGTCAGGAGCTGCAATTATGTTGTCAACTATTATTGCTTTAGCTAAGGCTGGGGCAAAAGCAAATGTGGTTGGAATTGGAATGTTTACTGATAACAGAATTGGTGGAACTGCAACAATGCCAGAATCAGTGTTGAAATCAATGAATGGTAAAACTGTTGAAATTAATAACACTGATGCAGAAGGTCGTTTAGTATTGGCTGATGGAATGACTTATGCAATTAGAGAAATGAAAGCAGAGAGAATTATTGAAGCTTCAACATTAACAGGGGCAATCGCAGTTGCCTTAGGACCATGATTCATAGGAGCATTTACAACTAATGATAAATTATTTGAAGAATTCCATAAGGCAACTGAATACACTGGTGAATTAGCTTGAAGAATGCCTATTTTAGCTGAACATTTAGAAAAAATGCAAGAGTCAAAAATTGCTGATTTAACTAATTCTGAATCAGGAAGAGCGGCTGGTAGTTCAACAGCTGCCGCTTTCTTAAATGTTTTTGCTGAAGAAAAACCTTATTTACATTTAGATATTGCTGCAACAGCAGATGAAGGTAAACGTGGAACAGGTGTTTTAGTTAAAACTTTATTTGAATTATTGAATAAATAGTTTCAAAAGAACCGAAAGGTTCTTTTTTTAAACTTAATTGGTTAAAATTAAATAAATGGAGATAAAAAATGAAATTACAAACATGAAGCATTTATAAAGGAAAAAAATTAAAAAATTTAGAAGGACAAACTTTAGTAGAAAAGGAATTTCCTTTTGTTTTATTGAGACCAGATTTAAATAAAGAAAATCGTGTTCTAGGTATAGTTATAAACGGTGAATATGCGAATACATCAATTTTAGATTTGCAAAACCGAATTTTAAGCAGTGATCATATTTATGATATTTTTAAAGATAAATTAGGATTAGTTGATATCGCTGATATAAGTGAATACCATTTAGGAAGCGAGAACATTTCTCAAAATTCAATTCGTCAAGAAAATATTCAAATTCTTGTAGACGTTTATAATATTTTTATTAAAAAAGAAGTAATAACTTTTGAATCTGATGATTATTCTACAATTGAAAAAATTCGTCAACAACCCGATTTGTTTAGTGATGTGAATTTAGAAACGATGCCGTTGCCTCAATTATTAAATACACTTGGAGCAGGTCTTCAAGATTACAACGACAAAATGACATTAATTAAACAAGAAACTGATGAAGAAGCTAAAGTTTTAAAAGTTTTAAATGTTTCTAACTTACAAAGTAATTTGATTGTCTTTTTTGACGAAACACTAAAACGTTTTGACGAAATCATTAAAAATCAAGCCAAAGAACTTGAAAATTTAAGACAGGAATTAGCAAATTTTAAAAAAAATAAAGGAGAATAAAAAAATGAAAAGAAGTGAAGCTCAAGCAAAATACAAATGAGATTTTTCTCATTTGTATAAAAGTGATCAAGAATGAAAAAATGACTTAGCTAATCTTGTTAGTTTAGCTGAAAATTTTCAAGCAATGAAAGGTAAGTTAAATCAAAAAGAAGTATTTTATAAATATTTAGATTTGGATAATAAAATTGATAAAATCGTCAATAAATTAGCTATTTATTTACATTACGGAGATACTGATACATCAGACCAAAGGTATCAAATTCTAGAAGGTCTTTTGATGAATGAATTTAGAAAAATCAATGTTGCTACAGCGTTTGTTTCTCCAGAAATTAAAAGTGTGGGTGAACAAACAATTACAACTTGATTAACTGAGAAATCTGAATATAAAGTTTATCTAAAAGGAATGAAGAAATTTTTTGAAGAAGCTAAACACATTCTAAGTGAACATGACGAAGAATTATTAAGCAAAGTTGCCCGTAGTCTTGGTGCTATTGGGGGAATGTATGATACTTTAGCTTATGCTGATCGCCATGATGAAAATATTCATTATAAAGGTAAAGATCAAGTTTTAACAACTAGTTTAATGATGGAAATTTCTGAAGATTCTGATCCAATTAATGACCAAGAATTAAGAATTCAAGCAGCAAAAATATATCGTAAAAACTTTTCGGATAAAAAACATTCTTTTGCTTCCATATATGAAGGAATTTTACAAAATTCAACTGATTCAATTAGAATTAGAAATTATGCAACCGCAATTGAAGCTAGTTTAAATGGGGATAACATTCCGTTATCTATCTATTTAAAACTTTTAGAAATTGGTAAAAAATTTATTGATCCATTTAAAGAGTATAATTTATTAATTAAAGATACTTTTAAAATGGATAAATTCTACGCAACCGATAGACAATTAAAATTAGTACATAAATATAATAAAAAATTCACAGTTGAAGAAGCACAAATTTTAATTAAAGATGCTTTACAAATTTTAGGAAAAGAATATTTGGATAATTTAGAGATTGCTTGAGGCGATAACAAAATTGATTATTATGAAGACACAAATAAACGCGATGGAGCATATTCAACTGGTGGGGCTGGGGTTGATCCAATTATTTTAATGAACTGAGATGATAAATTAAACTCAGTTAATACTTTGGCCCACGAATCAGGACATTCTGTTCACACTTTATTCGCTGACCAAAATCAACCTTATCCTTTAAGCCAATACCCAATAATCTTAGCTGAAGTTGCTTCTACAATTAACGAACACTTACTATTTGAATATTTATACAATAAAGCAAATGATAAACAAGAAAAAATCTACTTATTGCAACAAAGAATTTCTGATCTAATGTCTACTTTTTATCGTCAAATTCAGTTTGCTGATTTTGAGTATCGCGCTCACCAATTAGTTGAAAAAGATGAACCATTAACTGCAGATATTTTAGCTAATTTGTTTAACGAAACACAAATAGATTACGGCTATGAAATTTTTGATAAAAATGAAGATGATAAAGATGCAATTTATGGCTGACCAAGAATTTCTCATTTTTTTCATTCTCCATTTTATGTTTATAAATATGCAATTGATGTAACCGCATCTTTTAAACTTTATAACGATATTAAAAACGGGAATGTGCAATCAACTCTTAATTTCTTAAAAGCTGGAGGACATAAAGATCCTTTAGATGTTATGCTGGATGCTGGAATTGATTTCACTAAAGAAGAAACTTACATGCCTTTAATTAATGGAATTAAAGAATATTTAAAAGAATTAAAGACTTTATTACAAAAATAAAATTAATTTGTTATCTTTGTTTAAGCAATTTTTTTGAAGTGGTTTTTACAAAAACACTTTTTATACAATAACATGTATTTCTAACATAAATAGCGATCTTTCTTTAGATTTAACATTAATAATAAATTCAGGAATAAATCTAAAAGGTGAATTATTTTTTAATAATTCCAAACCTTTTACAAGTATTGAATATAAATCTATAACAGGAAATGTTTCAATTTTTCAAAATATAGGCGATTTTTTAAAATTGCCATCAAATTTAGAATTAAATGGTTCTAAGTTGAGTTTATCAAGTCACTATAAAAAATAATTATTAAATATATTTGAAAGGATAAAAAAATGATTGAAATAAAAAATCTTTATAAATCTTTTAATGATAAAAAGGTTTTAGAAAATGTTAATTTAAAATTTGAAAAAAATCACATTTATGGTTTGTTAGGAAATAATGGGGCTGGTAAAACCACTTTAATTAAACTAATATTTTCTGAAATAAAATGTGATTCAGGAGATATTATAAGTTCTTATGATTCTAAAAATAATTGATTTTATTTTGTGGATAATATTGATTTGCCAAAAAATATTTCAATTCAAAATTATTTAAGTGAAGTTAGATTTTTAGCAAAAATTGATAAAAAAACATTTAATGACAATTTAAAAAAATCTGAAGAAATTTTAGAAATTAAATTTAAAAAAAATAGGAAGATTAAAACTTTATCTTCAGGACAACAAAAATTATTAAGTTTGTTAGTTTTGTTAACGGTAAAACCTGATGTTGTATTTTTCGATGAACCAACAGCTAATTTAGATCCGCAAAACAAAGAAATTATTATAAAAATTATTGCTAATTTAAAAAACGAAAATAGAATAGTTGTGGTGGTAACACACTTAATCAAAGAAGTTGAAAACATTTTAACTGATGTAGTTATTTTAGATTCTTCTAAAATTGTTTATAACAAACCAAGAAATAAAAAAGATGATGTACAAAATATTTTTAATTCACTCACTACATCATCTAATAATGTTACAAATAAAAAAATGGAGGAATATTTAAATGATTAACTTATTAAAATTATCTTCACATAAATATTTTTCTTTGTTCAAAATAAAGGGATATCTTTTATCTTTGTTAATTGTTTTTGCAATCACATTGATTTTTAACATAACGGGATTATTTCAAATAATAAATTTTAACAGACGAAATGTTTTAACATTAATCAATCTTTTTATTTCCATTAATTCTTTAACATTTTTTGTATTTATGACATTAATAACTATTAAGTTATTTAGAACTGATCTTGCTGATAAATTAGTTAATTTAGAAACTAGATACGGAATTTCTGTCTCAAAAGTTTTTTGGTCAAGATTTATTACAACATTAATGATTTTTGGTTCTATAATAATTGTTTCATTATTGGTTAATTTAGTTATTGCTTTTTCTTATGAAGGCTTAGAAAATGTTTTTGTTTACAAATTATTTGTAAGTTCCGTTGGTTGATATTCGTTTTCACTAGCTTTAGCAATTTGTGTTGGTATCTTTTTTTCATCTTTTTTTAAAGAAGCAATTGCAACATCCTTTTCATTAATTATTTATATTTTCTTTATGGCAATTGCTGCATTTGGGACAAGTTACACCCCCACTTATTTAAGTGATAGATCATCATCTATCCAAATGTATCAAGATATGAAAAATGCAGAAATTTATAATGCTGCCAAAAAAATATCGCCAAATTTATTTTTAATAGAAGAATTTGCAAATAGCATTATATATAAAGATGGTCCATCAGACGCGCCGACAACATCTAGCAATAGCAACTTTATTAATTTAACATTTGGGCCAAAAAATTGAGAGAAATGGGAAATTGATCCAAAATATGATGATTTAATAAAAATGTATAAATATTTTGATAAAGAAATTTTCTCTAAAAAAGTTTTAAGTATAAATGATGACCAAATATATGGATTTAACTACCAAAGTAGTTATCCAATTGAACCAACAAAGCAATTAATAAAAAATATTTTAAGCGAAGTTAAATATGAGTATCGCGATCTTGTAGCTACAATGTACAAATTTTACAATAATCCCGAAGCTTTGTATTATTTGAATTTACAAGTACAATTTGATAGAGATAGTGCTCCATTTCATTCTGGAGAACAATTCAAGAAACATATCAAGTTTTTAGGAATAGAAAATGATGAATATTTATTTTTTAAAATTCTAAGCTTTTCATTAAAGGATGCATCTTCAATACACACAAAACAAGAATTACATAAAAATATTAAATACAGTCAAAAAAATTTGGGATCAATCTTAAATGATTCTTTTATAATGAATAATAATGTAAAAGAATATGATGTTCGCGCAAAAGAGGCAATTAATGAAAAATGATGAAATCCTATTACACAAATTGGTGCCATGTTTAATTCGACAAACTATTCAAATCCAATTCTTTCACAAATATTGATTGAAAGATCAGATTTATTTATTTCAAAAAACACATACTTCTTAAATCAAAAACCCAGCGATATTAATAGCGAAAATATTAAATTAATTAGAACACCACAACTTGAAATTATATATTTTGAATATTCATTTATATTTATGTTAATAATTTTTGGATCATATTTTAAATTTAGAAATAATATTTTAAAAAATAAATAAAAATCGGATTAATTAAATCCGATTTTTTAATCCATTAAGCCAGCTTCATAAAGTTTTTTGAAATGTCCTGGCATTTTTTTTAGTTCTTCAAATGTTCCCCTTTGGACTATTCCTTTACCATTAGCACCAAGTACAATTATTTCGTCAACGTTTTGAATCGTGGATAAACGATGGGCTATTGAAATAGTTGTTCTACCAATCATTAAACTTTCTAATTTTTCTTGAATTTCTTTTTCAACAATATTGTCTAATGCTGAAGTAGCTTCGTCTAAGATTAATAATTTAGGGTCTTTTAAAAACATTCTCGCAATTACTAATCTTTGTTTTTGTCCACCAGATAACATAAATCCACGCTCTCCAAGGATGGTTTTATAAGCATCTGGTCAAGTCATTACTAAATTGTGTAATTCGGCTTTTTTACAAGCTTCAATAACTTCTTCATCACTAGTTTTAAAAGAGCCATAACGAACGTTTTCCAAAACATCACCAAATAAAATTTGCGGATCTTGCTCAACGTATCCAACGTGGTTTAAATAAGATGCTAAGTTCACTTCTTGAAGATCAATTCCGTCATTAATGATTATTTTACCTTTAGTTGGGTCATAAAATCTTAACAATAATTTAGCAATTGTCGATTTTCCTGATCCAGTTTCTCCAACAAAGGCATATGATTTTCCTTCTTTAAAAGTGAAATCAAATTCGGGTAAAACAATTTTTTCTGGCTTTTCTGGATAAGCAAATTCTATATTTTCGAATCTAATATCACCATTAATTTTATCGATTAACATGCCATCAAAGTAATGAGGATTTAAAATGGAAGGAGCTTCAATTGATTCATCAACTCGACTAGCAGCAACAGATGCTTGTGCCATTCCAAATGTAGCATTCATAATTTGATAAATAGGTCCGATCATAATAGCTTGCGCTAAGTTGAAAGCTGCAAATGTGAAATCAAAATAATTAATTCCTACAAGCGGATCAGGATTAGAACCAAAAATAACCATTGCCCCAATAATTGAAGAGAACTGCAAAATAAAGACTCCACCTCACATTGTAGTTAACATTAAAGCTTGAATTCTCCCAACTGTTTCTGAGCGTTTATAATATTCTTTATGAACTTCTTTAAAACGTTCAGTTTCATAGTTTTCAGTTCCACTAGATTTAATCAATCTTACAGTGCTAATTCTGTCTGTTACATTTCCGTTAATATCAGTAATAACTTCACGAACTTTATTGAATCTTTTTCTAGTTGTTAAAAATGATAAAGCCATTGCAACAATTATCATAAAGAATACAACAATCACAATTAAAGCCAATTGTCATGCTAAAACCAACATCATTACTATTGATGCCGTTATTTCAAAGAATGAAATTCCCAATTGTAATGGGATTTGAACTGCTTGATCACCAACAATTTGAGTATCAGAAACAACCTTAGTTAAAATTTCTCCAATTTTTTTATCAGAATAATAAGAAATATCTTGCCTAACCAATGATTCTAATGAACGGTTACGCAAATCTATTTCAATTCTACGACCAATTAAATAAGCGAAATAATCATAAAAATAAGAAACACTACAATAGGTAGCAATAATACCGATCGCAATGTAAACTAATTTATCTCAAGTTAAACCCCAAAAATTATTTGGGGTTAAAAAACTTTGATTTGCATTTTCAGCAAGTGATTTTTTCACAGCAATTGTCATTTGTTCTGTCAATAGCGGCAACATAATTGAGCAGCCAACCGTTATTAAAACTAAGATCAACATAACAGTTGATAATTTTCATTCTTTTAAATAATAGTAAAAAATAGTTTTTCCTAATGCTTTAGGAACTTTTTTTGTTTCTTTATTTTTTTTAAACATTAAATCCCTACTTTCTAAATTTCTTTTCCGCTTAATAAAGCATCTAAATATTCTCCAACTCCGCCTTCATCATTGGTATGGTGAGTAATACCATTTGATACAAATTTTAATGATTCGTTACCGTTTCGCATGGCTATTCCAATTCCAACTTTTTGCAACATTGCAAAATCATTTAATTGATCACCAAAAGCAATTACATCACGAATATCTTTGTTGTAATATTGAGCAATAATGTCTGCTGCAAAACCCTTAGAGGCAATTTTGTTAGTTAATGTGATTACCGGTTTTTCATCACTATTTTTAACCCCATATAGAATATCACTTTGAATTTGTACAGCATCTTGGAATTTAGCTAAAGCACGAATAACACGGTTAGTATATTTATCACCTTTAAGTTTTAAAACGATGTTAGTTGAAGGCCCATTTCAAAGTGTTCATGGATCACCAACAATAAGTTGATCATAAACACTTTGTTTAATATCACTAATATGAAAAAAAGCATCTAACTTTGCATCTTCTTTTCAAATTAAAACTTTATCGTAATATTCAAACACAATATTTTCAACCGAGTCTTTGATTGTTGGTTCATTAATTATTTCACGAATAATATCATAGTTTACTGAAAGAACGATTCTTTTAAATTCTCTTTTACTTGGATCAGAAATATGAGCACCATCAAAATTAGCTAAAATGGTGTCTAATTTTAACTCTCTATAGATATTAGCCATCGCTCTGAAAGGTCGCCCTGTCACGATGCAAACAATATGTCCTGCATCTTTCGCTTTTAGTAAAGCTTTTTTAGTTTTGGGATGAATCGACTCTCCATCATTTTTTAATGTAGTCCCATCTAAATCAACTAATATTAATCTTTTTTTATCTAAATCTTTAAGTTTCATAAAATACGCCTTTACATTCTTATTTTACAACAACTATCAAACATAAAAAATGTATAATTTTATCAGATTAATTATTTATTAAGAGGTAGAAAATGAAAAAATTAACAACAAATCAAATTAGAAAAATGTGATTAGATTTTTTTAAAGAAAAAAAACATCATTTTTTAGCGCCAGTATCATTAATTCCGGTTGATGATCCTTCTTTACTTTGGATTAACTCTGGTGTTGCCACATTAAAACCTTATTTCGATGGCCGCAAAACTCCTCCTGCACCAAGATTGACTAATTCTCAAAAAGCAATCAGAACTAACGATATTGAAAATGTCGGAGTAACTGCACGTCACCAGACAATGTTTGAAATGTTGGGTAATTTTTCAATTGGAGAATATTTTAAAAAAGAGGCTATTGAATTTGCTTGAGAATTGTTAACTTCTTCTAAATGATTTGCCATTCCGGTAGATAAACTTTATATTACTGTTTTTAGCGAAGATAAAGAAGCATATAAAATTTGAACAGAAGTAATTGGTATCGCCCCTGATCATATTTTTTCTCTTGGAAGAGAAACTAACTTTTGAGATGTTGGTCAAGGACCTTGCGGGCCTAATACAGAAATGTTTTTTGATCGTGGTGAAAAATGAGATCCTAAAAAAATTGGACCTAGATTAATTGCTGATGATATTGAAAATGATCGCTTTATTGAAATTTGAAATATTGTATTCTCACAATTTAATAATGACGGAACTAACAACTATACTGAGTTGCCAAGAAAAAATATTGATACAGGTGCTGGTTTAGAAAGAATTGCTTCAATTTTTCAAGATACACCAACTAACTTTGAAACTGATATTTTCTTTCCAACAATTAAAAAAGTAGAAACATTGTGTGACCCTCAATATACTTATTCAATCGATAATTATATGAATCCAACTCCTGAACAAACTAAAATTAATACTGCTTTTAAAGTTATTGCCGATCACGTTAGAGCAACATCTTTTGCGATTGCTGATGGTGTTTTCCCAGGTAACAAAGATCGTGGGTATATCATTAGAAGATTAATTCGTCGTTCGTCTGTTTATGGTAAAGAATTAGGAATTCGAACAGCCTTTTTATATAAATTAGTTATTGAAGTTATTAATGCTATGGGTGAATTTTATCCATATTTAAAAACTAAACAAACTTTGATTGAAGAAGCAATTAGAACTGAAGAAGAAAAGTTTTTAAAAACTCTAGCAAAAGGTTATGAGTTATTAGAAAAAATAATTAACGAAGACAATAAGGTTTCGGCAAAAAATGCACTTTTATTATTTGAATCATTTGGTTTTCCAATTGAACAAACTTTGGAAATTGCTGAAAAAAGAAATGTTGATGTTGATCTAGTAGGTTTTGAAAAATTGTTGGCAGAAACCAAAGAATCAACACGTAATGCTCGAAAAGATTTAAAAGCTTGAGATAAACAAAATGAATTATTTACAAAATTAACTGTTGAATCAAAATTTACTGGGTGAGAAGAAACAGAACATGAAAATTCTCAAATTGTCTTTATGTTTTCCGGACAACAAGAAATTCAAACTGTAACTAATGATACTACTTTTGTAATTTTAGATAAAACTCCATTTTATGCAGAAAAAGGTGGTCAAGCAGCAGACACGGGAACAATGAGTAATGATACTGCTAACGCTATTGTTTTGGACACTCAACAAGGACCTAATCATCAACACATTCATCAAATAAAAGTTAATGGAACATTAAAAGTTGGTGATCATATCACAGCTAAAGTTGATGAAGATAAAAGAATCTACACAATGAAAAACCATTCAGGAACTCATATGGTTCACTCAGCATTAAGAGAAGTATTGGGTTCAACAGTTATGCAAGCAGGTTCATTCAACGACGAAAACGGTTTAAGAATGGATTTTACTTTTAATCGTAATGCCACAGAACAAGAACTAAAAGCAGTTGAAAACTTAGTTATTAAAAAGATTCATGAAAGCATTAATCGTGAAGTTCATTTTTGTTCAATGAACGACGCAATTAATAAATACCATGCTTTAGCTTTTTTTGCAGACAAATATGATGATATTGTACGTGTTGTTAAGTTTGGTGATTTCTCTTCTGAACTTTGTGGAGGAACTCATGTTGAAAATACTAAAGATATTGAGGACTTTATTATTACCGGTATTGAGTCTAAAGGATCAGGATTATTTAGAATTAAATGTTTAACATCTTTTGAAACAGTCAACGAATATTTAAGAAATCAATTTAAGCATTATTTTGAAGAAGTTGAAATCTTAATTGATAAATACAACATTGCTAAAAATCATTTAGTTGATAAACAAATTGAACAACATTTTGATAAAATTAAGTCTTTAGAAATTTCTAAAAATAATCTTGATATAGTTAAAAAATTGATTAGTGAATTTAAAGATCTTTACAAAAGTTATGATAAAAAAATTAATGATATATTAATGGCGCAAAAATTAAATCAATTCAAGGATTTAAAACCAACATTAAATAGTCATGGTGTTAATGAAATAAAATTATTTACTAAAGGTTTAAATATTGCAGATTTAAAACAATTAGCCGACGAGCTTAGAAATAAATTTGCAGATTTAATTCTAATTTTGGGTAGCGAAACTGAAAATGATAATTTTATTGTTGTAGCTGTTTCGCGTTCTTTACAAAATAAATACCGAGCAATTGATATTTTTAATAATTTAAAAGAATTCACAACCAAAGGTGGGGGTAACGCCAACCTGGCTCAAGGAAAATATTTTTATAAACAATAAATATACAAAAAACAAACAATAATTAAGTATTTGTGAACTAACTATATTTTCTAAGTATATAAAAAACAAAAAACAAACATCATTAATGTATATAAAGAAAATTTTTTACAATTGGTGTATTTGAAAAATATTTTAGCAACTTAGTTAAAAGAAAAAAAATTTCAAAAAAATCTAAAAAATTAAAGAATATAGTAGTAATTATTTAAAAGTTAGAAAATGACATTTAAATTATTATAATTTTTTGAATATAAAGTCATATAAATATTAAACTAATCGAATTCTTTATTTTTATAGATTTAAAAAATAGTTAAAAAACTTAATAAATACCTATAAATTAATTAGCTATTAATATTTCTAATAATCATTCATTTTTATTTTAATTAAATAAAAGGCCAAACAAATACATGTTTAACCTCATTAAAAAATTTTTATATACTTGCAAAATTATATTCAATTGCAAATAGTTATAATTTTTTTTGCTTACCTTAAAATTATTTTCATCTTATTATTTGTTTTTATAACCTACTAAAAACGATAAGTTATTAATTTTAGAATAAGTTGATGATTTATGTACTGATCCAGCTGTTCTAATGTATGTGTAGTTTGATAACATTAAGGAAGTTATTCCTTCATCGGTGTTGTATTCGGCTATTAAGCGAATTTTGATTTTTGATGTTTGATGTCCTCAACCAGATCATTTATCATTTACTTTTTCTTCTTCGAAAACAATTCTTGAGATGCTCGATTCTGAATCAATTTTTTTAAGCATAAAATTTTTGGTATTAACTGGCTCTTTATATGTGTTTAAATCAAACTGTCCGGAAACATCTACAAAACGTGAATTGCTAATTGTGTTTTCCCAAGAAATTTTTGCTGTTGCTTTTTGAGCTGTTTTTACATCATCATCTTTGTGTGTTCCTGCAGCAGGAACTGAACATTCCGAAATTAAATTAATATCGTTTCATTGATTATTTTGTTGATTAATTTTTGTTTTTTTAATATCGTTTCTATTTTCATTATTTGCTTTATATACTTCAATTTCAGCATTTTCATTTGTTGTGTTTCTTCCAATAAATGCAGCTGTTCCAACTGCTGGAACCGCTAGTGCAATAGTGCTTAGTAAAATTAATAATTGTTTCATATATTTTATTGCCTCCTATAAAATTACTTTACTTTAAATTTTATTTAAAATATAGAATTATTTCTAAATTCTTTTAATTTATATCGATTTTTTTCCATATAATTCAAATAAACTCGTTTACATTATCGCAATGGTATAATTATTTTATAAAAATTGCCTAAAAGGAGAACACATGCAAAACTTTATAGTTATTGATAATGCAACTAAAAAATACGGAGATCACATTGGGAATTTTAATATAAACATTAACATTAAAAAGGGAGAGACTTTTGCTATTGTTGGACCTAACGGTGCTGGGAAAACTACTTTGATTAGGCAAATATTAGGTTTTATAAAAAGTGACGAAGGAACTGTCGCTATAAATAATTTTAATTCTTGAATTAATCGAGAAGAAATTATGAAATTTACTGGTTATGTTGCTGGAGAAATTAGTTTGTATGATGATTTTACAGGAATAAAATTTTTAAAACTTGTTTCAAAAATGAAAAAAGATTCTGATTGGCAATTCGTTGAAAAATTAATCAAACATTTTGATTTGGATGCTTCACGTAAAATTAAAAAAATGTCTAAAGGAATGAAACAAAAAATAGCTATTATTGCCGCAACTATGAATAAACCTGCATTTTTAGTTTTAGACGAACCAACTTCAGGACTAGACCCGATTATGCAACAAAAATTTAAAGAATTAATCAATAAATTAAAAAAGGAATTTAGCACAACAATTATTATTTGTTCACATATATTTGAAGAAGTGATTAATTTTTCTGATAGAGTTGGAATATTAAAAAAAGGTGTCTTGATTGATGAATATAATGTTGGAAAAACAGGAATTAAAGAATTAAACAAAAAATTTAAGAAAATTTTTGAAGAAGAAGGAGTTCTGTAAAATGTTAAAAGTTAAAAAACAATTTTTACTAGACAAAAAATTGCTTTCCACTCATCTAGGAGTTAATTGAAAATTGATAACATTTTATGCAGTTTTTTGATTGATTGTTTCAGTTATTGTTTTAGTAACTTTGGTTATGTTATCGGGACAAACAACAATCGCTTCCTTTGCAATGATAAAAAGAGACCAGGATGCGCATTGAGGTGGATGAACTACGACTTCAGGTTATGGCATTTCATGAGGATTGCATAATGTAATTGCATCTACTCCGGGAATTGTTTTCTTTGGGATAGTGACAATTTCATTAGTTTCAGTCGCAATAATTAAGGAATTAAAATCTGGACAAATAAACTTATGAATGACTAGTCAATTATCAAGAAATCAAATTTTATTTTCTAAGAACATTTATATTTGGATATCTTTATTAATTATTCAATCACCAAGTTTTATATTCATTTTAATTTTTTCGGGAATATCAAATGATGCTACTACAAATCTTGTTTATGTATTTTTACAAATGCTTTACTTTTTTATTTTTACTTTATTAATGTCCTCTTTGTTTACTTTTATAGCAGTTAGTTTAAGCGAAAAAGGATATCTTTGAGTAATAATTTGTTCAGCAATTTTGTTTTATGCATTAGTGATGTGAGTTTTGACTTTAGTATATGCTTTGTTTAAAGAGAATCCAGATTTAAATTCGATAACCCAAGTTTTAAAATATGTTCAATATTTTACTCCTGAGTCGTTAATTGCAAATTGAATTAATTATGTTTCTATTAGTGATCCGGATTTAGAAAAAATTAAAGAAACACTTGCGCCAGGAGAGCAAATAACAATATATGGAAATCGTGTTTCTACAAATATTGTTTGAAGCGTTTTATCCCCAATTATTAATATTTTCATATCTAGTGTATTTACTTTTTTAGCAATCTCTATGTTTAAAAACAAAGACTTAAGTATTTAATTATTTATATATATATCCAAATTTTAAAGTACTCATGTTTGAGTATTTTTTGTTTATAATTTTTTTAAGAGGCAGTGCAAAATGTTATTTATTTATAATCAAAATATTTTAGTTGAAATAAAAGAATTGGAAAAAAATCATTTTCTAATTGGAGATACTATTTATGATAATCTACCACAATCATTAATTGACGATGCTTTTAATTTGTCTAATTGAAACCGAGCTTTAAAATTTAAAACTATTGAAACTACTACCAAAATTTTAAAAAATGGATTTTTCATTATTAAATTTGAAGTTTATTACGATTATGCTAATTCAAAAATCGTAACAATATCCAAAAATCAATTTCACCAAAAAGTTTTAGAACAAAATTTGTTTAAGAATGATTTTTTGCAAACTGTTTTTGATTTTAGAAATAGAAACAAACAAAATTACCAAACTAAGACTCTTCAACAAAATTTCTTTGATAAAAATTTTGTTGAAGTAATTAATGAAATTAATTTAGATTTAAATAGATGTTTAATTAATGATGATTTTGAAACTAAGAATAATAAATTCAAAGTTTTATTTAAAATGGGAACTAAATTTAAAATTGAACAAAACGAACTAAGCCAAACAATTTACACGCTACCCTTTAGCGATTCAAATTTAACATTGATTGATTTCAAGACTAACAAAATTTATATTAAGGGACAGTTTTCTTGAAAATATAATTTAAATCTAGACTTGGTCTATGAAGATAAAATTCTTATAAATGATTTAAAAACTTTACTTGTGAACAACATTGTAGAACATACAGATGTTAAATTCAAAAACTGGCATTTATTTAATGCAACTTATGATCCTAAATATTTAGTAGATGAAATAGCATTTTTGAGCACGAACAATTTCGATGTTATTAATAATTATTTAAAAGCTTTATTTAATGAAATGAGAATTAATTTTTATTCATCGTTGTACCAAAATCAAGAAGTTAAAAATGCTCTCGCTTTAACTGCTAAAACACCAGAAGAGAAAACAACATTAATTACAGAAATTAATCGCTATTCCGTTTTTACAACTTTAGACAAAAACAGCTTAAAACATTCTTAAAAACAATTTCCATAAATGTTTTTAAGAATGTTTTTTCTAAATAAAAATAATTCTTTTTTTGTAAAAAACCCTTATTATTAGTGCTATAATTTTATTTGCATGTATATTTTGTGTGCGCAAAGACAACACACAGGAGTGAGTTGTCGACAAAACAACTAAAAAAAGGAGGATTTACCTATGGCAGACCAAAAAATGAGAATTAAACTTAAGGGTTATGACCACGCAATCATTGATCAAAGCATTGCAAAGATCATTGAAGCTGCTGAAGGAACAGGTGCTAAAGTAAGAGGACCTATCCCATTACCAACGGACAAAGAAATCGTTACAATTCTTCGTGCTGTTCACAAATACAAGTCATCACGTGAACAATTCGAAATGAGAACACACAAAAGATTACTAGAAATTATCAATCCAACACCTACAACAATTGACACTTTAAAAAGAGTTAAATTACCATCAGGTGTTGAAATTGAAATTAAACTTTAGTCTTTAAAAAGATAAAGACAAATAACAAAGTATACATGATTATCAATATTTAGGAGGATAAAAAAATGAAAGGAATCTTAGGACGTAAGGTAGAAATGACTCAAATTTTTACAGAAGATGGAAGATTAGTTCCAGTTACTGTTGTTGAAGTTCTACCAAATACAGTTTTACAAGTTAAGACTCTTGAAAAAGACGGATATGTTGCAACTCAATTAGGAGTTCAAGATAAAAGAGCTAATTTAGTAAACAAACCAGAAACAGGTCACTTTAAAAAAGCTACTTCTGCACCTAAGCGCTACGTAAAAGAAATCAGAAACATGGAAGGTTTTGAATTCGGTACTCAAGTTACTGCTGATCAAATCTTTGTTTCTGGAGAATTCGTTGACGTTACAGGAATATCAAAAGGAAAAGGTTTCCAAGGATCAATCGTAAGACATAACTACTCAAGAGGACCAATGGGTCATGGGTCAGGTTACCACCGTGGAGTTGGATCAATGGGAGCAATCATTAACCGTATTTTTAAATCTAAAAAAATGCCAGGACACATGGGACATGCTAAAACTACAATCCAAAACTTGGAAGTAATTTTAGTTGATGCTGCAAATAACTTAATGTTAATTAAAGGATCAATTCCTGGACCAAAAAACCAATTTGTTCAAGTTAAACAAAATGTTAAAGGTTTAAAAGCTTTAGAAGCAGCTAAATTATTATCAAGAAAAGCAACTATTGTTGAAGAAACACCAGTTGTTGAAGCAGCACCAGTTGTTGAAGCACCAATTGTAGAAGAAACTTCAAATGTTGAAGAAAAACCAGTTGTTGAAGAATCAACAACTGAAGTAGCGGAATAGGGAGGAGCATAATATGAAATTACAAGTATTAGATGTTAAAGGTTCTAAAGTAAAAGATATTACTTTAAACGATAATGTTTGAGGAATCGAACCTCATGCTCAAGCTATTTATGACACTGTTATATCTCAACAAGCTGCAATAAGACAAGGAACAAAAAAGGTTAAAACTCGTGCTGAAGTTTCAGGAGGAGGACGTAAACCTTGAAGACAAAAAGGAACAGGACGTGCTCGTCAAGGATCTATTAGAGCACCTCAATGAAGAGGTGGGGGAGTTACTTTTGGTCCAACACCAGACATTAACTACAAAAAATCTATAAATAAAAAAGTTAGAGCATTAGCTTTCAAATCAGCATTATCAATTAAAGCTAATGAAAACAACTTAATAATCGTTGACAAATTCGATTTTTCTAAACCATCAACTAAAGAAATGGTCGGAGTTATGAAAAACTTAAATATTGATGATCAAAAAACATTAATAATTACAAAAGAAAAAGAACAATTAGTTATTAAATCAGCAAACAACATTTGCGGAGTTAAAACTTTACCAGCTAACCAATTAAATGTATTTGATTTATTAAATGCAACTAAATTGGTTATGACTGAAGAAGCTGCTATGGCTGTGGAAGGAGTGTACGCATAATGCATTTAACTGAAGTTATTAAAAAACCAGTGTTAACTGAAAAATCATACTTAGGTCATGCTGGCAATGTTTACACTTTCTTAGTGGACAAAAAAGCTAATAAAACTCAAATCAAAAAAACTTTTGAAGAAATTTTTGAAGTAAAAGTTGAAACAGTTAGAACAATGAACTACTCAGGAAAAGATAAAAGAATGGGTAAATTTGTTGGAAAAACAAACGCTTATAAAAAAGCAATCATCGTTTTAAAAGATGGTGAAAAATTAGACGTATTAAACGATTTATAGAAAAATCTTGCCCAAAGATAAATTATTGTAAATCACCAAAACATTACGCTATATAGAAAGGGATAATTATGGCAATTAAAAAATATAAAGCGACCACGAATGGTCGCAGAAATATGACAACTATTGATTACAGCCAAGTTTTAACAACTGGAACACCTGAAAAATCATTAGTGACATCATTAAATGCTAAAGCCGGGAGAAATAACCAAGGTAGAATTACAACTCGCCACAAAGGTTCGGGACATAAACGTAAATACCGTGTTATTGATTTCAAAAGAAATAAATTAGATATCGTAGGAACTATTGCAACTGTTGAATACGATCCAAATAGAAACGCATTCATTTGTTTAGTAAATTATATTGACGGAGAAAAACGTTATATCTTATTTGCAAAAGGGATGGAAGTAGGAATGAAAGTTGTGGCATCAGAGCATGCTGATATTAAAATCGGAAATGCTGCACCTTTAAAAAATATTCCAGAAGGGACATTGGTTCACAACGTTGAATTACGTCCTGGAAAAGGTGGACAAATGGCTAGATCAGCTGGTGCATCTGTTCAAATTTTAGGAAAAGACGAAGATGGTAAATATGTAACTCTTCGTTTAGCTTCAGGAGAAGTAAGAAAAGTATTGGCTGAATGTTTCGCAACAATCGGCGAAGTAGGAAACGAAGAATACAACTTAGTTAACTGAGGAAAAGCCGGACGTAACCGTTGAAAAGGAATTCGTCCAACAGTTCGTGGTTCAGTTATGAACCCTAACGATCACCCACACGGAGGGGGAGAAGGACGTACACCAATTGGTCGTAAGAAACCTGTTACTCCATGGGGGAAAGCTGCTTTAGGAGTGCAAACTCGTAATAAGAAAAAAGCATCTCAAAAATTGATCGTAAGAAGAAGAAATAAATAGGAAGGGAGAATTAAGATGTCTAGATCATTAAAAAAAGGACCATTCATTGATGAATACTTATTTAAAAAAGTAGAAGCATTGGGTGAGAAAAAAGAAGTAATTAAAACTTGATCACGCAGATCAACAATTTTCCCTGAATTCATCGGGCATACATTCGGTGTTTATAATGGAAAAGAATTTATCCCAGTTTACGTGACTGAAGATATGGTTGGACACAAATTAGGTGAATTTGCTCCAACTCGTAAATTCGGTGGTCATGGTGACGACAAAGGGAAGAAATAGGTAGGAGAGAAGAATATATATGGAAGCTATCGCAAAATTAAATATGATTCGTATCTCACCTAGAAAAGTAAGATTGGTTGTGGATGCAATTAGAAATAAACCTGTAGCTCACGCAATCGCTACTTTAAATAACTTAGATAAAGTATCAACTGAACCAATTTTAAAATTATTAAATTCAGCTATTGCAAATGCTGTTAATAATAACGGAATGGAAGCTGATAAATTATTTGTTAAAACTGTTTTTGTGAACGAAGGTCCAACATTAAAACGTTTCAGACCAAGAGCTCACGGAAGAGCATACGAAATTTTAAAAAGAACAAGTCATATTACAATCATTGTAAGTGATGAAGTTAAATAGGAAGGGGCAGTAATATGGGACAAAAAGTATCACCAAATGCATTACGTTTAGGAATAGTTAGAGACTGAGAAAACAGATGATATGCTGAAAAAGGTCAATATGTAACTTGATTAGCTCAAGATATTAAAATTCGTGATGTATTGAAAAAATTATTAAAAGATGCAGCAGTTTCTAAAATTGATATCGAAAGAACTTCAAGAGATTTAACTTTAGTTATCAAAACTGCTCGTCCAGCTATTGTTAAAGGTGATAACAACAAACGTTTTGAAGATATCACTTTAGCTGTAAGAAAAACTGTTAAAAATAAAAATTTAGATGTACAAATTAAAGTTGTTGAAATTTCTAATCCAGATGCAGATGCTACTTTAGTTGCTCGTTGAATTGGAGAACAAATTTCAAACCGTGCTTCATTTAGAACAGTTCAAAAATTAGCAATTAGAAAAGCATTAAAATCACCAGGAGTTAAAGGTATTAAAACATCTGTAAGTGGACGTTTAGGAGGGGTTGAAATGGCTCGTACTGAAGGTTACTTAGAAGGTTCAGTACCATTGACAACTTTAAGATCAGATATTGATTATGCATTATATGAAGCAAAAACTACTTATGGTCAAATCGGGGTTAAAGTTTGAATTAACCACGGTGAAGTTTTCCAAGCTAAAAACAAAAAAGATGGAAAAGTAATGGAAACTAAACCAAAAGGAGGTCAAAGATAATATGTTAATCCCAAAGAGAACAAAATATCGTAAACCTCACCGTGTTAGTTATGAAGGAAAAGCTAAAGGAGCTAAAAAAGTTGACTTTGGTGAATTCGGATTAATGGCATTAGATGGTGCATGAATTAATGATCATCAAATCGAAGCAGCCCGTGTTGCTTTAACACGTTACATGAAACGTGATGGAAAAGTTTGAGTAAGAATTTTCCCTCACATGTCAATGACAAAAAAACCTGCTGAAGTACGTATGGGATCTGGAAAAGGTAACCCTGAGTTTTGAGTAGCAGTTGTAAAACAAGGGACAGTAATGTTCGAAATTGCTGGCGTATCTGAAGAAATCGCAAGAGAAGCTTTAAGATTGGCTATGCATAAATTACCAATTCGTTGCAAATTTGTTAAGAGAGGTGAAGAATAATGCCTAAAAAAAATCCAATCACTGATTTAAAAGCTAAATCAGTTGATGAATTAATTCAATTAGGTGAAACTAAAAGAGCTGAATTATTCGCTCTTAAATTCCAAGCGGCTGTAGGAAGCTTAGAAAAAACTCACCATATCCCTACAATTAGAAAAGAAATTGCAAGAATTGAACTAGTTCTAGGTGAAAAACGTAGAGCTGGAGAAAACACTAACAAAACAATTAAGGCAAACTACAATGAAGCAGTAGCTAACGCTGAACAATCAGGAAAAGCAGTTCGTGAAAAGCATAGAAAAATGATCGAAGAAATGCAAGCTGAACAATTCGGTGGAGTTGATGCTGATGCTATGGCAGCTGCTATGGCAAACGGAGATAACGCAATCGAAGGAGAAAACAAATAATGGAAAGAAATACTCGTAAAGTATTAGTTGGTAAAGTTGTGTCTGACAAAATGGACAAAACTATTACTGTACTAGTTGAAACATACAAAAACCACCCTATTTACAAAAAACGTGTTAAGTATTCAAAAAAATACAAAGCACACGATGAACAACAAGTTGCTAAAATTGGTGACAAAGTTGAAATTATGGAAACACGTCCTTTATCAGCAACTAAAAACTTTAGATTAGTTAGAGTTGTAGAAAAATCAGTTCTTTAATATAAGAAAGTATAGGTAAAAAAAGATGATCCAAAACTTATCGGTATTAAAAGTAGCTGACAACTCAGGTGCTAAAGAAGTTCGTGTTATTCGTAATTTAGGTGGTTCGGTTAGAAAATTCACTGGTATTGGTGATATTATTGTTTGCTCAGTTATCTCAGCAGCTCCAGGTGGAACTGTTAAAAAAGGAACAGTAGTTAAAGCTGTTATTGTTAGAACAAAAAGAGAATTAAGAAGAGAAGATGGAACTTACATCAAATTTTCTGAAAACGCTGTTGTCTTAGTAAAAGATGACAAAAACCCACGTGGGACTCGTATCTTCGGGCCAATCGCACGTGAAGTAAAAGACGCAGGATTTGTAAAAATTGCATCTCTTGCACCAGAAGTATTATAGGAGGGAACCAAAATAATGGCTAAATCAAAATTATTAAAAGGTGATATTGTTAAAGTTATTTCTGGTTCTCGTAAAGGTGAATCAGGACCAATTACTTCATTATCAAAAGACAAAAAATTTGTAACAGTTCAAGGAATTGATGTTATTAAACATGTAAAACCTTCACAAACTGATACAGAGGGTGGAATTAAAAAAGTTCCAGCTAAATTAAATGCATCAAACGTAGGATTGTTAGACCCAAAACAAAAAGAATCAACAACTCGTGTTGGTTACTCAATTGAAAATGGTAAGAAAGTTAGAATTGCTAAAAAATCTAACTCTCAAGTTAAGTAGTAGGGAGAACGAAGAAATATGAAATCTAGATTAGAAATTAAATATACTGAACAAGTTGCTCCAGCTATATTCAAAGAACAAGGGTACAAATCAATCATGCAAGTTCCTAAAATTACAAAAATTGTAATTAACATGGGAATTGGAGATGCAACAACAGATCCTAAGAAATTAGACAATGCTGTTGCTGAATTACAATTAATTACTGGTCAAAAACCATTAGTTACTAAAGCAAAAAAATCATTGGCAGTATTTAAATTACGTGAAGGAATGCCAATCGGAACAAAAGTTACTTTAAGAGGTAAAAAAATGTACGATTTCCTTGACAAATTATTAAACGTAGCATTACCACGTGTTCGTGACTTTAGAGGGGTATCAAAAACAGCATTTGATGGTTTTGGTAACTATACACTAGGGATCAAAGAACAAATCATTTTCCCAGAAATTGATTATGATAAAGTTCAAAGAGTTCGTGGAATGGATATCACAATTGTAACAACTGCAAAATCAAACAAAGAAGCGTTCACATTATTAGAAAAAATGGGAATGCCATTCAGTAAATAATAACGGAGGGTAAGAAAAATATGGCAAAGAAATCATTAAAAGTAAAACAACAAAAACAACAAAAATTCGCTGTTAGAGCTTACACACGTTGTAATCACTGTGGAAGACCGCACGCTGTGCTAAAAAAATTCGGAATTTGCCGTCTATGCTTTAGAAAATTTGCATACGAAGGGCAAATCCCTGGTGTTAGAAAAGCATCTTGATAGAAAGTATTGAAAGGAAATAGAATATGACAACAGACGTAATTGCAGATATGCTTACTAGAATTCGTAATGCTAACCAAAGATATCTAAAAACTGTAGAAATCCCTGGCAGCAAAACGAAACTAGAAATTGCAAAAATCTTAAAAGACGAAGGATTCATTGCGAACTTCACAGTTGCTGAAAACTTTAAAAAGAACATTACTATTGAATTAAAATACAAAGGTAAAACAAGAGTAATTCAAGGGCTTAAAAAAATCTCAAAACCAGGATTAAGAGTATATGCACCAGCAAACGAAATTCCACAAGTATTGAATGGTTTAGGAATCGCAGTTGTATCAACATCACAAGGAATCATGACAGATAAGCAAGCTCGTGCCAATAAAGTTGGTGGAGAAGTACTTGCTTTCATCTGATAGAAAGGGAGAGGAAATAAGATATGTCACGTATTGGGAATAGATTATTAACGATCCCAGCTGGAGTTGAAGTAAGCATTGCTGATGACAACACAGTTACTGTTAAAGGACCAAAAGGAACTTTAGTACAAAAATTTGCTTCAGTAATTAAAATTGAAGTAAAAGAAGGTGTGCTTTCAACTGTTCGTGCTAACGAAATTAAACACACAAAACAATTACACGGAACTACTAACTCACTATTACAAGGAATGTTAGTGGGAGCAAGTGAAGGATTTAAAAAAGAACTAACTATTATCGGGGTTGGGTATAAAGCTGCTTTGGCTGGAAATAAACTAAACTTAGCTTTAGGTTATTCACACCCAATTGAATACATCATTCCTGAAGGAATTGTTGTTGAAGTACCAAAACCTACTCAAGTAATTATTAGTGGAATTAACAAACAATTAGTTGGAGAAGTTGCAGCAAATATTAGAGCATACAGAAAACCTGAACCTTACAAAGGTAAAGGAGTTAAATATGTTGATGAGTTTATTATTAGAAAAGAAGGGAAAGCTGCTGGTAAATAGCCAACGCTAAATAGAGGTAATTAAAATGAAATTTACTAAACATGAAGCAAGAAAACGTAGACATTTCCGTGTCCGTTCGAAAATTACTGGAACAACAGAACGCCCAAGATTAAACGTATACAAATCAAACACTAACTTTTATGCTCAAATTATCGATGATACTACAGGAACAACTTTAGTATCAGCTTCAACATTAAAAACTGATTTTAAATCAAAATCAAATATCGAAGCAGCAATTGCTTGTGGCCAAGAAATTGCCCAAAAAGCGAAAGCAGCTAAAATTACTGAAGTAGTATTCGATCGTGGTGGATACCAATACCACGGTAAAGTAAAAGCTTTTGCAGAAGCTGCAAGAGAAAACGGATTGAAATTCTAAGAAAGGCAGGAAGAAAAATATGGCAAACGAAAACACAAACGTAGAAGTAGTCGTAGAAGCAAAAGCTGAACAAAAAGCTCCTGCTAGAAACGGTGAAAGAAAATTCGAAAAAAGATCAAACGGACCAAGACGTTTTGAAAAACCAAAAGACGATTTTGAAGAAAGAGTTGTAACAATTAGACGTGTTACTAAAGTTACTAAAGGTGGACGTCACTTTAGATTTGCAGCAGTTGTTGTTGTAGGAAATAAAAAAGGTCAAGTTGGTCTAGGAACAGGAAAAGCAAACGAAGTGCCTGATGCAATTAAAAAAGCAATCAAAGAAGCTCGTAAAAACTTAGTATCTGTTAAATTAAAAGGAACAACTGTTCCTCACGAAATTCTAGGACAATTTGGAGCTGGACAAGTATTAATTAAACCAGCAAAACCAGGAACTGGAGTTATTGCCGGAGGACCTTCACGTGCTGTTATGGAATTAGCAGGAATATCTGATATTTACACTAAATCATTAGGACGTAATACACCAATCAATATGATTAGAGCAACTTTAGACGGTTTGCAAAAAATGCAAACTGCAAAAAGAGTCCAAGAATTAAGATTTGGTAAAGTTGTAGAAAATAAAACAGCTGATAAAGAAGCTGTTAAAGCTTAAGAAAGGAGCCTGGGTTTATGAAATTACATGAATTAAAATATACTGAAGGTAGCAAAAAAGAAGCTACTCGTGTTGGTAGAGGAATGGCTTCTGGAAAAGGTAAAACTTCTACAAGAGGTCATAAAGGACAAAATTCACGTTCTGGTGGAGGGGTTCGTCCTGGTTTTGAAGGGGGTCAAACACCTTTATTCAGAAGACTTCCAAAAGTTGGATTTACTTCAAGAAACCAAAAAGAATTCACTTTATTAAACTTAACTCAACTTGAAGCTTTAGGATTAACTACTGTTGATCACAAAACTTTAATTGAAGCCAAAGTTATTAAACGCGAAGACCAATTAGTTAAAATTTTAGCAAATGGGTCAATCTCAAAGAAAATTAATGTTAAAATTAATAAAATATCTGTTGCAGCTAAAAAAGCTATTGAAGCAGCAGGAGGAAGTGTTGAGGTAATATAGGAGATGAAAGCGAAAAAACTTACCATTAAACGTAAGACCAATTTCGTTAAGACTTCTAAAAATAAAAACGATTTTGAGAAGTCCAATTTCTTTGTTAAGAATAAAGATTTGGTTTTTAGAATCGTTTTTACTTTATTAATCTTGGTAATAATAAGAGCAGGAATGTATTTAACCGTTCCTGGTATTTCAATCTCTGATGATTATTCACAAAAAGTTAGTGATATCCAATTTTTTCAATTATTGGCAACGCTTGGAGGAGGGAGTATAGGTAAGTTCTCAATCTTAGCATTGGGTGTATCGCCTTATATTACCGCTTCGATAATTGTGCAATTACTTTCAACCGATGTTATTCCAGTCCTAACTAGATGATCTAAATCTGGTGAACGAGGACGTAAAAAAATTGATAAATTAACGAAAGTTTTAATGATTCCTTTTGCGATTATGCAAGGAGAAGCAACTGTCTTTACGTTAATTTCTCAAGGTTTAATTACACCAAAATGGAGTTTAGACACTCCTGGAATTGGACCTGCTGCATTCTATTACATTTTAGTGCCAGTGATCATGTTAGCTGGAAGTTATTTAATGTTATGAATCTCTGATCAAATCACTATTAAGGGAGTTGGAAACGGAGTTTCAATAATTATTTTCTTAGGGATTATTACAACAATGCCTAATAACTTTAAAGCAACATTCCAATTTTGAGTATCAAACAATGAACAAGCAAACATTTTCTTTGATGGAGTTATTAAATTCATCATCTATGTAGTGGTGTTCTTGTTAATAATTTTCTTTGTTGTGTTAATGAACGAAGCAGAACGAAAAATTCCGATTCAACAAACGGGATCAGGATTGGTTGATTCAAAAGATCATACTCCATATTTACCATTGAAAATAAACAATGCAGGAGTTATTCCGGTTATCTTTGCTTCTGCAATTATTTCAACACCAGTTACAATTTCCCAAATTGTGGCAGTAACAAACCCTAGCTCAGGATTTGTTGCGTTTACAAATGTGTATCTGTCCTTTGGAACTTGGTGAGGAATTGGGGTTTATGCGGTCTTAACTATTCTGTTTACATTCTTGTATGCTCAAGTTCAAATTAACCCAGAAAAGGTTGCTGAAAACTTTCAAAAATCAGGAACGTTTATTCCTGGAGTTAAACCAGGAAATGATACGAAACGTTTCTTGCAAGGAACGATTACAAGATTATCTGTTTTAGGTTCTGTTTTCTTAGCTTTAATTGCGGTGTTACCGTACATTATTTCTAAATTAACGGATCTACCTTCTAATTTAGCAATCGGGGGAACCGGATTAATCATTATTATTTCTGTAGCTATTCAAACTACTCAACAATTAAAAGGACGTATTACACAACAAAATTTAATTGATAAGAAGAAAGAAAAATTTACAGACATTAACAACGAAGAACGTTCTTCACACATTTGATAAAATACCTACGGGTATTTTTTTTCTTTTCTTGTTGGTTTTTTTTGGTTTTTTTTGGTTTTTTTGGAAAAAATACCATATAATCAAAATGGGGAAACTTTATGCTTAAGGAAATAAGATTTGAAAATATTTTAAATTATTTAAAAAATAATGATATTGCTGAAATTGAAAAAATGTCTAAAGATCTAAAAATTTCTTTAACAACTTTACGTAGAGATTTATCAGAATTAGAAATTGAAAATAAAATCGTAAAGTTGCATGGTGGAGCTAAATTAGTTAAGGAAAAACTTATTTCTGAAGATTTTTTAGAAAATAAATTGCAAACTAATGTTGAAGAAAAAAAACAATTAGCACAAATTGCTAATAGAAAAATCAAAGCAAATACTACTCTTTTTTTAGACGCTGGGTCTAATCCTTATTTTTTGGCTAAAATTATTGATCCATCACTTAACTTAACAATCGTAACTAACTCAATTATTAATGTTCAAGAACTAGTTAAAAATGGTCATCAAAAAATTTATCTTTTAGGAGGTAAATTTACAGATGTTACAGGAGCAATTCTTGGTTATGAAGCAATTGAAGCACTTAAAAATTATGCCTTTGATTTAAGTTTTGTTGGAGTTAATGCTGTTGATGATCAAGGTAATGTTTATACAACTAGTTCAGATCATGCGCAAATTAAAATTGAAATAATTAAACATTCATCTAAAGCATTTGGATTAGCAGACAGCAGCAAATTACATTCAAAATCATTTTACAAATTTACAACTATAAAAGATCTTGAAATTATAAGTTAGGAGGAAATATGCTTTATACAATTACTTTAAACCCGGCCCTTGATCACATTATCGAGACCACTGGATTTAACATCAATGAAACTAATTACTATAACAATGATTATGTTGTTATTGGTGGTAAAGGGATTAATGTTTCAGTTGTTTTAAATAATTTAAAAGCTAATGTTTTATCAACTGGGGTTATGGGTGAACATAACAAAAATGAATTTGTTAAAAAATTCACTGAGTTAAATGTTAAAAATAATTTTTTTACATTTAATGGCAAAACGAGAACCAATTTTAAAATTAAAAATTTGGCAGCAGGAGAAGAAACCGAACTTAATGGTCTAGGTGAAGAAATCCCTGAAGACATTGTTAACAATTTACTTACGTATTTAGATCAAAATATTGAACAAGATGACATAGTAATTGCGGCGGGTTCAATACCTAAATCAGTAAGCACAGATATTTATTTTAAAATTGGTCAACTTGCGAACCAAAAAAAAGCGATTTTTATTTTAGATACTTCTAAAAAACAAATGCTTGAAGGTCTTAAATCACATCCCTATTTAATTAAACCTAACATTGAAGAAATTTGTGAAATTTTGGACAAACCATTTAAAAAATACGATTTACCTGAAATTAAGATAATGATTCAAGAATTAAAAAATTTAGGTGCTCAAAATATCTTATTATCAATGGGTTCAAAAGGAAGTTTGTACTTTGATAAAAATGGAGATATATATCAAGTTGGAATTGCTGAAGGTAAGCTTGTTAATTCTGTAGGTTCTGGAGATTCTATGATCGCAGGATTTGCCTATGGTGTATATAAAAAAATGGATATTATAAAAACTTTACAATATGGATCAGCTGCTGGAGGCGCCACTGCATTTACGCAGTGGCTTGGTACAAAAGCTGAGATCGAAAATCTAGTAAATAAAATTATAGTTAAAAAAATTTAAGGAGGATATATGAAATTAATTGATTTATTTAAAAGTAAATCATCATTCTTTAACAAAGACTTAAAGTCAAAAAAAGAAGTGATTGATTTTTTAGCAGATAATTTATTAAATCAAAAAATAATTAAGTCAAAAGCTGAATTTACTAAAGCAATTTTAGCTCGTGAAAAACAAGATTCTACAGGAATTGGTGATGGAATTGCTATTCCCCACGCTTTAAACAAAACTGTTTTAGACGCTACTGTTGCTTTTGTTAGTTTAAAAAAACCAATTGAATGAGGTAGTTTAGATAATAAACCAGTGGACTTAATTTTTATGATTGCTACAAACGGAACAGATGGTGAAGAACATTTAGTAGCGTTGTCACAATTATCAACTCATTTAATGAAGTCAGAAAAACAAGCACAATTACGTAAAACTAAAACATTTACAGAGTTTAAAGCAATTTTTGCTGAAGAGAAGAAAACTGAAGTAAAACTAGTTGCAACAAATAAACATTTTGATGTTATTGGAATTACAGCTTGTCCGACTGGAATCGCTCATACTTACATGGCTCAAGAAAAACTCTTAGAATCAGCTCATGAGTTAGGTTTGACTGCCAAAATCGAAACACAAGGTCGCCGCGGAACAGAAGACAGATTAACTAAAGAAGATATTGATAATGCTAAAGTAATTATTTTAGCCCACGATAAAGCAATTGCAGGTTTAGACCGTTTTAACGGTAAAGAAGTTATTGACACAACTTCTAAAGATGCTATTTACAATGGTAAAAAATTAATTGAAAACTTTAAAGACAATCCTAAAAAAGTTGTTATTAAAGCAGCTAAATCTAAAGATGATGATAATAGTGATTTCTCATTAAAGAAATTTAAAGATATTAAAGGTAACCTGCTGGGGGGGGTATCAAGAATGTTGCCCTTCGTTGTTGCTGGGGGAATCATTTTAGGATTAGGATTCTTAATCGATTCATTAACAGGAACAACTGGAGGTAATCTGGGAGTAACAAACGAATTTGCAGGAATTTTATCAGGATTAGGTAAAACTGCAATGTTCATGATGGTTCCAATCCTTGGTGGATATATTGCTTACTCAATCGTAGGTCCGCAAGGATTAATGCCAGGAATTATTGCTGGGATGATTGCTGATGGATCAGGTGGTTTCTTGTGAGGAAAATTTAGTAATGACAACATGTGAGCGGCATTATGATCAAGAATTTTACCAAATAACATTCCAACCACTTCAGGATTTATCGGAGCAATGGTCGGAGCTTATGTAGCAGCCTTTATTGTCTTTGGTTTAACTAAAGGAATGAGTAAAATGCCAAAATCATTTGCTGGAGTTAGAGATATTGTCTTTATTCCTTTATTATCATTAATTGGAGTGGGAGTTTCAATGCTTGCATTAAGTATTCCACTTGGTTATGCAATGTTCGGAATGCAAGAAGGATTAAAATGATTAGCATACCAAAACTTAATTGTTTTAGTAGCAGGAATTTTAGGATTAATGATGTGTGTTGATATGGGAGGACCAATCAATAAAATTGCATATGTAATCGGAACTTTAACAGTTGGAGCAGCTGCTAATAAAGGTATCTATATCGAATTTATTCAAAATGGAACAACTTATAACTATGCTTCAATCTTTATGGGAGCATCGATGGCTGCTGGAATGATTCCACCATTGGGAATTGCCTTATGTACAGTTGTCTTTAAAAAGACATGAGCCGCTAAAGAACGTGATGCCGCCAAAGCTAACTGATTAATGGGTGCGTTTTTCATTACTGAAGGAGCAATTCCATTTATGGTTAGTGATCCAAAAAGAATTTCAGTTTCTGCATTAGTTGGTGGAACAATTACTGGGCTTTTAGTTGGAGCATTAGAAATTGGACTTGGTTCACCTCATGGGGGAGTTGTAGTTTTCCCACTCTTAAGATCTTTCTTATTTGAAGGACAACTTGGTGTAGCAATGGGAATTGTTTTCTACATTTTAGCAATTATTGTCGGAGTAGCAATTATGGCTTTAATATTAGGATTCTGAAAAACAGCTGATATTAAAAAAGGAAAATTATTAGTTGAATCAGAAATTGTTAAAAAAGAAAAAGTTAGAGTTGCTAAAAAAGCTATTAGAGCTTAATTAATAAAAAAAGATAAGTTTAAACTTATCTTTTTTTATTCCTATAATTTTTATTACAACAGACCCAAAAAATTAATTTATTATTTATTTTAAATTAGGTAAAATATACTTATATATAAAGAGAAAGTGTGAAATAAATGAATATTATTTTATTAGGGGCTCCGGGTTCAGGAAAAGGAACTCAAGCAGAAAAATTAGTTGAAAGAATGCATTTAACGCAATTTTCAACAGGAGATATTTTTCGTCGTAACATTAGTGAAAATACCCCTTTAGGAGTTGAAGCTGCTAAATATATGAATGAAGGTAAATTGGTACCTGATGCAATTACTAATGCAATGGTTGAAAATGCTTTACAAGCAAAACACGACGGATTTATTTTTGATGGATATCCAAGAACTATTGAACAAGCTGATGCACTAGGAATTATGTTGGTTAAATTAGGTTCAACAATTGACCATGTTATTTATATTGATGTTGACAAACAGATTTTATTAAACAGAATTGCTGGTAGAGTGGTTTGCCCAAAATGTAAACGTTCTTACCACATAACTTCTCGTCCACCAAAAACCACAGGCATTTGCGATTATGATCAAGTCAAACTAGAACGTCGCCCTGATGATGAACCAAGCAAAGTACAAGTGAGATTAGATGCATATGAATCTCAAACAGCACCATTGATTGATTATTATAAAAATATTGAAACTTTAATCCATGTCGATGCACAAGAAATGGATGGAGAATCTGTTTATAAAATTATCCAAAAGGCAATTAGTGAATAATGGTAACTGTTAAAAATTATGAACAAATCAGCAAAATGAAAATTGCTGGTAAAGTTTTAGGTGAAGCAATTGCAATGTTAAAAGAGAAAACTCAAATTGGAGTTAACTGTTTAGATTTAGATAAAGCTTTTGAAGAGTTTATTACTAAAAAAGGTTGCACTTCAAACTTTAAGGGTTACGGAGGTTTTCCAAAAACTATTTGCATTTCGATTAATGATCAATTAGTCCACGGAATTCCACAAAATAGAGTACTTGAAGATGGGGATATTGTGTCTATTGATACAGGCTGTGTTTTTGAAGGCTATCATGCTGATGCTGCTTTTACTAAAATTGTTGGAAATCCAAAAAATGATCAAGCAGTGCAATTATTAAATGTAACTGAAGAATCACTTAATTTAGCAATCAAAATGCTAAAATCAGGTGTTCGAATTGGTGATATTGGTCATACAATTCAAAGTTATGTTGAATCATTTGGTTTTAGTGTTCCTAGAGAATACACAGGTCACGGAATTGGCACAGCAATGCATGAAGATCCGTTTATTCCTAATTATGGAGCTGCCGGAACTGGAATGCGTTTAACTGAAGGAATGATCATTTGTATTGAACCGATGGTTCAAGTTGGACATTTCTCAACAAAAGTAGCTTCTGATAAGTGAACAGTTTATTCAAAAGACGGCAGCATGGCCGCTCATTTCGAACACACTATTTTAATCACTCAAGATTCATGTGAAGTATTAACCAAATAACAAAATTAGATAAATTTATGTTTTTAGTTAAATAAAAACAACTTGAATTAATTCCGATTCTAAAGTTATTTTGAAGGTTTTGAGTACTCAAAAAAAAATTAATAAAAAATGTATCGTTATTACAAAACATGACAAAACAACCCGAAAAATATTTTTGGGTTGTTTTTATTTAATTAAATTTTTAATAACTAAATAAATATTTTTTAAGTAATTAAAAAAGCCGCCTTTTGTCTTTTATTAAATCTCTTGAAGTATTTAAATAATTAATGTATGTAAATTAATTTTAATAAAGAAGGGAGACATAATTATGAATATGCCCCAAAAGGTTATCGTATATTCTCCGTGCGATGGTGAAATTAAAAAGCTAAAAGAATTAAATGATGGATTTTTTTCAGAAGGTCTACTTGGAGAAGGATTTTATATATTACCAAAATCTTCAGATTTTTATTCACCTTTTGAAAACGGAAAAATGTTACAAATTTTTAATACAAAACATGCTTTTTTTATCGAAGATCAGAGTGGAGTTAATCTTTTAATTCATATTGGTCTTGATACTGTTGTTTTGGAAGGCAAACCTTATAATGTCTTGGTGAAAACTGGAGACCTATTAAATTTAAAAACAATATTTACAAAAGTAAATTTTAAATTAATTAAGGAAAAAAAATTAAGTTTAGCTACTCCAATAGTTTTAGATAATAATGAAAACCCAGGTTGAAAATTTGTTTGAAAAACAAAAGCAAAAGAAGTGAAACACGGAGATAAAATCGGTTATTTAATTTATACAAAACCAAAATCACAAGTAATAAGCAATCAAAAAAAACCATTGTTTTCTTTTAAAGATGCAATTAAAAATGGTATATCTTTTAAAAATAGGTATGAAGAAATAGCTTCAAATATTTATCATGCTGTAGGAGAAAAAAATAACTACGAGAAATATTATAATTGCGTGACACGTTTGAGGTTTATTATTAAAGATAAGTCTTTAGTTAATGAACAAGAAATTAAGAAAAACAAAATAGTCAAAGGAATTGTTTGAAGTGGTTCTGAAATTCAAATAATTATTGGAGGAGAAGTAGAAAAACTGAAAGAAGGGTTAGATCAATATTTGGATAATTTTTTAAAATCTCAAAATTTTGAACTAAATAACAAAAAAATTGAAAACAAAAGTTTAGGTAAAACATTTTTAGCTTTAATAAAAGGTGTAATTATGCCCGGTTTACCATTTATGATAGGAGTTGGAATATTAAATGCTCTTGCTGCAATTTTTCAACAAGCTGGTTTAATTGAAAATGTTGCTCCTTCAGCACCCTTTGAGTCTTATACAATAGCAACACAATTAATATATTTAATTGGTGGTGGAGCTTTGTTGTTTATGGGAATTTTTTTCACATATAATGCTGTGAAATATTTTGGAGGGAACCCAATTTTAGGACTCGGAATGGGTTTAATATTAACGGCCCCAATTTTATTTAAAGGCAATCTTGTAATTAGTGGTAATGGGGTGATTTCGGCAACTCCGTGAAGTTTGCCATTAATAACTTCAAAATTAAATGGCTTAGATTATGTTTGAATGAAAATAGGACCATCTCCAGGTTCTATAATAACAGCAATCATTGTTGCTTATATTTTTGTAAAAGCAGAAAAATTTGCGAAAAACAATTTTCCTAATTGAAGCCAATCAATATCAACGCCAACATTTAGTATTTTTATAGCTTCTTTCTTAGCGTTTTTTATTGTTTCTCCAATAGTTTCATCATTTGAAGCAATAATAGGATTTATATTTTCTTATATGGATAAAATCCCATTCGGCTTATCAATTGGCTTGTTTGCTCTTTTATGACAACCACTTGTTTTAACTGGTGCTCATGGAGCCTTAATAACAATTTTACAAATGCCTATGATGAATGATCCTGAACCATACATTTTAGGAATTAAAACAATTCAAATTTTAGCGGGAATAACATTTGGAACATTGGGGCAAGTAGGTGCTGGTATTGGTCTTGCATTTATTACAAAAAATAAAAGTATTTCACAAATTTTATATGGTGGTATACCAGCTGGTTTATTTGGAATTACAGAACCAATTATTTTTGGTGCAAATCTTCCTAAATTTAAACCATTCTTATATGGATGTCTAGGTTCTGGAATAGCAGGATTTGTAGCTGGAGCAATGGGGGCCACTTATTATGCCGGAATTGCCACAGGTATGGGTGGGTTGTTCTCGATATTAAATGCAAACGGACCTAATGGAGACACTAAATCTTTAATAGCTACTATTATTGGATTTGCCATATCTTTATCACTACCTGCTTTGCTGGTTGCATTTCTTGCAAAAGATCGTTTAAGCGAAACTAGAGGTATTAACCTAACAAATAAAATTGTTAATAAAATTGTAAAATCAAAAAATATTTCAAATAAAATTCTTTTATCAAGCACAAAAGATTTAAATTCTTTTTATACAAAAGAAATTATTTCAAAAATTAAAACATTTGAAAAAAATGAATCCAAAATTCAAAATATTGTTAGCAGAATAAATTTTTTGCACGACAAAGATGAAGTAAACAAAAACAATTTAGCAAATAAATTCAATAAATATAAAAATAGTTTAGAATTATCAAAACATAAATCTAAACTTGAAAAGAAAATGCAAAATATTATAGAAAAGCTTAATAATTCAAAATTTGAAATCAAAATAAAAAAATATGAACTTGATTTAGAAAAACAAAAAGTAAATAATTCACAAATTGAAAAAGAAATTAAAATTTTTACCAATAACAATATTATAAAAGCACAAAACATTACAAATGTTTTAAAAAAAATAATAAGCGTAAAAGTGGCTAATAAAATTTTTAACAAATACTGAAATTCACTTAATTCGGTGTTTATTAATTTTGGCTACGAAGATAAAAAGAAAGATAAATTTTCTAAACAGGACAAAAACATTTTAAAAAATATTTAAAATTTAAGGGGACAAAATGAAAAAAACTATAAATAGCAATTTCCTTTGAGGAGGAAGCACAAGCGCTTATCAAATTGAAGGTGGCTGAAATGAAGATGGTAAAGAAATGTCTGTTCAAGATACTAAAACTAATATTCCAAAAAATACAACAGATTTCAAATTTGCATCAGATCATTATCATCATTGAAGAGAAGGTGTTGCAATGATGGCAGAAATGGGATTTAAAAGTTATAGATTTTCAATTTCTTGGACTAGAGTATGAAGTTATAAAAATAATAAAGCAAACGAAAAAGGAATTAAATTTTATAGGGATTTAATTAATGAATTATTAAAACATAGAATCGAACCTATAGTAACTATGTATCATTTTGATTTGCCCGATTTTTTAGAAAAAAAGGGTGGTTGAAATTCAAGAGAGACAATCGAGGAATTTGTTAATTATGCAAAGTTATTAATTGATAATTTTGGAAAAAAAGTTAAATATTGATTAACTATTAATGAACAAAATATGATGACATTAGCTTCTGGTGCAATATCGGGTTTAAGAGATTATACATTAAAAGAAATTTATCAGCAAAATCATAATATGTTTTTAGCACAAGCAAAAGTTATTAAATTAATTCATGAATTAACATCCGCAAAAGTAGGACCTGCGCCAAACATATCATCAATATATCCTAATAGTAGTGCTCCAGAAGACAATTTAGCAGCTTTAACATTTTCAAATATTCGTAATTGATTTTATTTAGATATTGCGGTATTTGGCAAATATAATGTTTTTGCACTTGATATGCTAAATAAAAATGATTCAATGTTTGATGTTAAACCAGAAGATATGAAAATTTTAAATAATCCTTTATCAAAACCAGATTTTATTGCATTTAACTATTATGCTTCAGGGACGGTTAAAGCAACTGATCCTAACAAAAATTATATTTCAAAATATGGCGGTAAACTTGATCAACAAACTGGATTTGGTTTAAAGGGCTTTTATGAACAAGTTCAAAATCCAAACTTAAAGAAAACTCAATTTGGTTGAGAAATAGATGCTGTTGGTTTTAAAAATACAATGTTAGAATTAACCTCAAGATATAATTTGCCGCTTTTACTTACAGAAAACGGAATCGGAGGTTATGATGAGCTTGATGAAAAGAATCAAATAAATGATCAATACAGAATTGATTATTATAAAAATCATTTAAAAGAAATGCTAAAAGCTATTGAAATGGGTGTTGATTTAATTGGTTACAATCCTTGAAGTGCAATTGACTTAGTCTCAACTCATGAAGGAATCAAAAAACGTTACGGTTTTGTTTTTGTCAATAGAACTGAAGATGATCTTAAAGATTTAAAACGCTATCCTAAAAAATCTTTTGCTTGATATAAAAAAGTAATTGCTACTAACGGCAAAGATTTAAAATAATTAATTAACCCCTATTTAGATACAGGGGTTATTATTTTATTGGTCTACTACATTTGGGCATGACATCAAAAGAGGTATAAATGAAAAATAATTTTAATAAATTAATAGAAGTAGCAAATTCCCTTGAAAATTCTTCTTATAAAATAATTGCTGAAACTATATTGAAAAATTTCAAAAAGGGTTGTTTTTTATCACAACAAAAATTATCTGAAGAAGCACATGTATCAGCACCTTTAATAACTATTTTTTGTCAGAAAATTGGTTATAGTGGTTATCGAGAATTTTTAATATATTTAAAATTAGATTATGAAAAATATTTTAGTAGAAATAATATTAATTTAAATATGCAAAAAAAGAAGTACTCATTAAATATTGATTATATGCGTGAAATTTATGACAATTTTTTTAAAGACATTATTCTTAGCTCAAATTTTTTTGAAAAATTTATAAAAAATTTAAATAAATTACAAAATTTAATAATTTATAATAGTCATCAAACTAATAAAGTTGGAGATTTTATAATGAATTTATTGAATGGAAAAGGTTTCAAAAGTGTAAAAAATTTTAATCCAAGCGAAAACGATATTAATTCTTGGCAAAATTATTGTCATGCAAATGCTATTTATTTATTTTTTTTATTAGGTCATGACACTAATGAAATTATGGATGCAATTCAAAACAATGAAAATAGGGAGAAAATCTTTATAATAACTAGTAACGGACAAAAAGAAAAAGTTCAAGATTTCCCCAATGTTTTTGTAATTTCATCTCACATTGCTTATAACGATTTTTTTTATAGAACAATTCTTTTACAAACTATGTTTTTAATAGTTTGTGAAAGTTTAAAAATAGAAAAAATTTAACTATGATAATATGCCGAAATTTAAAGTGTAAAATTAAACATACATAAAATATTTTGGTGCCTTATGTTATACTTAATAAGGTGACATTTTGTATTAAGCATGCCTGCAGTTTGCTTAAGGTGTCATTAGCAGAAAGAAAGGAGAACTAAAATTATGGCTAAAGAAGACTTGTTAGAAGTTGAAGGAATTGTTGTTGAGGTTCTTCCTAACGCTGCATTTAAAGTGAAATTGGAAAACGAAATTGTTATCGATGCCCACGTGTCGGGTAAAATCCGAATGAATTACATTCGCATCTTACCCGGAGACAAGGTAACAGTTGCTATTTCACCATATGATATGACACGTGGAAGAATTACTTACAGATTTAAATAATCAAAAGTAATTAGTTAACTTAGTTATCTAAGTTATTTTTTTGTTTTTCTAAACAAAAAGAATCAATAGACAAAAAAGTACGGAGGTTCACGATGAAAGTAAGATCATCAGTCAAAAAAATGTGCGACAACTGTCGTGTTATTAGACGTAAAGGCCGCGTAATGATTATTTGTGCTCAACCAAAGCATAAACAACGTCAAGGTTAATTATTAGTCTAAAAAATTTATTCAGAAAGGAAACGAAATATGGCTCGTATTAATGGAGTTGAAATCCCAAATGATAAAAGAGTTGTTATCGCTTTAACATACATCTATGGTGTAGGGTTAACAACTTCGCAAGAAATCTTAGCTAAAACAAAAATTAGCGAAGAAATTCGTGTTAAAGATTTAACAGAAGAACAAATTAAAATAATTTCTTCAGCATTAGCAACAGTTAAAACTGAAGGAGAATTAAGAAGAGAAGTTTCTTTAAACATTAAACGTTTAATGGAAAATGGAAGCTACAGAGGACTACGTCACCGTAAAGGGCTTCCAGCAAGAGGACAATCTTCAAAAACAAACGCAAGAACAGTTAAAGGTCCTAGAAAAACTGTAGCTAACAAGAAAAAATAGGTAGAAGGAGAATATTAAGATGGCAAATCCAAAACCACAAGGTAAAAAACGTATCAAGAAAAATATTCCTAAAGGTATCGCTCACGTTCATTCTACTTTTAACAATACAATTGTTACTATTAGTGATGAAAAAGGTAATGTATTATCATGATCTTCAGCAGGTGCTTTAGGATTTAAAGGTTCTAAAAAATCAACACCTTATGCAGCACAAATGATCGCAGAAGCTGCTGCAAAAGGAGCAATGGATAATGGGGTTAAAACTATTTCTGTTGAAGTTAAAGGTCCAGGACCAGGAAGAGATGCAGCTGTAAGAAGTTTACAAGCAGCTGGATTAGAAATCACAGCAATTAAAGATACAACACCAATCCCACATAATGGAGTGCGTCCACCAAAACGCCCAAGAGGTTAAGATGAAGCAATTTATGAGACCAGAATTCACTCTTCTTAAAGAGGAAAATAATAAAACATATGGTAAGTTTATGGTTGAACCACTTGAAAGAGGATTCGGAGTTACTCTAGGAAACGCAATTAGAAGAACTTTATTAGCAGCAACCCCTGGAGCAGCAGTATTCGCAATCAAACTTGACGGTGCGGCTCATGAATTTACAGCAATCAACGGAATTGTTGAAAATGTATCAAGAATAATCTTGAACATTAAAAACTTAGTTTTAAAAATTGATGAAAAAATGTATAGTGATGATGAAGTAGTTGAATTAAAAATCAAATCATCAGTAACTGGACCAGTTAAAGCTGCAGAACTTGTAGTTCCTGCTGGAGTTGAAGTTTTAAATAAAGATTTACACATCGCAACAATCGCTGATGGAGGAGTTTTTAATTTAACATTATTTGCTAAAAACTCACGTGGATATAAATCATTTAAAGACAACAAAAAAGAAAAGGGTGTAGAAAATGGAGCAATTACAATTGATTCAAACTACTCACCAATCGTTAAAGTTGCTTACAATGTAGATACTACTAAAATCGGTCGTTCAATTGATTTAGAAAAATTAGAAATCGAAGTTAATACTGATGGATCAATTACAGCTGTTGAAGCAATTGCAACAGCTGCTAAAGTTCTTGTAGCACACTTAGAGTTCTTTGTTAACTTGTCTTCACAATTAGATAATGTTGAAATTATTGGAATTGCTGATGAAGATGAAAAAGAATTAGATAAAACAGTTGAAGAATTAGACTTTACACAAAGAAGTTTAAACTGTTTAAAACGTGCCGGAATTGATAGCTTAAGAGAATTAGTTTCTCGTAGTGAAGATGAAATCCAAGAAATTAGAAACTTAGGACGTAAATCATTTAAAGAAATTAAAGATAAAGTTGCTCAATTAAGTTTAACTTTTAAACAAGTATAAGAAATAGAATTTAGGAGGTAAAAATTAATGTCATACATTCCCAAAAGAGGTAAGAATACAGCATGAAGACAATCTCTTATGCGTAACTTAACTTCAGAATTAATTATTTCTGAAAAATTAGAAATAACTGAAACTAGAGCTAAAGAATTAAGAAAACATTTTGATAAAATGATCACTTTAGCAAAACGCGGAGATTTACACGCAAGAAGACAAGCGGCTGCTTGATTGCGTGATATTGAAACAGCTAAACAAGAACCAATTTTAACAAAATTATTTACTGATTTAGCAAAAAGATATAAATCAAGAAATGGTGGATACACTAGAATTCTTAAATTAGATAATCGTAAAGGTGATAACGCCCCAATCGTAATTATCGAATTGGTATAGTCTTAAAAAAATAAACCATTTTCGGTTTATTTTTTTGTTTTATCTTGTTTCTATTTTATAAAAATTATAAAATACATAATAGATTGTATTTAATTATAATAATGGAGGTTTATTTATTATGTCATTACAAAAATTTAAAGAAATAAAATTAACAGATAATGACTTAAATGAATTTAAGTTATTACTAAGTGAATTTTATTTAAAAAAAGCAACTGAACAAGAAAAATTGTTTGTAGCTCGTAAAGCTTTAAAAAGAGAAGAAATCTCAAAAGAAGAGTTTACAAAAATCAAAAATCATGTGGAATTATTAAATAATGAATATGCAAAAATTGCCGTGAGCAAAGCCTTTAAAGAAAATTACAAGAATGCCAAATTTTTATTAAAACCAATTAAAGAAGGCCACGTCGATTTTGCTAATGCTAAAAGCGAACTTGCTTTTGCTCGTCATATGTATAGAGAATCAAAAACGGTCATTAAAGAACGTGGACGTGGAGCTCAGTTAGAAAAATTAAATGACATTGCTGTTGAAGTTAAAAAATTAAGTTTTAAATATGGACCTGAATTTCCTTACGCTTTATCGAATGTTAATTTTCAAATTAAACATGGAGAGTATGTAACCATAATTGGACACAACGGTTCTGGTAAATCAACTTTATCAAAAATTTTGATTGGAGTGTTAACTCCTGAGGTTGGAGATTTACAAATTTTTGGAAACACTGTAAACAAAAACACCTTAGACCAAATTCGTCGTTTCTTAGGAATTGTTTTTCAAAATCCTGATAATCAATTTATTGGTTCAACAGTTAGAGCAGATATCGCTTTTGGCTTAGAAAATAAACGTGTTGATCCTAAAGACATGGAAACAATGATTACTTCGGCTGCTAAAAAAGTTCGTATGACTGACTTTTTAGATCATGAGCCTCTAAATTTATCTGGAGGACAAAAACAACGTGTGGCAATTGCTTCAACTTTAGCTTTAAATCCAGACATTATCATTTTTGATGAAGCTACTTCAATGCTAGATCCTAAAGGTAAAAGAGAAATCAAAGAAATTATGGTTCAACTACGCGATGCGGGAAATAAAACAATTATTTCAATAACTCATGATATGGATGAAATTTTAAATGCCGATAAAGTAATTGTAATGAACGGTGGTAAATTAGTAAAAATGGGAACTCCAAGTGAAGTTTTATCAGATAAAGAGTTCTTGCGTTCTATTCATTTAGATATTCCGTTTATTGCAAATGTTGAAGAGAAATTACAAAATGTGGGAATTAATGTTTCTGGTTCAAAAAATATGGATGAGTTGGTGGATAAATTATGGCAAAAAAAATAATTGATAACAAAGAAAAACAACTTCAAAAACAATATATGAATGAATTAAAAGCTGATCGTAAAGCGAAAAAGGTTTTTGATTTTTCGGGTGATATTGTTTTAGAAAATGTTTCATACACATACTCAAAAAAAACTCCCTTTGAATTTAGAGCATTGGATAACGCTAACTTAACGATTACTAAGGGAAAAATCACTTGTGTAATCGGTACTACTGGTTCAGGAAAATCAACATTAATTCAATTGACTAATGGTTTATTAGTGAGTGAAACAGGAAGAACAATTATTGGTGATTATCAAATTCCTGCATCAATTGAAAAAATTAACGAAGTTAAAGAATTAAGAAAAGAAATCGGATTAGTTTTTCAATTTCCTGAATATCAATTATTTCAAGAAACTGTGGAAAAAGATATCGCTTTTGGTCCGATCAATTTGGGTGGTAATAAATTAGAGGCTTATCGTCAAGTTCCTGATTTATTAAAAATAATTGACATTCCTGCTGATTACTTAACACGTTCACCTTTTGAATTATCAGGAGGACAAAAACGTCGTGTGGCCATTGCTGGAATTATTGCAATGAATGGTAACACATTAGTACTTGATGAACCTACGGGAGGTTTAGATCCTCAAGGTGAAAATGATTTCATGGAATTATTTTTGAAATTAAATCGTGAACAAGGCAAAAGAATTGTTATGGTTACTCACAATATGGACCAAGTATTAAGAATCGCCGATGAAGTTGTGGTTTTACACAAAGGAAAATTAATTGATCGTGGAACACCATTTGAAATTTTTGGTAATGAGAAATTATTGAAAACAATTGAAATTGATGCTCCAAAAATTTATCAATTAATTTACAAATTAAAAGAAAAAGGTTTAGATTTAACCAAAAAAGCAATTCGAACAGAAACTGATTTTGCAAAAGAATATAGTTTAGCGATATCAAATAAGAAAAAATAGAAAGGAGTAATAATTATGAGAGTTACCTTTGGTAGATATATTCCAACAAATTCAATAATTCATAAAATGGATCCAAGAATGAAATTGTTTATGATTTTATTATTAATTGTTTCAGTCTTTTTTCCAATTGGATTTACAGGATATATAATTTTATCAGCAACAATTTTAACTTTATTTGCTGCATCAAAATTAAGTTGAAGAATGTTATTAACTTTATTAGCTCCCGTAGGAATTATCTTCTTTGTTATTTTCCTTATTAATATTTTCATGATGCATCCAAGTGCTGATAATATTAATACTATTGTGACTAATGCATCTAGCATTCCAAATTTACAAAATTGAAACGTAACTTTTAGTAGTAGTGATTACATTTATGGTTTTATTGGTCCTAGTGCTTGAAGTAATGTTGATATGAACAATTTAGATCCTAAAGTTGCTAGTGCATTTAGTCAAATGGTTTCTTTAGGGCATTTTGTTAAATGAAAAGTATTTTGAGTTAGTGAAAAAGCCTTATACTCAGCATTTATGATGGGTTGAAGAATTTACTTAATGATAACTTTAACAACTATTTTAACGGGTTCAACTCAACCATTAGAGTTAACATTAGCAATCGAAGACTTGTTATATCCTTTAAAAATGATTGGAATTCCTATTTATATTCTTTCAATGATTATTTCAATTGCTCTACGTATGATTCCAACTTTAATTGATGAAGCAGGAAGAATTATGAAGGCTCAATCTTCAAGAGGAATTGATATTAAAAATGGAAAATCCAAAGACAAGGTTAAAGGTTTAACTTCATTAATTATTCCGCTATTAGTTTCTGCTTTCCAAAAAGCTGAAGATTTAGCCTATGCTATGGATGCTCGTGGGTATGATCCACATGCAAAAAGAACAAGATATATTCAATTTAAATTTAGAGGAATTGACGTGGCAATTTTTTTAGCAGGAATTGCTATTGCAACGTTTATTATTACTTATTCATTTGTGTTCCCCGTATCTGAAGCATTTTTACATATTCCATATGTAGATCAATTATTAAGTTAATGATGAGTTTATTATTAACACTAGCTTATGATGGTTCAGATTATAGTGGTTGAGTTATTCAAAAAAAACATCTAACCATTCAAGGGGAATTGAATAAAGCAATTAAAAATGTTATTAAAAATAATGATTTTAAAACAATAGGATCTTCAAAAACAGATGCTCATGTGCATGCAAGTGATCAAAAAGTTTTATTAACTATTAATTTTGAAATAAAAAATTTAGAACGTTTTCAACAAGCGCTAAATAAAGCTTTGTCTACAGCAATACAAATTCTTTCTATTGAAATTGTTAGCTCTGACTTTAATATTCGTCATGCTCGACAAAAAGAATATGAGTATACTCTTAATGATGTTGACACTAATGTTTTTAGCGCTCGTTTTGAAGAACAATGAAAATACGGAAAAATTGATATTGCAAAATTACAAAGTATTTTAAAGGTTTTTATTGGTGAGCATGATTTTAAACTTTTTTCAGGTTTAAGTCTTGAAGAGCAAAAAACCATTACAACGGTACGTACAATTGAAAATATTAAAGTGTTAAGGATCGACAACAAGGTTAAAATCATTTTTAACGGTAAAGCTTTTATTCGTTATCAAATTAGAATGATTGTCGGTACTGCTCTTAAAGCATATTTGGGTAAAGTCTCGCTTTCAACCATTTCAGAAAAACTTCAGGGATCAGGAACTAAATTACCTTATGTAGCTAATGCTGCTGGTTTGTGTTTAAAGAAAATAATTTTTTAAAAAATAAGTATTTTTAAACTTATTTTTTATTTTTTTATTGTATTATTATTTTATGAGAGACAAAGTTTAAAACAATGTCACGTTAGTTAAAAAATACTATTTTTAAATACTTTTGGATGATCTTCGGTGAGAAGGAAGTGTTTATTAATAATAATTTTTAACAAATTTAGTCTCTCAGTTAATATGAAAATCTCTATGAAAATAGAGTTTTTTTTATGCAATTTTAGTAAAATTATATAAATATGAAGGAATGATAAAATGGAAAGAAAAAAAACTTTAGTTGATAAAATTTCAATTTTCTTTACAGCTACATCGCTAGCTCATTTTTTATTGGCGTTTTTAATCACTCCAGATAAATGATTTTATTCTTTTGCTTTTACAACTTTAAACTTAGGATTAATTTTTGCAACATTATTGTTTTCGTTAACAATTTTAATTTTGTTGTCAAAGATTTTAAAAAATTATCGATTAGGCATTAAAAATTTGGTTAAAGTTCAGATTTCAAAAAACTTTAAAATTGCATTATTTTTATGAGCATTTGAAGTTTTAATAGAAATTATTATTTTCATTTCGTCTTTAACAAACCATATGGGAGAAATGAACTCTCTAATTGAATTAGGAAAAATGAATAATGAAGTTTTATATGCTGTTTATATTACTGAAATTGTTTCGATTTCACTAATGTTAGTAACAACAATCACTTCAACTGTCTTGCTATTATTAGCTTCAAAAGCACTTGCTTTTGTTTCTCAAAATGGTGATTTGGTAACTGGAGTTTGAACACTAGCTTATAACGTTTCTTTATTAATTAAAGATTTATTTAAAAAAAGAACCAAAGAAATTAAGGACATAGAAGAAAAAAAATCATTTAAAAATGATAATTTTGTTGTTGATAAATATAGTGACGTTGAATTAAAAATAACAACAATAGAAAATCAAAAGCTAAAAGAAGCAAAAAAAGGTTTAACACCTCCAGACTATTTATTTTAATTTTTAAAAATAAATAGGAGGAAATTTTAACATGAGAAAGAGCGTACATTTAACGTTCAAAAACTCAATTAAAAATACTTTTAGTAATTTTAGTCAACTTTTTGGGATGATAATGCTAGTTACAATGCTAGCTTTGGTCATCACTTTAATGACCTCTATTAATGATAGGGTATTGAGTAAACACGAACAATTAATTAAAGACTCGAATCAACACAATGTTGTTTTAAAAATGGATCCTGACTTAGGAGCTATCGTTCAAGCTAATAGTTTAGGATACAAAACAACAAATAACACAGAAGCTCAACAGTATTTGGTTAAAGAATTGCAAAAAGCATTTAAAGATGATGCGGATTTAGCTTTTAATTGATCACGTACAGAAGGAAGAGACTTCTCACAAACTTTTAACGAAAAAGGTCAACAAATGACAGTTAAAGCTGTCTCAAAATTAACAATTGATGGATCAACAGGGGTTGATAATTTAGTATTATCTTCTGGAAGAAAACCTGCTGATACTGATTTTGGATGACACGAAGTTGTTTTGGATTCAACTTTTGCTGAAATCAATAATATTCAAATTGGTTCGTTAATTAGAATGCAATTAGATGATTTTGGTGAACAATTTTTAGTAACTTCAGATAAAAATGCAAAAATGACTGAAGACCTTAAAAAAGACTTAGAAACTATTAAAAGTGAAGGAATTGCTAAAGCTGGGGGATTATACGAACGTTTATATAGTAATTACGGATGATTCCAAGTTGTGGGGTTAGGAAATTCTGCTGACTTTATGGCTCCGGTTTTAACTCAAGCTGGAGTTTTACCTAATCGTGAAACTGAAGCTTTAGTATATTTACAACCACAAGCTATGGGAATAGTTAAAAACGATGCAAATGATGCTTTTCGTTTTGATATTTCTTTAGGAAGATTAGAACCAGCTTCAACAGCTGATCAAGAGGTTTTTTATTCATTCAAAACTATTAATGGAAAAGAACCTAGCTATGATCTTTTACAAAAAATGAATGATTACTTTAGAACTGAAATTTTAAAGAATAATGATAAATCTGCTAAATATATTTATGGACTTAGCGATCATGATTATGTTTATGTTTCACGTACTTCAATGATTGAATCAACAATTAAAATTTATCAAATAATTGCCGGATGTATTTTGATTCTTATTTTTGGAGTGGCATTATACGTAATGGCATTAATTACTAAAAAACAAATTGAAAAAGCACGTGGCCAAATTGGAGTTATGAAAGCTCTTGGTTACAAAAAAATTAGTATTATTACAAACTTTATTATGACACCATTAATTACTTCAATTATTGGGGGAGTTTTAGGATTTATAATTTCAATTGGAGTTCAATCTGTTCTTGTTAGTCAATTAAAATTATATTTCTCATTAGATATTGCTGCTTTCAGTTTTGACTGAGTAGGATTTTTAGTTGTTGTTATTTTCATGTGAGTAGCATTAACAGCAATTGCTTTCTTAATGGCTTGATTAATCTTAAGAGCATCAGCACTATCATTAATTGCTGCCAACCAAAGCGCCAAAATTAATCGTTGAGGATTATTTGTTAAAAAAATTAATTTACGTCGTTCATTTGGTTCAAAATTAAGAACTGCTTTATTAATTGATGCTGGTGGTAAAATGGCTGGTGTTGGATTAGTTGTTCTCTTCTCAACATTCTTAATGACGATTTCTTATTTGGCCCCAAATATATTAAACAAATATAAAACAATGTCGTTTAACGGAATTAATTATGAACAATTAGTCGAATATGCAGAACCGGTTGCTAATAATCCATATACATTCTTGAAAACTTATAATAAAAATTCAACTTACAATGGTAATGGTGAATTTGATAACTTTAAGTACTCTTCGAAACTTCAAGGAATAACTGGATTACCTTTAAATGAAGATGGTTCATATGATATGGCAGCAATTACTAAAGCATATGTTGAAGGTAATGTGAGTTCAGACTTTTATTCACCATTTATTAAAACAGCAAATGAAATTCCGACAAGTCAAGAACTATCTTATGCAAATTCAAGAATGCTGGTTGGATCAAATGTTGCACTTTCTAATTCATTTCTTAAGTATATGGCACATTTAGCTCAACCTATGGACATGAAAGCAGGGGGTCTAATAGGAATGATTGCTAATCGAATAATGTGAGGCACATTATCAAATGAATGAGTGGATAGAAGAGTTATGATTGAAGAGTTAAAAAATATTTATTCTAGTTCGTATTCAGATATGTCTAATATTAATGAAATAAATAAAATTTTTAATATTTTTCAACAATTTTATTTAAAATATATTAATAGTATCGGGCTTACAATTTCTAATTTAAAAGGTGAAAATTTAAGTCAAGAAGAAATAATTTTAAGATTTAATAAAAATCAAAACAATTTACAAAATGAAAAATATCTAACCGTTCTTGAAGAAGATAATGATTTTATGTTTAGCAAAGTTTATATGACTTCATTAGAACAAAATATAGTAAAAGATATTACTGTTAAAATTTCTGATGGAATAAATGATAAAAAGTTCTCAATACAAGCGCAGGATTCAGGATTTGATTTTTCTAGATATAATCCAGAAAATGAAACTAACCTAGAAATTAGAAATAAAAATATGCAAATAGGTATTTATGAATTTTTAATATGATACTCAGCTATGTTTGGTTTAAGAGTTGATGAAGCAATCATACAAGCAGCATATTCTAGAGCTCCATATTTTGTTCAACAATATATGAAAAAAGATTGAGACTCAGAAACTTACACTCAGGCTTTCAATGTAATAAATTTTAATTTTGAAAGTGATGAATTAGGTACTTTGTTAAGGGCTCGAAACAACAAATTAAATTTCAAAATTTTTGGAATCAGTGGAGAAAAAAATTTAATGCAACTTTTTGATAAAGATAAAGAACTAAACAAATTATTATATAAAAATAATAAGAAAGAAATTGTCATTAATAAAACACTTTCTAAAAAGTTAGATATCAAAAGCGGTGATTCAATTATTGTTGATATTGAACAAAATGTCTTAAAACACAATGGAAAAATTATAAATTTATCACAATGAAAAGATGAAAAACAAAACACAAATTTAGTGAATAAAACTTTGTTTGCACCAGCCTTAGGTGAGGTGCCACACTATGATAAAGAAATGGGATTTATTCAACAAAGCGCAATTAATCCTTTGCACTCAACAATTGTTGGAGAAAAAGCAGCTGATGCTAAAGAGGATATTAGTATCTATTCTAAAATAGATCCAATGAAATCTCCTCAAGTGCACTCACCGCTTTTTGAAGATTATCTAAAAGGTAACTGAGATAATTCAAAAGTTTCTCATTCTGAAGAATTTAAAGTTGTAGGAATTCATGAACAATATGGAGAACCAGCAGCATGAATTAATAATGATGTTGCTAATGAAATTTTAGGATACGATAAAGTTCAAGAATATCTATGAGAAAATCAATTTGTTCCGCAATTTGGGAATTTCTTCGAAAACCCTGATTTAGAAGAATATAAATTAAAAAATTATGATGCAAATAAATTTAAAAAATTTGCTGATTTTGAAACCAATTATTTAAAACCAGAAATTGACAGCAAAGAAGAGGGTGTTGCTCACAACATTTTAAAACTATTTCAAAAAGTTGACCCAGTCTTTAACTATAAATATTCAAAAGATCCAAACATGGGAGACCTGGATTCATTAATTAGTGTTTGAACGCAATTTGGTGATTACAACCCTACAACTATGAATGGTAATAACAAAGATGTTGAAGGAATTGGTCAATCAGGATTCTCGGGAATTGTTCCTGTTGAAATGTCAAAAGCAATTTTAAATCAAATTTCAAATGTAATTCTTTCAGTATTAGTTCTAATTATTTTATTAGTATTAGTATTAACTTTTGTAATCATTTTATTAACCACATCATTGATAATTAGCGATAATGCTAAATTTATTTCAACAATGAAAGTGTTGGGTTACTCAAACAAATACATTGCCAAAAATATGTTAGGAATGTACTTCATCGTTATTGCTATTACCTTTGTAATTGGTTTTGTAGCAAGTTACTTATTATCAGCATTTATGATTAGTTTCTTAGCAAAAAATACCGCCTTAGTCTTACCATTTAGTTTCACTTGGTGAATTTTACCAGCAGTTATTTTATCTGTTATGGGAATTTATGCTGTAACAATTGCAGTTGGATTTAAATCAATTGCAAAAATTAACCCAACACACGTTTTACAAGCACAAACTATTTAATGGATTTTTGATTGAAAAAGCAATTGCTTTAAAATATAATTATTTATGCTTATACATTCAAGACCCCGGACAATGTCAAGGAGATATAGCACATGAAACAAACAACACTTATTTCTGCTAAAGATATTAAAAAAGATTGATATATCGTTGATGCAGAAGGACAAACAGTGGGACGTTTAGCAACTCAAGTTGCCTTAATTTTAAGAGGTAAAAATAAAGTTACTTTTACACCCCACATTAATAACGGAGATCACGTTATTATCATTAATGCTGAAAAAGCAATTTTTACAGGTAATAAAGAATCTGATAAAAACTACTATCACCACTCAATGCACCCAGGTGGATTGAGAAGAAGAAATGTTGCTACACAAAGAGAATTAGACGCAAGAAAAATTCTTGAACGTGCAATTAAATTAATGTTGCCAAAAAATGTGCAGGGAGCTAACCAATTTAGAGCTTTACATGTTTTTGCCGGAACAGAACACCCATATGCAGCTCAAAAACCAGAAGTATTAGTAATTAATACTAAAAAAGGAGAAACTAAATAATGGCATCAAGTAAAGTTATTTATCGTGGAACAGGAAGAAGAAAAACTTCTGTTGCTCAAGTTATCCTAACACCAGGAACAGGTTCAATCATTGTTAATGGTGTTGCTGCATTAGAATTCTTTCCATACCCAACATTAGTTCAAGACATGGAACAACCATTAGTTGCAACTTCAACTTCAAAAGACTTCGACATCACTGTTGTAGTTAAAGGTGGAGGATTTACAGGTCAAGCTGGAGCAGCTCGTTTAGGAATCGCAAGAGCCCTAATCGAAGCTAGTGAAGATTACCGTAAACAATTGAGAGCTCACGGATTATTAACTCGCGATGCTCGTATTAAAGAACGTAAAAAATACGGACTACGTGGAGCACGTAGAGCACCTCAATACTCAAAACGTTAATGAAAGAAAAAACAGCTTTACAGTTGTTTTTTTTATTTTAAAAAAAGTGCTGTTTTTGCCTTGCTTTTAATGACGAAAATCAATAAAATAAATATGTTGTTCGGAATATAGCTCAGCTGGTTAGAGCACTCCGCTGATAACGGAGAGGTCGTTGGTTCAAGTCCAATTATTCCGACCATTATAAAAAACAACAAAAGCACCACTAATTGGTGTTTTTTTTATTGCTATTTTAAATTAAACATTTAAGATTATATAAAAGTCATTTTTTAGAGGGGAAGGGGTCTTAAAATGTTTAAACGAACTAGGGGCGAAAAGAAGAATCGCTGGTTCGCTAGTCGTGCGTGATATGTGGCAGCTCTATCAATAATTTTATGAGCAATTTTACAAGAAATAATTATGGCCTCTACAGATATAGTTGATAATATTTTTGTTAATTTTTTGAAAGATGATCAAGTCAAAGGATTGAGTGGTTTAAACGATTCAATCAAGATGTCAGGTTTTTTAAATTTAACTGTTGATGATTTAATAAATGCTGGATTAAGTGAAAGTTATTTAGGTTTACAATACAAAGCTGGACAAATCGCCGTTAACGGAGTAACTGCTTCTAACCAAATGTATATGATTATGTTTTGTGCAGTTTCAGGATTTTGTTATGGATGTGGAATTTACTCTGCTCAATATTTTGGAGCTAAAGATTACAATAAACTAAAGCAAGTAACAGCTTTGAAAATGTATGTTGTGTTTGCAATTACTTTTGTGTTTGCAATTATGACAATTCCGGGCATTACTCGTCACATTATTGAATTCACGACTGAACCAAAATATGCTGACAAACCAACTTCAATTTTGGCCGCCGGAAGTGATGGACAAGACATTAAAGCTTGGTTTAATTACTTTCAATATCAATCATCAGTATTAGCAACAGATGAAGGAGTTATGTATTATCAAATTATTGCCCCATCTTATTTAATATTAGTAATTAATGAAACAGCAATTACTTCATTAAGAGAAACACGTCGACCATTCATTTCGTTTTGAATGTCATTAATTGCATTATCAACTAACTGTTTAATGAATGTCTTTCTAACTGCCCCAACTTTCTTGGGATCATTTGGAGGATTGGGAGTACAAGGAACTGCGATTGCAACATTTTCAGCACGTATTTTACAAATGATTTTTATTGTAGCTTTATTATCAATTAAACGTTATGAATTTATTCCTGGATGATATTCATTTAAGATTCAAAAAAATGTTTTTTCTCGTTCAATGAAAAAGGCTTCACCATTGCTAATGAATGAATTATTATTTGCATTTGCAGCTGTTTTACAAGTAAAACTAAAAGGTATGTATTCAGTTGAAGCATTAACAGCCAATGCAATTTTCTCAACAATAACAACTGCCATTTTCTCACCACTATACCATGGTTTGAATGCTGGCATAACCGTGTTTGTTGGGAATTCACTCGGCGCCAATAAGCTCGATGAAGCGCAATTTAACGCTCGTTACTTATTAGGACTAGGATTAGTGATTGCCGTTATTGCTTCTTCAATTTTGATTGGAATGAGCTATGTAATTCCCCAAACAATGTTTAGTAGTGCTAATGCTGAATCGCAAAGAATTGCCTTTTGAATGCTCTTTATTTACGCCTTCATATATCCTGCTACAATGGTCGCCAATGCTGCTTATTCCATTTTGCGAGCCGGAGGAGCTGTATGGTCTGCGACTTTACTTGATGGGGTCTTTAACTGAAGTATTGAAATTCCAGTTTTAGCAATTTTAATTTTATTAACAGTTAATGGAGTTATTCATTTAGATATTATATATATTCATTTAGCAGTTACTGCTTGTGAGATTTTTAAAGCTATTTGAGGACTTGCAATTTATTCTCGTAAAAGATGAGTAAACAACTTAACAATCGAAGTTGAAAAACCTTCAAAATTTAAAGAAATATCAAACAAGTTTAAGAAGAAAGAACAAAAAGTAGAATCAATGAACTAACAAGCATTTTATGCTTGTTTTTATTTTTGAGATTATCTTTTTAATTAATGTCAAAAATAGTAAAATAAATATAATGTAAAAGAGGTAACACATGGATTTTTCACATAAGGCAATTGAAAAAAAATGACAAAAATATTGAGCAGAAAACAACACATATAAAACCACAGAATCAAATTCTAAAAAAGCATTTATTTTGGATATGTTTCCATTTCCTAGTGGCGCTGGTTTACACGTTGGTCATATCAAAGGTTATACTGCTTCTGATGTTTTTGCTCGTTTTCGTCGTATGCAAGGTTATGATGTTTTACACCCAATTGGATGAGATGCTTTTGGGTTACCAGCCGAACAATATGCTCTAAAAACAGGTAATGATCCGCGTGATTTTACTTTAAAAAATATCGACACTTTTAGAAGACAATTAAAAGCTATGGCTTTCTCTTTTGATTTTGAAAAAGAAGTTAACACAAGTGATCCTAATTATTACAAAACCACTCAGTGAATTTTTCAACAACTATACAAAAAAGGTTTAGCAGAAAATCGTGATATTGATGTTAATTGATGTCAAGAATTAGGAACGGTATTAGCAAATGATGAAGTTATTATTGTTAATGGCAAAATGGTATCTGAACGTGGTGAACACTTAGTTGTTAAACGTAAAATGCGTCAATGAGTTTTAAAAATTACTGAATATGCTGAAAAATTATTAATTGGTTTAGATAATTTGCAATGACCTCAAGCTGTTAAAGAGGCACAAAAAAATTGAATCGGAAAATCAGTAGGAGCTGAAGTATTGTTTGAAACCGAATTAGGTATTAAAATTCCGGTTTTTACAACTAGAGTTGACACTATTTACGGTGTGAGTTATGTTGTTTTAGCCCCTGAAAATGAATTGGTACATAAAGTAACCACTCCTGAATACAAAGAAGAAATTGAACAGTATATTAATCAAGCTAAAATGAAAAATGAAATCGATCGTAAAGATGAATCTAAACCTAAAACCGGAGTTTTTACAGGAAGTTTTGTAATTAATCCAATTACCAAAGAAAAAGCTCCATTATGAATTGCAGATTATGTTTTAGATGGTTATGGCACAGGAGCTGTTATGGCGGTACCAGCTCATGACCCTCGTGATTGAGAATTTGCTCACAAATTTAATTTACCAATTAAATTTGTTTTAAAAACAAAAGATGAAAGCAAAGCTTTTGTTGGTGAAAGTGCTTATGTAAATTCTGAATCAATAATGGGTTTAAATAAAAATGCAGCGATTCAAAAACTTATTGAAATTTTAGAATCACAAAACCTAGGTTCAAAAAAAATTAATTATAAATTACGCGATTGAATTTTTTCTCGTCAACGTTTTTATGGAGAACCATTTCCTGTTTTATATAATGAATTAGGAGAAATTGAATTAGTTCCAGAACAAGAATTACCAGTAACTTTACCTAAAACTGAATACATTAAACCAAGCGGTGATGGTCGTTCACCATTAGCAAATGTTCATGATTGAGTGAATGTAGAAATTGCTGGCAAACATTTTGTGCGCGATACCAATACAATGCCTCAAACTGCAGGATCGGCATGATATTTCCTAGCTTACTTGTTGACTAATAAACCGGGTGAATTAATTGCGATCAACAGCGCTGAAGCTAAACAAAGATTTGCTAAATGAATGCCAGTAGATTTGTACATTGGTGGTCAGGAACATGCGGTTGGTCATTTATTATATGCTCGTTTTTGAACTCATGTTTTATATGATTTAGAAATTGTACCAACCCCTGAACCATTTCAAAATTATTTTAGTCAAGGAATGATACTTGGACCAGATGGACGTAAAATGTCAAAGTCATGAGGAAATGTTATTAACCCTGATGATGTCATTGATTCTCATGGTGCTGATACCTTGCGTTTATATGAAATGTTCATGGGTCCTTTAGAAGCGTCTTTACCTTGAAGTTATGATGGTTTAGATGCAGGATTAAAATGATTAAACAGAGCATACCGCGTTGTTTATAAAAACACATTTTCATTAATAAATAATGGCAATTTAGATTTTATTTACAATGACGTTGTTAAAAAAGTAACTCAGATGATTGAAGAATATAAATTTAATACAGCTATCTCTCAATTAATGATTTTAGTAAATGCTTTTTATAAAGAAATTCCAGGATCAGTTTATCAACCTTATGTTGAAGGTTTTGTAAAAATGTTAAGTTTATTTGCACCACATCTTGCAGAAGAAATGTGAAGAATGCTAGGGCAAAACTCAACAGTAACTTTAAGTGAGTGACCAGTATATGATGAAACAAAAATGATTATTAATAAAGTAACAATTGCTTTTCAAGTAAATGGTAAATTGCGCGGTTCAGCTGAGGTTGATTTAAATTTATCTTCAGAAGAAATTTTAACAATTGCTAAAAAAGATGCTAATGTTGTTAAATTTATTGAAGGAAAATCTATTGTTAAAGAAATTGTTGTTCCTAATAAAATTATTAATATAGTTGTTAAAGACTAACTAAAAAAGCAAGCGTATTTTATTTTGTAAATACGCTTGCTTTTGCTTTTTTGATATACTTTTAATAAGAAAGGAAAGATATGAGAAAAACAGTTAAACTATCAATTTTGTTATTAGTAGCAGCTGTGATGTATTTTGGTTATTCAGCATGAATTGACTCTGTTGCGCTTTTTAGTATCAATGGATTTTTAGAAGGTTCAACTGAATGAAAAGCAGCAGTTGACACATTTTCAAATTTACCAGGGACATTTGAACCAAATTATTGATCTGAATTGCAAAAAGCATTGGATCTTTACAATAGTACAGCAGCAACTGATAAACAACTTATTTTATCAGGTATTATGTCTTCAAGCTCATTGATGTACAAAATTTTATCACCATTTAAATTACTTTTATTTGGGGGTGTTATTGGATTATTTGTACCCTTGGCAAAACAATTATTTGCTTCAACTTTAATTGGTATGAAACAATATATTTCAGCACGCCAAACAAATGTATTATTCAATTATCAAAAAACAATTGATTATGCAAAAGATTTACATTCTAAACTATTAGCAAATGATTTTGAAGGAACTAAAGGACTTTACGCAAGCTATTCTGGTTTAGCGTTTAAACCAAGATTTTTAACTAATATGTTAGAAGAAATTGCTTTAAAGTTAATTAATTTCCAAGATGTTGACGTTTTTTCAACAGGTTCTGAAAAAGTTGTTGCTGCATTAGAAGAAATGTATGAAAAAGAACGTCGTCGTTCGTTGAATGGAAGAGGAGAAGAAATGTTCTTCGATTTCAAACGTGGTTATGAATACTGTGCAAATGGATCAAAATACATTATTGCATATTATTCAAACTTAAAAACTAACGACAAAACTAAAATTGAATGAAAATTATTTAGTTTAGAAATTACTAAATTTAATATTTCATTAATAGTAGCATTTATTCCAGCAATTTTACTATCTTCAGCAATTGCCGGAATTTTAGGTCAAGTGTTGCCAGCCGGTTATGCTTTGTATATTGGTTTAACATTTTTATGAGTTGTTTTTGCAATCATTTTGCATGCACTGCTAGTTTTCAAAAATAAAGAAAATAGAACAAACATTAAAAAATTAATTAAACCTGCTTTAACTTTCTACTCACTATACTTTGTAATGTTTATTACAATTGGTTTTGGTGCAGTTTCATTAATGGCTGTTGGGGATATTAGAAGCCCTGGTACAGCTGGTTTAATTTGAGTATGATTTTCAGCATTAGCTTACTTAGTTTTATCTGCATGTTTAATTTGGTATGTAATTTCAACATTAGTTGATGCATTCCGTTCACCAGATGGATTGACAAAAGCCTTGATTATTGATGGAATTATCTTGCCACTTGTTGCTTGATTATTAGTAACGGGAACAAACATCGCGATGATGGTGTTAAATAACATGTATCCAATTAGTGCGACAACCAATCCCGATTGAGTTGCTAAAGTAAGATCAATTTTATCTTATGCAAACCTAGGTATCTTAATAGTGTTCTGAATTTATCTATTTATTTCTAATTTCTTAATTGCTAACATTGTTTCTAAAAAATCAGCAATGCAACTATTAGAATCCGGAATTCAAGCAGATAAAAAATTTAAAGAAAAACAATCTAAATCAAAAGCTTAATTAGCACAAAAGTAAACTTAAAAGTTTACTTTTTTTATATGTTTTTTAAAAATTAAAATTTTTATTAGAAATGGAAAATTTTATTAGACTTTCTCATTTTTTTTATTTAAAAAAATGGTTATGATTAACTTGAGAACTTAATATTTTAAAGAAGCTTATATAGGATAACAAACGGGTTATCGATTCCACCTCTAGACCAAAAGTAGAGACTATAAGTTTTATTAATTCCCGTGAGAAATTATTACCTTACGAGCTTCTTGTAACATACGTTTTTAGAAGGGGTCTATTTATGACTAATTTGCAGTACGTATCAGCCATTCAGAAATTAATTGAAGGGTATGAAACGATAATCATTCATCGGCACATCATTCCTGATGGTGACGCTTATGGATCACAATTAGGATTAAAAGAATTAATAAAAACAAATTATCCAAATAAAGAAGTTTATGCAGTTGGTGAAGACATTAACTACTTAAAATTTATTGGATTAATGGATAAAAATATAATAGACGAAAAATATAAAAATGCTTTGGTAATTGTTACTGATTGCGGAAACGTTGAAAGAATTGATAACCAAAGATTTAAATTAGGTAAGCATTTATTAAAGATTGATCATCACCCAAACGCAACTCCCTATGGGGATACTTCATGAGTTGATGTAACATTTACTTCAGCTAGTGAAATGGTTGGATATTTAGCTCAACAACTAAATTGAAAAGTATCACCAACAGCTGGAAGAATAATTTATCATGGAATTTTAACAGATTCGTTAAGATTTTTAATCAAATCTACATCCTCAAGAACTTTGGAAGTGGCTTCTTGATTATTAAAATCAAATTTTGATTTAGGTCAACTTTATGAGGAAATGTATAAACGTAAATTGTCAGATTTAAAAATACAAGCTGAATTAATCGATTTAGTAAAAGTTGAAGATCAAGTTGGTTACCTTATCATTGATGAAAAGATTTTAAATAAATATCAAATACCATTTGAAGAAAACGGTAAATTCTCAAATCTGTTAAAAGATGTTGAAGGAATTGAAATATGACTAACATTTGCTGCTAGAGCAGACAAAAAATGAAGAGTTGAATTTAGAAGTCGAGAGTTAGCAATTAATCCCATTGCTGTTAAATACGGTGGAGGAGGTCACAACTTGGCATCTGGGGCCATTGTTGATGATCGCAACACAATTAATAATGTTATTGAAGATGCTAAAAAAATGATAAAAGGAGAATTTAAATAATGATTTTGAAATACAAAGTAAAAAAAGCTTTGTTGCCATTTTTTTTAGGAGCAGTTGTGGTTGCTGGAGCTTCAGCAACTTTAGCAGTTTCACTTAAGGATAGATCTAATAAAAATGTAGTATTTGAAATAGATTTAAACGTTGCTAAGAGCTCGGGATTTATTGCTGATGCTTACCGTAGAGCAGTTAATGACTTTAATGCTTGAAATAAAACTCATGGTTATACAGGAATTGATGTTGAACTAGATTTTGCACCAGCAAACGAAGTTTATAATAAATTAAATTCTAAAGCACAATTACCAAACTTATATCTTACATATGCTGATGGTGCTGTAAGATATGAAAAATTATTACCAGAAAAACAAAAAGATTTAGTTGTTGACATTGGAAACGTTATTAATTGAAACGATGAATATGAAGTTACTGTTGCTACTCCTGGTAAACCAACTAAAAAAGAACAAGTTTTGATGGACTCTTTAAAAAGATGAAAAAAACAGTCGAATAAAAATAATAACGAATTCATTGGTAAAGGTAATTTAGATGAATTAATGGAAAATTATAAAGATATTCCATCAGCAGTTCCGACACCTCAACCACAACAAAATAAAAACAAAACAATGCAAACAAAAGAAGTTCAAGAAGATTACAATCATTACACTCCTTATTTAGATTCGTTTATTCAAGAAGGATTGAGCAATGATGGTAAAATGTATGTTGCTCCAATCGGAAAATCGATTATGACCGGAATTATTAACAAAAAAATTGTTTCTGAAGTTTACTACATCGTAACTGGAAATATTTTAGACCCAACAATTTTTCCGATGGCTGAATACTTTAAGGTTTTAAACAATGAAGAAAATGCAGATTTAGCAAATCAAGATGATTTTAATAAAAATTATGAAACTGCCGTTTCAGACCCAGAGCTGCAAAATAAGGTCAGAGAAAACCAACCAAAAGTTGATTTTTCAGAAACAGTTAAAGACATTTCGGCAATTTCTTCAAATAATGTGTATAAAAAAGACGGAACAAAATCAATTAAAGATTTAGTTATAGAAATTTTTAAAGATTTAAAACATGAAGGTTCTTTGACTAGAAAGGATACTTTTAAAAGTGCTGAAGAATCTAAATTAACCAAAATATTTAGTGATATGAACAATGTTGAAATTATGACTTATGTATTTTGAAAAATTACTAATAATTCTTCTCTTTCTGATCAAAATAAAGTTAATTCTTATGCAATGGGTGCTGATGATATTACTGGTTTAGTTTATGCTAACATTGCAACCGGAGGAGAAGAGAATTTATATAATTACAATAATGATGATCCTTATTCAATACAAATTCAAAAAGAATCACACGGGTTACAAAGAACATTAGATTTATTTGGTATGGCAAATAAATTAGCACCTTTTGATGGTAATGGTAATGGCGGAAATGGGTCTCACCCTGGAACTATTTTTGGCGGATCTGGAGGTTATGGTTCTAACTATTTTGTTGATGGAGGAATGATGAATTATTATGGTTCGTCAGCCGGTGCGTCTCATTGATACTGACAAAAACCAAAAACTCAAGATAAATACAAAAGATTAGATATAACAACTAAAGTACATCCAGAAGATTTAGTTACAATTGGTGGGATTACAGACGGAGGGTCTGATAAGTCAAGTGTTGTTCAGCAAGGACCAGGAATTGCAATGTTTAAAGACAAAAATGTAGCTAAAAACAAAGTTGCTGCTAAATTCTTAAATTTCTTCTTACAACCTGATGCTGTTAGTCGTTTTGGAATTAAGGCAAGTTATATTCCATCTACCAAATCCGCATATGAATATAATGGACAACCAGGAATCTTTATTGAAAAAGGTTTTAATCAAAACGATAAAGATTATGGAACAGTTTATGCAAAAGAAGCTGTTGAAAAATATTTGGATGCAATTATTCAAAAGAAAATTAATCTTTGAACAGTAACACCATCGCCATTTGGCGACATTATGAGAGCTGGAGTTATTGCAGACTTTTTCGGCAAATATTATGGAACTGCTGATATTTCTGCAAAATGAGATGACAGTAGTGTTGACTTCTTTTGAGAAGCTGAGACCGGAAATATTGAAACCAAAATCGCTGACCTATTTGGTTCGTTTGCAGAATTGAAATGAATGGAGAACAAATAATATGAGTATTAAATTAAGAAATATAGTGATTGATTACGGTAATTCAATTGCTGTTGACAACTTAAGTATGTCAATCAAAACAGGAGAATTAGTTTGTTTATTGGGACCATCAGGTTGTGGTAAATCAACTACTTTAAATGCAATTGCAGGCTTATTGCAAGTTTCACAAGGGCAAATTTTGTTTGATGGAGTTGATGTTACTAAAAAATCTCCACAAAAGAGAAATATTGGTCTTGTTTTCCAAAACTATGCTTTGTATCCACATTTAAATGTTTTCCAAAATATAGCTTTTCCTTTAAAACAAAATGATGATTTTCAAAGAGAAATCGAGAAAAATAATAAACTTGTTAAATTAGAAATTAAAACCGCCTACAGAATGGGTGTATCAAAAGCTTCAAGAAAACTAAAATCTAAAATTGAAGCAGAACTCGAAAAATATGTAAACTTATATTCAAAAGAATTTTATTTAATGGAATCTGACTTTGTTGCAATGTTTAAAGCATTAGCTGATAAATATGCATTAGCAATTTACGGAGACAAAGAATTAAATAACTTTAGATCAAGATTATTTACAATGTGATTTGACGAATTTAGACAATGAATTGAATTACAAAAAGAAGAAATGTACAACGAAATTATTTCTAACTTAAAATCTCAATCTGGAGAATTTAAAGCAGCATTAGTTTCTGCACACATCAAAGACGATGATTTTGTTAAATTTTTAATTCAACAATTTTTACAAAAACTTAAAATCGAAAAATTAGACTTATTTAAACGTAAAGCAAAAGCAATTGGTGCTTCTGTGGCACAACACAAAAAAATCTTAATTGAAGACGTGAAATCTTTCCGTAGATTATCAGCAATTTCAGGAAAAGACGTCAAATGATTGGTGACAACTGAAGAACGTGATGCTTTAATTGCTGAATACGAAAGCGAAGCACAAGCTTTAAAAGAAGTTTTTGCTTCTCAATATGATGAAATAATTAATCAAAAATTAGCAAAATTAAAAATTATTGAAAAATTTTTAAAACATTATGAAGTGGCAATTAATGATTTTGCAATTGATGAAAAAATGACTGAAGCAGAAAGCGAAAACGAATTAGCAATTTTAAATTCTAAAATCAAAAAATATAAATTAGAAATTAAAAAAGCGGTTTTAGAAGTTGCCAAAAAAGTTGAAATCGAATCACAATTGAAAAAACGTCCTGCTGAATTATCAGGAGGACAACAACAACGTGTGGCGATTGCACGTGCGATTGTTAAAAAACCTAAAGTTTTATTATTAGATGAACCTTTGTCTAACTTAGATGCAAAACTACGTGTTTCAACAAGAGAATGAATTAAAAAATTCCAAAAAGATACAGGAATTACAACAGTTTTTGTTACTCACGATCAAGAAGAGGCGATGAGTATTTCTGATAAAATTTTTATTATGAACAAGGGATTATTACAACAAGCTGATGCACCAATGTCTGTTTACGAACAACCAGCTAACAAATTTGTTGCTAACTTTATTGGAACACCTTCGATGAACTTTTTTGATAATGCTAAAGTTGATGAACAAAGAAACGTTATTTTAAATGATCAAAAAATTGGTAAGTTAAAATCAAAGACAAAAGCAAAAAAAATTGTTGTAGGTGTTCGACCTGAACACATTAATATTAATGGTGATTTAAATTTTTCTGAATTTGCAAATAAAAAACCATTTATTGGAATAGTGGATGTGATTGAAAAATTAGGAAGATCTGATTACATGAAATTTATTTGAGATAAAAGAGAAGTTCGTGTTATTTATGATGGTCAAACAGGAATTAATGCTAATGAAAGTATTAAATTTAATATTCAAAAGGGAAAAGTTTATATCTTTGATAATGCTGGTGATAAACCATTGTTGGAGGTAATCTAGATGGTGGTTTTTAAAAAAAATAAAGGTTTTAATATTACACATGTCAATGCTCGTAAAAGAAAACAAAATAAGAAAAATTTTGATTCCTTTTTCTTGCAATTAATATGAATAATACCAGGTTTATTTTTTATTGGGGTCTTCGTTTTTTTCTCACTATACATGGTTATTAAAAATGGTACTAACGGTTCTCCAAGACCAATTTATGAATGGTATTTATCAGCTTGAAACTTTAAAGCGATTCTAACTGATCAAACATTTTTAATTGCTTTAAAAAATTCATTGTTGTATGTTGTTGTAACGGTGCCGATTGGATTAGTTATTTCAATCCTTTGTGCTAAAGCATTGTCATCAATTTTAAACAAAAGAATTTTCTCATTTGTACAAGGAGTTTTCTTCTTACCATATGTAACAAGTGCAATGGCTGTTGCAATGGCATTCTCATTTATCTTTAGTTCAAGTTCTGGAGGGGTATTTAACCAATTCATGGGCTTATTCGGAATTGATTCAGTTGCATGATTAAAAGATTCAAGATATGCAATTTTTACAGTGTTCATTTTTGGGATTTGAAAAACACTACCATTCCAAATCGTTATGTTAACTTCAGCATTTATTAGAATTAATAAACAATACTATGCAGCTGCAAGTATCGATGGTATGAGTAAATGAAAACAATTTTGAAGAATAACAATGCCACAATTAACGCCAATGATTGTATATTTAACAACATTAGCTTTAATTGCTTCATTCAAAGTATTACCTTTGGGATTATTTGGAAATGAAGCTGAAGCTGAAAAAGTAAATGCCCAAACAATCATTTTCTGGATTTATGAAAGAACAACTGGTTCATCAACAAATGCTATTTCATATCCAAAAGCAGGAGCTGCTTCGTTGTTCTTAATGTTTATTATTTTAGCAGTAACAGTTGTTAATAGATTTATCACTAAAAAATTAGCCGTGAGATATAAATAGGAGGTTTTATGCAAAAAAATAACGAAATAAAAACATTTGAAAAAATTGAAATTAAAATTCGTGAAGATTACATCGAAAATAAAAAAAACATAAAATCTTCATTTGATAACAAAATTGCTAATCAAAATAATAAATTATCAAAACGCAGCCTAAAAGAAGAACGTTTTGTATCTTTGAAAAACAATTTAGAAAAATACAAAGATAATGTTAGGGATTACTATTTTAATGGTTTAAAAGCTTGATTTGTTTTAATGCAACTTTCGTTCGTGATGAGAAGTTTGCGATTTCATTATCATATAACTAACTTTTGATTTATTAAATCTGTTAACCGTAAAATAATGTTTACAGCATCAATGGCTGGAGAAAGTCTTGGTAAAAAAATCTTAGGTAATTTTATTAAGACAGTTTTTATTCTAATTATGATGATTGTCTTCTTGTTCCCCTTTTATTGAATGATCTCAGTATCTTTTAGATCATCAGATGAAATAACTGAAGGAATTAAAGGATCGATGAGTTTATGACCTAAGGAATGAACTTGAGATGCATACGATTTCTTGTTTAATAATCCTAATGCTAAAATTTCTATCGGATCAGCAATAGGAAGTTCATTCTTGATTGCAATCATTTCTACAATTGTACAAATCTTTGTTTCCTTGCTTGGGGGATTTGGTTTATCTTATATTAACAGTAGATATAAAGAAGTCTTTATCATGATTATTCTAGCAACTATGATGTTGCCAGGAGAAGCGTTATTAATTGGTCAGTACATGATTATTACCGACTTACAGTTAAAGAACACATTGATAGCTCTAATCATTCCGTTTATTGGTAATGCCTTTACAATTTACATGTTTAAAAACGCTTTTGATAGTATTAATGACTCAGTTAAAAAAGCAGCTAAAGTAGATGGTTTATCAAATTGACAATTTTTTATTAAAATTGCTATTCCATATGTAAGAGCAACTATCTTTACAGCAATCTTAATTTCATTCATTGCTTCATGAAACTCAATTCTATGACCAACAATGGTTATTAAACAAGATTCACAATTTGTAACCTTACCAATGATTTTGTGACAAATTATGCAATCTTCGGGCATCAGTGGAGATGTTTGAAACATGGATGGTTCATTAGACCCACAAAACTTAAAAATGGCAGCCTCAATCGTTGCAATTTTACCAATGTTTATCATTTTTGTCTTTACTAAAAAATACTTAGTAAAAGGAATTACATCAAACAGTGGTGCTAAAGAATAATTAAGCAAGTAATTGACTTTGCGTATGTGTTTTTATACAATCTATATGTTGTTAAAACACATATATGGCGCCATTGGTGAAGTGGTTAACACATCAGGTTGTGGTCCTGACATTCGAGGGTTCGATCCCCTTATGGCGCCCCATTAATTTAAAAAACAAAATCGGTCTATGATCGATTTTTTTATTTTTTTCTAAACCTTTATGGAGGTTTATATGATTGTTAGTATTCCACAACAAAGTATTAATCAAGTAATTAATGTTCAAGAGTATCCAACTATAAATTCAAGCGACACAAAAATGCGTATTGTTTTTATGAATAAAAAAATCACATTAAACAAAAAATCTTTTTATAAAATATTAATTTGATTTAAAAATAATGACAAACAACTTTTGCAAAATTTTGCATTTAATTTGGAATTAAAAACTAAGATCGGATTATTAAGTATTCCACCGAACAAAATTTGAAAGCAAATGGAAACAAATGAGCAATGTTATTTAGAATTTAACTTACCAATAGAACACGTTTCTGATTTTAATCAACTATATTACAATTTGGTGCACGACAATAACAATAATAAAGGTGAAATAAATTTAAATCTTAACACTGACACTGATTATATAATTAACGAATTAAATGTTTTTGAAAATGGCATTTCAGTGCCTTTGTTTGCAAGGACAATTAATTCTCAACTTAATGATTTTGTTTCTAATCAAACTTATAAACAAATCGGACAGATAACAAATAATTTAATCGATTTAAATTCTAGTACTTATACCAATATATCTCCAATTAAAAACATGATCGATATTATTAAAAACGAAATTTGAGAAGATAATCCGCAAATTGAAGATTTCAAAATAGACATTGCTGAACATGACTTTAGTGATTTTTATAAATTTAAACCATCATTAAAAATTATTAAAAGTATTAACGGTTTTAAAATTATTTGTGAAAACAATTTAAAATTGAATAATGTCAATCAAAAAATCGAAGAAAAAATTGGAGATTCGGGTTTATTGTTTAATCCTTACTGTAAAAATGTTCAAACAATAAATTTAAAATTTGTATATTTTGGCAAAACTCTGAAATTATCAAAAAAAATTTTTAATTCTAAAATTTCTTATGACTATTTTTTTGATCAATCATTAAAACTTTTTAAAAAGATTGCAAACAATGAAAATTAAAACTTTTTTTAATAGCTTTTCTATCTTTTTGATTTCGATTTCGGTTTTTGGAGCAAGTTGTTTTGCGATTTACAAGTTTGGTTTTTCCAAAGAAAAAAATGTAAATATTGATACTAAAATACCAGAAATCAAACAACCAATTATTGAAATTAATGAAGAACAACAAATAGTGAAACAAGAAATTTTTGATTTAAAATTATTTCAAGAAATCTTTGCCAAAAAAACAAAAACATTTGCTTTAAATTATGAAATTTTTACAAATAGCCTTATTAGTCCAACAAAAATTAAAATCCACTATTGAAATAATACATATTTTGGTGACTGATTTTACAGTATTATAAAAATATAATTTTTATAAATAATGTATAATATAGGAAAGAAATAAAAGGTGATTAAAAATGAACATTTATGAAGAAATTTTAAAAGCTTTAAAAAAAGCTGGTGCAAAAGGCACTTTAGATAAAAACACAAGATTTGCAAATGTTGGCGTTGATTCTTTGGATTTAATGGACATGATTGTCAAATTAGAAGACACTCTAGAAATTCGTGTTCCTGATGATGAATTGTTAACTATTAAAACTATCGAGGATTTATTAAATATTATTGAAAAATTAAAGGGGTAATCACATGCCTAAACTTAATAATCAACAAAATCAACAATATGAAAAAATTGCTAATTTTTTAAGAAATGAAGGTTTCAGACTAACTGAAATTCGCCTTTCAACAATTAAAGTTATCATTAAATTAGATCATCCAACAACAATGGATATAATTGCAGAACTACAAAAAGAATATAAAAATATAAATGTAATGAGTGTTTACAACACCATTGATTTATTGTTGCAAAAACACATAATTTTTTCTAACACTTTTAATGGAAAGCAAATTTGTTATGAAATCGCAACAAATAAATCAATGCATTTAAAATGCGATAATTGTGGTCAAGTTCAAGAAATTAAAAATCACGAATTGGATAAAATCCAAATTTTAAATATCAATGAGATTGCTAAAAACCATTCTATAACAGCTGATCATTTCAAGATTGAAGTTCATGGTACTTGCGCCAAATGCGCTCTTAAATAAAATCTATTTGAACATTAAATTTTATTTTTTGTCTAACACTTTTTTGCTATAATATAAAAGTCGTTATTAGACAAAATCACAATAGGGGCATAGTTCAGTTGGTAGAACATCGGTCTTCAAAACCGAGTGTCACGAGTTCGAGTCTTGTTGCCCCTGCCATTTAGAATCACAAACGACACTTTTTGTGTCGTTTTTTTAGGAGTATAGTTCAATGGTAGAACGACGGTCTCCAAAACCGTGCGTTGAGGGTTCGATTCCTTTTACTCCTGCCAGATTAAAATGAAAAAAAACGCTATTTATGAATAGCGTTTTTTATTATGCAGGAATAATTGTAAATCCTACAGTTTGTACGCCTGCATGTACAACATATAAATGAGGGACTGGTTCTTCAACGAAATTTATATTTTGTTCTTTAAAAGTATTTCTAATAGCTGTTAACATTTTTTCTGATGCTAATGGAGTCGAGGCAAAAATTAACTTATAACCCTTTTGGTAAATTTTGTCTTTTTTAATGTGTTCGGCAACTTTTTCAGCCAAACTAGAAATTGTTCTTGCAATTCCTTCTTTTTTAGGTTCAACCCCTCAAGCAATTAGAACTTTAGTTTTAAAAATATTTAAAACAGTTGAAATTAATTTAACAGCTCTTCCTCCACGTGCTAATTTTCTTAAATCACCAGCAATAACTGCTACATAAATTTTTTCTCCAAAAGCATAAAATTCTTTAAGAACTTCTTCTGGGGTTGAAACCTTGCCTTCTTCAAGACACTTATGAAGATGTAAAGCCATTTCTTTTAAACCCTGTGCTGCAAGAAACTGATTGTTAATAACTGTTACTTTACCAATATATTTTTCTTCATTGGCAACCATTTGAGTTGTTGCTAACATTGAAGAAAGATTTGCTGTAATTGGTAAATGAACTATGTGATCATAGCGAGTTAGCATTTCGTCTCATTTTTGTTCTAACTCTCCTGGTGAAGCTTGTGAAGTTTTTCAATCGGCACCATTTGCTAATTGATTATAGAAATCATATTTTTTAATGTTTTCTGCTGTATCTTTAATATCAGCTCCTCCGGAAATAGTTACATGCAATGGAATCATTTCTACGCATGTTCCTTTATATAATTCTGGTTGTGATGTTGAAGCACTATCAACTAAAATTCCTATTTTCATTTTTTATCCCTTTCATCCTACAAGAGCTATAGTTTCACGCCCTGTGTGTGCACAAATTACATTAGTTAATTCTGATTCAATATTAATTTTTAAACCTTCTTTTTCAATTAAACTTTTAACGAAAGTAATTGTTTCGTCCGGAGTTCTCGAATAAGATAGATCTATTTTTTTAATTCCTTTGCATTCTTTTTTGAGAAATGCAATTGATTCTAAAATCGCTTTTTTAAAAGTTCTTGCCACCTGTTCTTTTTCAATTTCTCCATCATATCTTAAAATTGGAACAATTTTTAACATTTTTGCTAATGCAGCTGCCGAAGAACCAATTCGTCCACCACGCTTTAAAGTTTCTACAGTTTTAGGAACAATAAATGCTACAAATTTTTGAGAATGCAATTTTGCTAATTCTAAAATTTCGAATCCTGTTTTATTTTCAGCAATTCACATTGCAATATTTCTTATCTGTTGTTGGGCAACAACAGATACTCCATTAGTGTCAGCGACAAAAATTTTACCCTTATAAGCTTCTTCGGTTTCACTTAGCATTCGATAAGTATTAAATTGTCCTGAAAGGCCTTTGGAAATTGGCGAAAAGATAACTTGGTCATATTCGCTTAATAGTTTATCTCACATTTTCATCATATCACCTGGTAAGGTTTGTGAAGTTTTGAGTGCTTCTCCATCAAGCATTTCATAAAAAGCATCTTTACTTAAATTGCCATCATCATAGATTTGTTCACTGTTTTGTTTGGAAATCATCAAAGGAATGACGTACAAATCTTTATAATCTTTTTCTTTACCGTCATATGAAGAATCGGTAAGGATTGCTATTTTCATAATTAATACCTCCAAGTATTATAAATAATTATAATATAATTAACGATAAAGGGGTTGAAACAATGAATATAAAGTTTGGGGCATTTTTTAATGAGCAATTTGATGTTTTAATGTTAAATTTTGATAATAGTAAATTAGTTGAAAACATTATTGATAAAGATGATATTAAAATTCTTAAAAACGGAGAAGAAATCATTGCAATAAATATTTTCAATGTTTCTAAAAGTATCAAATTAAACCCTGGTCTACAAAGTGAAAATCCTAATGTTTTAAAGTTTTTAGAAATTAAATTAAAAAATATCTATCCATTGGAACAAGTGACACAATTTAAAATTGGTAAAGTTTTAAAATGTGAAATTATTGAAGGAACTCATCTGCATAATACAACTGTTGATATAGGTGAAGAAGTTATTTCAATTGTTTGTGGCGCTAAAAATATTGCCACTCATTTGTATGTGGTGGTTGCAACAGTTGGCACATATATGCCTAATGGTTTGATAATCACTGAAGGTAAGCTTCGTGGTTATGATTCTCACGGAATGATTTGTTCAGCGAAAGAATTAGGAATCAAAGATAATTTGTTTAATAGCGAAGGAATTATTGAATTACCTATAACATATCATTCTAAAGTCGGCAAAAGTTTTTGAGGTGAATATTATGAACAAAAAACCAAAATATAGTTTTGATGAAAGAATTAAAAAAGGCTATTACCTTGCAGATTATTTTATTAAAACAAATAAAATTTTAAGTTCTTCTAAACCTAATCAAATCATCACTATGCAATTTTTTCAAAGAAAAGAAGATACTATTTTATGTGGAATAGAGCATGTATTACAATTATTAAAATTTGCTTCACCAAATTTTAATAATTTAAAAATTTGAGCTTTAGAAGATGGCAGCATGGTTCAACCACTAGAACCAGTTTTAAAAATTGAGGGTTGTTATCAGGATTTTGGTTGATTAGAAGGAATAATCGACGGAATTTTAGCAAGAAATAGTTCAATTGCAACTAACTCAGCAAAAATAGTTGTAGCAGCAAAAGGAAAACCTTTATTAAATATGAATGATCGTGCTGATCTTTATTTATCTCAGCAAGAAGATGGTTATGCCTCTTATATTGGGGGATTTAGAGCGTTTGTGTCTCAAGCCGCAATTAGTTTAATAAATGATCCTAGTGTTCCTAAACCCAGTGGGACAATGCCTCATGCCTTAATTCAGTCTTTTGATGGTGATATTTTAAAAGCTACAATTGCATTTAACGAAACTTTTCCAAATGTTAATTTAGTTTCTTTGGTTGATTACAATAACGATTGTGTTGTTGATGCTATCAAAGTAGCAAACCACTTTGGAGATAAACTTTTTGCAATAAGATTAGATACTGCTGGTAATTTAATAGATAAAACACTAGAACAAAATTATGATAATTATCCTGAAAATGCTAATTTAAAAGGTGTTAATCCTTTTTTGGTTCAAGAAGTGCGCAAAGCATTAGATAATGCTGGTCATCATAAAGTAAAAATTATTGTTTCTTCAGGTTTTAACGCTGAAAAAATTGCTTATTTTGAATCTCTAAACACACCTGTAGATATTTATGGAGTTGGAGAAGCGATTAGTAAAATAAATATTTCTTTCACAGGGGATGCGGTTTTAATTAACGGCAAACCTGAAGCAAAGGTTGGAAGAAAAAACATTGAATCAACAAGATTAATTAGAATTCAATAGAAAAAATACAAGAGGTAACTATGAATATTATTGAAGAATTAAATTGAAGAGGTTTGGTAAAACAAATCACTAATGAAGAAAAACTATTAAATGCTCAAAATGAAAATCGTGGTGTTTATTGTGGTTTTGATCCAACTGCTGACTCTTTGCATGTTGGACATTTAATTCCAATCATTTTATTAGAAAGGTTTAGAAGAGTCGGATTTCAACCGATTGCACTTTTGGGTGGAGGAACAGGAATGATTGGTGATCCATCATTTAAATCAGCTGAGCGAGTTTTGCAAACAAATGAACAAGTAGATAAAAATGTTTTAGGTATTGAAACACAATTGCGTAGATTAATTCCTAATGTTGATTTCCAAAATAATGCTAAATGATTGCGCAAATTATCGTTAATTGATTTTTTGCGAGATGTAGGCAAAAACTTTACATTAGGCTATTTATTGGCCAAAGAATCAATTGCAACAAGAATTGAAACTGGTTTATCAGTTACAGAATTTGCATATACAATGTTGCAGGGCTATGACTTTTACCAATTATATACAACATCAAACTGTTTTGTCCAAATTGGTGGTTCTGATCAATGAGGTAATATAACTTCAGGAATTGACTATATTGGAACTCAAATTGGAAGAGAAAATTCTGGTGCTTGCGGTTTAACCATTAAATTGCTAGCTAAAAAGGATGGTAAAAAATTTGGTAAATCAGAATCAGGCGCTGTTTGATTAGATTCGCAAAAAACTAGTGAATACGATTTTTATCAATTTTGATTAAACCAAGACGATGAAGATTGTGAACAAATGTTAAAATTTATTACATTCCTAAACGAATCAGAAATTAACGAAGTCATTCATCAACATAATCAAAATCCTTCTGCTCGAATTTTGCAAAAAAAATTAGCAGAAGAAGTAACTAAATTCGTGCACGGAGAAGAAGGGTACATTAAAGCTTTGAAATTGACTGAAGCATTTTTTAATGGTGAATTAATCAACTTAAACAAGGAACTTTTCGAAATTGCTTTAACATCAATTCCATCTTTAGAATTAATTGGTCAAACTACAGCCATTGATGCAATAGTGGCTGTGGGAGCTGCCACTTCAAAAAGGGAGGCTCGTGAATTTATTAATGCTAATGCAATTTCATTTAATAACTCTATAATTTCTGACGAAAATGAATTAATTGAAAAAACATCTCCAATTAACAAAAAGTATATTGTTGTGAGACGTGGTAAGAAGAAATATTATGTTATTAAATTAAAATAAAATTCATAAGAATTTTTTTATTAAATATTTGTGGAATTAATTTCCAAAAACTTTACATTTTAATGGAAAGTATTATAATAATGTTGTGATAGTTGGAAACGACTATCATACCTAAAATATTATCGTTCAAATTATTTTTTTACTATTCCTAAAAATAGAAAGTTTATTTATAACTTTCAATCTTTTTCTCTTGTATTTACACATTTTTATAGGAAAGCTTGAAAAAGCTGTAAAAATCATAAAATAAAAACCTTCTTTTTGCATCAAAGAAGGTTTTCTTTAAGAAATTAAAAAACCACCTTAAAAGTGGTTTTCTTTTTTATTTAATTAAACGGTTGTATCATTCAACGATTAATGCTTCGTTAATTTCGATGTTCAATTCTTGTCTTTCTGGTAGTCTTACAAATTCACCTTTTAGTTTAGTTTTATCAACTTTTACAAATTCCACTGTTGATTCATTATTTTGTAATGCTTCAGCAATTTTATCGTTTTTTTTCATTGATTCTTTAACTTCGATGATATCTCCGATTTTTAGTGTGTATGAAGGAATGTCAACTTTTTTACCATTTACTAAAATGTGACCATGGGCAACTAATTGACGTGCTCCTTGTCTTGTCATCGCAAATCCTAAACGGTATGTTAAGTTGTCTAATCTTGATTCTAATAAGATCAAGAAGTTTAGTCCTGTAACTCCGTGAATTTTTTTAGCTTTTGCAAATGTGTTTCTAAATTGACGTTCATTAATTCCATACATGAAACGAACTTTTTGTTTTTCTTGTAATTGTTGTCCATATCCACTTAATTTAGTTCTTCTAGCTCCATGTTGACCAGGAGCTGTGGTTCTTTTTTTACCTTTACTAAATTCTTTACCATTTTCAAGAATTGAGAAACCATATCTACGAGATTTTTTGAATGTTGATCCAGTATATCTTGACATAAATTCTCCTCTTAAATCGTGTTAATTAAAATACTTTGAACAAATTCTTTTATTAAGGAGTCTAAATTTTCGCTCTTACTGCCAAGAGTTACTTTTTAATTAAAAATTTTAGACAGAAATTAATAAATATTTGCATGCAGAATACTTGTAAATAACTTTATTATTATAAACTATAATCCTTTTCTTTCAATAATTTTGTTTGTTATAATTTAATAGTAATAAAAGGACTGTAGGGTGATTAAATGAACTTATTAAGTGGATGAGATATTTCTGGTTCATTAAACACTATACAAATTCTTTGTCTTTCGGTTTTTTTTGTTTGTTTAATTTTGATAATAATTCTTTTTTGTTTGTTTAATTTATATAAAAATATTTTAAAAACAGCTTATGAAGCTCACAAAGAACTAATTAAAATAGCAAAAAGTCCTGTTCAAAATCGTTTAAAAAGATTAAATTTTATTGTCAAAAATAATTCTAATAGTGGTATTGAAAACGATTTAAACATCTGAAGAATTGAATATAAAAATTTAATTGACAAAACTTTTATTTCCCAACAAAACATTGTTTTAAACACATTCTCTGATAGCAAATATAGAAGACCAACAATTTTAAATTATCGTAGAATTAAAAAATGTTTAGATGAAACCAAAAATATTTCAATTAAGCTTTTTGCTATTTTTAAACAAATGGATAAAATTTTAATGAAAGAATTTATTCAAAGAGATACACGTATTCAAATTCGTGATGTTTACAATTCGTTAAAACCAATTGTTGCTGATTTTTTAAAAGATACTAATTTTATTTTTGATAAAGAAGTTTTTATTGTAAATTTTCAAAAAATTGACTTAGCGTTAAAGTTGATTAATATTGCTTTAAAAAAAGGGGAATATTCTAAAGCTGTAAATTTTCAATCTGTAACAACAAAAGAAATTATTAAAACAATACAAACTATTGATACTTTTTATTTAGCGGATAAACTGTTAAATAAAACGCTTAAAGATAAAATGCGTGATTTAGAAACTGATTCAAACAAAATACTTTTTACAAAAGAAGAAATAGATAAAAAACAATTAGCAATATCGGTTTTAAAAAACAAATTTATTGATTATTATAATGAAATTTTTGAAAATCTTAAAAAACTAGATTCTGAAAAAGCATTTTCATTGCTGTCAGAAATAAATGATATGGTGTTTGATTTCGAAAACAACATCAAACGAGAAAGCAAGATTAAAGATTTTTTTGTACAAAATTTTTCAAATCTTAATTATTTTTGTGAATCAGTTATAGATAGCCAAAACAAACTTGAAAATTTAGCATTAGAAAATAAAAATCAAGGACAAGAAGTTAGTCAATTTTCATCAATGTTAAAACTTTCAAGAAAAGAAGCAATTAAAATTGATGAAAAATGAAAATTAATTTGTAAGTCAATTAACAATATTAAAGCCGATAAAGGCTTTATAAATTTGGAAGAATTAAAAATTTCTTTAACAAAAATTTTAGAAGATGTGCAAAATATTTATATTGAATTTACTAAAATTGCAAGTTCTTTAAGAACTCCATCTTCTTTAAAACAAGAAATCGAAAATAAGGTATTGGAAATACAAACGCTTTTATCAAATTGTGAAGTTATTCTAGCTAACAATATGAATGTTCCTGAAATTCATAGTTTTTATAAAAATATAAATAAATTTTATGAAGATGCAGAAATAATACAAAACATTGAAGCAGCTAATGAGTTGTTTGATTTAATTATTGAATTAAAAAACGAAATAAAAAATAAAATAATTAAAGAAGCATTTGCTCAAGAGTTAATAATCTATTTAAATAGATTTGTGAATAATGAAGATTTCGAATCAGTTTATGAACAAGTTAATGAAGCATATAGACAAAATGATTTTGAAAATTCTATATCTATAGCAATCAATTCAATCATTAAATTTAAAAATAATTAGTATAAATATAGAAAAGAGAAAATTATGAAAAATATTTTAGTTAGATATGGAGAATTAACTCTAAAAGGAGCAAATAGAAATTATTTTGTTACAAAATTAATTAACAACATCAAGTTTAAATTAAAGGCTTATAAGGAGTTTGTGTCATATACAAAAGATAACAATTCTTTAACCTTAACTGTTGTCGATAATTATGTTGAAATTGTTATTGAAAAATTACAAACAACATTTGGAATTTATTCTTTATCAGTCATTGAAAAAACAAATTTGAATATGGAAGAAATTACAAATGCAGTTATTAAAATTGCTCAAAAAAGCACAAATAAACGTTTTAAATTAGAGGTTTATCGTAAAGATAAACAGTTCCCCTTAACCTCAACAGAAATTAAACAACAAATTGCACCAATTGTTTTAAGAACAATTGGTGATTTAAAAGTGGATGTTCACAATCCGAATTTGAAAATAGAAATAGTTATTAAAAAAGATCATGTAGATATTTTTGACACAAGGTTGGTTGCTCTTAAAGGTTTACCTGTAGGAGTTTCGGGCAAAGGTTTATCATTGTTAAGCGGGGGAATTGATTCTCCGGTCGCTTCTTTTTTAACAATGAAAAGAGGAATGCAAGTCGATTTCATTCATTTTATGACTCCTCCCCATACAAGTACAGAAGCACTAGATAAAGTTTTTAAATTGGCTGCTCAAATAGCTAAATATAATTATCAAAATTTTAGTTTATATGTTGTTGACTTTAGTATGTTATTGCAAGAGTTAAACCACATGCCTGATCAAAACTACAAAATAACATTAATGCGTAGAATGTTTGTTCGAATTGCTAATAAATTAGCTTTTAAAATTAATGCTAGAGGAATCATAACTGGAGAATCTCTAGGACAAGTAGCATCACAAACAATTGAATCTATTAATGTAATAAATTCAACAAGCATTTTGCCAATTCTTCGTCCAGTATTAACGTTTGATAAAGAAGAGATTATTGAAATATCCAAAAAAATTAATACTTATGATATTTCTATATTGCCTTTTGATGATGTTTGCTCAATGTTTGTTCCTAAAAACCCAATTACTAAACCTAAATTAAAAGTAGCCGAATTTAATGAACAAACAATTATGTGAGAAGAAATCTTAGAACATACTATGGATAATCTAATTAAAGAATTTGTTTGAAATGATGATAAATTCGAAGAGGTAAACAAATAAAATAAATATAAGAAAGAGGCATTTATGAAATTTTCTCCACAAATAAATTTACGTAGTTGTTACAATTTTCAAGAGTCATTAATTAAAGTTCCTGACTATATTGATTTTGCTGTTAGAAATAATTTTAAATTTGCTTTTTATTCTGAATTGAACTCTATGTATGGAGTAGCTGAATTTGTGAATTTGGCTAAAAAAAATAATATTAAACCAATTATAGGATTAACCTTGGAATTTGAGCATCAAATCGCTATTTTAATCGCTAAAAATGAACAAGGTTATCAAAATTTAACAATTTTGTCTTCTTGATTAATGAATGAAAATAATCACTTTAATTTTGATTTTCAATGAACTAAATTTATTAGTGATAATTTAATTATGGTTACTAATAGTTTAACTTTTAAAAACTCAGTTAAAGAATTAATCAAAACTAATGATATTTATTTTAACGTTGTTGATTTACGAAAAATTTCATATTTGGAAGATAAAAATTACGAGACTTTTGTAATTTTAAACGCAATTAAAAATAATTTAACTATTGCTGAAGTTCAAAACATTGGCCATGAACATTATTTATCTGATGAAGAATTATTAAAATTAAATGTTAATTTAGATATTAATAACAAAAGTCTTTTAGAAATAGCTAATAAATGCTCATTTGAATTATTTTCTAATAGGCAATGAAATTTTGCTAAATTTAAAACTCCACAAAACATGCCTTCAGGTAATTTTTTAAGAAAATTATGCGAAGAATCTTTAAATTCATATTTACTTTTTGCAAAAAACAAAAAAAATCCAAATGTTGATTATTTTGAAAGATTAAACTATGAGTTAGATGTTATTTATAAAACAGGTTTCATTGATTATTTTTTAGTAGTTTGAGACTATGTTAAATATGCTAGAGAAAATCAAATTATGGTCGGCCCTGGACGAGGATCAGCAGCTGGTTCATTAGTTTCTTTTTTGCTTAAAATAACAACAATTGATCCTCTTCAATATGATTTGCTATTCGAAAGATTTTTGAATCCAAAAAGAGTATCACTACCTGATATTGATTTAGATTTTCAAGATGATAAAAGAGATTTAATCATCGAATATTTATTTGAAAAGTATGGTGCTGATAAAGTTGCAACTATTGTAACTTTTCAATCAATTGGTCTGAAGTCAGCAATTAGAGATGTTGCTAGAGTTTATGAAATAGATTTAAAAATTGTTAATGAAATTGCTAAATTATTTCCTAGCTTTGTTGTAAACCAATCATTTGCTGAGATTATTAACAAATCAAGTAAATTAAGAAAATATCAAGAAGAATATCCCGAAATTTTTGATCATGCTTCTGCTTTAATTGGTTTACCAAGGCAAACAGGAACTCATGCAGCGGGAGTTATTCTTTCTGACGTTGATATTAAAAATATTGTCCCTATAAGAATTGGCTATAACGGAATTAACCAAACTCAATTTGATATGAAGTATCTAGAACCATTAGGTTTGATTAAAATGGATGTTTTAGGTTTAAGAAATTTAACAACTTTACAAGAAATTTTATCAAGTGTTTACAAATCGGAAAAAAAATTAATTAATCTTGACGAAATTAATTTGCAAGATAATGAAACTTTTGTAAATTTACAAGCAGGTAAAACTTCAGGAATTTTTCAATTAGAATCACCTGGTATGACCAATGTGATAATGAAAATTAAAACTAATTCTATTGAAGATATTTCCATTGCTTCAGCTTTATTTAGACCAGGTCCTCAAGAAATGATTCCTGAATATGTAAAGAGAAAATTTTCGAATGTTCCTGTTGAAAAATATTTAATCGATAAAGATTTAAAATCTATTTTAGAGCCAACATATGGGATTATTGTTTATCAAGAGCAAGTTATACAAATATTACGTAAAGTAGCAAATTTTTCTCTAGCTCAAGCAGATCTTGTTAGAAGAGCAATTGGTAAAAAGGATTTCCAAAAATTACATGCAGCTAAAAATGAATTTATTGAAAAAGCTACTGAAAATAATTATCAAATTCAAAAAGCTAAAATGATCTGAGAATGAATTGAAAAATTTGCAGCATACGGATTTAATAAATCACACTCAATTGCTTATTCATATATTTCTTATTGGTTAGCTTATTTAAAAACTCATTATCCTGCGGAATTTTACTGTTCACTTTTAAATGGAGTTACTGGAAACGTTGAAAAAACTTCACAATATTTAAAAGAAATAAATAATTACGGAATTAAAATAATTAAACCTTCAATAAAAAACATTAATTTTAATTATATTGGTTTTAAAACTGCTTTAATAATGCCGTTAACTTTGATTAAAGGCGTAGGTATTGAATTTATTAGAAAGTTACGTGAACAGTACAAAAGTAATCCGCAAATAATGGATTCGGTTTTTTCTTTGGTTACTTTAATGTTTAATCATGGTTTAAACAAAAATGTTTTTGAAGCACTAGTTTGATCGGGGGCATTAGATTGTTTTGGTTATAGCAGATCAACATTAGTTGAAAATTATGAAGAGATTTTGAAATTTGCAAATTTTAATAAAGACATTGAAATAATTAATAACAATTTAATTCCTGAATTAACTAACTATGAAGATAAAGAAGAAATTTTGTTAAACAAAGAAAAAGAATTTATTGGTTTTTTTATTTCTTCTCATCCTATTGAAAAAATTAGAACAGAATACTCATTTTTAAAAGCACATAAAATTATTAATCTTTTAAATAAAAAAGGAAATTTTATTATCATTGGTTATGTATCTGCTATCAAAGAAAAAAACGATAAGCATGGAGACCCCATGGCTTTTATTGAAATGTCTGATGAAACAGAAAATATTGAAATAACTGTGTTTTCAAGAACATTTAAAAATTTTAAAAATGACATTCTTTTAGGTTCGGTATTATGTGTCGAAATTAATATCGATTCATTTAATGACAAGCCTTCATTTGTTTTGAACAAAATTATCAAAATCATAAAAAACTAGTTTAAAAATTCTTGAATTGATAAGCTTTTTTATTACTTTAAATAATCATTCCAAAGATGCGGAGAGGTTTTTTAAATTAGTACAATTTTTTTAAAAAAACAACTTGTTCATTTATATTACGTAATTCAAAATTAAAATGTATAAGGTCAAAGACTGGAGGTCAAGCCCCTCCAGACCTTATACATACGACCCTAATTTTAATTAGGGTCTTTTCTATTTTATATTTGGTAAAATAATATAAATGTAGATAAGGAATTAAGTCATGGATAGAAAAAAAATTTTGTTAATTGATGGTAATTCTTTGATTTTTAGAGCATATTTCGCAAGTGCTTATACAGGCACTATTTTAAAAACAACATTTGGCACACCTACAAATGCTATTTTTTCTTTTGCGAATATGATTACTAGCCTTTTAAATAAAGGCGAATATTATGATGTTAAAGTTGCTTTTGATAAAGGCAAACACACATTTCGACATGATAAATTAGAAAATTACAAATCAGGAAGATTGCAAACACCAGAGGAATTAGTTGTTCAATTCCCTTTAGTTAGAGAAATGCTAGATTCAGCAGGAATTGATTGATTTGAAATCGAAAATTTTGAAGCAGATGATATCATTGGTGCGATTGATAAATTTATTGAAAATAATATTGAAGATGCAACTGTCGAAATTTTAACAAGCGATAAAGATATGTTTCAATTAATTTCTGATAAGACCAAAATTTTAATTCCAATTTCAGGAACTTCTGATTTGAAAGAATTTGGCCTAAAAGAATTAAAAGAGAAATGAAATATTGTTCCTGAACAAGTTGTAGATCTTAAAGGTCTTATGGGTGATACTTCGGATAATTTAAAAGGTGTTTCTGGAGTTGGCGAAAAAACAGCAATCAAATTAATTAATGAGTTCTTAACAGTAGAAGGAATTTATCAGAATATCGAAAATATCAAAGGAGCTCTAAAACAGAAATTAATCAACGATAAGGATTCGGCATTTCTTTGCAAAGAAATTGCCATTATTAGAACAGATTTTTATATTGACAATTTACAAATTAGAAAATTAAATATAACAACTTCATCTTTCATTGATTTTTTGAATAAATATGAAATGTATTCGTTAACAAACAGAATGCAAAATAGGGCCGAAAAAATTAACGACATCAAAAAACATGAGTATAAAATTTTAGAAAAATGAGACACAAGTTACGAATGTAAAAAAAATTATATTTTTGTTGAAAGTTTGGAAGAAAATTACCACAATGGAACAATATTAGGAATTGGAATAACGAACGAAAAAGGTAGTTATTTTCTAAAGGTTCAAAAAAAGCAAGAACAACAACTTAATTTTTTTGAAGATTTAACAGTAAATTTTTTTGATCAAATTTTTAATACTTTCCTAAAAAATGAAAAAGTTAAAAAATATACATATGATGTTAAAAAAACAGTGACTTTATTAAAAAATTTTGGTTATGAAATAAATTATGATTCTTTTGTATACGATATGATGATTGCGGGTTATGTTCTTGACTCTAATTTAAAATCTTCTTTTACCAATTATTTAAAACTGGCGTCTACAGAACTTAACATAGAAGAAGATGAATTTATTTATGGTAAAGGTGCCAAAACTAATAAAGAAATAGATGATGAAATCAAATTTGAATTTATCAGTAAAAAATCTTCTCTAATAATGCAAACTTATAATGACATTATTAAAAAATTAAAAAATAATAATCAGTATGATTTGTATAGTTCAATTGATTTTCCGTTTTGAAAAGTTCTTTTTAGCATGGAACAGAATGGTGTCATGATTGATAAAACCGAATTAAACAATCAAACTTATAATACTTTACAAAAATTGAATGAAATCGAAAATGAGATGCGAAACATTCTAGGAGACATAATACCTTTGTCTTTTAATTTTTCTTCACCTAAACAAATGCAAAAATTACTATTTGAAGATTTGAAATTATCTGACGTTTCTAAAGGAAGCACAGGCAAAGATATTCTAGAAAAAATTTATGATCAACACCCTGTAGTGCCCTTAATGTTAAAATATCGTAAATTATCTAAGTTGTATTCAACATACTTAAAAGGTTTTGAAAAATATATTTTTGAAGACAAATGCGTTCATACAATTTTTAATCAAACCCTAACAAATACAGGACGTATAAGTTCGATAGAACCTAATTTACAAAATATTTCTATTCATGATTTAGATCAAAAGGAAGTTCGAAAAATATTTGTAGTAAGAAATTCATCGACTTTTTATAGTTTTGATTATTCGCAAATTGAATTAAGAGTCCTTGCACAAATGGCACCTGAAAGACAATTGTTATCAATTTTTGCTAATAATGGTGATGTTCATGAAGCAACTGCGCGAAAAATTTTTAGTTTAGATGAAAATCAAATTGTAGAGCCAGAAATGAGAAGAGTTGCCAAAGTTTTTAATTTTGGAATTATTTATGGTTTAAGCGATTTTGGTTTAGCAAATGATTTAAATATTTCAATTCCTGAAGCTAAAAATATTATTCAAAAATATTATGAGTCTTTCCCAGATATTTTAGAATTTAAAAAAAGAATAATCAAATTTGCAAACGATAACGGTTATGTAGCTACCATCGCAAATAGAAAAAGAATAATTAATGAATTAAAATCACTCAATTATCAAGTTCGACAATTTGGTGAACGAGTTGCAGTAAATATGCCTATTCAAGGAACTGCAGCTGACATACTTAAAGTCGCAATGATTGATATTTATAGTGAAATTATAAAAAATAATTACAAAACCAAAATGATTGCTCAAATTCATGATGAAATTATTTTTGAAATCCCTGAAATTGAGCTAAATATTGTGCCAAAAATAATTAAAGATAAAATGATTAATGCAATTAGCAAAATGTTTGGTTTATTGAATACAAATCAAATTGCTAATGTAGAATTAAAAGTATCTCAAGCAATTGGAAAAAATTGATTTGAATTAAAATAGGAGATTTTATATATGCCAGAACTTCCAGAAGTCGTAACAGTTTGTAAAATGTTAAAACCCGAAATAGTCAATAAGACAATTATTGATTTTCAAATTTTTTACGGAAAACTTTTACAAAGACCATCAATATCAGAATTTAAAAAGAAAGTGATTAATCAAAAGATTTTAAATATCTCTAACTTCGCTAAATATATTGTTATTGAATTAGCAAATGATGTTTTAATTTCTCATTTGAGAATGGAAGGTAAATGAATTGTAGAAGATTTAGAATCTTTTGCTTATCCTGAAAGACATTTAGAAGCACAGTTTATTTTAAATAATAATAAAGCTTTAAGATATTATGATACAAGAAAATTTGGAACTCTAGAATTATTGAGCAAAAATGAGTACAAAAACATACCCCCACTATCTAAATTAGGACCTGATCCAACTAAAGTAAATGTAAATGCTGTAAATTTTCACAAGATTGTCACTAAATCTAAAAGACCTATCAAAACTGTACTTTTGGATCAAAGCGTTTTATCTGGATTGGGCAATATTTACGTAAATGAGGTTTTGTTTGAAGCCAAAATAAACCCTAATACTCCGGCCAATGAAATTTCTTTGGAAAATTGTGGAAATATTCTAAAAGAATCTTCAAGAATTTTAAAGAAATCTATTGAACAAGGTGGAACAAGTATTCACAGTTTTGAATCAGCAGCCGGAGTTACTGGTAACTACCAAAATTATTTAAAAGTACACGGAAAGTCAGGAAACAACTGTGTTTATTGCGGTTCAAAAATACAAAAAGAGTTCGTTGGTGGACGAGGAACGTATTTTTGTCCTAAATGTCAAAAATAGTTTTAATTATTAATGTTATTATGTGGAAAACTTAACTCAAACCCTTGTAATAAATAGTTTGAGTTTTTGTTTGTTCATTAATAAGTTTTTTCCATAATTTTTATGAAAAAAACGCTTGAAAAAGTTTAAAATTTTTTTATTGAAAGAGAGGTTTTTATGGCAAACAATTATACAGTTGTAAGTAAAGAAACTCTTTCTAATATTGACATCGATACAATATTTGACCTTTACCAACCAATTTTGGGAACTACTGGAGTTGGCGTGTACTTAACACTTCTGCATGAAGAAAAAACTTTAAAGAAACTTAATAATATTAAATTTGATATAAAAAGATTACATAAAATCACCGGTTTAACCGAAAAGCAGTTTAACGATGCTATTGCGAAACTTTCGGGAATGCGATTAATAACGACTTCGATTAATATCAAAAAATCAATTCAACGTTTTTCAATTTTAGCACCTTTAGGTGTTGAGGATTTCTTTGGTAATGCAATTTATAAAAAGGCATTAATAGCAAAATTAGGCGAAGAAAATGTTGAAGCCTTAAGTTTTTTATTAAAAGATTCAAAAGAAACCATAATTGAGGATGAATGAACCGAAACAACCAACAGCTTTGTTGATGTTTTCAAAGATGAAATTACCAACATTGCTGATGTGAACCCCGAAACTTTGAAAGTATCTTTTATATCTCTATCTTCTTTTTCTAAGAAAAAAAATCTATTTGAAAAAGTTATTAATAAAGATTCTTTAATTCAAGAACTAAAAAAATATGCAATTAATCTAAATTTAAAAGATAAAAAGACTATTAATCAACTTGATTCAATTGTTGCTTTTAAATCTTTTAATCTTGATCAACTTGCAAGAATAATTGTTAGAAGCTATGATCACGAAAATTTAATGTTAGATAATGATTTGATAGAAAAAGAAATTCAAAAAGAAATTGCCACATTAGATTCTAACAATGATAATGAAGTTTTTGAACCAAGTATAATTTCTAAAGCCTTAGAATTTAACTTGAATAAACCTGAAGATTTTATTGAAAATTTTACAGATAGAAAGACCGAAAGAAATGAATTACAAATGATTGAAAGTTTAAAAAATAAAGGTTTCTCAAATGGAGCTATTAATGCATTGATTGACTATTCTTTTTATAAAAATAACGGTCAAATAGTTGCTAATTACATTTTAAAAATTGCTGCAACATTATTAGAAAAAAATATAACAGAAACAAAAAAAGTCATGTGTTATTTAAAAGCGGCTAAAAACAGTGTTGAAAGATCAAATTTTAGTAAGATTATGAAAACAGCTCGTGAAACTAAATCTATTAAATTGGAAGAAGACTTATATTCTGATGTACAAATTAATGTTTTGGAAAATAATTCAAAAATTACAATTGACGAAATCTTAGGAATATCTAAATAAAACTCTAGAAAGGAATCAAAATAATGTTAGAAAAAGAATTGATCCATAAAATCGCTAATGATAAACAATTAAAAACTTTAGTTAATGATATTCGGGGTCAATTGATTTCTAAAAACATTCCTGATTCAATTGATAAAACAGAAAAAATAATTTTAGGCAACTTAGAAACAATTGAAGAATACTTAGCTAAACATATTCAATGCGATTCAAACCCTTTAGATGAATGTTTGCAAATTAATAAAGGATATGAAGACTCTATAACATATGAAAGTGGAGTATTTTACTTAGGAATTAAACATTGCGAACATTGATATCACGATCACAAATATGAAAATTTAAAAAAATCTTTTATTTATATCGACTATGATCTAGATCAATTTAATTACAATATAAAAGAATATTTGCTTAATGAATTAAATCCTGAATCAAACTTATTTACCCCTGAAGAAATAGGTTTTCGTAAGTCATTTTTCAAAAATGTAGTTACTTCTTTTTTTGAAAAAAATCAAAGCACAAAAGGAATTTATCTTCAGGGTGAACCTGGTGTTGGCAAAACAACATTAATGAAAGTTATTGCTAATGAATTTGCTTACCGTGGTGAAAAGCAAATTGCTTTTATTGCAGTGCCTAATTTAATTAGCCTAGTTAAAGATTCTTTTAATTTAAAGAGTGAAAAAAATGTTTCTTTGACAGAAAAATTAAAAAAAGCAGATGTATTATTTTTAGATGACATTGGAGCTGAAAACGTAACTAGTTGATTACGAGATGATCTTTTATTCTCTATTTTAAATTTTAGAATGGAAAATAACAAATTAACATTTTTCACGTCAAATTTTGATTTTAATAAATTAAATTTAAGCTATAAAATTAAAGGTGCTGACAGTCGAATTGAAAGTATTAAACAAAAGCGTTTTATTGAACGTATAAAGGCTTTAACTGTTGTTTATCAACTTAATGGAAATAGTCATCGTTAGTTGATTTTTATCGTTAATTTAAATATTTAGTATCGTTAATAATCTTTAATTATTTATGAGAAAGTAATATAATTAAATTTGTATTGAAAGAGAGAAAAACAAAATGTCAAAAAAAGTTGCAATTAACGGATTCGGAAGAATCGGTCGTCTAACATTTAGACAATTATTTAACAAAGGTGTTGAAATTGTTGCTATTAACGATTTAACAGACACAAGAACTTTAGCATATTTATTGGAAAACGATTCAGCTCAAGGTAAATTCCACGAAGGTGAAGTTTCGCATGGTGAAGGTTTCATCATGATTGGAAAACACAAAGTAGAAGTATTTGCTGAAAGAGATGCAAATAATTTACCATGAGGAAAATTAGGAGTTGACTTAGTTGTTGAATCAACAGGTTTTTACACTGATAAAGAAAAAGCAGCAGCTCACATTAATGCCGGAGCAAAAAAAGTTGTAATTTCAGCACCAGCAAAAGGTGATATGAAAACAATCGTTTATGGTGTTAACCACAAATCATTAACTAAAGAAGATACAATCATTTCAGGTGCTTCATGTACAACTAACTGTTTAGCTCCAATGGCTAAAATTTTAGATGAAAAATTTGGAATCGAAAATGGATTAATGACTACAGTTCACGCTGTAACAAACGATCAAAAATTATTAGACTTACCTCACTCTGACCTACGTCGTGGACGTGCAGCAGCATGAAACATAATCCCAACTTCAACAGGAGCTGCAGTTGCCGTATCTTTAGTATTACCTCAATTAAAAGGTAAATTAGATGGATTAGCATTACGTGTGCCTGTAATCACAGGATCAATTACTGATTTATCAGTTAAATTAGGAAAAGAAACAACAGTTGATGAAATCAACAAAGTAATGAAAGAAGCAATTGAACAAGATGCTGATTTAAAACAAGCAATTAAATACAACACTGAAGAAATTGTTTCAGTAGATGTTATTGGTTCATCATATGGTTCAATTTTCGATGCTACTTTAACAAAAGTAATCGGTTCAGGAAAAGATCAAATGGTAAAAGTATTTTCATGATATGATAACGAAAATTCATATACTTCACAATTAGTTAGAACAACTATGTACTTCATGGGTCTTTAAGAATAAGTTTTAAAAACACAAACAATATTTAAGTAGCACTTTGTGCTACTTTTTTTACTACATAGTCCATTGATAAAGTAGTATAATTAGAAAGATTATTAAGAGGAGAAAATTATGGATTATAACAAGAAGAAAACATTGAAAGATATTAATGTTGCTGGGAAAAAAGTCTTAGTACGCGTTGACTTTAATGTACCTTTAAAAGACGGTAAAATAACTGACGATAATCGTATTCAAGCTGCACTACCAACTATTAAACATTTAGTTGAACAAGGAGCTAAAGTTGTTTTATTTTCACATTTAAGTCGTATTAAAACCGAAGAAGATAAAAGCGTTAAATCGCTAGCGCCTATTGCTAAGAGATTAGAAGAATTGTTAAAACAAACTGTTGTTTTTGTTTCAACAACTCGTGGACATGAACTAGAAAAAGCAATTAATAATTTAAAAGATGGGGAAGTATTATTAGTTGAAAACACTCGTTTCGAAGATGTCAAAAATAATGAAGTAGTTAAATTTGAATCAAAAAATAATCCTGAATTAGGAAAATATTGAGCTTCTTTAGGTGAAGTTTTTGTTAATGATGCTTTCGGAACTGCTCACCGTGCTCACGCTTCAAACGTTGGTATTTCAACTTATATTCAAACTTCAGCAATCGGATTTTTAGTGCAAGCTGAATTAGAAATGCTTGGTAAAGGTATCGATAATGCACAAAGACCATTTATCGCTATTTTAGGGGGAGCTAAGGTTTCTGACAAAATTGGAGTTATCGATAACTTATTAACTAAATGTGACAAAATTTTAATTGGTGGAGGAATGGCATACACTTTCTTCGCAGCACAAGGACATTCAATTGGAAAATCGTTATTAGAAGCTGATAAATTAGAAGATGCTAAAAAATACTTAGAAATCGGTAAAGGTAAAATTGTTTTACCAATCGATTCAGCTAATTCAACAACATTTGCTGATGAAGTTCCTACTTTTTCAGGAGTGGATTTACCAGAAGATGTAATGGGATTAGACATTGGGCCAAAAACAATTGAGTTATTCCAAAAAGAATTAGCAGGAGCAAAAACAGTTGTCTGAAACGGACCAATGGGAGTTTCTGAATTTAAACATTTTAATAAAGGAACAATCGCGGTTTGTGAAGCAGCAGCCAATTTAAAAGATGCTTTCACTTTGATTGGTGGAGGAGACTCAGCTGCCGCTGCAATTTCATTAGGATTTAAAGATGACTTCTCATGAATTTCAACAGGTGGAGGAGCTTCATTAGAATACATGGAAGGTAAAGTTTTACCAGGAATTGAAGCTATTCAAGTTAAATAATTTAATTTAAAACAAGATCTTGTTTTTGACTTTATTTGTTAAAAGCAAGATTTTTATTTTGTTATAATTAATTTGTAAAAAGGAAATTAATTGAACAATATTTTATATTTTTTTCTATACCTATAAGGGGTATTAAAATTAATACAAAACAAAATCATCAAATTTTAGCAATTTATTATCTAAAATCTAATAATATTAAATTAGATTTTGATGAAATGGCTAAATTGGCAAATAATTGCAATAATCATGAACAATTAATTTTCAAAAACCAACTTTTGAAACACTCTAAAATTTTAATCAACCTTTTCGAACCCCAGGAGAAAACAACTATGACTACAAAAGAATTTCAAAAAATAGTTTTAACAAAATTATCTTCGATTGACGAACTTTTGGACAAACTTGAAAAAGATGTTGCAAAATTAAACAATGCAGTTTTTGGCTCATAAATTTTACAAAAAAGAAACAGTGATGCTTCTTTTTTTGTATTTATCTATTAAGAGCAATTAGTTTAAAAGGTATGATTATAAGGTTGTTTTTATAACTTTAATTTAAGACAAATTAAAATTTTATAAATAAAATGAATTTGAAAAGGTTTTGAATATTTTTACATTTTTAGTAATAAAATCCAAATTTCAAATCTTTTCGAAATTATTTTTTTAAAATTACTAAGTAAAAAAAGATCAACATTCGTACATGCTGAATGGAGCTCAAACAATTGATAAAAAAGCATTATTAAATATCCATAAATTCCAAAAAGGTTCTTGAAATAATTTTCAAGATATCAAATTGGACTTAGATGATGAGCAAGATGCTTATATGTTAGAGTGCCCCAATTATTTAAAAATTGCTGACAAAGAATTTTTGATAGCTTGTTTAGAAAAACAAGGCAATTTAGAAAGTGGTAGTCACTTTGTTCAATATCGTCAAGTTGATATCGATCAAAATTTTAATATAAAATTCAAAACGCCATTAATAAAATTAGATTATGATTATGATTTTTATGCACCTCAGATTTTTAATAATTTAGATAATCGTAAAATTATGATTGGTTGATTAGGTAATTCACAATCTAACCCATTGCCTTCAAATTTAACAACTTGAAGTCATCAATTATCAATCCCGAGAGAATTAACTTTTAAAAATAATCAAATTCATCAACTTCCTATTAAAGAATTAGAGAATCTAAGAATTGAAAAACTTGAATCTCAAAATTCTATTTTTAAATATGAAGAAGGACTTTGTGAAATTGAAGCCGGCAACTTAAATAGCGATTTTGAAATTGTTATAAATAATAACCAAAACGAAAGTATTAAAATTTATGCAAAGAAAAGTAAATTAATTGTCGACCGCGGTTTAACATCATTCCAAGACGAAATTAATTTACCCACAATCGTTACTATTGACAATGTGGAAATAAAAAGTATAAGAATTTTAATTGATAGAAGTGCTATGGAAATTTTTGTCAATGATGGCCAATATGCAATGTCTGTAAGGTTTTACCTTGATAAACATAATCAAATTTTTACAAATATTAATGAATTAGAAGTTTATCAATTAAAAGGTTATTCTTATCAATGAAACAATATTATTTTTGAAAATAAGTTAAAGGAAATTTAAAATGAAAAAAACCATATCTATTGGAGAAGTTTTGTTAGATGTATATACAAAAGATGGTATTTCTCAAGTTGAAGTTGGGGGAGCATCATTTAATGTAGCTTGTTCAATAGCAGCAATCAAAGATAACCAAAGTTATTTTATGGGGGCTTTGGGGAGCGACAAATACACTACAGAGATTAATAAAATTATTCATAAATTCAATCTTGAAAAAGACTTTATTAAAACATATAGTGCGCCTAACACTATCGCTAAAGTAACTCTTGATGCCAAAGGTGAAAGAAATTTTAATTTCTTACGAAAAAGTGATAATAAATTTAAATTTTCAAGAATTAATCAAGATAGCCTGAATGATTTGAATTTTGTGCATTTTGGTAGTGCAACCGCTTTTTTACGAGGTAAATTAAGAACTTCTTACAAGAAAATGTTAGCTTATTGTTTGGCAAACGAAATTAAATTTTCATTTGATCCTAATTTTCGTGATAAGTTATGAAAAACTAAAGAAAGCATTAAAAAGTTTCGAAAGTTATGTTCTCCTTATATTAGTGGTTGCGATTTATTGAAGTTTTCAGAAGAAAAGTTATTTTTATTAACAGAAATACATGATTTAGATCTCACTATTAATCATTTAATGCAAATTAATTTTCGTGCTTTAATTTGCATTACCAGAGGCAGCAAAGATACTTTAATTGGTTGAAATAAAGAAATTTTAAATGTACCCACAATTTCATTAGAAAAGGTAATTGATACTACAGGAGCAGGGGATGCTTTTGTTGCTAAATTAATTAACGAATTTGTTAATAAAGAAGTAAATTCAAAAACTAGTAAAGAAGACATCTTTGAAATAATCAAGAGCGCAAACCAATTTGCCAACAACGCTGTAAAATATTTTGGAGCAATTACTTTTTTAGATCATTTATCAAAATAAACAAAATTTAATTTAGTTATTTTGCTTGTAAATTTTTTTGAGAAAGAACTTCGGTTCTTTTTTATTTATAATTTAGTTATAAGGATTTTAAATATGTTTTGAAATAAAAATAGAAAATTAAAAAAAGGTTTAAAACAAAGATCTTTTTTAGAATCAGCTTGGATAACCAATTTTTGAATAAAAGGCGATTATTTGTACTTAACCAATGCCACAAGCGATAAAGATAAATCTTCACTATCTATGCTTTCAATTGGGGTTTTAAAAGAAAATCTTGATAACAAAAATGAAATTGAAAGAAAATTTATTTCTGATCCATTACTTTCTAACCACACAAATTTAACTCATCAACTCACTGATGTGACCTTAATCTCACAATATCAAGGTTATTTACTTGATTTAACTTTTAACAATAATCAAATTCCTACACCGGTTTTAGTTTCGACTAAACCAGAATTGAAACCAATTTTAAAAATTGTTGAAAATTTTGCCGGTAAATTCGTATTAACTAATGAATATAAAATATATTTAAATAATGAACTTATTTACGATGAAAGCGGAGAAATTAATATTTGTAATTTTGGAACTAAAAATATTTTAATATCCTCTAAAAATAATCGTGAGTTATTTTATTTTAAGGACTCTCACTTTCGTGAACGAGTAATAGTTTCTAAAGGAAATTATTTCTTTAGATTAGAATGCTATAAACAAGATTTAATTATAGGCAAACCTATGTATGATCGATTTAATGAAGTAAACTATTTTCAACCCGTAATTTTTATTTACTAGGAAGGATTTTGTTTATGTTTAATAACAAATTAACGACAAGTTCAGAAATTATTTTTCTTATTTTTCTTATATTATTTGCTATGTTAATAATTTCAGTGTTAATTATCAGGCTCATCTTATTTTTTTGAGGCAATAAATGCAAAATTAATTTAAACGGAAAAGATTTTTTAAAAAGCTTATCGTTAAACTATCAAATCGACAATTTAACCATTATTGAAAAGAAGTTTTTTTGAAGACCAATTTTATTTTGAAATCACAAAAAACCCAAAACTTTGATTGTTGTTAAAAATCATTTACAAGCCGCTAATTTAAATTCGTTATTTAATATCTCGTATCAGTTTAATCAAATTCAAGACAATAAAGATAAAACAAATAGTTATAAATAACAAGTCTTAGGTGTGGTTGTTTTGTTACTCATTGCTGTTCTTGACTTAATTGCCTTGGTGTTAATCATTTCTCTAAGTAAACATTCATTTATGACAGTTGATGGAAGTATCGCTAGAATTAATCGTGTGTGAGTGGAAGGTTTATCAATTCTAGGTTGATTTTTATGTTTAACTATTTATTTTTGGTGATACAATTTAACAATTTCTAAAGGTGAAGAATTAATTAAATTAGTAGAGAAATATTTATCTTTAGAAGAACTTAAACTTTTAAAACATTATTTTAAAGTCTGAAGATTGATTCCATTTTCTTCAAGAATTATCATTTAAAAATAAAAAAATCACCATTGGTGATTTTTTGTTTTATTTATTTAAATTTGCTTTCTTTTGGGCAAGTTTTTCATATATGTTGTATTCGATAACTTGATCTTTTTTTCAAAGCCCAGCCATTGTTTCCCCAACCATACGCATTATAAAGATAGTGAATAATAGAGTGAACATAAGATTTGCTAAAGCTAATAAGAAATAGAAGATTTTGAAGAATCCACCATCATCTGAAGCTAATGTTCTAAATACATCTAAAACAGCACCGATTAATCTAATTAAAGCTAATATTCAAATGAAGACTAGTTCAACAGTCATGATAACTGTTCACACAACTCCAATAACTTTCATTAAACCGCTTTCTTGGTATTTGGTGTTTGCATCTTTAGATCAAAATAACAACACCGATGAAGCTCCAAAGGCAAAACCTAATGCAATTAGAATTGTTACAACAGTGTTAATAGTTCCAAAAGTAGTGCTATCAAAAACTATTGCAGCATTTTTCCCAGCGATAGTTGTAAAATAAGCGATTGCTGCAATTACAGTTCCTACTAACAATGTCATTCCTAATTGTTTAGAAATAAAAACACGAGGATTCATTGTTGATTTTGAGTTGATGTTTGGCATGCTTGATAATACAAATGGAGTAAAAAATCCTCCAAGAGTTAAACTCATTGAAATCAACACAAATTTGTTTGCTAAGATTGTTTGGTCATCGTTATTTTTAACAAATAAACAAATAACAAATGCTGTGTAAATAGTTTTTCAGGCGATATATGCAACTAAAGCTGTTGCCAATGCAAATATACCTAAATTTGCTGATCCTGATATACCAGCTAAAATATCGTCTGCGTAATAGAATCAAGCAAAGATAGATATAACTGCTAAGACTGTTCCAAGAATTTGCGCAAAATAAATTCACGTACGAGGAACAATCGAACCTTGATTGTAGTTATACATTTTTTCTTAAACCTCCTTGGTTTTCTATATTTTAACAAAATAAAAACCCTTCAAAGGGTTTTTATTAAAAAGTTAATGTTTATTTTTATTTAAAATTACAGGAATTATTAAAGGGTTACGTCGTTTAGTTCTAAAAATATATGGCGAAAGAGAAGATTTGATTGCACCTTTAATTGCACCGAAAGTTGGTTTAGAAGAGTTCAAGACTTCAAGCACTGCTGTAGTAACAATATTAATAGATTCACCAATGATATTACCTGAATCTTTAACATAGAAGCTTCCTCGTGAAATAATTCTTGGTTGACTTAAAAGTTTATTTGTTTGTGAATCAATTGAAACAACAACAGCTATTAAACCATCACGGGATAAGATATCTCGTTCACGAATTACGTTTGAAGCTTGTCCGGTCATGTCTTTTCCATCAACATAAACTGCATCAGCATCAATTCTTTTTCCGATTTGAGCATGGCCGTTTAATAATTCTAGAGTATCCCCATTGGCCATTACAAAACCATGACCTTTTTCTAAGTTTACTGATTCTGCGGTTTCAACATGTTTTTTTAACATTCTAAATTCCCCATGCATTGGCATAAAGTAGTTAGGTCTTAATAAAGTAAATAATAATTTTTGTTCTTCTTGAGAAGCGTGTCCAGAAGTGTGAATTTTGTTTGATATTGAAGATTCAATAACTTTAGCTCCAACTCTGGTTAAGCGGTTTATTAACCTTTCTACATCAGCTCTGTTTCCGGGAATTGGTGATGAAGAAAAAATAATAGTATCCCCAGAAATAATGCTAATTTGTTGATGTTTGTTATTAGCGATTCTTGATAAAGCAGCCATTGGTTCACCTTGTGAACCGGTTGAAATAACCATAATTTGATTTGCTTTATATTTGTTAATATCGTTTGGTTTAACAAATTCTTTTTCACTAATTTTTAAGTGACCCATTTGACGAATTATTTTAATAATTCTCTCAATTGAACGTCCTAAAATGACAATTTTACGATTATATTTTTGTGCTGTTTCGATAATATATTGAATACGATGAACATTTGATGCAAAAGTTGTAATAAAAATTCTTCCTTTGGCTTTGATGAATAATTTATCAATATTTTCAATGATTCCACGTTCTCCGGGAGTGTAACCCTCAACCTCAGCGTTGGTAGAATCGGCCATTAATAATTCGATTCCGTTATCTCCCATTGCTGCTAATTTAGATAATTCTGAATAATGACCTAATGGTGATCAATCGAATTTATAATCTCCAGTTGAAAAAATATTTCCGTTTGGTGTTTCGATTAAAATTCCAAAGGCATCAGGAATTGAGTGATTTAATGCAGCAAAACTAACACGTAAATTTGCTGATTTTCAAACATCGTCTGCTAAATAATCGTTAACAATTGTTGCCCCAGTTAATTTATTTTCTTTTAAACGATCTTTTATTAAAGCTGCAGCTAATGGTGGAGCGAAAATTACTGGAATTTTTACTTGTTTTAATAAGTAATGAATTCCTCCGATGTGATCTTCGTGTCCGTGAGTAATAAACATTGCTTTAATTTTATGTTGATTTTCTAATAAATATGAATAATCAGGAATTACTGCGTTAACACCTAACATGTCAGCATCTGGAAATTTAACTCCTGCATCAATAATGATAATTTCATCGCCATACTCAATGCAGTAAGTGTTTTTTCCAATTTCTTCTAAACCACCTAATGCAAAAACTTTTGTTGATATTTGAGTTTCTGAATAACGACGTTTAACTTCTTTTTGTTTAAAAATGAATGGTTTAATATCTTCGTTATTTAAAACTTCTTTTTCTAAAGCATCACCGTTAGCCGGAATGTCAACCATTGTTTCTTTTTTCATTTTTCCTCCTAAAGTATCTTAAAAGTATAGTGTTGTAATTATTAGTAATGATTAATTATCAAAATTATTATTATAAATTAGTTTGTATGTATATCTTTTAAGGAAACTTGTTTTCTATGTTAATAATAACATTAATAAATAATTATTAGACAATAAAAATCAGAATGTTTACTGAGTGTCTCATATGAAACTTTTTTAGTAATTAATTGATTAATAATCTCAAAATGAGAAATTTTAAATAATTTTGTAAAATTATTGTTTTTCTTATGTACGGTGCTAAAATGTCTTTAATTGTCTCGTTTTGAGATAATTGTATATTCAAGGAAAAGGTATTTTAGAAATGAAATCAAAATTAAAAAATTTCAATATAAGTTTAACGCCAACTTATTTAAAAAATCTTAGTCGAAGAACTAAAATTATTATTACTTCAATCGCAATGTCTACTCCAATAGTTTTGGGAGCGGCATTAACATTGCCAGGAATGGGAATTGAATCACTTAAATTTATTTCAAGTGTTGACGATTTTATCGAGAAAAATATTCCAAAGGGAAAATATGTTTTAAAAACATCAGGGACTTTTAGTAAAACGGTTATTGATGGTTTGAAATCAAGTTATTTAGCCGATGTAATGAGTGCAACTAATTGAAGCGCTTCTGAAGGAACTGCTGATAAACGTCGAATTTACGAAGCATATACTAATTTATGATTTGAAACTCGTTGAGGAAAAGTTATTGAAGATCAAAAATCTATTGATTTGTATGATGTTTCAAAAGATTTAATTGAATTTGATCGTGCATTTGCAGGCATTTATCATGATTTTGGATATGTCAATCCAGGATTGACATGAATTTTTCAACCTGGAACTTTGGGTAGGCTTTTCAACCCTAATTTAAAAAAAACAGAATGATACACCAATGTTGTTACTAAGCAAACGACAATAGATCAAAACACATATAATAATTCAGTTATTTCTACAGGACCAGGTTTAACAGGTGTTAATGTTCAAAATTCTATTGGGGCAAATATTGTTAATAATAAGGTTTGATTTTTAAATATTCAAAGGGAAAATATTAAATTACTGATGGAAATGAATCTTGGAGGACTTACAGGAATTTTTGAAAAAGCTCCCAAAGATATGAATGATATTCCACCACTAGCAAAGGTAAGTGATTTATATCAACCTAACTTTGTTAGAGGAATCAGAACAACTCAAGTTGGAATTTCTTTCCTATTTATAATAGGTCCATTATCATTAATTGCTGGTGGTGTTGGTATTCATTTGATAAAAAAGAATAATCCAAAAAAAGGAGACAACTAATATGAAAAAATTATTATACATATTAAGTTCGCTTGGACTTACAGCAACTGCGGCAGCCACTGTTGTTTCTTGTACAGTGCCACAAATTAAAGAAGATTATGATTTAAAAGTTGGTTTAGGAATTGATCGTAGTAAAGCACTTGATGATAGCAATCTTGTAAACGACTTAGGAATTACAAATTTTTATACAATCGGTGATAGTTTAAGTGACAGTGGTGGAATAGAGACTATTGGAAGTTTAGGACTTAATGAAATTTTCCAATTAGTAAGACCTTTATTAGACAAAATACCTGATCTTATCATTATGTTAGAAGGTTTGGTTGATGGTATTATTGATGGAATGGAACAAATTCCTGACCAATTAAAACCTATAGCTAAAAAGCTTGCCCACCTTGTTATAAAAATTAAAAAGGAAAAAGTTGAAAATGTTAAACTTAATATTCAAATGACTGATGCAGATGGTGTTGAAGTTGCCGGATATAGTCACGGATTTACAAATCAAAAACCAGCTGCTGTTGTAGTTGCTGAAAAATTAGGTTTTGTTGATCCTAGTGCCGAAGTCACTAAAGCTTCGAATGGTAAAGAATTTAAAGCAGGTGTTAGTACAAATGTTGTTGGTCTCGATTTAGAATCAGAGCAATATGGTTCTAGCAAAGATAAATATAATGGAAACAATTACGCTATTGGTGGTGCAACCTCAAGCACTGTTGATAATTTTACTGGTATACTTTTAAATTCTGTTCAAATTAATGATCAAGCAATGGCACTAGTAAAACAACACCAAACAAAATCCACTGATTTAGTTTTTATGGAAATTGGTGGTAATGATTTATTTAGTTTAATTGATATTTTTCATAATAGAAATAAAACATCAAATTGAGAACAACAAATTGAAACTAAATTAGACGAAGCCATCGGTAACATCAAAGCTGCATTATTAACTTTATTGAATAATGATGTTAAAAAAATTATAGTAGCTAATGCTCCTGATGTTAGTTTATTGCCTTTATACAATAATCCAAGTCTATTCGAAGAAGACAATCCCGATAAAGAAGAAAATCTAGCTGTCAAAGAATTTGCTCACTACATAACTGGAAAGTTTAACAAAAAATTCTTTGATCAATTTGACAAGATTAACAAAAAATACGGCAACACAATGATGTCTTATGATTTGGTTAAAAAAATGGACGATATGTTAAAAGAATTCACAAAAGACAACCCTAAAAAAATAGCGGATAAGCCTAGCGTTGACTTATTTGCCGCTTTTCCAGATCCAAAAATAACCGATAAAACTCTTGAAATTACCATGACCCACAAAATTAAAGATGGTTTAACTGTTGCTGATCTTGATAATTATTTCTTCTGAGATAGTATTCATCCTGGAAGTTGAGCTCACACAAGTGTAGCTAACGATTTATTTGATAATTACATTTTAAAAATGTTCCCAAAACAACAACAATAATAATAATAAAAAAATCCTACACTGTAACTGTAGGATTTTTTTAAATTAAAATTCAATCATCTTCAATATGGTTTGGTTTGTCTTTATCGATGCGATCGTAGTACAATTTACCGATATTGTGCTCTAATTCGTGTTGAAAAACAATAGCGACATAACTACGTAATTTTAATTCCACATATTCATGAGCTAAATAATCATAACCGCGTACAATAATTTTGTAATGACGTGGAACAATCCCTTCTCAATCATGATCAACACTTAAACAACCTTCCCCATCTTCTAAAGCTGTCATTTGTGAGCTTTTAGAAATAATTTCAGCATTGATCATAGCATATTCTTCAATTTCATTATTACCTCAATCAACACGAACAAAAAACATGTTTTTGTTAAGACCAATTTGAGGAGCTGCTAAACCAACTGCTGGGCGTAAATGATCAGCATTTCCAGAATGATTTAAAACTTCATCTTGGCTGTAACGAGTAAAATCAATCAGTCTTTGCATGCAATTTTCTTCTTCTGAAGTTAATTGTTCAGGGTTTTGTACATTAGTTGAAATTGAACGAATTATTTGAGGATTTGTGTCTTTCACAAGTCAAGAATTTGAAGGAATGTCTTTTTGCAATAAATCTTTTGTAATATCCAATTTCATAAATACCTCAACTAAAATTATACATAGATAAAAGATTATATTTTAGCCTAAATGTTAAGTTATAATTTATTTAATAAATAAATATTGGAGATCTTTTTGAGATGATTGTTATTAGTGGTAAGTATCGTGGACGTAAATTAAAAGCTTTGGAAGGAAAAAACACCCGTCCTACTAGCGCACGTGTCAAAGAAGATATGTTTAATATTTTGTCTAATTATTTTATTTACGAAGGTAAAACTTCTTTGGATTTATTTGGCGGAAGTGGAGCTTTATCAATTGAAGGTTTAAGTAGAGGAGTTAAGTTTGCTTATATTAATGATCATTTCCCTGCTGCGATTCAAGTAATTAAAGAAAATTTAAAAGGCATTGATCAACAAAGCTATGCATTATCTCAATTGGATTATGGTGAACTTTTAGAAACACTAGAAAATAAAGGGGTGCAAGTAGATTTAATCTATTTAGATCCACCATTTCCACACATTGAATATTATTATGATTTCTTTAATCGAGTTTTGAATTATAATTTATTAAAAGAATGAGGAATTATTATGACTGAAACTCCAGAATTGTTAGATTTCACAAAATTACCTGAGTTATCGTTATTAAAATACAAAGACTGAAAAAATAAACATTTATATTTCTTTAGATTAGAAAGGGGAGTTTAAAATGTCTAGTAATATTAAGCGTAGAATAGTTGTTATTTCAGGACCAAGTGGAGTTGGTAAGGGCAGCATTAATTCAGTTTTGAGAAAAGACAAACATTTATCATTGGAATACTCTGTGTCAATGACAACAAGAGAACCAAGAAACGGAGAAATTGATGGCGTTCACTATTTTTTTGTTACTAATGAAGAATTTGAATCAGCAATTGCTAATCATGAATTAATTGAACATGCGCAATTTGTTGGTAACTACTATGGAACTCCTAGGAAATATGTTGAACAGCAATTGCAAAATGGTAAAAATGTAATTTTAGAAATTGAAGTTGATGGCGCTACACAAGTTATTAAAAACGAAAAAGATGTTCTTTCAATTTTTTTGATGCCTCCAACTTTACAAGAATTAGCTAATCGTTTGCAAGGGCGACAATCAGAAACTCCTGAAGTAATTAAACAAAGATTAGATAAAGCTTTATTAGAAGTGCCTTTAAAACATACTTACCAATATGTTGTAGAAAATGACACTGTCGAAAACGCTGTTGCTAAAATTACTGATATTCTAGAAAAAGAAAATGCAGCTCAAAGTGATGGTCCAACAGTTTTCGATCGTTTAAAAGTAATGATGGGTAATCTTGTTGAAAACAATTACATGTTTTTTGTCGAAAACTGAGAAATGAACGTTAAAATTTTGCGCGATAATGGAGTTATCACAACTGAAGAGTTTAATGATTTTGATGCTAAAGAAAAAATGATTAATATATTAACCGCGCGTTTATATCATCGTGTTTTAGCACATGGGGAATTTAGTGATTTATTAGATAGAGATTTTGTTGAAAACCAAGTTCAACGTTTAATGTTTAAGATTAATTTCTTTAGTATCGAGCAAAAATTTGAAGAATAATTCTCGAGTAATAGCCTGAAATCTTTTAAAAAAAGTTTTCATTCATAATAATTTCTCTAACATTTTATTAAACGAAATATCTAAACAAGATCTTGAAGACAAATTTAAAAATTTAATTTTTGCAATTGTACACGGAACTATTACTTATAAAATTTATTTACAACATTTAAGCGACAAGTTAATTGACTCTAAAAAAACTCCAATAGAAATTCAAATTATTATTTGGATGAGTATTTATCAATTACGTTTTTTACAAGCAATTCCTCGTTACGCCATTCTTAATGAAGCGGTAAATATGGCTAAAAGTGTTAATCCTAAATTTGCCGGTTTTGTTAATGCTTGTTTACAAAAAATTCTTCGCGAAGAAAACACTTTTTATAATATTGACATTAAATCACCAACCTTAAAATTTTGTATTGAAAATTCATTTCCGCATGAGCTTTATTTAAAAATACTAGCTGATTATGGAGAGGGAATAGCGCAAAAAGTTGTTGAAAATTCATTAACTAAACCACTAATTAGTTTTAGGGTCAATACTTTAAAAATTTCCAGCGATAAATTTTGAAATAATTATCATGAACAATTAGCTCTAGTTAAAACTAAAGTTACAGATTGTTTTACTACAGATCAATCAATAGTAAAAACCGATATTTTTAAAAATGGTTTAATTACAATCCAAGACCAAGCTTCAATTCTAGTAGGAAACACATTGTCACCAAAATTGAATTCTCGAGTTTTAGATATGTGTTCAGCTCCCGGTGGTAAATTAACTCATTTAGCTGCGATTATGAATAATACAGGAAAAATTATAGGGTACGAAATTGCAGACAATAAATTCAAATATATTCAAGAAAATATTTTAAGATTAGGTGTTACTAATGTTGAATTAATTTGTAGCGATGCTACTAAAATTAATGATTCACAAGGCTTTGATTATATTTTATTGGACGCTCCATGTTCTGGTTTTGGGGTTTTAAAGCGTAAACCGGAGATTAAAAACAATTTTAACATTAAATCTGTTAATGAGATAACAATTATTCAAAAGCAATTATTAGTTACAGCCTTTGCTAATTTAAAAACTCAGGGAACATTAGTTTATTCAACTTGTACAATCAATAAAGAAGAAAATCAAAAACAAATAGAAGAATTTATCAAACATTACCCGAATATGACAATTATTTCAGAACAACAATTATTTGGTTTTGAAGATAACACAGATGGTTTTTATATTTGTAAAATGCAAAAACAATAATTTTTTTAAACAATCTTCGGATTGTTTTATTTTTTTCTAATCTTATATAGGAGAAAACATATGATTAGATTATTTTTGTTATTTTTATCAATATTTAGCTTTCAACCTTTATCTTTAATAAAAAGTGAAAACAACGTTAAAACTAGAGAAAAACAACCAGATTTCAATATTAGAAATTACCGAGAAACAGATTCTAGTTTTGAAAAAATTTACACTCAACCATTAACGATTGATGCATCATCACCAAATAACTCTTTGTATGAATTAAAAAATTATTTAAGAACTTTTGAAATAAAACTAGATATTTATGACAAAGATTTTATTAATAGAAACTTATTTCCAAGTTTTTTAGAATTTGATTTTGAAGAAAATCTTGTTTCAGAAGGTCATCGCTCAATTGCTCAAACTCATGTTGTCCAAGAACTTAATTTTAAGAAATTTCAAAATGAATTTGTAACAAATGATTATAATGTGTATTTTACAATGACTGGAGGTGCACCTTCTGCTTATCCTAATCAATCTTTGTTAAAATTTTCTTTCACTAAAGAAGGCAACATTGCTTTTACAACCAATAGAACCATTAATTATCCTATTATGGAAAAATATACTTATATTTCAAAACGTTTAACTAGGGTTGAAAACATTAAATTAATTTTTCAAAAGCCACAGATATTTAACAATTTAAATAATTATCAAATAAATGTTCCTTATAACGTTGATTCTAATAGCATTAATAATTTAGATATTCAAATTGCAAAATATTTAAAAAGTGACTTAGAATTTGATAAATATTTAGAAATAGCAAAATTAACTAACGAACAAAAAACGTTGTTATTATATCTTGATGTCAACTTGCAAAAATACATTTCAATTCAAATTTTGGTAAAACCAGAATATAATCACCCGATTATCAAATATTTATTAAACAATAAATTTTTGCGAGTAAAATTTGCTCAAAAAGTAGATTTATCAATGTTAAACATTAAAAATCAACTAAGTTTAAAAGAAGGCGAAAACCCCATTAAAGAATTTCTCAAAACCAACATAGTTTATAAAGCATTTATGGAGCAAAATTGTCTTTTAGAATACGACATAAAAACCAAAAAAATTTTTATAACTGGAAAAAATGATTTAATAACTAATAATTTATCAATTCAAATTAATTTTTATAAACCTAAACCACCTAAACAAGATTTAAATAGTTTAAATTTAAAAAATAATTTAGGTTTGATTCAAGTTGAAACAAATGACTGATATTTATCTGATGAATTCTATTTTAAAAAATGAAAAAACCAAAATATGCCAATTTTGATTGAACAAAAATTAGAAGATTATATTGTCGGGAGTTACAAAACTGGAGTTGTTGAAATTACAGCATCCACTAATAATGAAAAATTTTATGGAACAGTGCAAATTTTTTTACAAGTAGAAACACCAGAGGATCGTAAAATAGATATTGGTAGTTTGAATTTGATAACTAATTTAGGATTAATTAATTTAGAAAATGAGATTAACCCAGAGATAATTATTTTTAATAAATTGTTAACTTTAAATAAAGAAAAAACTGTTGAATTTAAATATGATGATTTTCTCCTATTCATTGATAACGAATTTGGTAATTTAACTGCTAAAAAAACAAATAAACATTTCAAAGGAAGTATATTTTTAACATTTGAATCATTTGTGGAAGTAATTAAAACCAATATCAATAATTTAGACTTAATTAATGATTTTACTTATATTGAATTAGATATAAATTTACTTAATGATGCTAACAAATTGTTTGATATTTGGTTTGAAGAAAACAAAACGACGCTTAACGAATCAAAAAATTATTTTAACTTTTTTATTTCAAACAACATTTTAGAAATCACAGTTAAAAAAACTAGTAAAAAATATGAAGGTTCCATATCTGCTATTTTTAGATTTGTGTCTCAACCAGCAAACACCGATAAAGAAGAAATTATTACAAAACCGAATTCCTCAAATTTAGATAAAAGTTCAAAAATTAAAATAATTTATATTCTTGTTATAGTTTTAGGCTTTATAACATTATTGATAACTATTTGATTCCTAATTAAAAAAATTCTACAAAAACGAAAAAACTAGGACTAAATGATAAAATCATATCTATATAGAGGTAGTTCATGAAGTTTAAATCAGCAAGTCTTTCTGAAATAGGTAATTTCCGTAAAAGCAATCAAGATTTTTTAGCTGCAGAAAAAAATAAAGATGGCGATTTATTCGCTATTGTGTGTGATGGTATGGGTGGTCATGCTCATGGTGAAATCGCTTCCAAATTAGCAGTACAAACATTTATTTCTAATTTTAAAAATAGTAAGTTTAATAATTTAACCAATTCTGAAATAAATGTTTGATTAAGAGAAACAACCAATAAAACTATGAAAGTTATGCTTTCCTATGCTGAAGATTTTCCTGATTCTTTAGACATGGGAACAACTTTATCTGCTATTTTATTTACAAATAAAAAGGGCTTTGTAATTAATATTGGGGATTCAAGAACTTATAAATTTGTTAATGAAAAATTATTTCAAATAACCAAAGATCAAAACTTATGGAATTCAACAGCTGACGAAGAAAAAGAAAAAATTAATAAAGCAGCCAATTATGGAAACAGATTTAACGAATTTACTTATTGAAAAGTTTTAACCTCAGCTTTAGGACCTAAGAAAACTTTAAAAATTGATACTTATTTAATTAAAGAACCAATTGGTTTATACATGTTAACAACAGATGGTGTTCATGATTATATTGACCAAGAATCAGTGATTGAAATTTTAAGTTCAAAAGCTAAGTTAAAAAGCAAATGTACTAAAATTGTTGAATATGCAAAAGGTGATCTTTCTACTGATAATCTTTCAATTTTATTAGTGGAGGTTAAGTAAAAATTATGGAAAAAGGCAAAACTCTACAAGTTAACAAAGAACTTTTAAAAACTGATAAACAAAACTTTAAAATCAACTCAGCTCCTTTGGTTGTTAAAAAAAATGAAGAACATTGAGTATCAAAAGATTCTTTGGTTAATGACAGATACAAAATCGTTGAAATAATCGGAAAAGGTGCATTTGCACAAATTTATAAGGCTTACGATACTTATGTCAAAAACAAACCAGTAGCAATTAAATTTATCAAAATTCAAGAAGATAATTCTTTAGCACAAGCTCAAGCATTAAATATTGAAAAAGAAGCATTTGCTAAATTTTCTTTTTCTAATAAAGTTGTAAGTTTGAAGGATTTTAACATTTGGAAAAAAATGTTTTACATGGTTATTGATTTAATTGAAGGTAAACAAGATTTAAACAATTTATTCTCTAAGGGTTATTTTTCGGTTATGTCCCCCGAAGAATTTAAATATTATTATTTACAAATTTGTGAAGGACTAAGTGAAATTCATGATGCAGGAATAATTCACAGAGATATTAAACCCGGAAACATTATGATAACAGAAACGGAAACTGTTAAAATATCTGATTTTGGTATTTCTCGTTTACGTTCAATTTTAAATAAAGAAACTCCTAATAATATAGGCTTTGAAGGAACTCCTAAATATATTGCCCCTGAACAAATTTTAGATTCATCAGTTTATTTAGAGCAATCTGATATTTATTCTGTCGGTATTATGATGTATGTTTCTTTGACTGGAGTTGAGCCGCATACATTATTTACAACACAAAAAATTCAAGACCCTAATGTGCAAAAGAAAATTGCTAAACTTAACATATATGGTAAAGTTGAATTACCAAGCGTTTATAATCCTAATCTAAATTCTTTCATAGATAATATTGTGATGAAATGTTTAGCAAAAGATTATAAAAATCGTTATCAAAATTTAAAAGATTTAATTGCTGATTTAAAGCAAATCAATGTTAAATCGGAAGCTAAGAATCTTGAAATTTCTAACGATATTAAAAATAAGAATGTCAAAAGGTCGTTAAATTCTTATAAAGGTCTAAAATATGAAAGATTTTTTAATAAGTTTACCAAAAAATGAATTATTCCTTTATTTTTAACAATGGGAATTTTAGTTATTGGTTTATTAATAGTCATATTAATTAGTTAAAAGGAGGATAAATGAAAGGAATTATTGTTTCTATTGCTAGTCGTCAAAGTAAAGTTTTGGTAGATGGTAAATATTTTATTTGTGAAGCGCGGGGTAATATTAAAAAAACATTCAATCCTTTGGTTGGTGATGTTGTGGATATTGAAATTATTGATGAATTAACGAAACATGCATTAATAACTAATATTTACCCTCGAAAAAATGAGTTATATAGACCTAAAATCGCCAATTTAGATCAAGTTTTAATTGTAACTTCCGTTAAAGAACCTGAATTAGCGACTTACATTTTGAATAAATATATTTGAATGCTTGAAATTATGAAAATTAAACCAGTTTTGATTTTCACTAAATTAGATTTAATAACTTCCGATGATCAATACATTATTGATAAAATTTCTTCTTATAAAAAGATGGGATATGAAGTTTTTTGTATTGACAATAAAAAACCAGACCAAATTATTCTTGATAATTTACACCAACAATTACAAAACAAAGTAAATGTATTTACAGGACAAAGTGGTGCAGGTAAATCTTCAACCTTAAATAATTTTTTAAATTTTGAAAAACAAATCAAGACTCAAGAAATTTCTATGTCATTAAACAGAGGAAAACATACAACAACAGATATTCAACTTTATCCAATTAACGGAAATATTCTTATTGCTGATACACCTGGATTTTCTTCTTTTGAATTAAAATCTATTGAAATTAGTGATTTACTTTATAATTTAAAAATTTTTAAAAATTATATTAATAAATGTCAATTTAATGACTGTAAGCATCTTAATGAAAAAAAATGTCAAGTAAAAATTGCTGTTGAACAAAAATTAATTCCACATTTTATTTATAATGATTATAAAAAGCTTGTTAAAGAATTGGCAACTTCAAAAAGGGGATAAAATAAGATGAAAAAATTTATTATTGCACCAAGTGTTTTAAGTGCTAACTACATGAATCTAAAAAACGATTTAACTCAATGTTTAGAAAATGATATTAATTGAATTCATTATGATGTTATGGATTATGATTTTGTTCCTAATTTAACTTTTGGATCAAAAATTTTACAAGACATTACTAGTCAAATCAAAATGAATATTGACATTCATTTTATGGTTAAAGTTAAAACCAAAAATTTTACAGATTTTTTTGTTGAATACATTAAAGCTAATCCTCAAATGATGACAATGCACATCGAATCTATGAATGCTAAAGAAACTAAATTGTTTATTGATTTATGCAAAAAAAATAACATTAAAGCTTCTCTTGCTGTTTCGCCGCAAACTCCAATTAAAAAAATAATTAAGTATTTACCAATAATTGATAATATCTTGGTTATGACTGTTGAACCAGGCTTTGGTGGTCAATCTTTTATAGAACATGCTGCAGGCAAAATTGGATTATTAAGAAAAATAATTGATCAAAATAATTACAAAACAACTATTGAAGTTGATGGCGGAATCAATTCAGAAACTAGCAAAATCGTAAAAGATTATGGTGTTGACATAATTGTTGCGGGTAGTTATTTATTTGGTCAAAAAGATTTTGCTCAAAGAGCTAAAAAATTAGCGGGTGGAAACTAAATGTACAATAGAGTTCTAATAGTTACTGCCAAAACTAATCAAAATTATAAATATTTTAATAATGACAATACTTTAATTATTGGTGTAGAAAGAGGTTGTTTAGATCTTATTGAAAAAAACATTAAAATTGATTTTGCCGTTGGTGATTTTGATAAGGTGGAATTAGAAGAAATAAATTTAATTAAAGCTCATTGTAAAAATTTTGAATTAGCTTCCTCTGAAAAAGATTTTTTAGATGGTGAATTAGCAATTTTGAAGGCTAAAGAAATTACTGATTCGCCAATCTTTTTTGTAGCTAATGCAACCAAAAGATACGACAAAAATTTATCAATTTTTGGTTTAGTTGTTAAATACAATATAACAATGTTTAATGATGAAACAACAATATTTAAAATTTTAAAACCTAATCAAATTTTAAAATTCGAAGATTTTCAAGATAAAACTTATATTTCTTTTTTTTCGTGAACCGATACTTTAATTAGTATTGAAAATATGAAATATAATTTAAAAAATTATTTATTAAAACCTTTTGATAATTTTTGCATTTCAAATGAATTAATAACATTTCAAGATGCCTATATCAAAACCAATCAAGATATTATTTGCATTGCCACAAAATAAAAACGAACACAAATTAAATGTGTTCGTTTTTATTCTTCTTTAGATTTTAATGTTTCTTTTAATTTTCTTTCAGCATCTTTTAAAGCAATCTTTTCTCTTTTAATTCGTTCTTTTGTATATTTATATTTGCGCTTATTTTCAAATTTTTGTTGACCTGTAGATTGACGATATAGTTGTTTTTGTTTTAAAGCTTGAGCTTTAGCAACAATTAATTCAGCTTTAGATATTTTCACTTCCGAATGTTGTTTATTAATAATCTCATCTCTTGTTAAAATGCTTGTGTAATCTAAAGTAATGTCTACATCATCATCTTCAATATTTTTAAATTTCATAACTGCTCGATTACCTTTGGCAATTTTTTTTGCCATAATTTGTGCATCTTCTAATGTAAAAAAATTACCATCATTGGCTTCAATAATATTAACAACACCCTTATTATCTGTAAAAACCTTTCACTTCTTCATTGTCATTTCCTACTTTTCTTAACTTCATTTTAACAAAAAACCACTTCTTTACAGAAAAGAAGTGGTTATTTTTGAATTGGTGCCCTTTGTCGGGGTCGAACCGACACGAGTTTCCTCGTCAGATTTTGAGTCTGATGCGTCTGCCAATTCCGCCAAAAGGGCAATACTTAATTATTATAACTTTAAAAATAACAAAGAAAAAGAGTTTTTAAAATAAAATGAACCGCAAAAGCGGTTCATTATAATTATTATCCAACAACTTTATCTTGTTTTTTCAAAGTTCTTAGAGTTCTAGCAGAAACCTTAATTGTGAAAGTTCTACCATTTTCGTCCATAACTTTAATTTTTTGTAAGTTTAAGTTTCATTTTCTTCTAGTTGCGTTTAAAGCATGTGATCTTGAATTTCCTGAAAGAGCACCTTTGCCTGTTAATGTATCTTTTCTTGCCATATTTGTTTCACCCCTAAACTTTTTTCAATACTTGTAGATAATACTAAATTATTTACTAAAAAGCAACAATATTGGAAATGAAGTGCTTTTTTATTTTTTTATTTTAATTTAGTATTTGAAATATCTAATTACGAATAAATTCATTAATATAATTTTAAAATTATAATAGAAATGTAATAACCGTAGAAATTAAAAAATTATCAAACTTTAAACGATCGTTTCGTTTTGTTGTATCAAGTAAAAATTAATTAAACTAATTAAAAAATAACTCTAATTATGAATAATTTGAAAAACTATAAATATTATTGTTTCTTTTCTAATATGTTAAAATTATTTAAGTAAAGGTCGGTGAATTTTGTGAACAATATAGACAAAAATGTCATTAAGGTCATCAAAGATGCGATAGTAACAGTTCCTGGTGTAGCTTCATTTGCGAATTTTCAAACAGAAGATATAAACGAACTTGCCACACGCGATATTGATAATGCCGTTGAGTACACAAACACCGATAATATTACTCGTTTTAGAATCCACGTGATCTTAATCGGCGGAGTAAATATAAAAGATGTAATAAATGAAATACAAATTAGAGTTAAATACGAATTAGAAAAAGTATCAAAATTTACAGTTAAATATATGGTTGACGTTGCTGTTGATGATTTAATGTTGATTTAAAAGAAAATTTTATATATAAATACTTAGGTGAAAATAGAGATGAAAAAAATACAAGAATTAATGAATATGTTAACAAGTGGAGTTAACAACTTATACAATAATTACCCACATATTGATAAACTTAATGTTTTTCCAGTTCCTGATGGTGACACGGGAACGAATATGAATTTAACTGCAAACAATGGATACAACGACATTGTTGATGGTGATTTTAAATCAATAGGGGATTTATTGTCGGCTTTTGCACGTGGTCTTATTATGGGAGCTCGCGGAAATTCGGGAGTTATTTTTTCGCAAATCATGAAAGGCTTTTCGCGCGGAATGACTTCAGCTAAGGAATTATCTGTAGCTGAGTGAAAACAAGGATTGCAAGGTGCTAAAGAAATTTCATATAAAGCAGTTATGAAACCTGTTGAAGGAACAATTTTAACTGTAATTCGTGAAACAAGTGAAGCTGCTGATAGCTTTGCAGATGATATGGATATTAAAGAATTTTGAAAAGAAATTGTTAAAGTTGCTAATATATCTTTGGAAAATACACCTAATTTATTACAAGCCTTAAAGGATGTTGGAGTAGTTGATTCCGGTGGTTATGGATTAGTTAAATTTTTTGAAGGAATTGCATCAGTGGCAATTGAAGATAAAATCATTCCTAAAACTGATAAATTGGAAATCAACGAAGGTGGCAACATTGAAATGCAATTAGAAGATTCTGAATTTGGTTATTGTACTGAAGCGGTTGTTTTACTTTCGCAAGATTGAATCGACAAATTGGAAGTTAATACCATTAAAGAACAATTGCAAATTTACGGAAACACTTCAATGGTTGTTGTTATTGATGAAGATATTTTAAAAATTCATACACACGCATTAACTCCGGGACAAGTATTGTTGTTCTTACAACAATATGGAGACTTTAAAACTGTTAAAGTGGAAAATATGAATCTTCAAGCCGACAAACAAATTAAAGGTGGAAACCCTAATGTTAAAACTGAATGAAAAGAAACTTCATCAATCAAAGCTGAACGTAAATTAAGGAATGAAATGGCAACAATTGCTGTTGTTCCTTCTCAAGAATTAAAAGACTACTATGAATCAGAATTAGGAATTGATTTAGTTATTAATGGAGGATCAAAAATGAACCCTTCAACTAATGATTTCTTAAAAGCTATTGAGCAAGTTGATGCAAAAACTGTTTTTATAATGCCTAATAATTCAAATGTTATTTTGACAGCTAAGCAAGCAGAAAAAGAAGAAACAAAATCAAAAATTTATGTTATTCCTACAAAAACAATTCAACAAGGAATGAGTTCGGCATTAAGTTTTGATTCAGCAACTTCACCTTCTAAAAATAACACTAACTTAACTAAAGCAATTAAAAATGTTGTTTCGTTTAGTGTGTCAAAAGCAGCAAAAGATTCAACTGTTGATGGAATTAAAATTAAAAAGAATCAACAAATGTCAATTGTTGACAACAAAATTGTGGATGTTGCTCAAAGCTTAAAAACTGTTTTTGAAAAACATTTAGCAAAATACATTACTAATAAAACTGAAATTTTAACAATTTTTATTGGTCAAGATGCAGATGCTAAAAATGTCAATGATTTAAGAAAGTTTTTAGATGAAAATTTTGATGTTGAATATGAAATTATTGAGGGTGGACAAAAAATTTACTCATTTATTATTGGAATTGAATAGTTATAACCCCATATAAAAATATGGGTTTTTGTTTATTTAAAATATATAATTAATTTATTGAAACTAAATAGAATAGGGGAATGAAATTATGTATAAAATAGCATTTGATGTTATGGGTTCAGATCATGGATCTAAAGTTGCGATTCAAGCAGCTAGTGAATTCTTAAAAGATAAAAACGATTTAGTGATTATTTTTGTTGGTGATAAAGCCGAAATTGAAAGTGCAATTAAAGAATTCAATATTTCCGAAAATAAATATGAAATTTTAGCAACCACAGAAACTATTGATATGAATGGTTCTATTTTGGATGTTAGAAGAAAAAAAGATGCTTCAATGGTTAAAGCTTTAGAATTGGTAAAAAATAAAAAAGTTGATGGTATGTTAACTGCTGGTTCTTCAGCTGCTTTTCTTGGGGGATCACATTTTATAATTGGTGAATTTGACGGTGTTTCTAGACCAGCTTTTATGCCGACATGACCGACAATTAAAAATAATACAACTCTATTTTTAGACGCAGGAGCTAATTTAGAAAACACAAGTCAAGATTTGCATACATATGCTCAATTAGCAACAATTTATGCAAAAACAATTTTGAATATAAAAAAACCTAAAGTTGGTTTATTAAATGTGGGTATTGAAGAAAGCAAAGGTAAAGATTTACAAAAAGAAACTTACAAGTTGCTTAAAGAAGATAAATCTATTAATTTTTTTGGTAATATTGAGTCTCGCGAAATGATTAGTGGAGAAGTTGATATTATTGTCACAGATGGATTCTCAGGTAACATCGCTCTAAAATCGATGGAAGGTTCTCTAAAAAACATGATGTCAGTGATTAGTAAATCAATGAAAAAAAATTTATTTCGTAAATTGAGAGCTGTTTTACTTTTAAAAGCTTTTAAAGAAGTTGCTGAAACTTTTGATTATAAAAATCATGCCGGAGCAATTTTGTTAGGTGTGGATGGAATTGTTTTTAAATCACATGGATCAAGTGATGTTAAATCATTTAGAGCAACTTTAAGAATGACTTATGCAGCAATAACTGGGGATGTTTTAACAAAAATGAAAAAGGAGCTAACAAAATAATGACGGTTCAAGAATTTTTAAAAAAGTTTGGAATCACAATTAAAAATTCACATTATTTTGATGAAGCCTTAACTCACAATTCTTATGCAAACGAAAAACATTTAAAATACACATATCAAAGATTAGAATTTTTAGGTGATGCAATTATCCAAATGTATGTTTCTAATTATTTATATAAAAACTATCCTAAACTTAGTGAAGGTATTTTAACTAAATATCGTTCGAATATTGTTCGTGAGGAATCTTTTTCTATGGTTGCAAAAGAAATTAATTTAGGTCAATTAATTAGATTGGGTCAAGGTGAATTAAATTCTAGAGGTTTTGAAAAACCTTCCATTTTATCTGATGTATTTGAATCATTTACAGCAGCAATTTATTTAGATCAAGGTGAACAAATAATGCTTGAATGATTGAAAAAAACTTTGTTCAAAGAAATTAGTAAACCAGGCTTTATGGATAAAGTAAAAGACTATAAATCTGAACTTCAAGAATATTTACAAGCCGAAAATCGAAGAGAATTAAAATATCTTGTTGCTGCTGAAAAAAATTTAAAAAATGATAATAAAACCGAATATACGATCAACGTAGTTTTAGACGGTCAAAAATTTGGTGTAGGAAAAGGTTTTTCCAAGCAAGAAGCTGAGCAAAATGCAGCAAAAGATTGTCTTTCTAAACTTGTGATAAACCGCTAAAACAAACACTTGTGTTTGTTTTTTTGTTGGCCTGATTTGATATAATAATATGGAATTATTTTAATAATTTTTTATTCTTTAAAATTAGAATAAAACTGGAGGTATTAATGTTATTTTTGAAACAAATCCGAGCTTATGGGTTTAAGTCTTTTGCTGAACCAACTAATTTAGACTTTACACATGACATGATTGGAGTTGTGGGTCCAAATGGTTCTGGTAAATCAAACATAACTGATGCTATTCGTTGAGCTTTAGGTGAACAATCAGCTAAATCATTACGCGGTGGAAATTTAGATGATGTTGTTTTTGCAGGTTCTGTTAATAAGCCTGCTTTAGATCAAGCTGAAGTAACTTTGGTTTTTGATAATCAAAAAGATAGATTTTCTACAGTCGATTCACCAATTGTAGAAATTACTCGTCGCTTTAATAAAAAAACTCGTGATTCTGAATTTTTAATAAATGGTCAAAAAGCCAAAATGAGAGATGTTCAAGATATTGCTTTAGAAACTGGATTAACAAAATCATCTATTGCGATTATTTCACAAGGTACAATTTCAACATTTGCCGAAGCTAAACCAGAACAACGTCGCGAAATTTTTGATGAAGCAGCAGGTGTTGCTAAATACAAAAAACGTAAACGCGAAACAACAATTAAACTTTTAAAAGCAATGGAAAACTTATCGCGTTTAGAAGACATAAATAATGAAATCGGAAGACGTTTACCTAATTTAGAAAAATCTGCTAAAAAAGCTTTGCAATATAGAGAAGCAATTGAAGAATTACAAAAATATGAATTAGCAATTTTAGCAAAAGATGTTAAAACATTTAAATTTAGAATTGATGAACTTCATGAACAAAGAAATATTTTTGAAGAAAAAGTTAAAAAACTTTCTAATGAAATTAATTTTTCAGAAGAAGAATTTGCTCAAATGATTGAACAAAATTCTTCTTCTGAAAAATCGTTAACAGAACTAAATGCTAAGTTTAATGAATATGTACAAAGAATTAGTAATTTAAAAGTTAAAAAAATCGATGCTGAAAATAGAGAAAATTTACAAGATAAAAATTCTTCACAAGATGAAATCAAAATTAAACAAATCAAGAAGCAATTTGATCAAGCTAAAATTAGTTTACAAACAGAAAAAGATAGACAATATAAATTAAACAATCGTATTATAGAACTAAAAGAAAAATATGATTATTTATCAAACGAATATAACAATACATACGATGAAATTCAATCATTAACTAAAACTAAATATCGTTTACAAAACGAAAAAGAAGTTAATGAAAATGGAAACCGTAATTCCACATCTTTTGGACCAAGTTTTGGTGTCCAAGCAATAATTAAACAATCTAATACTTTAAAAGGAGTAATTGGTACATTACTTTCTTTGGTTACTGTACAAGAAAAATTTCAAACTGCTATTTCAGTTGTTGCAAGTGCGTCAATGCAATCATTGGTTATGGAAACTAGTCAAGATGTTAAAAATGCAGTTGAATTTTTAAAAAGAAATGTAGCTGGAAGAGCAACATTTTTGCCGCTTGATACATTAAACCCTTCTTCAATTCAAGGTCCACAAAGAACAGCAATTGAAGCTTTTGAAGGATTTGTGGGATTTGCAAATGATCTTGCAAGCATTGATAACAAATATCGCAAAGCATTAGATTATGCTTTAGGAACAATAATTGTGGTTAAAGATTACGATTCAGCCGTCGCGCTTGCTAAAAGTATGAATTATAAATTTAATATTGTTACATTAGAAGGAGAAAGAATTCTTCCTCATGGAGCAATTATTGGTGGAAAAAGCAAAAGTCAAAATATTTTTGGTGATGTTAAACCAGTTAACTCACTTGAAGATATAGAAAAAACTTTAATTCAATTAGATATAAAAGAAAAAGAATTAAATCAAAAACTTAATGATTTAAAAATTGAACGCGACAGAATAAGAGATGAATTAGCTGATGTTCAAAGTTCGATTCGTTCTTCACAACAAAGTGTTGAATCATTAAAAATATCGATGAAAGAATTTTCTGAAGATTATCGAATTATTGCAGGTAAAAATTTATTAGAAACTGAACAAAATAGTTTTTCAAATGAAAGTGAATCAATTAAAATAACTCGCGAAATTTCTAAATTAGAAAGTGAAAGAGATGAAGTCCAAGTTCAGATTAATTCACTTTCTTCAAATAAAAATAAATATGCTGATCGTCAAATTGAATTAAATCAAACTAACAGCATAAAACGTAAAGAATTAGATAAAGACAAAGAAGAACTTGCAAGTATTCGTGCAGAATTAGCTGTAATTCAAGAAAAAAATGTACGTTCATTGCAAAAGTTGGCCGAAAGTTATGGAATAACTGAACAAACTGTTTTAGAAATGGAAATTCCTGAATTTGAAAACGAACAAGAAGTTCGTGAAAGAATAATTTTCTTAACTACACAAATAAAAGATATTGGACCGGTTAATATTGATTCAATTGTTGAATACGAAGCTGAAAAAGAACGATTTGACTATTATTCTATACAAACTAAAGAAATTCATGAGGCTGCAGAAAAACTACAAACAATTATTAAAGATATTGATATAGCTATGGAAACACAATTTAAAAAAGTTGTCGATGATGTTAATTTAGCACTACCAGAAGCTTTCCAAAAATTATTTGGTGGAGGAACTGCAAAATTAATTTATACTCAACCTGATAACATTTTAGAAACAGGAATTGATATCGAAGTTAATCCTCCAGGTAAAAAGATTTCTAACTTAAATCTTTTATCTGGTGGAGAAAAATCATTAGTGGCATTATCGGTTTTATTTTCAATTTTGAAAGCAAGACCTTTACCACTAGTTATTTTAGACGAAGCCGAAGCACCATTAGATCCAGCCAATGTCGAAAGATTTGCTAAATATGTAAAACTATTTACTGAAGAAACCCAGTTTATCATTGTTACTCACCGTGAAGGAACAATGGAAAATTGTGATGTACTATTTGGAGTTACAATGGAAGCTAAAGGAGTTACAAAAATTGTTAAAATTAAGCTTATTGATGCAAAAGCTTTAGCGGTTCAAGACCCGGACAATCAATAAAAGGTTTACCCTTTTATTTTTTATAAAGTATTACAATTTGTTATAATCAACCTATAAAAAATACAAGAGAAAACAAGGAGAAATAAATGAGCAAGAAAATTAGCGTTTCATTAATTCTGTTTACCATTTTGATAACAGGATTGTGAATATGAACACTAGTTGCCCCTGGGAAAATCATTAGTATTGGGGGCTCAATGTCAGTTGATCCTATAATTCAACACTTAACCAATAAATATAAAACCGACCGCAAAGAATCTGGTAATTTTGTGTACTCTTCAACAGGTTCGCAAGCTGGTATAAACAATATGAATAATGGAGTTTATAAAATAGGTTTTATTTCTAAAAATGTACCAGCAGATGTTGGAGATTTCATCGATGATAAGAAAGCTTATTTGGGAGATAAATTTAAAACTGCAGATGAATATTATCAATTTGTTCAAGAGAATTCTGGAATTCATGCATCTAATTTTGCAAAGGATTCATTAGTTTTTATTTATAACGATAAAGACAAAGGTTTTGAAAACTTTTCTAAACTTTTAAAAATAGAAATTGAAGATAAAGATAATAAAGGCAAATATGTCGCTTCAGAATTTACTCATAAAATGTTAGATAAAATTTACAATGTTAACCATCCAAACGATTTAATGACTTGAAGAGAACTAGCACAATTTATTTTAGATTATGTAATAAAAGAAAAAATAGATTTATCTAAGGATGGTCTATCTCTAGATATTCTTCAAAACGATTTATTAAAAGTGAAAAACGATAAAATTATTCCTTTTTCTACATCACCAGGTTCAGGAACCAAATCTTCATTTACTGAATTTTCTGGTGTAACTCCAGGAACAGCGGTTAATATTTATCCATCCAATGGATCTGTATTTTCACAAATAAAAGCTTCATCAGGAGCTTTTGGATATGTTTCAATGTCTTATGCTAAATATTTAGCAGAACCAAGTTTGAATTTGAAATTAAAATGAATGAACGTTGTTAACTTAAGTGCAACCGCTCAAGAAGAAAAAGAACAAAATCCAATTAGCTTATTTGTGAATAAACAATTATATAAATACAAACTTACAAGAAATTTTAACGCTTTATTTAATACTACATTATTAACAAGAGATGAAATTAAAGAAGTTTGTGATTTTGTTTATTATTTTTCTTTAGATGATAGTCTTGAAAATGAATTTTTAAACGAAGGTTTGATTAGACCTTGGAAAAGTGAGGGACCAAAATAATGCTACAAATGAAAAAAAAGCAAAATAATTTTGAAACCTTGCCAGCAAAACAACCTAAAAATCGTCAATCTAAAAAAGAACAACTGTTCAAAGCATTCATTTATGCATTTACAATCATTGTTGCTTTAGTGCTTTTAGTTTTAGTTGTTTTCGTAATTGTTAAATCAACAACAATTTTTGCTAAAGATGGATTTTTTAGTTTTATTTTTGGTTCTACTTGAAATCCTGCATCAAACGGTAAGGGTCAATATGGAATTGGGATGATAATTGCAACTACGTTAGTGATGCTAATTATTGCAATGATTTTTGCTGTTCCTTTAACTTTATTTAGTACTTTATTTATTAGTGAATATTTATCAAGACGCAATCAAAAAATTGTTATGGGTATTATTAAAGTTTTAGCGGGGGTTCCTTCTGTTGTTTTTGGTTTATTTGCTAGAGAACAAATTGGAGCTTTATTTAGAATGTTTGGAGCCCCATCAAATGACAATTTAATGGTTGCATCTTTCACAATGGCCTTTATGGCAATTCCAACAATGATTTCTTTATCTTACAATGCTTTTCAAGCTGTGCCTGAAGTATATAGATTTTCTTCATTAGGATTAGGAGTTTCTAAAGAAAAGACCACCTTCTCGATCGTTAGAAAATCAGCTACTCCAAAAATTATTACCGCAGTAATAATGGGAATGAGTAGAGTGATTGGTGAAACAATGGCTATTATGATGATTGCCGGAAATGCAACTGGAGGATTTAATACAGATTCTGGACTTGCAGGATTTTTATTTTCTTCAATAAGAACATTAGCGGGAACAATCGGGATAGAAATGCAAGAAAATGCCGGAACCGATCATCAATCAGCATTGTTTGCAATTGGATTAGTTTTATTTATTTTAGTTTTTATTATCAATATATCTATTTTAGTAGTTTCAAATTTAGAAACAGCAAAAAGAAAAAGACTAGTTTCTAGAGAAGAAAAAAACATTGCAAAAAGTGTTTTAATAACAAGTTCTAATACTAAAGCATACACAAATTATGAATTGCTAACATTAGTTAAAAAAGGGACAGCAAATAAATGAAGTAAAAATCTTTATTCAACATTTACAATGTTTTTGATGTGATCTTCAACAATTGTAGTTATTGGGTTTACTTTTTGATTACTAGGTGTTGTTGCCTTCAAAGGTTTAATAGGATTCCAACATGTTGATGCTTTTGCTTCTATTAATGGCGAATCAGGTATATTTGCAGCTTTATTAACAACTATTCTTTTAATTTTTTCAACTCTTATTTTTGGAATTCCTTTAGCACTCGCTGCCGCCATTTACTTAGCGGAATTTTCAAGAAAAAACAGTTTGTTAACAAAAATTTTTAGATTTTCAATTAATTTATTAGCTTCAACTCCATCAATTGTGTTTGGAATATTTGGACTATCGGTATTTATTGTTATGCTAGGATTGCCATTTTCGGTTTTAGCAGCATCGATGACCATGGCAATCGTTATTTTGCCGATGTTAATTTCAAACTTTGAAGATGCACTAACTTCTGTACCTGAATCCTATAAAGAGGCTGGAGCCGCATTAGGAATGAGTAAAACCAAAATCTTGTTAAAAATTGTTTTACCAAACTCTGCTGAAGCAATCATTACTGGAATTATTTTAGCAATGGCTAAAATAATTGGAGAATCAGCACCAGTGTACTTAACTCTTGGAACTGCTATCAGAATGCCAACTGAAGGGTTCTTGTCATCGGGAGCCACTCTAACAACAGGTATTTATAAACTTGCAAGTGAAGCTGGTCCAGGTAAAGGTGAAAGCATTGCTTATTTAATGTCATTAATGACAATTGTGTTAGTGTTCGCTTTAAATACTACATCATCAAGAATTTCAACTTCAATTTCAAAAATTAATAAACAGGCATGATATTTAGTTATTAAAGAAAGGTTTGTTGATTTTAAAAATTACAGTTTCAAAACAGCTTTTAAAAATAAAATAAATTATATTAGTAAAGTTTTTCAACTAGCTATTAGTAAAATTAAATATTCTACTATCAAAACTAACTTTATTAATTATATTAATCGCAAAAAAGAAATTAGAGAGATTAAAAAAGGAGGAGAAGAATAATGAGTGATAAAACTACAGTTCAACAACGAGAACAAACTTTAGATAAAAACAAAACTTTACCCTTTTCTAAAAGAAAAGAAATTATTGAAATTAAGAATTTTAATTTTTATTACAACAAAGGTAAAAAACAAGCTTTATTTAATATTAATTTATCAATAAAAGAAAATTCTATCACCACATTTATTGGTCCTTCTGGTTGTGGTAAATCTACATTAATACGATCAATTAATAGATTAAATGATTTGGTTGAAGGTTCTGTTCACGACGGAGACATAACCGTTTTTGATAAAAGCGTTTTCGAACCTGGAACAGATGTGCCTAAATTAAGAAGCGAAGTTGGAATGGTTTTTCAAAAGCCAAACCCTTTTCCATTGTCAATTTATGAAAATGTTGTTTATGGTTTAAAACAAAGGGGTATTAGAGACAAAAAAGTTTTAGAACAAGCAGCGCAAGATTCTTTAATGAAGGCAGCTTTATGAGATGAAGTTAAAGATATCTTGCATACACCTGCACTAGGTTTATCTGGTGGTCAACAACAACGTTTGTGTATAGCTAGAGCAATTGCTATGAAACCAAGAATTTTGCTTATGGACGAGCCAACATCAGCTTTAGACCCAATTGCAACATTAAAAGTTGAAGAATTAGTTTTAGAATTAAAAAAAGAATATACAATTGTTATGGTTACTCACTCATTAACTCAAGCAAAAAGAATTAGTGACATGACTGGTTACTTCTTAAAAGGGGAACTTGTTGAGTACAATAAAACTCGTAAAATATTTACCAATCCCAAAGACCCTAGAACAGAAGATTACATTTCTGGAAGATATGGTTAGAAAGAGGTCTATATGTCATTTAACAAAATATTAGATAAAGACTTACAAGAATTAAAAAATGCTTTAGAAATAATGATTGAAGAAACTAAAATTCAATACGCTGAAGCATTCGGAGTTTTAAAAAGCAATGATGAAGCTGCTGCTGCTAAAATTTTTGAACACGACCAAGTTATTAATGAAATGCAAAATAAATTTACAACTACAGCGTTGTGAAAAATTTCAAAACAAAACTTGGTCGCTAAAGATTTGCGATTGGCTGTTGGAGGAATTTTAATTTCAAAAGAAATTGAAATTATTGCTGATTATGCCAAAAATCTAGCAAAGTTTTTTTCAACATTTAAGCCAACAAAAAAATATATTAATTCAATAATTGAACTATTTAGTTTAATAATGGAAATGTTGGATGGAATTTCGCATTTATTTGGAAATGTGAATGAAAATCAAAACGAATTTGTCAGAGATTTAGAAGAAAAATTATTAATTGAAGTTGAAAATGTTTATGATTATTTAATGAATCAAATTTTTGAAAGTAAAAACGCTGCAGAAGCCAAAGAAATTGGTGAAGCTTTAAAACAAATCAAAAATTTAGGTCGAGCAGGAGACCATTTATTCAATGTTCAAGAGATAGTGAACTTTATTCGTCTTGGAAAATTTGTTGAGTTATCCGAAATTAGTAATAATAAAAAATAAAAAAAGTTACATTTATTTAATGTAACTTTTTTTAACTCTGGTAATGTGACCTTTTTTACCAATTCAAGGTACTACAACACTTGTGTTTTGGATGTACTGTGAATAAAGTTTATTTGCTTCTAATTTTTTGTAGCTCTTAATTTCTAATAATGGAACACCTGAAACAAATAACAACAAAAGTTGTATGTATAAAGGTGATAATAATCATAATAAATGAATTAAAACATTAGAATTAGTTCCATAATTTTTAACAATAATGTTAAATAAAAACCCTAAACTTAAAAATCATCAGAAAATCATTTCTCCAAAATAATTAGGATGACGAGAAATTTTTCAAAGTCCTGTTTTCATAAAATCATCAACGGCTTTTGTTTTATAGAAGTTAGATTTTTGATAATCAGCTATTGCTTCAAATATCAATCCTCCTAAAGCAATTAATATGAAAATAATTGTAAAGTAATTATTAGTATCGAAATAAATTGGTTTTATCGACAACATGAAAGCAATTGGCAAAATTATAAAAAATACTGTTGTTGCTTGTAATAATCAAAAAGCTAAAAATTTAACAAAACTATCACGCATTTTATCAAAACGATGATCCACTTTAGTTTTTAAAATTCTTGTTAATAAATATGTTCCTAGTCTTAAAGCTCAAATAATTACACAAGCATAGATAAGAATTTGAATTCAAGAAACATTTTGCTTTCAAATTAATATTGTTGTGGCACAAACTATAAAAGTTAGTGCATAAGTGATATCTGTAAAAACATCAGATTTAAAAGTGAAAGCAATTGCAAAAAATAATAAATTAATTCCTAAAGAAATTATAAATAAATACAAAATAAACAAATAATTAATTTCCATAAGGTCTCCTATCTTTATTGATACAAAATTATTTTAACATAGGTGTTTTATTAATTATATTGATAGTAATAAAGAGATATTTGAGTTTAAAAATATAATATAATTAAAGTATTGGTATCAAAAAGTGAGGTTTTGTTTTTATGGGTTTTTGAGATAAGTTATTAAATAAAAAGAAAAAAATAGTTAATATACAAGAAAATGCTCAAATAGCCGAAACAATACAAGATATTGCACCAAAAGAAAAAAATAAAGAATCTAATCTTCCAAAAAAAATTGTTCCAAAAAAACAATCTAAACTTGATAAAAAAATTCTTAAAGAAAAGTTAAAAAAAGAAAAAGCCGAAAAAGTTTTAGCAAAATCTTCACTTGCTTTTTCTAAAGATATTAAAAAACTTTCTAAAAAATATAAAGAAGCTGATAACGAATTTTTTGAAGAACTAGAAGAAATTTTAATCAAAACTGATATGGGAATGAAAATGGTTTTAAAAATTTCAAATAGTCTTCAAAAAAGTGTTAAAAAAGACACTTCTTTTGAAGAAATGAAAGAATTATTAATCGAAGAACTTTATGAAGCTTACGACCCCAAGAACCGGGTTAATACTAATTTAGACTTTAGAGAAGATAGATTAAATATTTTTATGATTATCGGAGTTAATGGTACAGGTAAAACAACTTCACTATCTAAATTAGCTAATTATTATGCAGAACAAGATAAAAAAGTTTTGATAGCTGCCGCTGATACTTTTAGAGCCGGAGCTGTTGAACAATTAGAAGAATGAGTTAGTTCAAGACTCAACAACAATGTTGATTTAATTAAAGGTGCTAAAGGTACTCAAGATCCAGCTTCTGTTATTTTTGATGCAATCAAAAAAGCTCAAGTAGAAAATTATGACTTATTATTAATTGATACTGCAGGAAGACTACAAAATAAAATTAACTTAATGAAAGAATTACAAAAAATGCATGAAGTTGTTAAGCGTTTTGATAAAAATGCTCCTCATGAAGTATTATTGGTAATTGATGCTACAACTGGTCAAAATGGTGTTGTCCAAGCAGAAGAATTTAGCAGTGTAACTGATGTTAGTGGTATTATACTTACTAAAATGGATGGAACTAGCAAAGGTGGAATAGCCTTAGCAATTAAAGATCAATTAAATATTCCGGTTAAAATGATGGGAATAGGTGAGCAAGTTGAAGATATCATTCCATTCAACATTGAAGATTATATTTATGGTCTAGGTGCTGGGTTTATGGAAAATGATCAAATTATAGAAGAGTAGGTTTTAATTATGACTAATATTGAAAAAACGTTGGAGTTGTCAAATTTATTTTTAATTTATAAAAACTTATTAACCGAAAAACAAAAACTATATTTTGAATTATATGTTGATGAAGATTTATCTTTGCAAGAAATAGCCGAAGAGTTTGGAATCTCTAGAGCAGCTGTTCATGATTCAATTACTAAAACAAGTGAAGCTATTTATAATTTTGAAAGCAAATTAAAATTAAAATCTAAAAAAGATCGTTTAAATCAAATCATTTCTTATTATAAAAACTCATCAAATAGTGAAACGCAAGAACTAATTAGAAAACTAGAAGAGGAATAGTATGAATATATTAATGCTAGGTGACATTTATGCAAAACCAGGGCGTGATGCAATTGCTAAAAATTTGAAACAAATTATAAAAGAAAACCATATTGATTTTGTTATTGCTAATGGAGAAAATATTTCACATGGTAAAGGAATAAAGTACGAGCACTATAAATTTTTAAAAGATATGAGCATAGATGTAGTTACAAGCGGTAATCACATTTTTAAACAATCAACTACTTTGGAATTTATTGATGATGTAAATGATTTATTAAAACCCGCAAATATGAGTAGTTATACACCAGGGCCCGGATTTGTGATTGTAGAAAAAAATAACAAAAAAATTTGCGTTCTTAACCTCTTGGGACAAACTTTCATGGAACCTTGTAACAACCCTTATGAAATAATGGATGCTTTTTTAGAATTTGCATTAGATTATGATATTTTAATGGTGGATTTTCACGCTGAAGCTAGTGCTGAAAAAATTGCTTTTGCTCTATACTACGATGGTATTATCACAGGGTTTGCTGGAACTCATACTCATGTTCAAACAGCTGATGAACGAATTCTTCCTAAAGGAACTGGTTTTATAACTGATTTAGGAATGACAGGAGTTATTAATTCTGTGATTGGAGCTAATCCTAAAGAAGTCATTTTCAAAGAAAGGACTCAGTTGCCAGCAAGATTTAAACCAGCAGAAGGGGCTACACAACTTTGTGGTTCTATTTTTGAAATAAATGAATTAACTAACAAAGTATCTATGATTAAAAGAATATTTTTAAAATAAAATTTGCGGAGGTTTTTTATGGATATGCAATCAGTATTAAAAATTGTACAAATTATTTTAAGTGTAATAATAACTTCTTTAATTGTTTTGCTTTTAAGTGTTTTGTTTTACAAATTAAAAAATCTTTATTCATTAAAGTTTAAAGCTGAGTTAAAACAAAAATCAGAATTTATTGATAATAAGTTCTTTATTACTGATGATCAATATCAATTGCATTTATTAGGTTCATTAAAATCGACAGCAAAAAATATTTTTATTGGAGTTCACGAATTAGGAATGAATAAAGAAGATTTTACTGACTTTGAGAAATTCTTTAAAGATGATGAAAATAATGCTTTTATTTGTTTTGATCAAAGAAACTTTGGCCAAAATATTCCTGAACAATCTCCAAGTTTTTCAAGTGTTTTATTTGATTTAAACAATATGATTAATATTATTAAAGAAAAATATTCCCAATCAAAAATTATTTTAATTGGAGAGGGCTTTGGTTATTATTTAGCGCTCTATGCAGGTTGAAAAAATGTTAATGTAAGTTCCATAGTTGCTCTAGGACCTATTACAAGAATGCCTTACAATTATGGAGCAGCAGATCGAGCAAAGATCTTTTCTTCTTGATTTTTTTCTCACAACCGTTTAATTCCTGTGTTAATGAAAGGGATTGATTCTTCCAATAACCAAGTTTTTGTAAATGAAATTGATACAAATATGATGACTAAAGGTTTCATTACTACTAGACAATATTATCAATTAAAAAGAATTTCGAAAATTAGTTTAAAAAAAATGAAATCAATGAACATTCAACAATTAATTATTCAACCTAAAAATGACGTTTATTTGAATTATGAAAAATTACAACAGTTGATACAAAAAACAATTCTTACTAATTTAAAAATTGTTTATATCGAAAACGCAAAACATTTTATTTTAAAAGAAAATATGAATCAATTAGCATTTGAAGAAATTAAGAAATGAGCTACAAAATAATGAAAAAAAGATTTAGTTGAAAGTATATTTCTAATATTCTTTTTTCAAATAGAGATTTAGATCGTGTATTTTTCATGTTGGGATTATTTTTGTTTGTGCTGTCCACAACTTTTTATGTAACTGATTGATATTTGATAGTTGATGCAATTTCAGAAAACGAAAAATATGTTCATAACTGATTTGTCGTTAAAGGAATTATCGCCTTTTCCGTTGTTTCGGTTTATTTAGGAATTAACGGTGGTTTTTGATTATTTATTGCATTTGCCCCACACTATCGAATCGTTCATCGTAAAAATGATTTAAAAATTGCAGCTATGTTATCTTTAAATATTTTAGGATTATTGTTAATCCAGTATATTGTAGATAATTATGAAGATCCAGAAGAAACTTTTTCTTCTTTAATTATGACTAACGATGCTTATTTTAATAAAAAAAATAAACTTCAACAAAATTGATTTATGTTTTTTAGTGTTTTAACAATAATATTGGTTCCTCCAATGTGATTTTCTACTTTGCTTAATATTTCGGAATCTAAACACGCTTATCTTGAAGAATCTGAAATTCGTGCCCGTTTAGCGGTTAATTGTTTTTCGATGTTTTCAATAATTCCTCCGTTTTCTATTGTTTTTCTAAAAATCAGTATGAGTAAACCAATGTTGCTTTCTTGATTATCTGAATACGATGAAGATATGCGTATAAAAGGCAAAGGTTCTGACATTTGACATGTATCTTTAAACTATTTAACATGATCAATGTATTGAATTATTTTGTCTGGATTAACAGGAACAACAATTTTTTTGGCTATAGTTTTAGGCAATCCTGGTTTTGTTTCAAAACTAAATACAAAATTAATTTATATACTTTATATTGTTCTTCTTGTGATGATGTTTTTTACATTGTTTCAAAAATATTATTTAGATTTTAATCGTGAATATCCAATTTGAATGTCCATTTTGGAAGTTATAACATTTAACCCAATTTTAATTATTGTGAGTTTTATATTTGTGTTCAAAACTAATAGGATTAAAAATACAGGATTAAAAATATATATTAAAAAAAACATGGATAAAAGAATGGTTTTACCAATTGCCTTTAACTTAATTGTTATTATTATCACAGCTTTAATTCATTACTTTGGCCCGATTCTAAATCGCAGTGAACTTTGATTTAATTATGTTGAATATGATCCTGTTGATATTTTAATTATTGTTTTGTTCTTTTTATCAATCTATTGATTTATCTTAAATATAACAAAAACTTTTAGCTATGTTAATTACTTGGCCAATTTAAAGACATGAAATTTAATTGACTCATTTTCATTAAATTTTATTGGTTTGTTGATTAATGCTGTTGCTCAAAAATTTAAGTTTAAATTAAATGAAGAAATGCTGTGAATTTAATCTTTAATACAGCGTTTTTTATTACCTTTATAAGGCTATTTAGTTATAATAAAAATTGTAGAAAGTGAAAAAAAGAAATATGAGAAATTTATTTACTAGCGAATCTGTTTCAGAAGGACATCCTGATAAAATATGTGATCAAATTAGTGATGCTATTTTAGATGAAATTTTAAAACAAGATCCAAATGCAAAAGTTGCATGCGAAACTTTTGCAACAACAAACTACCTTTTGATCGGTGGACAAATAACAACAACTGCTAAAGTTGATTACGAAGCAATTGCTCGTGATGTTTTAAGAAAAATCGGCTATAACAATGATGATTATGGAATTAATGCTGAGACTTGCAAAATTGATATTAAAATTGAAGGTCAATCTCCCGATATTGCTTTGGGGATTGATTTAAATGCTCAAACAATCGGAGCAGGAGATCAAGGAATTATGTTCGGATATGCAACTAATGAGTCTAAAACATATTTACCTTTAGCAATTACCTTGTCTCATGAATTAGTTTATACAGCGACTAAACTACGCAAAAATAAAGAATTTAAATGAGCAAGACCAGATATGAAATCACAAGTAACAATTGATTACACCAATAAAAATAAACCAGTGATTGATACAATTTTAATGTCTATTCAACATGATGAAAATTTTAATGAACAAGAATTTAAAACTTATGTAAAAAAACACATTATGGACAAAGTAGCTTTAGATTTCGGTTTAAATACAGATTTTAAAGTTTTGATTAACCCAACTGGTAAATTTGTAATCGGAGGACCTCAAGGAGATACAGGTTTGACAGGTCGCAAAATTATTGTTGATACTTATGGTGGATATGCACGTCATGGTGGAGGAGCATTTTCTGGTAAGGATTCAACTAAAGTTGATCGTTCAGCCGCTTATATGGCTAGATATGCTGCAAAAAATTTAGTCGCTGCAGGGTTAGCTGATAAATTAGAAATTCAAGTTTCATACGCAATTGGAAAGCCTGAGCCTGTCTCAATTTTTGTAGAGACCTTTAAAACAAATCACGTTAATCAAAAAATTATCGAACAAGCATTATTAGAAAATTTCAGTTTTTCAGTAATTGATATGATTACAAATTTAAAATTAAGAGAACCGGTGTTTTTAAAAACGGCAACTTATGGTCATTTTGGTAAAGATCATTTCGCTTGAGAAGAACTAGACAAAGTTCCATTACTAAAAAAATATCTAAAATAGACAAATTTTTTTAAATTGTACATAGGAGTAAATATGAAATTAGAAGTTATTGCAAAAGATTTGCAAGATATTATTGAAATCAATAAATCTACAGCAGATCGAATAGAATTTTGTTCAGAACTTGAAGTAGGAGGATTAACTCCTGACCGTAAAGATATCATTAAAGCTGGTGAAATATCTAAATTACCAGTTAATGTAATGTTACGACCAACAGCAAGAGATTTTTATTATACAGATGCTGAATTTGAGCAAATGGTTGAAGATGCAAAGTTTATTGATCAAACAAAAGTTGCAGGAGTGGTCGTAGGAATTATTACTCCTAACGGAGAAATTAATGTTGAAAGAATGAAAAAAATTATTGCATTAGTTGGCAATAAAACTATTACCTTTCATAAAGCTTTTGAACAATTAAAAGATCCAATTAAATCTTTATCAATTTTAAAAGAACTAGGGGTTAAAACTGTTTTAACATCTGGTAAATTAAATATTAATGAATCTTTTGATTTGTTAAAAGATTTAACAAATCAAAAACAAATAATTATTCTTGCTGGTGGTGGTGTTGATTTTTCTAATATCAATAAAATTGTTTCAATTGTTAATGAAGTTCATGTTGGAACCGCAGTTCGTGAATCAAAATCTTGAAATGTGCCTATTTCAATTGCAAAAATTAACGAGATGAAAAAACATTTACTTTAGAAAGGTCACTAGACCTTTTTATTTTGTAAAATATATTTATTAAGGATATTCAAATGAAGGACATAAAAATAATTGGAGCTGGATTGGCAGGTTGTGAGTCAGCTTATCAACTAACTAAAAAAGGTTATAAAGTTAAACTCTATGAGATTAAAGAGATAAAAAGAAATGATGTGCAAAAAACTAATTTATTTGCTGAATTAGTTTGTTCCAACACATTAAGAAGTAAATCTTTTAAAAATGCTGTTGGAATTCTAAAAGAAGAAATGAAGCAATTTGGTTCTTTAATTTTAAAAGCGGCTGAATTTGCTAAAATTCCTGGAGATGATGCTTTAGCAGTTGACCGTGAAATTTTTTCTAATTTCATTACCCAAGCGATTAAAACGAATTCTAATATTGAAGTAGTTAGCCAAGAAGTTGATAAAATTGATGATGAAAATGATATAACTTTAATTGCATCAGGACCACTAACAACTGATAATTTACAAATTGAAATTCAAAGACTAATCGGTAATCAGAAGATGTATTTTTTAGATGCTTCTTCTCCAATTATTGAAAAAGATTCAATTGATATGACAAAAGTTTATAAGAACTCTCGTCATAAAACCGGTGATGGAGAATACATTTGTGTGCCACTCAACGAACAAGAATTTGAAAGTTTCGCTCAAAAATTAAGAAATGCCCAAACTATAGAATTAAAGAACTTTGAAAAAGAAATTTATTTTAAAGGTTGTCAACCAATTGAAGCAATTGCAAAACTAGGTAATAAAATTCTTTTAAGAGGACCTTTATCGCCTAATAATTTAGAAACTCCAGATAATAAAAAACCTTTTGCTGTTGTACAGTTACGTCAAGATGATGTTAAAGATAGTTTATATAATTTTGTTGGTTTTCAAACAAATATGAAATGACCAGAACAAAAAATAATTTTATCATCACTACCAGGAATGCAAAATATTAAAATTTCTAGATATGGGGTAATGCATAAAAACAATTATATTAATTCTCCTAAAATTTTGAATCATAAATTACAAGTTATGCGTAAAAAAAATGTTTTTTTCGCAGGTCAAATAACTGGTGTTGAGGGTTATGTGGAATCAACCGCAATTGGAATCATGGCAGCATTAGGAATTATTGCAACAATAGAAAATAAAAAATTACCAAAAATGCCCAATACGATTGTTATGGGATCATTGGTAAATTACATTACTAATAGCAAAATTAAAAAATTTAATCCAATGAAAGCAAATTTGGGTTTGGTTGATAAATTAACTCCAGGGGTAGAAAATTACGATTATTATTCCAAATCTAAAGAAGACTTATTGAGATATTTTAAAGATATTCAAAATATATTAAACTAATTAAAAAAGGAGTAATCATGAAAATCGTTAAATTAAAACCATTCTATTCCGAGAAACTTTGAGGAGGATCTAAGTTAAAAAACTTAGGTTTTGATATTCCTGAAAATAAAAAAATCGGTGAAGCCTGAATAATTTCTGCACATAATAACGGCATGACTTTTTTTGAAGAAAAAGATTTAAAAGGTAAATCTTTAAAATATGTTTTTGAAAATAATCGTCAATGATTTGGAAACTATCAAGGCGAATTTCCTTTATTGGTTAAAATAATTACTGCCAATGATTATTTATCAGTGCAAGTGCACCCAACGGATGCTTATGCATTAAAAAAACATCACTCATTAGGTAAACCTGAATCATGATTAATTTTAGATTGTCCCGATGATGCTTTTTTGATTTATGGTCACAATGCTCAGTCTTTATTTCAATTAGAAGAAATGGTTGCAACTCAACAATGAGATAAGCTTTTAAAAAAAGTCAGTGTTAATAAAGGTGATTTTTTATATGTAGAACCCGGAAAAGTTCATGCAATAACCCCAGGAGTTACAGTTTGCGAAGTCCAAAGATCTAGTGATATAACTTACAGATTTTATGATTATGATCGTGTTGATGATCAAGGATTACCACGTCAATTAGACATCGAAGATTCAATTAATTGTACAGTAATCCCTGATACTGCTGAACAAATTGTTCATCAAGCAAGTGGGCAAATATTTTCTTCTGAATTTTTTTCAATTTATATTATGGACGCAACAAAGGAAAAATATTTTCAAACCATAGAAAATCCTTATTTTTTAACTTTTACTGTAATTCACGGAAGTGGGACAATTAACGGTCAAAGATTTAGTTTAGGAGAATCAGCAATCTCTTTAGGTGCAGTTGAAAATGTTGAATTTTCAGGAGATCTAAAAGTTATTATTGCTTGAATTAGAAAATAAACCAAAAGCATTTGCTTTTGGTTTTTTGTTGTTATTTTATTCCTGTTAATAAAAGTGTAAAATTAAAGAGATTTGAGGTAGTATTATGAAAAAAATTAAAAGTGTAACAGCTGAAGACAATAATATTGAAATTTTAGCAAGAATTGAAAAAGTTGTAGTTTCTACAGGCAGTAATGGTAGTGGTTACATGATTATTCATTTAACTGATAAAACCGGAAGATTAGAGGCTCGTAAGTGAACGATAAGTGAACAAGATAAAGAAATTATCAAGGCAAATAAATTTTTGTACACTGCTAATGCAACTGCTTCAGAATATCGTAATGTTTTACAATTAAAGATCAATGATTACAAAATCATTGATAAAGATGAATTGAGTAATTATGGGTTAACTTTTGATGATTTTTTTATTTCTGCTCCAGTTAATATTGAAAAAGAATACTTTAATTTATTAGAAATTTTAAATAATTTAGAAAATAATACATATAAACAAATTACATTAGATTTAATTGAGAAATATAAAAATGATTTTTTAATTTATCCAGCAGCAATGAATATTCATCATAATGTTAGAGGTGGTTTGTTTTGACATAGTTATACATTAGTAAAAAACGCTTTAGCAATTAAGGACAATTACAAATATGCAAATATCGATTGAGAATTGGTTATTTGTGGATCAATTCTCCATGATATTGGGAAAATAATTGAAATTATTGATGAATCAGGAGTTGACTATTCACTTGAAGGCAAATTATTGGGACATATTTCAATTGGTAATGCTGAAATTGCTAAAATCGCTGAACAATTAAATCTTTATAAGTTGGAAGATGGTTCAATTAATAAAGATGTAACTTTATTGCAACACATGATTTTAGCAAGTCACGGAAAAAATGAATATGGGTCTCCAACAGAACCTGTAATTATTGAAGCAATTATTTTATCAACATTCGATAGTCTAGATGCAAGAATTTATCGTGTTAATGATGATCTTAATAAAGTTGAAAATAATGAATGAACTCCAAGAATTATGAGCGAAGAAGGGAAAATGTTTCTTAATCATTTTAGTAAAAATAAAAAATAATTTCATAAAGATAATACAAGCGCAAAAGCTTGTTTTTTTGTAGAAAAACCTTAACTATAAAAAATTATAAATTGAAATTTACTTTTATTTTTTTAGCAAATCACTTATTAAATATTTTTTTTAATTATGCAAATTAAAATTTATTATTTAAAGCACAAATTTTTATTCATTTTTTTTAAAAAATTTGTACTTGCCTTTATTAAAACTTATACTTAAAATCAAATATAAGTTTTTTATATGTTCAATTTTAGGCATATCAAAATGAACTCCAAAAAATAAATACTATTGCATTTTCGCATTTACTCTTTAGGGTTCACTCTAATACATGCTATTTAATTTTTAAATATGATTTATTTATTATTTTAAACTGATTCCTAGACCAAAATCGGCAGTTAGGTAAGCTTTAGAAAATGAATTTGATTCCAAGACTACTTGTCATGCCAAAAATTGCATATAGTAATGTCCATCTTTTTGGTATCATGTATATCCAAAATAGGTTTTAACTAAACATTTTGCTAAAATGTCTGTGTATTCATGGTCAACAATTTTATTTTTTCTTACATAATCATAAAAAGCTGGATCTTTACCACCATATATTTGAACTTTATTTAAATCGTTAAATTCTAAATTAACTTTTGTAGGTCACTTTCACATTAGGTGATCTCCTCCTCACTTAAGAGAAATACCATTGGCGTTTATAAAATCTAACGTTTTGTAATTGGGTTTTTCTGTTCCTAAGTCAAAATTTCAAATTGAATTTAATTCTGGTGAATCATTTTTTGTGGCAGGAAATGATGTGGTACGTCTAATTTCTCTTGAATGATTGTTATTTCAATACAGAATCTTTTCCTCAGCTTTTGCATCATCACTTTTTTCTTGTAAAATATTATTTTTTTGCACTGTAGAAACAACAGGGGCAATACTTGCAACGGGTGTTATAATTCCACTTAATAGTGCTATTAATTTAATCATTTTAATACCCTCCTTTATTTAGTTTTGAATAAAAACAAAAACAAATAGTTGGCCAGAATATTGATCTCGTCTTTATTCACTTCAATGTTAGCACTAACACTTTTAAGTGTATATGCTTTTGTTTAATTTTTTTAATAATATTTTTTATAAACTTACTCAAAAATTTATTTATTGATTTTAAATATTTGCATTTTTAATAAATTATAGCGTTGCATAAAGGTTATATAACACTTTTTAAAAGTTAAATTATTAAAAATTTTAGTATATTTTTTAATATTTTAATTTTTTCTTGATTTTTTTAAAAAGAATGAATTTTAAATAAATTATATAAAACTTAAAAACTATAAAAAATATTCGTTTACTTCTTAATTTTTTTATCAAAAAGATGTTGATTAAAAAAATTAGAAAATAGCAAGTAGTATAAAAAAGTTATGAATGAAGCAAATTTTGTAAAAAATATTGATTCTTAATGAATTGAATATTTAAATAAAAATGGTAATTTTCAAAAGACTAAAAATTTCTGTTTTAAAAAATTAAGGCTGAAAAAATATTAAAACTGGGATATGACAAAATAAAAATAAAATTCATTATTTCATGGGAGATAAAGTATCTAATAATTTTTTCTTACGAAATAAAAAGTATAAAAAAATGTTTTGCGGCAACAATAATAAAATTATTAAAGATATTGAAAATTGAGATGTATGTCACATTTCTGATATGTCTTATACTTTTAAAAATACTAAAAATTTTATTTTTGACATTTCAAAATGAGCAACTTTTAATGTAGCTACAATGAAAAAGATGTTTCAACGTCTAATAAATTTAATCAAAACATTTGTCATTTTCATAAATATAAAATTTACTAGATAAATGTTCGAAAATTCTAAAGAATTTAATAAAAATTTGTCTAAATGAGATTGGAAAAATAAACTTAAAATTTCATAAATATTCAATTTATGAAATTTTTTGTAAATTTTTACACTTTTATGTATTCAAATGAATTTTTATATATTATAATTCTCTTGAACAAAAGGTTACAAATATAACATATCTTAGAAGGATTTTATATTATGAAGATTAACACTATTTTATTAAATAGCGCTGATAAACAATCATATTTTCTAACCGTAAATATCGCACGGTGGAAATAATAAAAAATTATTTTACATTAATGATTATCAATATTTAAAAATATTTCGGAATACACCAGTTTATTTGAATAAACAAGGAGTATTAATATGAAAAAATTATTAAGTATTTTAACAACCTTAGGAATAACATCTACCACAGCTACTACAATTGTAGCATGTGACAAATATAACAAAACAACTAATATATCAACAATAAAAAATGAATTACAAACTATCATATCAGAAAGAACTGATAGAGCATGGAGTTTTCAAGAACTCCAAATAAGAGTAGATGAAAATTTTGGCGAGGGAGAAATAACCGTTGAAATCGTAAGAAAGAAAAACTATGATTTCAAAGACATAATTGTTAATGATTTGTACCGATTTATCGGCAATGGAACTGAAGAAAATGAAGGCATTTATAATGGTTCGATAGAACTCGAACATCAGTGAACTTATACAGTTGATGACATTACTTTAATTGGAAACTTATTAAAAGAAATTTTAAATACACCAACAAATCAACACACTTATTGAAAAAAACAAGATTTGCAAGAAACTATTGATCAAAAAGGATTAGATAAACCCGGTGGAATTGTAGTTGAAGAATTGCAAACGGTAGAAAAAAATAATTCATATAGTTTTATTGGTGGGCAAAAAATTACTGAGTGAAAATTTGTTGGCCAAGGTAATCCAACAAATGATTTTAGATTTAATGGCGAAATAACAATAAACCATTTTTGAGATGATACAGAAAACACAACTATTGAAATTAAAGAAATTAAAGAAATATTAAAAACTACTTTAAATGAAAATTTAAGGCAACCTTGAACAAAAGAAGAACTCCAACAAAAAGTTAATAGTCTTGGAATTGATTCTCCTGGTGGTATTATAGTTGAGGAAATTAATAAAATTCAAAGTATGGCTGCCAATGGTGATTTTGGATCTTCTAAATGAAAATTTATTGGCCAAGGTGATGTCACAAACAATTATTTATTTGGGGAATCAATAGAACTAGAACATTTTTGAGATAGTAGAATTGATTCTACAAAAAACATATTTTCTAAAAAAGAAGATTTGCAAAAAATTTTAGACCAGGATAAATACAAACATAAATCTTGAACTGTTGAACTTTTAGAAAAAGCAATCGAAGAAATTGATGTAGCTGAAGGAATTAGTATCCAACTTGTAGAAAATATTGACACACGTTCTTGAACGGGTGGACCTAAATTAACTAAATGAAAATTTATTGGTAATGGTAAAATTGACAATAATTACTTGTACAATGGCGAAATAACTTTAGAGCATATTTGAAATAATAAAAAAGATTCAACTCAAAGTATAAAAACAATAGAAGTTGAACTCAACGCTATTGTTAACGAAGATGCTAATAAAGGCAAAAAATTATGATTAAACGATCTTCAAGAAGCCGTTAACAGAAAATGACCTAACGAAAAATGAGGAATCGTTGTTGAAGATTTAACACCACTTGTCAAAAATCGCTCATATGAAGAAAGTAACGGTCAACAAACATTTAAATTTACAGGTCTTGGTAATGAAAATAATACTTGAATTTATACTGGTAGTGTCGAGATTAATCATGAATGAATTAAAATCAAAGATACAACTCAAAGTATAACTGAAGTCCAAAAGGATTTAAGAAATATTGTTTACAATAAAGAGCACATTAATAAAAGTTGAGAATTAGAAGAATTACAAACTGCTATTGAACAAGCAAAAATTGATAAAATTGGTGCCTTAACTGTGAAAAAAGGAACATCAAAAACTAATAAAGAGTACATAATTCAAGAATGAATTATCATTGGTAATGGAAAAATAGACAATGAATATATGTATAACGGAAAAATAATGATTGAGCATACATTTATGCTTTAGCGTTTAGTTTAAAAATTTTTACTTTTAAAAATTAAAGGGAGACTATATGAGTAATAGAAAATTTAGAAAATTAGGTTTATTGTTAGTAACAGCAATTCCTGCATCATCAGCAGCTTTTTTTGCAATAAGTTCAAGCAAATATAACATTGAAAATTCAAATAAAGAAGCAAAAAATAATCCAAGTGATATTGTCAAAGTTAAAAAGAATCTTGAAGTAATTTTAAACAAAAATATAAATAAAAAATGAGTTGAAGAAGAGTTAAATAATGCAATTATAGATGCAGGTTTAGAAGGAATAACTGCTAAAGAAGTAACTAAACCAATTTTCCGTACGATTAACTATGAGTGAAAACAGACAACATGAAAATTCACTGGTAACGGAGAAAAATATAAAGGTGATCTTGAAATTGCCCATGATTGAATTTCGCAAATAATTTCTTTCGTATCAATTAGTCAAATTGAAAATGAATTACAAACTATTTTAACTACTCGAAAAAATAAAAATTGAACTAAAGAAGAACTTCAAATTGCAGTTGATAATGCTAAATTAGATGCTAAAGGAGCAATTGCTGTTGAATCTGTAGAAAATATTAAAAATCGTAGTTCTCAAGGTGGTGATCAAAAAACTTCTTGAAGATTCATCGGTAAAGGTAATAAAAATGATCAAACAACCTTGCAATATAAATATAATGATTCAATAGAGATAGTTCATAATTTTAATGATAAAGTAGACACTTCTAAAAATATTATCGAAAAAGAAAATGATATTCAAAAAATTTTGGATTCAAAAGTTAATGGAACCTGAAAACAAGAAGATTTACAAAAGCAAATTGATGAAACGATTGGTTTGCAAAGCGGAATTGTAGTTAAACTTGTTGAAAATAAATCAAAAGTTGATTCTTCTAACACAAATTTTGTATTATGAAAATTTATAGGAACCGGAAATATTGATAATGATTTAATTTATAACGGGGAAATTGTTTTAACTCATAAATGAATTGCCAATGACCAAAAAACTCAAATTTCAACTATTTCTAACGAACTTGATAGCATTTTAAAATCTAAAAAAAATGGTGAATATCAATGAACAAATGAAGAATTACAAATTGCAATTAACACTTCTGAATTTGGAAAAGATGGTGGTATTAGTGTTGAAGAAAAATCAAAAATATTAAATAGATCTTCACAAAAAAATGAAGGAACACAAACTTGAATTTTTATTGGTAAGGGTAATAATGAAAATTCATACAAATATACTGATCAAATTGAAATTTCACATAATTGAAAAACTATATCTGATACAACTCAAGATATTCGAAGTATTATACCTGTAATTGAATCAATTATAAATTCTTCTGAATATGAAAAAAAACCTTGAGAACAAAAAGAATTAATGCAAGCGCTTATCAATGCTGAACTTACTGACCAAAATGGAATTACAGTTTCTGAAAATAGCACTACAATTTCTGAAAATCGTGTGTCAATTGGTGGGCCAAAAATTACAACTTGAGATTTTGTTGGCAATGGTAAAATTGACAACGAACATAAATATATGGGAAAAATAACTTTGTTTCACAATTGAGATGATAAACAAGATGGAAGTTATGAGATCAAAACAATTAGTGATGAATTGCAAATAATTCTAGATTCTAAATTAGATGCTTCTTGAGAACAATCAGAGTTACAAACAGTAATTAATAATTCTCGTCTTGATCCTCATAACCAAATTATTGTTCAACCAATTTTAGAACAATCAAGCCGTTCTTCAAGTGGGTCAAAGAATAAAAATTCTTGAAAATTTATTGGTACTGGAAGCCAAAGTAACCCATCTATGTTTAAAGATGAAGTTACATTGATACACAATTGAAATAATATAAAAGAGACAACTGTTGATATTGCAACAAAACAAAATGATTTACAAAACATTATAAATTCAGAAGAATACAAAAATAAATCTTGAACTGCTGAACTTTTAGAAAAAGCAATTGAAAAAATTGATGTAGCTGAAGGAATCACTGTTCAACTTGTCGAAAACGTTGATACACGTTCTTGAACAGGTGGACCTAAATTAACTAAATGAAAATTTATTGGTAATGGTAAAATTGACAATAATTACTTGTACAATGATGAAATAACTTTAGAGCATATTTGAAACGATAAAAAGGATTCAACACAAAATATAAAAGCAATAGAATCTGAACTTAACATCATTGTTAATGAAGGTGTTAATAAAGACAAAAAATTATGGGTAAAGGATCTTCAAGAAGCCGTTAACAGAAAATGACCTGACGAAAAATGAGGAATCGTTGTTGAAGATTTAACACCACCTGTCAAAAATCGTTCATATGAAGAAAGTACGGGTCAACAAACATTTAAATTTACAGGTCTTGGTAATGAAAATAATACTTGAATTTATAATGAAAGTATTGAAATAAAACATGATTGAAATCAAAAAATTGGCAATACTCAAAATATTGAAAATGCAAAAAATCAGTTAAAAGAATTTATTAACAACGAAGAAAATCACACCAAAAAAGCTTGAACAAAAGAAGAACTACAAACAGCACTTGATAATTCAGGGATTGATACAAAAGGTGGTTTTACCGTTAAAGAATTAAAGAAAAAACCAAGCACTCGCTTAGCAACTCCTGATTGAAAAGAAGATAAATGAATTATTGTTGGAAATGGTAAGGATGATAACATTTACAAATACATTGGGGAAATAAGTATTTTACATTATTGAGAAACTGTTAAGGATGGTTCGTTTGATATTTCTAGAATTGAAGAAGATCTGCAAATATTATTAAATGACAAAATGCATGAATTTAAATCTTGAACATTAAATGAAATTCAATGATTATTAGATTATAACTATCCTCCAGGTTCAATTACTGTTGATTATGTAAAATCTGAAGCTAATAAAAACATGAAAAACGAAAAAGAAAATATTGATGAATACATTTTTACCGGTCATGGCTCAGTTGAAAATGATTATTGATACAAAGGTTCAATAAATCTAAAACATAAATGAATCGGAGTTAATAAACCAATTGATTTAGCAAAAGATGCATCAATAAAAGGTCAATTGAACAAACTTATATTTGAAAAAAGTTCAAAAAATTCGTCTTGAAATCAGCTAGATTTACAAAAAGCTGTTGATTTAAAAATTGATAAATCTGGAGGAATTACAGTTGTAATTATAAGCAACAATGCAAATGAACAACAAATTAAATTTATCGGTCATGGGAGTGAAACAAATAGTTACAAATATGTTGGGGAAATAACTATAAAAAATACATTGACGGATGCTAATGATACAACCATTTCTAAATACATAGATTCAAAAGGAGATTTAGGAATTTTGTCAACTGATAAAAAATTTAATTTTGAAAAAATTGATGCTGTAGAATTATTGCAAATTGGTTATAATGCTAATGGAAATGCAGTTTATAACTTTAAAGGTAAAAAAATAACTGATAAATTACCAGTTGGAATTAAAAAAATTTCCGATTTCTTTAAAGGTAATTTAAATTTTAAAATTGAAGGTATAGAAAATTGAGATACCTCAAACGTTATTTCAATGAATGGTACATTCGAAAATGCAAGTAACTTTAATCAAGATATTTCAAACTGGGATACTGGAAATGTTATAGATATGTCGCTTATGTTCAGTGGTGCTAAAAAATTTAACCAAGATTTAAGTAAATGAAATGTATCTAAAGTTACAAATCATGCTAATTTTGACACTAATGCAAATCCTAACTGAATTTCTGAATTTAAACCTAAATTTAAATAATTTTTGAATTAAAAAAGAAAGGGAGGTTATGAAAAAATATAAGCAATCTATTAAAAAAATAGGATTACTTTTAGTTATCTTTTCAACTTTATGAAGTTTTTCGGTCTTGATTTTAAGTTCAAAAAAATATTATTCACAAAGTATAAATGAAAATGCAAATAGTTTAAAATTTGAAATTCAAAAAATTTTAGATACAAGAAATCATTCTTCATGAACTGAACAAGAATTGCAAAATGAATTAATCACTCATAACATCGATAACGCTGAGCAAATTACAATTAGTGAGTTAAATTCAACAGAAATTGAAGTTAATAACGTTAAAAAAATTGAAACTTTTTGGAAATTTAAAAATTTTCAAAAAAGTTTTAATAAACAATTTTTAAATTTTGAAATAACATTAAAACACACAAGAAATTTAAAAACGAACGACCTTGTTAGCATAGTAAAAATTCAAAGCAATTTACAACAAATTGTTAACAAAGAGTTTAAAAAACCGTGAACAAGTGCTTCTTTAGAACAAGCTATTGTCTCTAATAATATTGATGTTGCTGGAGGAATATCTGTTAAAGCTGTAAAACAACAAGAATCACGTTCCGCTAGCTATGAATGAAACTCATCTGAATGAATTTTTGTGGGTAATGGTATTAATTATAAAGATGAAATTACACTAATTCATAAATGGTTAACAAAGATAGATTCGAGTGTTTCAATAAGTCAAATTAATACTGAATTACAAAATGTTTTAGATAACAATAAAAATTCAATTTGAACAAAACAAAAATTACAAAAGGCGGTTAACTTTGCTAAATTAGATCAAGAAAATGCAATTTTAGTTGAAGAAGTTAGCTTTAAAGATGAACGAAGTTGAACTGGTGATGAACATTCAAATTTATGAAAATTTATTGGTCAAGGAAACGTTGATAATGATTTTAAATATAAAAATGAAACTACTTTAACTCATCAATGAAATAATAAAATTGATAGTTCTCAAAACATTTTTTATGCAAAATCGCAATTGGAAGAACTTTTATCAAAAAAAATAAATGAGGGTTGAACACAAAACGATTTGCAAACAGCTATTGATAATTCTAAAATCGATAAGATTGGAGGAATTAAAGTTGAACAAGTAGAATTCAAATCTCAAACATCGACTGATTCTTTAAATGTTGATCAATGAAAATTCACAGGAAATGGGACTATTGACAATGAATTTCTTTATAAAGGGCAGATCACACTACTTCATCAGTGAAATGATTATAAAGACACAAGCAAAGATATTGGTGTCATTGCAGATTTGTTAGTTGAAATTGTTAATGAAAAAGAAGATAAAAATTCCCCTTGAAATCAACAGCAACTTCAAGATGTAATAGATAATTCTAAAAAGATTGATAGTCCTGGAGGAATCAGTGTTTCTGAAAAAATAATTAATCAACGTTCTTCTAATTCAATTAATGAGGTACAAACATTACTTTTTATTGGTAAGGGTAATGAAAATAATAATTACAAATATAAAGGAACAATAGAACTTAATTTTAATTGAACTAAAATTGAAAATACTACTCAAAGTATTTTTAATATTGCTAATCAATTGCAAAATATCATAAATAAAAAAGAATATAAAAATAAACAATGAACATCATTAGCTTTAGAACAAGCGATTATAGCTGAAGAACTTGAATCTACCGGCGGAATTAGTATAACCAGCAATCAAAAAGAAAATAATAATTTTTCATCAACTGGAGGAGCTCAACAAACCACTTGAACTTTTACCGGTAAAGGAACGATTAAAAATGAATTCAAATATGATGGACAAATATCGATAATTCATAATTGAAATGACAAAGTAGACAATAGTTTTAATATTAAAACTATTGAAAATAAACTTCAAAATATTTTGAACTCTGATGCTTATAAAGATAAAAAATGAAATGCAATATCTTTAGAAAATGAAATTATTAATCAAAATTTAGATATTGCTAATGGAATTATTGTTCAAGAACTTGAAACTGTTGATTTACGTTCTTCAAGCGGTGGTCCTCATCAGACAACTTGAAAATTTATTGGAAATGGAAATTCAACAAATCCATTTAAATATAATGGTGAAATTACATTAATTCAAAAGTGAAATAATTACCAAGACACAACCAAACCAATTTCAGATATCCAATCAAAATTACAAGACATTGTAGATTCTGCTGAATATCAAGAAAAACAATGAACTTTAGCAGAATTACAAAAAGAGATTGATAACACATTTGGAATTAAACAAATAACTGTAAAATCATCTAAATTAAATGATAATTTAGATTTTTATTCTTGAAAGCCAGAGCCTCATACTGACAAATATATTTTTCAAGGTAATGGAAATGGTAGCAACCAATATCTCTATAAAGGACATGTTGAATTAGAACACAATTGAAATAAGCGAGTAGATACAACCATTGATTTTACAAAAGATAAAGAAATGTTAATTGACCTTTATCGTATAATCGGTTCTAAAAAAGGCGCTTGATTTAATGAAGAATTAAAATTAACAATAGAAAAAAAATATGGCAAAAATTCTTTCGAAATTAAAATTGATGACTCAGAAGATCTTCAACAAATTCAATTAACTGGAACAGGTTCAATCGAAAACGAAAATAAATATAAAGGTAATTATGTTTTTAAAAAATATATTATTGGTGATGGAATTAATGATAATTTTAAGATTATTTATCTAGATTCTAAATTAAATTTATCCTATCAAACATACTTTGATTTCGAAAAAACTGATGCGATAGCTATTTTATCACTTGCTACAAGTGAAAATTCAGTTAAAAATTTTAAAGGTAAATATATGCCAGAAGAGCTACCCACTCAAATAGAAAATATAGATTACATGTTCGCAGGAAATCCTAATGATAAAATTGTTGGAATAGAAAATTGAGATACTTCAAATATAAAAAGTATGAAAGGAACATTTGAAAATGCTTCAAAATTTAATCAAGATTTAGACAAATGAAGTCTTATAAATGCTTTAACAATAGAATCTATCTTTCAAGGAGCTTCTTCCTTTAATGGTAATATTACAAATTGAAAAACAAATAATGTAATAAATTTTTCATCAGCATTTGAAGGAGCCTCTTCATTTAATCGTGATTTAAATTGGATTACATCAAATTTAGAATTCATGATAAACACCTTTAGAAATGCTACCTCATTTAATGGTGACATTTCTAATTGATGAGTAGGTGAGCTCGTTGTTATGGATGGAGCATTTGAAAATGCTATAAATTTTAATTGCGACATATCTAGCTGAACAACAACGAAATTAGAATCTATGGGAGTTGCATTTAGAAATGCCAAAAATTTTAATCAAGATTTATCAAAATGAGATGTTAGATCTGTTGGTTATCACAGTATGTATGATAGTGGCGCTGATAAATGACAATCAAATTACAAACCAAGATTTAATAATTAATAGAAAAAGTTTTTATAAATTAAGATAATTTAAATTAATAAAAATTGCATAAAGAATATATATTTTATGATAGATTTTTAAAATAAAAATATCTGAATTATAATAAAAATTTTATAAAATTTCAGAATTTAATTTTCAAAAAATAAAACTTAAGCAAATAAATAAAATCGCTTATGATGAATATATCAATATAATAAATCACTTTGGGGACAAAAAACTTCCAAATAAATTACCCAACTAAATAGCAAGTTTTAAAATTTTTTAATGAAAATGGCAACAAAATTATTGGGAGAATTAAATGTCGAGATGTACAATTTAATAATTTAGATGTAATATGTTTTTAAAACTTGTAATAATTCTAATGAAGAGATTTCTTGATAAAGAGATTTTAATTCAAAAACAATGGAGAGCATGTTTAGGGGAATGAAAAAATTTAATAGTGATATTTCTAATGTTATTTATATCATTAGTGTGTTTAAATCTGCCATCAGTTTCTATCAAGATTTAAGTTTTTGAAACATAAAAAAATTACTTATTTTAACAACTTTTAATAAAAGAATTTTAAGTTAAAATACAAATTTTACTAAATGAAAAAAACTTTAAAAATAAAAAATAGATAAATTACAAAATAAATTAAATAAAATTTATGAAATAAATATAATTTCAGTTAATAGCAATTTTGTGTAAATTATTTGTTCAGAAACATACAAAGAACAATTAACATTTGTTGTGGCTGTATATTGTAGTATCAATTGAATTTTAATGGAAACAACGTTATTAATTTACACTTGAAATATAATATAGTTATTATAAATTTTAAAATCTTGCAAATATTTGCAAGATTTTTTATTGTACATTTTTAAATTTACTACATTGTTTTTATACATTTAAATCATTATTGTTTATAAATTTTATCTTGTAAATTATAAATGAGCAAGAACAAATAATTTTACGAATAAGTTTTTTGTTTGACAAACTGTTTATACTAAATTTATTTAGTTTTTTCCAAGAACCAATTGCTTTTTTTTTTTTTTTTGTAGAATGAATAACACATAATAGTGTTAAAGTTTCAAAATATAGGTTTATCCTTTATTCTTTTAAAAAATGAATTATTATATAAATTTTTATTAATCATCGAGGTATTTAATGAAAAAAGAAAAAAGCAATTTTAAAAAGATCATATTGTTACTTATTTTAATGGTTCCTTTGGCAGCAACGCCTTTTATTATTTTTGGATTATCTCAAAAAATTTCTAAAGATATATCATCAATTCAAAATGAATTACAAAGTATTTTAGATCAAAGATTAAATAAATTTTGAACAAAAGAGGAATTACAAGAAGAACTTAATAAAAAATATGGTAATAATGCAATTAATGTTGAATTAATTTTTTTTAACTATGCCCAAAAATCTTTTGAACAAAAAACTGAAAAATATAAATTTACAGGCAATAACTTAAACAATGATGAAACCATATATACAGGTTCAATTGAATTAGCTCATAATTTTAAATTAAATAAAACTAAAAATATTTTTGAAGTCAAAACCCAACTTCAAGACCTTCTAAATTCCCCTGATTATACAAACAAGAGTTGAACCAAAACAGCATTAGAACAAGCCATATTTGCTGCAAATATCGATGATGCTGGGGGAATTAGTGTTGAAGAAATTAAAACAATTAACACCCGAGCTTTTACAGGAGGTCCGCAAAGCACATCTTGAAAATTTACTGGTCATGGAAATCAAAGCAATCATTGAAAATACACAAACCATATCACGTTAGAACACAATTGAAATAATCTTGAAGATAAAACCCAAAACATTATCAACATCAATTCTCAACTTCAAGACCTTCTAAATTCCCCTGATTATACAAACAAGAGTTGAACCAAAACAGCATTAGAACAAGCCATAGTTGCTGCAAATATCGATGATGCTGGGGGAATTAGTGTTGAAGAAATTAAAACAATTAACACCCGAGCTTTTACAGGAGGTCCGCAAAGCACATCTTGAAAATTTACTGGTCATGGAAATCAAAGCAATCATTGAAAATACACAAACCATATCACGTTAGAACACAATTGAAATAATCTTGAAGATAAAACCCAAAACATTATCAACATCAATTCTCAACTTCAAGACCTTCTAAATTCCCCTGATTATACAAACAAGAGTTGAACCAAAACAGCATTAGAACAAGCCATAGTTGCTGCAAATATCGATGTTGCTGGGGGAATTAGTGTTGAAGAAATTAAAACAATTAACACCCGAGCTTTTACAGGAGGTCCGCAAAACACAACTTGAAAATTTATTGGTCATGGGGATCAAAGCAATCATTGAAAATACACAAACCATATCACGTTAGAACACAATTGAAATAATCTTGAAGATAAAACCCAAAACATTATCAACATCAATTCTCAACTTCAAGACCTTCTAAATTCCCCTGATTATACAAACAAGAGTTGAACCAAAACAGCATTAGAACAAGCCATAGTTGCTGCAAATATCGATGATGCTGGGGGAATTAGTGTTGAAGAAATTAAAACAATTAACACCCGAGCTTTTACAGGAGGTCCGCAAAACACAACTTGAAAATTTATTGGTCATGGGGATCAAAGCAATCATTGAAAATACACAAACCATATCACGTTAGAACACAATTGAAATAATCTTGAAGATAAAACCCAAAACATTATCAACATCAATTCTCAACTTCAAGACCTTCTAAATTCCCCTGATTATACAAACAAGAGTTGAACCAAAACAGCATTAGAACAAGCCATAGTTGCTGCAAATATCGATGATGCTGGGGGAATTAGTGTTGAAGAAATTAAAACAATTAACACCCGAGCTTTTACAGGAGGTCCGCAAAACACAACTTGAAAATTTATTGGTCATGGGGATCAAAGCAATCATTGAAAATACACAAACCATATCACGTTAGAACACAATTGAAATAATAAAAAAGATTCATCAGAAAATATTATAAACATCCAAAATATTTTACAAGATATTTTAAATTCTGAAGATTATAAAAGAAAAAGTTGGGATAAAGTTGAATTAGAACAATTATTAATTTCAATGAATATTGATGTTAAAGGTGGAATTGTTATTGAAGAAGGAGAAACTATAAAGCATACTTCTAAAAAAAGGGGACCACACACCACGACTTGAAAATTTGTTGGAAACGGAAATATAAATAATTATTTTAAATATAATGGAGAAATTATTTTAGAACATAATTGAAACAATAAATGAATACAGTAAAAAAAATTAGCATTTTTATTTTTAGTAATTTATATATTAATATAAAACATTTCAAAAAATATATTTACGTTTTGAAATGTTTCAAAAATTAATTAATTAAAAAACTTTTATTAACTAATAAAAGTGGATTAAGGAGATTTGATAAATGAAAGAATTCAAAGAGATAAAAAAAATAGAATCGGAATGAACTGAATATATTGATTCTAATAATGACTCACAAAAAACTAAGGAATTTAATTTTAAAAAAATTAAAGCAAAAGAAATCCTTAAACTTGGTTATGACAAAAATGGATGTACTATTCATCATTTTAAAGGCAAAAAAGTTCCCAATAAATTGCCCATTGAAATTAGAAGTCTTAAAAGTTTTTTTAGTAATAATCCCAACAAAATTATTGAAGGTATTGAAACTTGAGATACAAAATTAATCTTAGATATGTCATATGTTTTTGAAAATTGTAAAAAATTTAACGGAAACATTTCTCGTTGAAGAGCTTTTAATGCAACAACCATGGAAGGAATGTTTAAAGGTGCTAAGAAATTTAACAATGACATTTCTGATTTATATACATTTCGAGTTCATAATATGAAATATATGTTTAAGGATTCAATAGAATTTAATCAAGATATTTCCAATTGAAATATCGTAAATCTTAAATTTTTTCGATCAATGTTTGAAAACGCTCATTCTTTTAACAAGGATTTATCAAAATGAACTTTTTGTCAAGAAATTGTTTTTTCAACAGATTACGATAAAAATGCAATCTCTTGAGCGGATTTTAATAAACCAAAATTTAATAAAAAAAATACTTAAATTATAAAAAATCTCGTATATAAAACGAGATTTTTTATAATTTAATTAAAATTTCTTTGCCGCTTCCGTTATATCTTCTACAATATTATCAACTGCTTGAGTTGGTGTTAAACCACTAACTTTAGTTCCAGCTAATAAAATTGGTTCAACAACTTTAGCACCTACAAATTCTCAAGTTCCTCTTAGATAATCTGTGTGATTTCCTCACATATATCATCCAAATGGTGCGCCTTGGGTAGTTAAAATTTGTACGGTTAAATTAGTTAATAATCCAATTGCATCACCTTTTTTTGAATATTTATATGAAAATGTTTCGTTAGCCAATAAGATGTGATCTAAATAATTTTTAACAATTCCTGGAACATTGAAGTTATGCATAGGACTAGAAATTACAATCTTGTCAACTTCACGTAATTGTTGAATATATTTCATTGCATCTTCTTCATTGAAGTAAGTGGCGAAATTTTGTTCTGTTAGCGATTTTTGTGCCATTGGTACATGATTTAAATCTAAATAAATTAATTCATCTTTTGGATTGTTTTTAGTGTATTCTTCAATAAACTTTTTACTTAGTTCTCATGAATAAGATTTGTCTTTTGGACTTATTGTTCCTGAAATAACTAATACTTTTTTACTCATAATATAATCTCCTTGTGATTATTATAATTATAACTACCTAAACTCTAAAATAAAAAAATATCTTGAATAATTCAAGATATTTTTTTATTTTAACTTATTGTAAATATTGTTAACATCATCTAAATTAACTTTATTAATTTTGAAAGTAAAGCCTTCCTCTTTTTTGTATTTAGGAATGATGTGTTCATGATAATGTAATACTTCTTGAAAAGCTTCGTTTCCATCGTTGCTTACAAAATTGAAACCTTTAGGATTTAATTTTGTTAATTTACCAATCACAGCTAACTTAGCTTTTGCTACATCACAAACAATTTGTGAATCAGCTTTGCTAAAAGATTCCACATGTTTTTTTGGAATTACCAAGCAGTGCCCATTAGCATTTGGGAAAATATCTAAAAATGCTAAAGTTGTTTCATTTTCATAAATTTTATAACACGGAATCTCATTATTAATGATTTTGCAAAATAAACATTCCATTAGTCTGAAGATCCGTTGCTAAAAATATCATCACGTAGGTATTTTGAAATTGTGTTATATAACTCATTGTATAGAATATCGTTGTTTGTAATAAATTGCGGATAAATAGTTACTTTAGCTTGTTCAATATTATTTTCATCTTTTGCAGCAATATATTGCAATTCACGTAAAATATTTCATTTTTTATCACTAGTTAAACTTTGAATATCTAAACTAGAACTATTAGATTTATAAAAATCGAAATTTCCACTTTGAACTAAACTATCTGGAAATGATTCGTTGTTTCCTAAATTAATTTTATAACCAGCGGTTTTGTTATTTGTGTCCAAACCATCAACAGTAATTAAATTAGCTGAATTTCCTGAATCAAATGATAATTTAATATTTCCAATTGTAACTACTTTGCCAACTTTATTAGCATCGCTTGGAGTTACTTCAACAATAGTGTTGTCATCTTCTTTAGTAAATTTAATTGTATCAGTGCTTGTTGGTGTATTAGCAAGCACACCCAAATTAACTTTTGCATTAAATGCTATATTTCCATAAGTATTATCATGAGTATTATCAACTGAACCAATTAAGGAAACACTTGTTGCACCTTGTGGCATTCCGATAGTTGATTTGCCATTTCCATCTATGAAACCAGCAGTATTGGGTTTGTTTATCTGTGTTCAGTCTTTGAAAACATCTAAAGCCTTTTGTTGAGTATAAACAACACCATCAACTTTAATTTTTAAATCCTCTAAATTTGGTAATAAAGCTTTAATGTCATTTATTTTTGAAGCATCTAAATTTTTTACACCAGTTGCATCAACCTCAATTTCTGTTTTTTGTCCATTAGTATAACTATTGTTTTTATCGTGTAGTAAATCAATCATATATAGTGGTAAAACTAAATAAAAATCTTTAGAGTTTTTAATGTTTGAATTATAACCTTCACCGTAATTTCCTTTTGAAAGAATAGCGGGTCCATTTGCTTTATTAACAGCCGCATACGCATCTTGAGCAATAATTAAGTTACCATCAACTGATTTAATGGTTTCTCCATCATTAGCGACAAAACCATTAAATCCAGAGATTCCTAAATACGGATCTGTTCCAGCTGCTGTATTGTTTTTGTCTCCAATGTCTAGCATAGTGTCAAAAAGTGATTTGAGTGAAGTTACATTAGTATCTTTAATATTTCCGTTATTATCAAGGTTGTTTTTAATTGAAGACCAAACTGATGCTGCTGTTGCTTGATCTTTCATTGTAAATGATCAAACCATTTTAATATTTGATTTGTAACCATCTTCTTGACTTCAAGTTTGCACCTTTTTAGCTACTGGTGAATTTTTGTCGAAAAACAATCCTGGTTTATTAGCATCTGAACTAGTTCTTCACATTTGAGCATCTAAATATGATATTGCTAATACACTATCGTAAATTTTTGCTTTAATTTCTGAATTAAAGTATTCTTGAAAACGATATTGTAACGCTTCAACCCCATTTAGGTAATTAATATTATTTTCATCGATTCCTAAAACTTTAGTATCTGTTCCTGTGGCTTTTTCTTGACCTAAAGTGAATTTACCCAAACTTGCAAGTTCTGCATTATTTAATTCAACTTTATTTTTTTCTGCTTTAAAAAGAACAACAAATTTACCTGCTTCTAATTCTTCAATTGATGGTAGTTTAGGTTTTTTGATTTCAGTTGATGCATCTTTTGAAATATATTCATTTGCCATACGTCATAAACTGTATGAATCATTTTCTCCACCTTTACTAAATCAAACTGTATATTTGTCTTCGTTTTCGGTATCATTTTTTTGTAAATTAGAAGGATTAATTCCTAATTTTTTCTCAAATAATTCACTTTCTTTTTTAGCAGCTTTTCCATCAATGATTGCTGATGTATATTCGTAAAAGAGTTTATCTCCAGCAATATTAGCAGAAATTTCATTAATTTTTTGATCATATATTTTTTGATCAAAACCTTTTAATTTTAAGTTTGTGCTTTGTTTTTTTTGTTGTTGCTCATAATACAATTTACTAATTTTATCGTTAACTAAATTCATCATCGCAGTCTTGATGTCAATTTGATTAAATATATCAAAGTTAGTCGTACTGAAATCTTTATCCCCTTTAATTTGATTTAATATTTTGTCTCGTAATTCTTTTTCTAAAGTTAAAGTGTCAAATCTTTTAATGCTTTGATTGTTACCACAAGCTACAACAACTCCTGCAGTTGCTGAAATCAAGGCAAAAGACCCTAAAAAAGTTAATAGCTTTTTCATTATTTTTTACCTCCTATTTTTCTATTATTTAAATCATATGTAGTTTGAGTTTTTACAAAATCATTAATTAATGATTTTGTAAATTTTCATTCAATCAAATCATTTGCTTGTGTTGCATATTTATTTCTAGAAACTGACGATGTTTTAAATGGATCAAATCATTGTAACTGTATTAATTTATCAATATGTGAAGTCAATTCCTCTTTAGTTATAGAAAGTTTAGCTTCATCAACTGAATTTTCTTGTTCGCTTTTTGTATTGTAATCTAATTTGCTTAAAGGTAAGTCTTTATTTTTACCACCAAAACCACTTTCAAGTTTAGAATCATCAATTGATTTATTTCATTCATCTCAACCATCTTTAAAATCGTTTTGGCCTTTCATTATAGTCAAACTAGTTAAATAATTGATTTTGTTCGTTAAATCTTGTTTGAATTTTTTTGATAATGAATTAGTTTCATCAAATTCAATTAACCATTCAATAACTTGATCAATTTGCTGTTGTCCTGTAATGCTGACGAAATAATCAAACATTCATGAAGCACCTAATGATAATTCGGTTGTTGATGAATCTTTGGCAGTTGCATAATTGAATGCAGCATCAATAATGTTGTATTTAGCAATTGTGTCAATTGTTGAGTTTGAATCTTTAATATTAGTTCCAATTGAATTGTTTACTAAGTATTGTTCGTACTTATTCGAAATAGAACTATTGATACGAGAATAATCCAATCCAAGTTTCTTAATATCTTCAATTCTATCAGCGGAAATGAATTCCATGCTTTCTTCTTTTGTTGTATCATTAGCAGCTTTATTTTTTGTTTTGTTTAGTTGAGAAGATGAAACTGAATTTGGTTTAAATGCTCCTTTATAATCCCCAAAAATATAACGATAGTCTCCATTAGTTTGGCCTTTGGCATAATTATTTATTTTTTGTAAAGTTTGAGCATCTTTTAGATAACCTACTTTATCATTTTCGAAATCCACAGTTTTTTGAGCCGATAATAATTCTGAACCTTTAAGAATATCAAATCCCGAAATTTTGGTAATATGTAAACCATCGGTATCCATGAAAGCAATTATCCCTAATTCTTTGTTTAGAACTTTATAAACTTTGTTATCAGATTGCTTATCAGAAGTAGAAAATTCCCCGGTTCCATCTTGATTTACTTTTCTGTTTAAAGACTTAATCAATCCCAATGCTTGCCCTAATTTTGCTCAAGCCTCAGATTGTTGGTTTTCATCAGGTAAGCTTTTGATCACATTCGCAATAGCTGTTGCATTGTCAGGTAAAAAAGCACCTTTTTCTGGGTCTTCTAAATCATCCCTACTTTCAACTTCAATTGCATTATCTGCAATATCAAATTCTTCTATATTACCCTGAGTTTGCAAGAAATCATAAACAGAATATTTAGTAATTTTAGAATGACTTGAATCACTTAGTGTTAATAACTCACTATCGTTTTTAGTTGTATAGTAATTTGAACTGTCTGTATTTCAAGCTTCATTATTCTTAACAAAAATTTTCCCATTATTTGCTTTATTTTGATTTGCAAATATTGTATCAAAAGGTGATTGTGATGTTCCTTCAATCGTTTTTGCTCCAGTTACATAGTTATTTAAAAAGTCCATTAAACCAGTAAATTGTTTAGCGTCAGTAGTTGTAGTTTTATCAAAAAAAGCTTCACCATTGATTTCTTTTGCTAAATCTCCTGTCCCCTTATTGAAAACAACTTCAGTTATTGCAAGTGGTTTTTGGTTTTGAAAGAAACTGTCAACAACAAATCTTTGCGAATTTGATAAAAATCCATATAATTCACTATCTGTATTTGTATTCAAATTTAAATCATCAGCTTTTGTTGGATAACTTGCAACAAGATCAAAATAACTATTTTGTGAATTTAATTCTTTTCCATCAAATAAAACTGTATTTCATTGAGAAGGAGATGCTAAATTATAAACATTATTAATATAAATTGCTTCTTTAAGTGTTTTCTCATCAACGTTCGCTGTACCAAAAGCAGGTACAATTCTTTTTAATAATTCTTTTGCATTGTTAACAGTTAATGTACTTATCGAAGATTCATCTGCTCATTTAATATCGTAAATGTTTCAAATTTTTTTGTTTTGACTATCAAATCTAGTTTGAGATTGAGTATTTTCAGTAATATTATTAAAACCACCAGTTGCATTAAAAAGATTAATTAACAATTCTTTATTATTATCTTTTTCTTCAACAATTTTATTTGCTAACTCAGAAGTTTTGACATTTTGTCATTTCTCCATTAGTTGTTCTAACAATGTATTTCTATTAAGTTCTGTATTAGAAGTCATATCTGCAATGTTTGTTTGACTTTTTTTAATCAACAAGTTACTTAATTGTGCATAAGCACCAGTTTTAGGATCAGTTAATACTAGGTTATTAATATAAGCTTTTCTTAGTGCATCATAGTTTTTATCAACGTTTGGAAATTGTTTCGCAAGTTCGTCAACTAATTTCTCACGATTATCAACTTCTTTTTCTTTTTTCTTAAAACTATTTATGGCTGCTCCATAAACTGTGTAAGTTTCAGTTGAATCCATATCTCCTAATAAATCAGAGATAATTTTTTTCATGTTATTTTTCGAATCTTTATTTGAATTAAGCGCATAATAGTTATTTTCTTTGTTGAATATAGCATTAAATAATTTCGAATCATCTTTTTTAGATTCTTGCATCACTGCAACTGCAAAAATTTGATAAAAACTTTTAACAATTTTAATATGATCTCCAAAACCATTTAGCGAGATATATCAATTCAATAAGTCTTCACTATTAAATTTAATATTCCCTTTGTTATCAATAAAGGTTGAACCTTCACTTTTATCTTCTTCCTTTGAACCACAAGAAACAACCAAAGCAGCCGAAGAAGCTGTAATTGAAATTGCTCCTAACAATGTTAATAATTTTTTCATCTTTTTTCTCCTATTCGTTTAATACTTCACTTAATTTACAAATATAATTATAAAGGAAAATACACTTTAAAAGGTTATAATAATTAAAAATATAAAGTGAGTTCTATAGCGAGGTAATTATATGAAAATAAGAGAAAAATTTCCAATTTTAAGAAACAATCCGGGACTAATTTATCTTGATAATGGAGCGACAACCTTGAAACCTATAAGTGTTATTCAAGCAGAAACTAGTTATCTAGAAAATATTAGTGCCAATCCACATGCAATAGATTACAAAACTGGGTTTGCAGCAACTGAAATTATTACCGAAACTAGAGTCAAAACAGCTAAACTAATTAATGCAAAAAACACCAATGAGGTTATTTTTACTAGCGGGACTACTCATTCTATTAATCAAATTGCTTTTGGTTTGAAGAATTTTATTCATGAAAAAGACGAAATTTTAGTCACTACAATGGAACATTCAGCTAATTTATTGCCATGAATTATTGTTGCTAACGAAAAAAAAGCCCAAATAGTGAAAATTCCGCTTAATAAAGACACGGGTATAAATATTAATAAATTGGTTGAAGTAATCACGCCTCAAACCAAAATTTTTTCTTTTGTTCACGCCTCAAACACCATAGGTTTTGAAAATGATGTTAAAAAAATTGTTCAAAAAGTGCGAACGATTAATCCAAATATAATAATTGTTGTTGATTGTGCCCAAACAATTGCTCATACTAATGTTGATGTAGAATCTTGAGATGTTGATTTTATTGCATTTTCAGCACATAAAATGTATGGGCCTTTTGGTTTAGGGGTTTTGTGAGGTAAAATAGCGCTTTTAAATGAATTGTTGCCAATTTTTTATGGCGGAGGAATGAGCAAAGAAATTAGCGAAGATCTAATAAATTATAAATTGGCTTCAATTCCTGCTAAATTCGAAGCAGGAACACCAAATATTTCAGCTATTGCTGCTTTTTTGGCCGCTTTAAATTTTTTAGAAGAAATAAAAATTGAAAAAATTAGAAAACACGAACACGAATTAAAAGATTATTTAAGAAATAAAATTAAAGCTAATAAATTAGATTTAAAAATAGATTTTTATAACTTAGAAAATCATGCTCCAATTCTTAATTTCAATGCTAAAAACGTTAATCCTCAAGATATTACTCACTTTTTAGACTTTAAATACAAAATTGCTTCAAGAAGTGGCGCTCATTGTGCTCGAAGAACTGAAGAAGTGTATGGAGAAAAAACATCAGTAAGAATTAGTTTTGGGGTTTATAATACAAAAGAAGAAATTGATGTTCTTATTGAAGCTTTAAATAACATTGATAAGTTTTTAGATGTCATTTTTTAGGGGTTTGCAAAAATGGAACAATATACAGATCAAGAATTAAGAAAAATCATTATAAATCATTATACAGAATCAAAAAATAGAGGTTTTACAAATTCTTCTAATAGTTTAAAAATTGATTTAAATTCTCCTACTTGTAGTGATGAATTGACACTTGAAATCGAAATTGAAAATACAATATTGAGAAGTTTAAAATTCGAAGGTTCAGCTTGTGTAATTGCAACCGCTGCAGCCGATATGATTATTAACAAGCTTTTGAACAAAAATAAATCTCAAGCATTAGCGATTATTACTAATTTTGAAGATTTAATTAAATTAGGTAAACAAGACGCTTTTGAAAATGATTCTTTGCTTGCTTTTAAAAATGTTCACAAACAAAGAAATAGAATAATGTGTGCAACACTTCTTTCAGATGGAATCAAAAAATTTTTACAAGAAAATTAAGCAAGTTAAAAATATAATATATAAATATTTGTAATATTTAAGAAAGTAGTTGAAAATCATGGAAAATAAAAAATTAATAAGAGAAAGATTTCTAAAAATTAGAAAACTTTTGAAGAAAAATTACATTATCGAAAGTTCCGAAATTATTTCTGAAAAAATAATATTTTTTATTCAAAAAAACAATTTAAAAAATATTGGTATATACATTTCTAATGAATACGAAATTGATACTAAAAAAATATTATTTTTTTGCCTAACTAATAAGATCAATATTTATATACCAAGATGTGAAATAAACGAAAATAAAATGATTTTCAAAAAAATCAAAAATTTAACTTATGACCTAGAAAAAAATCAAAAATTAAATATTATTCAACCTATAGAAAAATGCGAATCTTTAAGAAATGCTAAAGAATTAGATGCTGTTTTTTTACCTGTAGTTGCGTTTGACAATACCTTGATGCGAATTGGTTCAGGCAAAGGTTATTATGATCGTTGATTTAACGAAAATGAATATAAAGGTTACAAAATCGGCTTAGCACAATACACACAATTTTCCAACAAAAAAATTGATGCAAATAATTTTGATGTTAAGTTAGATGAAATTGTTTCTGAAAACAACTTGCCAAACTCATTTCTTGAAAACAATCAAAGTTTTATTTAAATATTGGTTATTTTATCAGCAAAATTGAAACATCAATAATAGGTTTAAAAGCCTATTTTTTTATTTTTTTGCATTAAAGTATGTTTAATCTTTTACAATAAATTTAAGTTCTTAAAAGAAAGAGGTTATGATGGAAAAACTTTATATGAAAAATATTTCAACTAAACTAAATATTCCTGAATATGTATTAAGGTTTTATGATAAAAAAGGATTATTTCCTTTTTTTCAAAGAGATGAAAAAAACTACAGATTTATCAACGAGGATAAATTAGAATGAGTAAATATTGTTATTTGTTTAAAAAAATCAGGAATGTCTTTAGCGAAAATCAAAGAATATATTAACTTAGCAATGGAAGGCAACAATACTTATTCCAAAAGATTGGAAATGATGTTAGAACAAGAAAAAGTTGTTCTAAAAAAAATGCAAGAATTACAAGAACAATTAGAATACATAAAATATAAACAAAATTTATATAAACAAAATTTATAATTTCGCTTGCATTAAAGTAATGTTAATTAAATATCATAATTTTGAGGATAAAAACTCAAAGGAGAAATAGTTATGAAAACAAGAAACTTAGGAAATAATTTAATTGTTTCAGAAATTGGTTTAGGATGCATGGGTTTAAGTTATAGTCAACCTCCATTTCCTTCAAAAGATGAGTCTATTAAATTTTTGAAAGAAGCATATAAAATGGGTGTCAATTTTTTTGATACAGCAGAAGTTTACGGACCAGACACAAATGAAGAAATTGTGGGTGAAGCTTTAAAGGAATTTAGAAAAGATGTTATTATTGCAACTAAATTTGGTTTTAAGTTTGATGAAAATCGAAAAAATATTGGTTTAGACAGTAGTAGAAAAGCTATTTTAAAAGCATTAGAAGGATCTTTAAAGAGACTACAAACCAATTACATTGATTTATACTATCAGCATAGAGTTGATCCAAATGTTCCAATTGAAGAAGTTGCTCAAGTTATGAAAGAATTAATTACACAAGGAAAAATTAAACATTGAGGTTTAAGCGAGGCTTCTGCTTCAACAATAAGAAGGGCTCATGCAATTTGCCCAGTTACAGTTTTACAAAGCGAATATTCAATGTTTTGAAGAGAAGCGGAATCAAAAGTAATTCCGACATTAGAGGAATTAGGAATCGGACTTGTGCCTTTTTCGCCATTAGGTAGAGGATTTTTAACAGGAGCAATTAAGCCAGGTGCTGTTTTTCCAGAAGGTGATTTTCGAAATTCAATCCCTCGTTTTAACACACCGGAGTACGTTGAACAAAATTATAAATTAGTAAAATACTTAGAAGAATTATCAATTAAAAAACAAACAACTCCAGCAGCTATTGCTCTTGGCTGGTTATTAGCTCAAAAACCATGGATAGTTCCTATTCCTGGGACAAAAAAAATTGAAAGATTAAAACAAAATTTATCTGGTGCTGAAGTTAAATTTACCGAAAAAGAATTAAAGGAAATTAAACAAAAACTAGATAATATTGAAATTTTAGGACACAGATACAGCGAAGAAACTGAAAAATCAATTGATAAATAATTTAATAATTTTTTAAAAAATAGCTCGTGCTGCTCGTGCTATTTTTTTATTTCATTAGAGTATAATATTTTTTGTAATGTTAAATATATTAAGGAGAAAATATATGATTAAAGTTGATTTGCAATATTCAGGATTAGAGAAAAATGATTTAAACGAGACAAAAGTTAAAGACATTCATAAAATGATAATCAACAAAACAGGAAAAGGTAACGATTTTTTAGGTTGACTTGAATGACCAAAAACATTTGATAAAAACGAATACGAAAAAATGAAAAAAGCGGCTTCTTCATTAAGGGATAAAATAGATGTTTTAGTGGTTGTTGGAATTGGCGGTTCTTATTTAGGTATTAGAGCAGCAGACGAAATGATTAGAGGAATTAATAATTTTGACAAAATTAAAATTGTTTATGCTGGACATACAATGAGTTCAACTTATGTTGCACAATTATCAAAATATTTAAAAAATAAAAAATTTGGAATTTGTGTTATTTCTAAATCAGGAACCACAACTGAGCCGGGACTTGCCTTTAGAACCTTAGAACAACAATTGAATGAGCAAGTTGGAATTGAAAAATCAAAAGATTTAATAGTGGCTATTACAGATAAATCAAAAGGAGCTTTAAAAACTCTTGCTGATAATAAAGGCTATCTTACTTTTGTTATTCCAGATAATATCGGAGGACGTTTTTCTGTTTTAACACCTGTTGGAATTTTTCCTTTATTGGTGGCGGGAGTCAATACAGACAAAATTTTTACTGGAGCTATTAAAGCTATGAACAATTTAGTCCAAGACAACCTAACTAATGAAGCTTACAAATATGCTGCAGCACGTAACGCTTTATATAATAAAGGATATAAAGCAGAAGCTTTAGTTTCTTATGAATTGCAAATGCAATACATAAACGAATGATGAAAACAATTGTTTGGTGAATCAGAAGGAAAAGATGGTAAAGGTTTATATCCAACATCAATGATTTTTTCAACAGATTTACATTCTCTAGGTCAATGAGTTCAACAAGGAACAAGAGGTGTTTTATTCGAATCTGTTATTAAAATAGTTGAACCTGTTAATGATATGAAAATTACAAAAGACAAAGATGACTTAGATGGATTAAATTACTTGGTTGGAAAAACATTCCATGAAATTAACTCTACAGCAATTGAAGGAGTTATTGATGCTCATGTTAATTCAGGAAAAATGCCAAATATTATTTTGGAATTTGAAAAAATGGATGAGGAAATGCTTGGTTATCTAGTTTACTTCTTTGAATTAGCAGTGGCAATGTCAGGATATCTGTTGGAAGTTAACCCATTTGATCAACCTGGAGTTGAGATTTACAAATACAACATGTTTAAATTATTGGGTAAACCAGGGGTTAAATAATTAAATAAATATGATAAATACATAAAGGAACTAATTCCTTTATTTTTATTTTTTTTAAAAAACAAAGTAATTGTTAATTCATTCCTATATTATTAATATTGTCGGAGGTATTTAAAATGATAAATCAAATCGTAAAAGCAAAAATTACAGATATAGCACCATTTGGAGCATTCTGTGCAGTTGAACTTGATGGAAAAACTTACAAAGGGTTAATCCACATTAGTGAAATCGCAAATGAATTTATTCGTGATATTAACGAATTTATTGAACCAGGACAAGAAGTTGAAGTTAAAATCTTGTCAATTGATGAAGCTAAAAACCAATTAAAATTATCTATTAAACAAGTTAACAACGATTAATTTGAATAATACGCCACACAAATAAAACATTTTAAATACTAAATAAATCTGTTACTTGTCAGTTACAATGCATTAGTTATAAATTGTTATTTGTAAAAAAATCACCATTTGGTGATTTTTTAATATTTAAACTAATTTATAATTTTATTATTGAAAGAAAATGGAGAGAGTCATGATTACTAAAAATAATATTATTTGATTAAGTGAACAACAAAAGAAATTAGATGCCTACATTGTTGAAAATCATCAATTAAAAGTTAATAAAGAAATGTTACGTAAAAAAATTATTGCTTTTTTAGTAGAACTTGGAGAATACGCTAATGAAGAACGTTCATTTAAATATTGATCAAAAAAACCAAGCAGTGATTTGGCTATGCAACTTGATGAATATATCGATGGTTTGCACTTTATTTTAAGTATTGGCAATCAAATTAATGTTGATTTTAATAATTTTGCAATGATAAACTTTAAAACAACTACAAATCTTGACTGTTACTTTGAAATAATTAGTTTATTAGCTAAATTTAGTAAGGAATTTGATTTAGTAATTTATCAAGAATTATTATCTTGTTATTTAAATATAGCTAAAATCAAAAATTATAGTGAAGAAGAATTATTGAATGCTTACAAAATTAAAAACAAAATAAACTTTGAAAGACAAAATAATAATTACTAGGAGTCTCATGGAATATATAACTTCACTTAGTAATAATAAAATTAAAAAAATTGTCAAATTAAAGGAAGCAAAAGTCCGTAAAGTTGAAAAAAAATTTTTAATTGAAGGTAAACACTTAATTGAAGATGCTTTTAAAAAAGGTTTAGTTTTAACTTTACTTGGATCAGAAGAACAATTGCAAACTCTAAGCCATTTAAATACTCAAAACATAGAGATACTTGTTATTACCAACCCAATTGCTGAAAAACTTAGTGATGTTGTCACTAGCCAAAATCTTTTTGCTGTTTGTCAATTTTTAGAACAAACAATCGATTTAGAACACAATATTTTAATTTTAGATCAATTACAAAATCCAGGAAACTTAGGAACTTTAATTCGTTCAGCAGCAGCCTTTAATTTTAAAACAATTATCGCTTCAGAAAATACAGTGAATTTTTATAACGACAAAGTTTTGCGTTCTACTCAAGGTAACTTTTTCCAAGTTAATTTAATTAATCAAAATTTAATAACCACAATGGAAATTCTTAAAAACAATAATTATCAAATTATTGGAACAACCTTGCATCAAGATGCTCAAATGTTAAATGATGTAAATTGAAGCAGGAAAAGTAAATATGCTTTAATCATCGGCAATGAAGCTAATGGTATTTCTTCTCAAATTTCACAGCTTATAGATTTTAATGTTTTAGTAGAAATGGATGTCCAAGTTGAATCTTTAAATGCCGGAGTTGCCGGTTCACTTATTATGTATAATATTCAAAATTGTTAATGGGGGTTTCCTCCATTTTTTGTTACTATTTTTAAGTTATAATAAAGGTAATCATTTCTAGTTCTTTTTTTAGAAGTGATTAAATTTACAAAGCAAGAAGGGACGCACAATGTACAAATTTGACGCTGTAATTAACAACGAATTTATTAAAACCGAATCACAATTAGAAATTATCAATCCAGATGGGTTATTGGTGGCAGGAACTGTCGCTGCTTTAAATGCAGAACAAATCAATCAAGCTTTTCAAGCAGCAAGAGCTGCTCAAAAAGCTTGAGAAAGTGAATCATTGTTAAAAAGAATCTCTATTTTAAAAAAATGATCAAACCTTTTACTAGAACAAAAAGAAGCACTAGCACAAATTATCATGGCAGAAGTGGGAAAAAGTCATAGCGATGCTGTTAACGAAGTTATGCGAAGCGTTGAATACATGGACGCCACATTTGAAGAAGCTAAACGTATGCAACCTTTATCTTTAACGGGACAAGATTTCGGGGTTGCTAATAAATTAGGAACCTTTGAACATGTCGCTAAAGGTGTTGGTTTGGCTATTTCACCTTTTAACTTTCCTATTAATTTAGCAATGTCTAAAATTGCTCCAGCTTTAGTAATGGGTAACACATTAGTTTTCAAACCAGCAACAGCAGGTTCATTAACAGGTTCAATGTTAGGAAAATTAGCAGTTGAAGCTGGATTACCAGCGGGAGTTTTCAATGTTGTAACAGGAAGAGGAAGAGAAATTGGGGATTTAATTACGCAAAACAAAGAAATCAATTTTATTAATTTTACAGGTTCAGTAGATATTGGCCACCGAATTTTAGATATCGCCACTTCAAAAGATATTGTTTTAGAATTAGGAGGAAAAGATCCCGCTTTAGTAATGGATGACTCTGATTTAGAAAAATATGCAAGCGAAATTATTGTTGGGGCCTTTTCTTATTCAGGACAACGTTGTACTGCAGTTAAACGTGTAATTACCACAAATGCTATTGCTGATAAATTAGTTCCGATTTTAGCTGACAAAATTAAGAAGTTAAAAGTGGGTTCACCAAAAGATAATGCTTTTATTACTCCAGTTATTGATATGAAGTCAGCAGATTTTATATGAGAACTAATTCAAGACTCTAAAAAGGATGGGGCAAAAGTAATTACCGGAGATAAACGTGAAGCTAATTTAATTTATCCAACTTTAGTGGATTTTGTAACAACTAAAATGCGTTTAGCTTGAGAAGAACCATTTGGACCAGTTTTACCAATTATTAGAATTGATGATTTACAACAAAGTATAGAAGTTATTAATAAATCTAATTTTGGTTTGCAAGCTTCAATTTATACAAAAGATATTGCACAAGCAATTCATTTAGCTAAAAAAATTGAAGTTGGAACAGTTAATATTAATGGAAAATCACAACGTGGACCAGATTCTTTCCCTTTCTTAGGGGTTAAAGATTCAGGACAAGGAGTTCAAGGAATTCATGAAGCATTATTATCAGTAACAAGATATAAAGGAATTGTTATTAATTACTAAGCATAATTAAGTGTTTAAAAGTGCTTAAAATCGTAAAAGAGCTTTAAAATAAAGCTTTTTTTATTTTTTATAAAAAAGTGAAAAATATATATTGTATTTTTAAAAGCAATCGTTTATTATCATATTTGTCGTCAAGTGAACGAACTTTAGAAATTAGAACATTTAAAAAAAATTAATAAAAAATTTTTAATAATATATTAAAAAAACTATTGCTTTTTATTTTAAAACTTGATATTATCTAAAAGTCGTTCGTTGGAACAGACGAAAATGATCTTTGAAAACTAAATAGAACAATTATTGTACAAATCTTGATCAATTTAATTCAAATTGAGTAATAAATATACAACAAAAGAAGCAGTCAGTTTCAAATCACATTTTTTAAATGAGAGTTTGATCCTGGCTCAGGATAAACGCTGGCGGCATGCCTAATACATGCAAGTCGAACGGGGGTGCTTGCACCCCAGTGGCGAACGGGTGAGTAACACGTATCTAATCTACCATAAAGCGGGGGATAGCCTTTGGAAACGAAGGGTAATACCGCATGTGAACATCATTATCGCATGAGAAGATGTTGAAAGTTCCGTTTGGAACACTTTATGATGAGGATGCGGCGTATTAGCTAGTAGGTGAGGTAATGGCTCACCTAGGCGATGATACGTAGCCGAACTGAGAGGTTGATCGGCCACATTGGGACTGAGATACGGCCCAGACTCCTACGGGAGGCAGCAGTAGGGAATTTTTCACAATGGACGAAAGTCTGATGAAGCAATGCCGCGTGAGTGATGAAGGTCTTCGGATCGTAAAACTCTGTTGTAAGGGAAGAAAACTTAGGAGAGGAAATGCTCTTAAACTGACGGTACCTTACCAGAAAGCCACGGCTAACTATGTGCCAGCAGCCGCGGTAATACATAGGTGGCAAGCGTTATCCGGAATTATTGGGCGTATAGGGTGCGTAGGCGGTTTTGTAAGTTCATGGTCAAATCCCGAGGCTCAACCTCGGTTCGCCGTGAAAACTACATCACTAGAATACAAGAGAGGTAAACGGAATTCCATGTGTAGCGGTGAAATGCGTAGATATATGGAAGAACACCTGTGGCGAAAGCGGTTTACTGGCTTGTTATTGACGCTGAGGCACGAAAGCGTGGGGAGCAAATAGGATTAGATACCCTAGTAGTCCACGCCGTAAACGTTGAGTACTAAGTGTCGGGGATTACCTCGGTGCTGCAGCTAACGCATTAAGTACTCCGCCTGAGTAGTATGCTCGCAAGAGTGAAACTCAAAGGAATTGACGGGGACCCGCACAAGTGGTGGAGCATGTGGTTTAATTCGAAGCAACACGAAGAACCTTACCAGGGCTTGACATCCAGTGCAAAGCTATAGAGATATAGTGGAGGTTAACATTGAGACAGGTGGTGCATGGTTGTCGTCAGTTCGTGCCGTGAGGTGTTGGGTTAAGTCCCGCAACGAACGCAACCCTTGTCGTTAGTTACTATCATTAAGTTGAGGACTCTAACGAGACTGCTAGTGTAAGCTAGAGGAAGGTGGGGATGACGTCAAATCATCATGCCCCTTATGTCCTGGGCTACACACGTGCTACAATGGCCGATACAAAGAGTCGCAATCCAGTGATGGGGAGCTAATCTCAAAAAGTCGGTCTCAGTTCGGATTGAAGGCTGCAACTCGCCTTCATGAAGCCGGAATCACTAGTAATCGCGGATCAGCTATGCCGCGGTGAATACGTTCTCGGGTCTTGTACACACCGCCCGTCACACCACGAGAGTTGGTAATACCAGAAGTAGGTAGCTTAACCGCAAGGAGAGCGCTTCCCAAGGTAGGATTAGCGATTGGGGTGAAGTCGTAACAAGGTATCCGTACGGGAACGTGCGGATGGATCACCTCCTTTCTATGGAGTTATTATTAAAAAGCAGAAGTGAACTGCTTGACTGTTTCTGTTCTATTTAGTTTTCAGAGGTTATTAATTTAATCTCTGAGAAATCAGAATTGTTCTTTGAAAACTGAATATTAGATGAAATATATAATTTTCTTATTGTTTAAAAAACATAAAAATTTTGACATCAGTAAAAAAAACTAAAATTGTTATAAATTGCAAATAGATTTTTTCTAAAAAATAGTAAGGGCATATAGTGAATGCCTTGGAAAATGGAGCCGAAGAAGGACGTGACTACCTGCGAAAAGCATCGGGGAGCTGGAAGTGAGCTTTGATCCGGTGATATCCGAATGGGGAAACCCAATACGATTTACCTCGTATTATCCGACCACTGAATACATAGGTGGCGTGAAGGGAACCTTGGGAACTGAAACATCTTAGTACCAAGAGGAAAAGAAAATAAATTAATGATTCCCCTAGTAGCGGCGAGCGAACGGGGAACAGGCCAAACCGCTCTACGGGGCGGGGTTGTAGGACTTTTGTTAGAGTTACAAAGTCAACATATAGTAGAACAGATTGGGAAATCTGGGCATAGAGGGTGATACCCCCGTATACGAAATGTGTTGATCTCGAAGAAGTATCCTGAGTACGGCGAGGCACGTGAAACCTTGTCGGAATCCGCCGAGACCACTCGGCAAGCCTAAATACTACCATTTTACCGATAGTGAACCAGTACCGTGAGGGAAAGGTGAAAAGTACCCCGAGAGGGGAGTGAAATAGTTCCTGAAACTATATGCTTACAAGAAGATGGAGCCCGTTAAGGGGTGACATCGTGCTTTTTGTAGAAAGAGCCGGCGAGTTACTGTTGCATGCAAGGTTAAGCGGATAAACGCGGAGCCGTAGTGAAAGCGAGCCTTAATAGGGCGTTCAGTATGCAGCAGTAGACACGAAACCGGGTGATCTAGCCATGAGCAGGTTGAAGTTGGGGTAAAACCCAATGGAGGACCGAACCAACGTTCGTTGAAAAGACCGTGGATGACTTGTGGCTAGTGGTGAAATTCCAATCGAACCCGGAGATAGCTAGTTCTCCCCGATATATCTTTAAGGATAGCGTCGCAATTAAAACTATGGAGGTAGAGCACTGAATCTATGATGGCTGCACCTAGCGGTACTGAATAGAATTAAACTCCGAATGCCATAGTCGTATTGTGCGGCAGTCAGAACATGGGTGATAAGGTCCATGCTCGTGAGGGAAACAGCCCAGATCGTCAGCTAAGGTCCCTAAATGTAAACTAAGTGTGTAAGGATGTGGAATTGCACAGACAGCTAGGATGTTGGCTCAGAAGCAGCCATCATTTAAAGAGTGCGTAACAGCTCACTAGTCGAGTGATTCTGCGCCGAAAATGTACCGGGGCTTAAGTTTACTACCGAAGCTACGGATTGTACGTAAGTACAGTGGTAGGGGAGCGTTCTAAGGGCGATGAAGTTGGACCGTGAGGACCAGTGGAGCGCTTAGAAGTGATTATGCCGGCATGAGTAACGTTTGAGGGTGAGAATCCCTCATGCTATTTGATCAAGGTTTCCTGGGCAAGGTTCGTCCACCCAGGGTTAGTCGGGACCTAAGGCGAGGCTGAAAAGCGTAGTCGATGGACAACAGGTTGATATTCCTGTACCGGTTAGTTAGTGATGGAGTGACGGAGAAAGATAGTGTATCCCAGGCGTTGGTTGTCCTGGGCTAAGCACAAAGGTGGTATTGTTGGCAAATCCGCAATACTCAACACTGAAGTGTGATGGGGAGTGAACGGTTCGCCTAGTAACGAAGTACATGACTCTACGCTTCCAAGAAAAGCTTCTAACTTAATAACTAATCGCCCGTACCTAGAACGAACACACGTGATCAAGGAGAAAATCCTAAGGCAAGCGAGAAAACTATAGCTAAGGAACTCTGCAAAATAACTCCGTAACTTCGGAAGAAGGAGTGCTCACTTTATGTGAGCCGCAGTGAAGAGGGAGGGGCAACTGTTTAACAAAAACACAGCTCTCTGCTAAGTCGTAAGACGAAGTATAGGGGGTGACACCTGCCCAGTGCCGGAAGGTTAAAAGGAGAAGTCAGCTTCGGCGAAGCTTTGAATTGAAGCCCCGGTGAACGGCGGCCGTAACTATAACGGTCCTAAGGTAGCGAAATTCCTTGTCAGGTAAGTTCTGACCCGCACGAAAGGTGTAATGATCTCTTCGCTGTCTCGGCTGTAGACTCGGTGAAATTTTAGTACCAGTGAAGATGCTGGTTACCCGCAACTAGACGGAAAGACCCCGTGGAGCTTTACTATAACTTGATATTGAAATTTGGTGTAACGTGTAGAGGATAGGTGGGAGGCTTTGAAGCACGGTCGCTAGACCGTGTGGAGCCAACCTTGGAATACCACCCTCGTTACTTCGAATTTCTAACCTCAACCCGTTATCCGGGTTAGGGACAGTGTCTGGTGGGTAGTTTGACTGGGGCGGTCGCCTCCTAAAATGTAACGGAGGCGCTCAAAGGTATTCTCAGTATGGTTGGAAATCATACATAGAGCGCAAAGGTAGAAGAATGCTTAACTGCGAGACTTACAAGTCGAACAGATTCGAAAGAAGGACTTAGTGATCCGGCGGTCCCGAGTGGAAGGGCCGTCGCTCAACGGATAAAAGTTACCCCGGGGATAACAGGCTGATCTCCCCCAAGAGTTCACATCGACGGGGAGGTTTGGCACCTCGATGTCGGCTCATCGCATCCTGGAGCTGTAGTCGGTTCCAAGGGTTGGGCTGTTCGCCCATTAAAGCGGTACGCGAGCTGGGTTCAGAACGTCGTGAGACAGTTTGGTCCCTATCTGTTGTGGGCGTAGGAAAATTGAAGAGAGCTGACTCTAGTACGAGAGGACCGAGTTGGACACATCCCTGGTGCTCCAGTTGTCGTGCCAACGGCACAGCTGGGTAGCTATATGTGGAAAGGATAATCGCTGAAGGCATCTAAGCGAGAAGCCTCCTTTAAGATGAATTTTCCCATTCGTAAGAAGTAAGAACCCATGTAGACCACATGGTTGATAGGATGGATGTGTAAGTGCCGCGAGGTATTAAGCTAACCATTACTAATAGTTCGAGTGAATTTTAGATAAAATCTATTTAAAATACGCACATTTATAAAACAAACGATATTTCAATCTAGTATTCAGTTTTCAAAGAATAATTCAAACAAAAATCGATCTGGTGTTTATGGCGATGAGGTCACACCTGTTCCCATGCCGAACACAGAAGTTAAGCTCATTAGCGGCGATGATATTGCAATGCGAGAAAGTAGCACAATGCCAGTTCGTAAAAAATTTCCGAAAGGAAATTTTTTTATTTAAAAAAATAATATTAATGATAAAATTAATAGAATATCGGGAGGTTTTTAAAAATGCGTTTAATTATTAAATCATATTTAAAGACTTTTACCAAAAATTTAACAGCATTAGTAGGGACATTAATTTTCATTATTATGTTAACTGCGATTTTGGTGGGAATGCTTTCAACACCTTTGCAATTAAGTAATAAAATTAAAGCTTATGAAGACCGTACAGTTACTTTTGATTATTATGGTAAAAGTGGTCTAGATTTAGATAAAGATTTTGTTTATAATTACATTTTTAAAAACGATTTAAATAGATTTATTGAAAATTCAACCGAAGATGATTTAAAAATTAATCCAGATTTATTTAGCGAAACAGACCCGACTTCTAAAGGTACTTTTTTAGATGAGATTCCGTTGCCGACTTCAATTAAAGATTTATTAGAAATTCCTGTTTTAAAATTTGATGGCGCAGAAATTAAACCTAGTGATGACATTTTTGTTGACAAAAACTATGATAGTTTTTTTGGTGGTGAAATTTTTTCTGAAATTTTTTCTCGACCAATTTTTAATAAACAATTTTATGAAATTTTAGCAGTCATTAGAGTTGATATTTTCAAACAAATTATTACAAATATTGAGTTAGGAGACATCGATAAAAATGATCAAGACGAAATTGATTCAGCTTTTGCAAATGCTAAAGCTCAAATTGCTAAAATGATAATAAGTCCTTTATCGTCATTTAATAATGGAAATGCAACATCAACAATTGGAACTGGAATTTATTATGTTGATGATTTAAAAGAAACTAGTGCTTTTTTTGATAAGCGTTTTGATATTGTGAAAAATAACATTATTGAAAGCTACAAACAAGAATTGGAAAATTTAATTAAAGATTTACAAATTACCTCAAAAGAGGCAATACTTTGAGGTTCAAGAATATTATTTCAAATTAATTCTTTTTTAGAAAATAACCAAATGGAAATTTTGGGAATTAAAGATTTTGCAACAATAACCCCAAGCAATGCCATTACTGAAATTAAAAAAATTATCGAAGATAGATTTTCAAAATTAAAAAATAAAATAATTGAGGAAAAACTAGCTTTTGATATAAATTATTTACCAATGATGTTTTTAAATTATGATTTTAGAAAAGAATTAAAAAATAACTATAACAACAATTTTGTAAATTTAATTCAAACCAAAATTTACGATGCTTACAATGAAAAAAATGGTTCACAAATTATTGAATATGAAACAGATCCTCACTTCATTTATGAAAAAAGTGATGCAAGTTCTGTTTTTCCTACCTTAACAATTGAATTGTATGGTTCAGATAATCAAAGTACTTTTAATAGAGTTTTATTAGATACTGGTAGTCTAGCAAAAAATCCTAACGAAATAGTAATATCTCCAGCTTATGCAAAACTAAATGATCTAAGTATTGGTGATAAAATTACTGTTCCTGTTAGTGATGAAAATTCTTTAATTTTAGGTGATAAAAACTCTAACAGTGATAAAAAACTTACTAGTGAAACAGAATTTACAATCTCAGGAATTGGTATTAAATATGATAACTTAGCTCCAGGAAAAGGTTTTAAAAATTTTGTCCAAGATTTTGAAACCTATGCTATCGGTTATGTTTCTAACCAAAACTTATTGGATATCAAGGAAGCTAGATGATATTATTCAACCAAAGGGCAAAACCGAAAAAATGATTTTATTAACAGAATCAAAACTAACAAATATGTTAATATGGAAAAATTGTTTTTAGGAACTAAAGATAAAACAATTATTAGTGTTACTTCATCGGCTTTTGATAGCTTTGATACTTCTCCTACAGCGAGAGCATTATTAATGACTAATATTCAAATTATTAGTTATTTAATTTTAGGTGTTGTGTTCTTAGTTTTAGCATTTGTTTTTATTAATTTTATAATTAAAAAAGAAATTAATGAAACTCGTCGTCAATTAGGAATTTTCAAATCATTTGGCTATAAAGTTTCCGAATTATCATGAATTTTTGCTCTTAAAACTTTAATTACAATGTCATTTGGTGTTATTGTAGGTTATTCGTTATCAATACCCCTACAACAATATTCAGCTTCAATATTTGAAAGTAGTGTAACTTTTGATTTTGAATCTGTTTATTTAAATCCTTTATTTATGATTATAATTATTTTAATTATTCCGCTAGGAATGATGCTGGTTTCTTATGGTGTTACAATTTATTATTTACTAGAGCCAACATTATCATTAATTAATAATGGCTCTAAAATACCAAAAAAAATAAGAAGACAAAGCTTAATTGCCCAAGCATTATCAAAAAGAGGTAAAGGTTTTACTTACAGAATTCAAAATTCATTTGTGGCTAGAGCACGAGGTAAATTCATTATTGTTCAAACACTTTTTGCCTTTTCTTCATTGCTTTACACAATTATGTTTGCTAATCAAGCTGTAATTGATCAAACCGTTAAACAAGGATTTGCCTCTCTTAAATCAGAAACTGATCATCAACTTTATTGAACTAATAGATCTAAATATTCATTTAACGACATTTCAGAAGATAGCGGTTGATACATTAATAACAAAAGAGAATTCGAAAAAACTAAAATGAATTATATTGATTACTCAAAATCAGGTTCAGTTAATGATGAGCTAAACTCATCCAAATCTTCATCAGATTCACGTTATCGTGCACGAATTTTATTAAGCTATGTCACTTCAAAATATAACGAAACCGATTGAGGTCGTGAAAAAATTGAACAAGTTCTTCCTGAAGCAGCAATTTTGCAAATTATTAAAGACAAGAATAACGAAACTAGTTCAATTAATAACGGAACCGGAATTACAGATGCACATTATTTCTTAAATCCTATATTAAGTTACAAAATTATGAATGAATCCTTTGATAACATTTCTAAAGAATTTATTGAAGGCAAAGATATTACAGAAATTTTAAAAAGTTGATTGAATGATAATAAGAATAAAATTGATTTAAGTTCAATTAATAACGGTGGCAATATCGAAGATTTTGTCAAAGAATTTGAAATGACTTTATTTGGTATTACCGCTTCCAATAAACTTGATCAATATAACAATATTTATTTAAGCGATATTTCAAGAATTTTGTCGTTTGAATTAGCGCAAAGTTTTGCAACACAATTAGCTAAAGATATCATTGACGAATCTTTAAATAAAAATCTTTTTGTTCAAGATGAATCGCAAATTATAAATGATGTTTATAAACAAATTAGTAATAATTTGATTTTAAAAAATTTTAATCCCGAAAATGACAAATATTGAAAAATTATTAATAATCCATTAATTGATTTAAAAAGTTTAATTTCTGATGATATTACTAACCCTAAAATTGAAGATGTAATTTCAAGCAAAATTTTAAAAGCGAAAATAAATCAAACCAAAAATCAAGATGGACTATCGTTTACTGGGTTATCTAAATCAGCTATCTCAATTATTACTACATCAATGATGATTGACAAACCCAATTCTTTAAAAGAAGAATCTATCATAGCGATAAATCAATTACTTTTTAATAAAAACACCGAAACACTTTCTAACAGCTTTGAAGCATTACTGGATAGAAAACATTACGAAAATCCAGTTGATGTTGCTATTTATGCTATGGATTTTAAAGATTGAAAATATGGTGATATTCGAAATAATTTAAATTTCTCTGGAGTTTCAAATGATACTTTTGCAACTTTACACAATCCTAACTTCAAAAAAGATGAAACTGCTTTAAAAGCAATTATTCCTTATGCGGTTGCAAGAAAAATGAATTGAGAAGTTAATGATATTGTTTATATGACTTCACGCACAAGTTTGTTAAAACCATTTACAATTCAAATTGTTGGTATAAATAAATCAATGACATTTAGTTTAACTGATGATTGACCTATTATTGTTGATTATGATAACTATGCTGAACAAATGTTTAGAAAGCAAGCTTATGAAGAATTTAAAGTTTCACAAGAAATGATGTTTGACCGTATGTATTCTAACGAAACTTTATTAGAAGGTAAAGTTGATGTCTGAAACATTAGTAAGTCAATATCTTCAATGAAATTTAAAGGTTTGTCATTAACTTTTTCAATTAAAAACGATTCATCAGTTTTTATGTCAATTTTTGGTAGCATGCTACCCGAACTACCTAATGTTCTTAGGGTTGATAAAAATCTTTTATTGGTTACAAATCCTAATCTAGCATTCATAAGTGATAAATCTGGTGTTGCTCCATACAATATTTTATTAGCAACAGTTGATAATGTTACTCAGCAATTCAATACAATCATGATTATTTTCTTGGTTTTACAAACTTTCTTGTTAGCAATAATTTTAATTGTTGTCATGAACATTATTGTTGATGAAGCTTCACAAATTATTTTGACAATGAGAGCCCTTGGTTATAAAACTAAAGAAATCAATTGAGTAGTAATGGGTAAATATATTATTGGAGCAATTATTTCATTTATAATTGCTTACGGTTTATCAATGTTGATTTGGTATATAATTTTAACAGTGATTGGTAATGAATATCAAATTTATATTTTTTTACCATTTGAGTGAAAAGCATTAGTTGTAACTTTTTTAGTTCTATCTGGAATTATTGGACTGGGTTGGTACACTGCTTACAAACAAGTTAACAAACGTAAATTGAATCAAATTACTAACTTTATGTAATCAAAAACTCCAAGGTAAAACCTTGGAGTTTTATTATAAAATTAATAAAGATATAACTATGGAGAAACCAATGGATTACAGTAAATTAATAGAAAAATTTAATCAAGAAAAAAAAGGAAAAATTATCGACACTAAATATGGGCCTTACAATTTAAAATGAAAATTTGAAAACTTTCCTCAAATTTTATCTAAACCTACTTTTTTAACTTACATTTCTACAAGTTTAGATTATCAATTTTCAGCATTAATGATTGATGCTATTGAAAAAGAGATTGAACAAATAAGAGAATTATTTAATTTAACAACTGAAGCAGCTCAGCGCTATCTAACAGAACTAGATTTTGAGGACAAAATTAGTAAAGTTTATGAAACATTACTTTTAGAACTTTACGTTATCTTGAGAGAATTTATTAATAAAGATTTTATTGGTTGAATTTTTGATGATGCCTTGCGCAAAAACACAATTGAAAGAGGTGTTGAATATGACGCAAATTTATTTTTTGCTTTCCGAAAAGAAAAATTGCGTTTAGATTTTCAAAAGGCACTTCGTAAAATAGTTAAGTTTATGTTTAAACAAATGCCAAATGATCAAACGTTCGGTTTATTAGATTTGCAATATGATAAAGATATTAACGATAAACAATTAATGTTAAAAGAAATTAAATTAAAAGCATTAATTTAAAACTTTTAATTCTTATAAATAAGTAGTAAAAAGAGTAAAATTATATGTATTGGAAGGACTTATTATGATAGCAAAAATAACGTTAATTTTAAAAGATTTTAATGATCAGCTTAATAAAGTAAACAATGTTGAACAATTAGAAGAAATTAAGCAGCAATTTACCGGTAAATCTTCACCATTGAATGAAATTCTAAAAATGATGAAAGATGCTGATGCAACAACGAAGCAAGAGCTAGGTAAAGCCGCTAATGAAGCGCGTGCAAAAATTGCTAATAAATTAAATTTAAAATTAGATGTATTTAATCGTGAAATTTTAAATAGAAAATTACTTAATGATAAAATCGATGTTTCAAAACCAGGCACTGATTTTTCATTTGGGACTAAACACCCTTTGAATTTAGTGATAGAAGAAATTTCTGATATTTTTACAGAAATTGGTTATGAAATGATTAATGGAACTGAAGTAGAATTAGATTTATATAATTTCCAAAATTTAAATTTACCTCTTGGACATCCAGCAAGAGATATGCAAGATACTTTTTATATTAATGAAGAAACTGTTATGAGAACTCATTGTACAAACATGACTTCGAGAATGCTTTCTAAATTAGCTCAAGAGCAAAGTGGAGAAACCAAAAATTTAGCAGCAATTTCTTATGGTAATGTTTACCGTAGAGATGACGACGATGCTACTCATTCTCATCAATTTATGCAAATTGACGGTTTTGCAGTTGGTCCTAAGATTTCGTTTGCAAATCTAAAATGAGTTTTGAAATATATGTGTAAAAGATTATTTAATGACTCAGTAAATATTCGTTTAAGACCAAGTTACTTTCCATTTACTGAACCTTCAGTTGAAGTTGATGTTTCTTGTTTTAAATGTAATGGAGCAGGATGTGCTTTATGTAAGCAATCTGGTTGAATTGAAATTTTGGGTTCAGGAATGATCAATCAGCAAGTATTGGAATTAAATGGTTTAGACCCTGAAAAAATTACTGGATTAGCATTTGGAATCGGAATTGAAAGAATAGCAATGTTAAAGTTTGGAGTTACTAATATTCGTGCTTTTTACGAAAATAATGTTAAATTTTTAGATCAATTTAAATTTTATGGAGAATAGGAGAAAATAGATGATACTAACAAGAAACTGATTATCAAAATTTATTAATCTAAAAGATGTTACTAATCAACAAATTTCTATTGCTCTGAATTCTTTAGGTTTTGAAGTTGAAGAAGAACACGACATTAAAACTTGAAATGATCAACTTGTAATTGGATATGTTGAAGAATCTCAACAGATTGAAGGAACTCATTTGAGATTTAATAAAGTTAATGTAGGCAATCATATTTTAGAGATTGTGTGTGGGGCTCCAAACGTTAATGCTAAACAATTTGTGATTGTTGCTCAACCCGGACAAACTATCGCTAATGGGTTAACACTTGGAGAGAGAAAAATTAGAGGTTACAAATCACAAGGGATGATTTGTGCTTTGAATGAAATAGGAATTAAAAATTCTTTTTTAAGCAAAAAAGAAGCTGACTCAATTTACGAAATTCATTCCGCTAATATCACTAAAGATAATATAGGTAAATCAATTAATGCGATTGGTTTTGATGATTATATTTGAGATATGGATCTAACATTAGATCGTAGTGATGCTTTAGGGGCAACGCAATTAATTAAAGAAATTGCTAATTATTTTAAACTTAACATTGATTGAAATTATTTAAATCCTCAAACAGTTTCATCATTTACTTCAAATGCAATATTTGAAGTTGAATCGGACTTAAATAAAGATATTAATACTTTGGCATTTCAAGAATTTTGTATTAAGAATCAAAAATTTGTTTTAGAAGCAGCAGATGATATTTGATTAAAATTAAATAATGTAAAAACTAAAGAAAATAACTTTGAAGATCTTGCAAATATTGTGGCTATTGAATCTGGTCAACCAATTATTTTAATTGATCAAACTAAAATTAGAGGTTCAATTAAATTAGAATTAAAAAATCTTGAGGGTAAAGATTTTATTTGTTTAACTAATCAAAATAAAATAATTAACATTATTGGTCAAGATATAGAACAAGAATTTAAGGTTTCTGAAACAACTGAAAAGGTTATGGGGATTTATTTAAATTTGAACACAAATTTAATGCGTAAACAACAAAAAAATTTGGATATTTCTAATACATTTACCCAAAGATTTATGAAACCACTAAATTCTAATCTTTTTGAATTTTCATCAAAAGTTTTAGTTGCAAATTTGGAAAGATATAATTTATTAACAAGCCTTTCAAGTATCTATGTTGTCATAGAAAAACCTAATACAAACAATGTCTTTAAAATTTCATTAAAAAAAATTAATGATTTTTTAGGAACAAATTTAAGTAGTGAAAAAATTAAAAAATTATTTAGAACGTTAGACATTAGCATCTCTGGAAATGATGAAGAACTTATTTTTACAGTTGATCTTAATAGAACTGATTTATATGGAAAATATGATATTTGCGAAGAAATCGCAAGACTATATGGTTATGACAACATCCAAGAAGTTGCTCCAACTATTATTGCCAGAGAAAATACTAAAAAAACGGAAGCAAAAATTCAAAATAAAATTTCTGACTATTTAATTGGTCTTGGATTTAACAACACTAAAACTTATTCATTATTAGCAAAAGAAGAAGTATTGAAATGAAATCTTTTTAAACTCAAAGAACCAGTAAACTTAATGTCGCCACTATCCAAACTACACGAAACTTATCGATTATCTTTAATTAGTTCTTTGATAGAGGTTTCTGCATTTAACTCTGCAATAGACAATAAAAAAGTAAAACTTTGGGAAACAGCAGATGTTTATACAAATGATTTACAAAGACAAAAACATTTGGCAATTTTAGTTTCTGGCGATGTTTTGAACGATAAAATGAATGATTCTTCAATTGTAAATAATTACTTCTATTTAAAAGGTGTTGCTGAAAATATTTTTTCTCAATATAAATTAGACGCAAGTAAGATTACCTATTCAGTTTTAGAAAACGTAATTGATGAAATTCATCCTTATGTAAATGCAGAAATAAAATTTAAAGACGAAGTTTTGGGTTACATTTTTCAAGTTAATCCCAAACATGCTAACATTAAAAAAATTAGCAAAACATTTGGGTTGGAACTTAATTTATCAATTGTTGAAAAAAATTCAGAAAAAATATATAGTGTCAAAGCTTTGTCTAAATTTCAACATTCAACAAGAGATATCTCGTTGCTTTTAAATAATGAAATAAAATATGAAGATGTTATTAAACAGTTAACTGCGGGAGTAAATAACTTAATTAATATTAAATTAATTGATGAATACACTGACGAAAAATTAATTAAACAAAACCAAAAATCTTTAGCTATTTCTTTTACTTTTAATAATGTTGATAAACAAATGGATGAAAAAGATATTACCACTGAATGAAGCAAGATTTTAAATAATGCTAATCTTAAAAGTTGAGTTGTGCGTTAATGCTACATAAAGAGTTACGTAAAAATTTTAGTCAAGAAATTAAAAAAAAATTACCAAATTTAGAAATTTACAAATCCATTAATCCACTAATTAAAAAATTTTTAAATGTAGAATTTGACATTGATCTAAAATATTTTAGTAAAATTGAAACTGTTGAAATTTTAGGAATTATTAATTTTGAGCTTTTAGCAATTGATGCACGTGATGGTCATGAATTTCATTATACAAATGAAATTGATTGAAATGATGTTTACACTTTTAATTCTGAACTTAACGATCATGCTAACATTATTTTTGGCGATGATTTCGATATAGAAGCATATGCTATTGAACAAATAAATATGAATATCCCTTTAAACTTAACAATTAATCATGGTATAATTTCTAAGACTGGTTCTGGATGAAGTGTAATGTCTGAGGAAGAATATCTTCAAGATGTTGACCGTGAAGACCCAGACCCAAGATGAGAAAAATTGAACGAATTTTCAAATAAAAATAACAAATAGGAGGTGTTAGTATGGCTGTACCATTTAGAAAAACCAGTAAGGCTGCTAAAAACAAAAGACGTTCTCATTTAGCATTGGCTTCAGCATCAATCGTTTCATGTGCAAACTGTGGTGCTATGATCAAACCTCACCATGTATGTAGAGAATGTGGTTTCTACAAAGGAAAAGAAATTAAAAAAGTTGAAGTTTAATTATTTTTTAAAGAAAAGGCAAGGATTTAACCTTGCCTTTTCTTTTTGCAAAATTTAAGTCAAAAAATAGCATATTTTTAAAAATATGTAATAATAATATATATAGTGGGTGAAAGTGGGGAAAAGTGTCATATGTTATTAGGAACTTTTGAAAATAAATTAGATGATAAATTGCGTTTGACTATCCCTTCGAAAATGCGCGGTCAATTAGGAAATGTCGTTTTTGTCTCTAAAGGATTTGAATGCAGTTTGGAAATCAGAAGTGCTGACGAATATCAAAAATGAATTGATAGTATTTTGTCTTTAGCAACAATGAGTACTAAGGCACGTTTGCTTCAACGTGAAATTCTTGGAAATTCAGCTGAAGCAGAGATTGATTCTTCAGGAAGAATTAAAATTCCATCAAATCTACTAACTTTAGCAGGGATTGCTAAAGATGTTTTTGTTATCGGGGTTGGTTCAAGAATCGAACTCTGAGATAAGAACAAATATAATAAATATTTAGAAGCGAATAGCTCAGAGTTGGAAAAAGTAGCTGACTTATTAAGCGGTTATGTAGGTTAATATGGAAAAGTTACATGTGCCAGTTTTATTAACAGAGTCAATTAAGCTTCTCAATATTAAACCTGGAGGCATCTATGTAGATTGCACTTTAGGAAGAGGTGGGCACTCTAGTGAGATTTTAAAAAAGCTATCAACTGGTAAATTATTTGCAATTGACCAAGATCCTACTGCGATTAAAGAAGGAAAAGAAGTTTTAACAAAAATTTCACCTAACTTTGAAATTTTAGAAGGAAATTTTTTAAATATTTCCGCATTGTTAGCTATTAAAAATGTCTTTAAAGTTGATGGTATTTTATATGATTTAGGGGTTTCTTCGCCACAACTAGATGTTGGTGCTAGAGGTTTCAGTTATCGTTTTGATGGCCCGTTAGATATGCGCATGGATCCTATCAATAATCCATTGACAGCTGCTAAAGTTATTAATACTTATCATCCTAATGATTTGGTGAAAATTTTAAAGAATTTTGGTGATGAAAATTTTGCTGAAAAAATAGTTGAAAATATTATTTTAAAAAGACCAATTAATACAACTTTGGAATTAGTAGATGTAATCAAATCTTCTTTGCCTCAAAAAGTTCTTAAAGCTCAAAAACATCCAGCTAAAAAAACTTTTCAAGCGCTACGAATTTTTGTCAATAATGAAATCGAAGTTTTCAAAGATTCATTGGAACAAAGTTTAGAATTGTTAAATTCAAAAGGACGCATTGTTGTTATAACTTTTCACTCTTTAGAAGAAAAAATTGTTAAGGAAACTTTTAAAAAATTAACAATTTCACCAAGAGATACCGTGATTTCTACATTGCCTATTGAAATTGAATCAGACACTGAGTTTAAACTTGTAATTAAAAAACCTGTTCGGGCAGATAAGACAGAATTAAAGATAAATAATCGTGCACATAGCGCCAAGCTTTGAGCGATAGAAAAGAAATAGGAGGTGAAAAATTATGCAAATACTTGATAAAAGAATTTATGCAACTTGAGAAGTTCAAAATAATAGTTACAATTTTTCTGTTATTAAATACAACGATAAAAATGACATTTTAGTTTTATACAAAGAAAGTTATAATTCTAAAAAAGATTTATTAGATGCTGAAGGCAAAATCATTGACATTAAAGCTGCCGCTAAATATCTAAATGATTTTTGTGAAAAATATGAACAATCTTATAATGGTTATAAACTTTCAAAAATTAGCATAATTCTTCCTTCAAAAAATCTTAAAATTTGCAATAAATATGAAGAAATTTTAATTGAATCTGATGTAAATATTCCAGGACAAGTGAAGAGAGAACAAATTCTTAATTTACTTAGTTTAACAAAACAAAAAGCTGTGAACAATGATTATAAAATTATTAATTCTAAGAGTATAAATTGATTTTTAGATGGCAATCTAACTAATATTGAAGGAATTTTAAAATTAAAAGGTCATAAAATTGGCTTAGATTCTAAAACTTATGAAATTGATAAAACTGTTTATAATACGCATATTCAAGTAGTAAAAATGATTGGTAAAGAAATACTATCATTTTATTTAAATATTGAAGCTTTATATCGTAACATTGATCAAGATTTAAAAAAGAAAAGATCAATGATGATTGTCAATTGAGGTGAAAATTCAATAGAAGCAGCTTATTTTGCAAATGGTGCATTATTAGATTATAAATATATTCCTCAAGGTTTAGCTTCGGTTAGAGTGATAATCGCTAAAATTTTAAAAATCAAAGAAAATATTGCAAATAAGTATTTATACAATTTAGTTGATTTTAATTCAACTAATATCATTGATTCAAATATTCTTTATAAATGAGATAGCGACACTAAATCGCTAAAGAAAAATACTAAAGAAAATCTTAAATTAATTATTCAAAAGCAAATTTCAGAAATTTACAATAATGCAAAATCTTTACAAAATAATAAAAAAGATCAAAATTTAATTATTTATAATTTTGGAGAAATCCGAAAAATCCCTGGTGGAGAAGCACTTTTGAAAAAAAATATTTTAGACAATGAGTTTGTTTATAGTGAAACAATTATGGGAATTAGAAATTCAATAAATATGGAAGCTCTTATTGGTTCAACAAGGATTATGGATAATCGCAATGTTGAGAAACAAAATCGTATGATAACTTCAGTTTACACAGAAAATCATAAAACAATTAACGAAAGACTTAAAAATCAAACCTTCATTAATAAAGAGAATTACAACAAAGACAATAGTGAAAACCCTAAACTAAAACCTTTGTTTCTATTAAATGAAGGTATAATAATTGATAAAAAGGAAACAAATTAAAATTTGTAAATTACAAGGAGGACAATATGTCAAATCAAGAATTTAATCAAACAGCAAAAATTAAAGTAATCGGAATTGGTGGTGGTGGCAATAACGCTGTTAATCGTATGGTGAATGAAAATGTTCATGGAGTAGAATTTATTATTGCCAATACCGATGCTCAAGTTTTGGCTGCATCAAATGCTCCTAAAAAAATTATTTTAGGAGAAAAAATTTCTAAAGGTCTTGGAGCTGGAGCTAACCCTGAAGTTGGTAAACAAGCAGCTTTAGAATCAGCAGAAACAATTAAAGAAGCTTTAGAAGGAGCTGATTTAATTTTTATTGCCGCTGGAATGGGCGGGGGAACTGGGACAGGGGCTGCACCGGTAATCGCTAAAATTGCTCAAGAGTCAGGAGCATTAGTTGTTGCAATTGTTACTAAGCCGTTTAGATTTGAAGGTAAAAACCGTTCTGCCCATGCAATTGCAGGACTAGAAGAATTAAAAAAATACGTTGATTCTGTTATTATTATTTCAAATGATAAGTTATTGGAATATATCGGAGGATTACCAATTACAGATTCTTTCAAAGAAGCTGATAACATTTTAAAACAAGGGGTCCAAACAATTACAGATTTAATTGCTGTGCCTGCAGTTATTAACTTAGATTTTGCTGATGTTCGAACAGTTATGAGTAAAAAGGGTAATGCTTTATTTGGAATCGGAATTGCTGAAGGCAAAGAAAAAGCAGTAACGGCTGCTAATAAAGCGATTTCTTCTGCATTATTAGAAGCTTCGATTCAAGGTTCAAAAGATGTGATTGTTAATGTTACTGGTGGTAAAAATATTTCATTAAATGATGCTTACGATGCAGTTGATGTTGTTCAACAAGCGGTTGGCAGTGAAGAAACTAATATTGTGTTCGGAATTGCTATTAATGATGCATTAGAAGACGAAATTATTGTGACAGTAATTGCGACTGGTTTTGATCAAGATGATAATCACAAATATGTTACTCCTCAATCAGGAATTGTAGAATCAACAAGACAACGCAATTTAAATCAAGCTTTAAATACTGATCTAAGTTCTTTACAAAATCGTTCAGGTGATTTTGTAAAGAAATCTTCTGATAATGTCGAAGATGAGATTGATGATGATTTCCCAACTTTCTTAAAATAAGATGTTCAATTTTTTAAAGAAAAATAAATTTAATGTAGATTCAGAATATAATTCTAATAACATTATTAATGATGTTGAAGAGTTAAAAACTTTCAGGGAAATCGAAGGAGATAAAAATTCTGAACCAACATTAACAAAAACTATAACTAAAGACGTTAATCGTCGTACAACATTATTTCAACCAAATGCTTTTTCGGTTATTAAACCAATGGTCGATGAATTAATTCAACATAAAATAATTTTAGTAGATTTATCAAAATTAAGCGAAGTTGATCGTAAACGTACAATCGATTTCTTAACAGGAGTTATGTATTCTTTAAATGGTGAATTTAGTAAAATCGAAAATAAAGTTTATAAATTTATTGTTAGAAAATAAAGTTAAATTTAAAACCAATCAACATTCCGGTTGATTGGTTTTTTGTTTTAAATTAATTATTTTTTTTCATTTGCTTAATTAATTAAAGATTGGCAATTGTAAAAAAACTATTGTTTAAGTGATTTTTTTGTAACAATTAATAATCTTAATTATTTTTTAAATATATTTATATCAATAAACAATCCTTCAATAAAATACTATAAGTGTTATCAAGTATATATAAATTTAAATTTTTAGTATAATCATATTGTAGGAGATAAAATGTTGTTTTAAAAAACACTAAATTTTATATATCTCTTTTAATTTAATATTCATTTTTATTATTTAAAAAAGTAATATGTTCTTAACATCTTGCTATTTGAAAGGAACAAAATGAAAAAGGAAAATAGTAAAGTAAGAAGTAAATTAAAATATGTTTTAATTTTACTTATTCTATTTATTACTATTGCGACAATATCTTTTGTGGTGCTTCAATTATCGCAAAAAAACATAAAAAATATTTCAGAAATAAAAAATGAACTTCAAACCACTTTAAATAATAAACTTAATTCCAAATGAGATGTAAATGAACTTCAGAAAGAAGTTGACAACAAATGAGGGACTAAACAAATAACTGTAAAATTTATTTCTACCAGTGATAAAGAAAAAACAAATAATTATGTAAATAATTATATGAATATTTTTGAACGGAAAATTCACAATGACACTTATTCATTTATAGGTAATGCTTCTAAAGAAAACAATTTTATATATAGTGGGTCAATAAATTTAATTCATAGTTATAGTGATATTAATAATAATTTGCAACCAATTACAAAAATAAACGATGACCTTCAAAAAATATTGGATGAAAAAACAAATCAAGCTTGAACATTTAGAGAGTTGCAAGCAAGAATTAATAAAGATTATGGTGATGGTTCAATAACCGTTGAAGAGTTAGAAACAACTACTGAAAATTTTTTTTCAAAAACGACAGAATGAAAGTTTATTGGTAATGGGACTTTAGAAAACACATTTCCATACGAAGGTTCAACTATTTTAAAACATAAATGAGACGATAGTTTGGTTTCATTTATTGATATAACTTTAGTTGAACAAGAATTAAATGAAATACTTCAGTCTAACCATAATTCTGAATGAGATAAATGGAAATTAGAAGAAGCGATTGTTGAAAGCGGACTTGAGACAAACGGTGGAATTACTGTTGAAAAAATAAGGTCAAAAAAAACTCGTTCTTCAATTGGTGGACCTCAACAAACCACATGAGAATTTACTGGTAATGCTAATGAAAACAATGATTTTATGTTTGAAGGTAAAATGGCTCTTGTTCATAATTGGAATGACAAAATTGACACAACACAAGATATTTCTGACAAAGAAATAGTTAATAGACTTCAAATAATTTTAAACTTACCTGATTACAAAACTAAATCTTGAAATAAAAATAAATTAGAACAAGCAATTGTAGATGCCAAAATTGATATTGCTGGTGGAATAACTGTTGAAGAAGTAGAAACAGTAGAAACTACTCGTTCTTCAATCGGCGGACCACATATTACCATTTGAAAATTTATTGGTCATGGAAAAGAAAGTAATAATTGAAAATACTGAGGAACTATAAATTTAAATCATGAATGAAATAATAAAAAAGACACAACAAAACCAATTTCTAACATTAAAGTTGAATTAAAAGCGATGGTAAATTCAACAGAATATAAAAACAAAGCTTGAATTCAAGATGATTTGCAAATGGCTGTTAACAAAAAATGAGCAGGAGCAGGAATCACTGTATCTCAAAAAAATATTTCATCAATTCATTTATTTGAAGAAAAACCACAAGTTACAACTTGAATATTTACCGGTAATGGAACTATAAACAATAATTTACCATATAAAGATAGTGTTGAAATAATTCACAATTGAGTTGAATTAATTCCAGAAACTCAAGATATTGAATTAATTAAAGATGAACTAACACTAATAATTAATATGGAAAAAGACAAAACTTGATCTAAAATTGAATTGCAAAGTGAAGTCGACATTACATATGGAGTTGGAGAAATAACAGTGATTGATCAGAATGAAGCAATAAAAGGTCGTTCTTCAGAAATTGTACCAATGTTTAAAACGTGAATATTTAAAGGAAACGATACAGCCGAAAACCAATTAAAATACTCCGGAGAAACATCAGCAATTCACTCTTGAACAGAAAAAATAGATACATCAATAGATATTTCAACTATTAATGATAAATTAAATATTTTAGTCAATGATGAAGCTCACAAAGATAAACCCTGAACCTTAGAAGAATTGCAAAATACTGTAAATTCAAAATTTAATGATGGAGAAATTGAGGTTCAAATTAAAATTAAAAACAGTAATTTTGTTGATAACAATGAACATGATGACACTTACGTTTTTATTGGAAAAGGTAATATTGATAACAGTTATAAATATAAAGGTTTAACAGAAGTAACTCATATATGAACTTTAATTTAAGAAGTGTTAAAAACATTTTGAAATAAAATAAAAAGTTTGTGCGGCGAACTTAATTTCGCAAAAAGGAGACTAATATGAAAAAAGATAAACCAATTTTTAAAAAAATGGGCTTATTATTTGTAACGGCTTTACCATTCGCTGGATCAGCAGTCTTTGCAATTAGCGCAATGAAATATAATGTAAAAAACGATTCAAAGAATATCAGTGTTCTAGAAAATACATTACAAGACATTTTAAATGAAAAAAAAGATTTTCCTTGAACTAAAACAGAACTTGAGAACAAAATTGTTCAAAAAAAACTTGATATTGATGGAGGAATATCAGTTCAAGAATTAGGATCAAAAAGAACAACAGCAAAAAATGAACGTGAAATTATTACAACTTGAAAATTCATTGGTAATGCTAAGATAACTAATCCTTACACTTATAATGATGAAATTATCATTGAACACTATCACACAGAACCAAGAAATAGTGTTCAAAGCATTATTAAAATTCAAAAAGATTTACAAAAAGTTTTAAATAGTAATCTTGATGAATGAAATAAACAAAATTTAGAAGCTGCAATTGTTGCGGCAAATATTGACATCACCGGAGGTATTACAGTTGAAAATACTGGAACTTCATTTTTAAGATCATCACAAATTGTTTGAAAAACAACATCATGAACCTTTATGGGTAATGGAGTTAAATACTCAGGCAAAACAACACTAAGTCATAAGTGAATAAGTAAAACTGATGCAAGCATAGAGATAGATACTATCAAAGATAAATTGAATGATGTTGTAAATAATCGGAAAAAAACTCAATGAACGGTTGATGAATTAAAAACGGCTATTTTCTCGGCTGGAATAGATGTTAAAGATGGTTTTGATATTGAAGATATCACACCTAAATCAGAGCAAAATCGTTTAGGTGAAGGAGGGCCTAAAACAACAATCTGAAAATTCACAGGCAAAGGTTCAGTTAATAACAATTATAAATACAAAAATTCTGTAACAATTAATCATGCATGAAATGATTTACATGATGTTTCTCAACATATTTCCCATGCTAAAGAACAAATAATTGAAATTTTAAATTCTAGAACTAATAATGCTTGAAACGAAACAGATTTATTAGAAGCATTAACTAGTTCAAAAAATCCGATTGATATCAAAGGAGGTTTAACAGTTTCTAAGTTAGAAAATTCTAAAACTCGTTCTTGACAAGGTTCTGATCATATTGATTCATGAAAAATTATAGGAAATGGAAGAGTTGACAATGATTATAAATATAAAGGGGAATTAACTTTAAAACATGAATGAAGTGATAAATCGGATACGACACGTGAGTTAAGCGAAATTCAACCAACCATTGAAAACATTGTTAGTGAGAGAAAAGATTCTTTATGGACTCAATATGAATTGCAAAAAATTATAGATGATTCTGGTTTAGATCCTATCAAAGGAGCAATTATTGTTTCTAAGCAAGAAGTTTTTAATGAACGTTTGCATGAAAATTTGAGTGGTTCAGAAACTTGGGTATTTACTGCTCGAGGTAACAAAAACAATAATTTTAAATTCAAGGGTTCAATAACTGTCGTTCATAAGTGAAGTACGACAAAAGATAAAACTAAAAGCATTTTAGAAAAAAGTTTAGATCTAAAAACTATTTTAAATTTAAGAACTAGTAGTTCTTGATCCAAAGAAGAACTAGAACAAGAAATTGTAAAAGCGGGAATTGATTCTCAGGGTGGTATTGAAGTTAAACAAATAAATATAGATTTAAATACACGTTCTTGAGGTGGTAGTTGAGAAAAAGCATCTTGAGAATTTAGCGGTAAAGGTGATATAAGTAATGATTGAAAGTACAATGGAAGTGTTACTTTAAATCATGAATGAGATAATAGTTATGATACCACTGTTGATATTGGCAATGTAGAATCTTTATTACAAGGAGTTTTGGATTCACGACCAAGAAGTGCTTGAACCAAAGAGGAATTAGAGACCGAATTAGTCTCAAAAGGCATTGATGAACAAAATGGGATATTAGTAAAACAAGTGATTCCCAATATTGAAAGTCGTTCATCAGTTGGAGCAGAAATCGAAGATACTTGAGAATTCATTGGTAACGGAAATGAATTAAATCAATATTTGTTCAATGGTAAAATTCAATTAAGACATCAATGAAGTGATAAAATGGATACCACTGTTGATATTGCTACTATTATTAATGATTTACAAATAATTTTAAATTCTGAAGAATACAATAAAAAAACTTGAGATAAACCCACATTAGAACAAGCTATTGTGGACGCTAAAATTGATCTTGTAGGAGGAATTACTGTTGAAGAAGTTGACACAGTAAAAAATATTCGTTCTTCAACAGGAGGACCACATATTTCTACTTGAAAATTTACTGGTCATGGAAAAGAAAGTAATAATTGAAAATACAAAGGTAGTACAGTATTAGAACATAAATGAAATAATACAATTGATACAACAAAGCCGATTTCTGTTATTCAAGATGAGTTAAAAGCAATGGTAAATTCTGCAGAACACAAAAACAAATCTTGAACTCAAGAAGAATTACAAATGGCTGTTAACAAAAAATGAGTAGGATCTGGAATTACTGTATCTCAAAAAAACACTTCATCAACTCGTTCATTTGTTGAAACACCAAAAACCACAACTTGAATTTTTACAGGTAATGGAAATATAAATAATGATTTACCATATAATGAAAGTATTGAAATAGTTCACAATTGAATTCAAATTACTCCAACGACTAAACACATTGAATCAATTAAAACCGAACTTGAAACAATAATTAATAAAAGAAAAGATAAAACTTGAACTAAAGTTGAATTGCAAAGTGAAATTGACAATGTATATGGTCTTGGAGAAATAACGATTATTGATTCAAGCGAAATAATTAAAGGTCGTTCTTCAGGAACTGCATCTCTTTCAAAAAATTGAACATTTAAAGGAAATGGTACAGATGCAAATCAATTAAAATACTTCGGAGAAACTTTAGCAATTCACTCTTGAACAGAAAAAATAGATACATCAATAGATATTTCAACGATTAATGATAAATTAAATATTCTAGTCAATGATGAAGCACATAAAGAAAAAGCTTGAACATTAGCTGATTTGCAAAAAGCTGTTAACACACGTTATGGCGTTGGAGAAATTGAGGTTAAAGCGAAAACTAGAAACATTCGTCTTGCTGAGAAAAAAGAACATAGAAATACTTACATTTTTATTGGAAAGGGTAATATCGGAAATAATTATAAATATAAAGGTTCAACAGAAGTAGTTCATGTTTGAAATCAAAGAATTAAGGACATTTCTATAAATTGATGAAAAGATCAGCAAGTATTAACTATTCTTCATGGAATTTTAAATAGTAAACCATTAATTTATAAATGAACGGTAGATGCATTTCAAAAGGAAATTGAAGCAAAATTTCCACCAATGTCAGGACTTAAGGTAATTAGTGCTACGCGATCAATTGATTTTAAGGAATATATTTATATTCAAGGAATTGCCACAATGGATAATGATTTCATTTACTATGGAGATGCACAAATTTGAAGGTATTGATTATAAAACATTATAAAAATTATTAATATTTAAAACCAAATGATAATTTTGTAAATAATTAAAGAAATAAAAATTGAAATTGAAAGAATTAAATCTTTCAATTTCAATTTTTAAAATTATTGTTTTATAACGATTTTACAACGGTGTACAGTGTCTTAATAAAAATATTATAAATACCATCAACAATACATAACTATAAATTTTAGTATAATTACATTATAAGAGAGATAAGATTATTTTTTAAAAAAATATTAATTTTTTATATATCTCTCTTAATTTAATATTCATTTCTATTATTTAAAATAACAAAATGTTAAAAACATTTTGTTATTTGAAAGGAACAAAATGAAAAAGGAAAATATTAAATTAAGAAGTGAATTAAAATGTGTTTTGATTTTAATTATTTTATTGACTATTATTTTAAGAATATTTTTTGTTGTGTTTCAATTATCGCAAAGACGCAAAAAAAATATTTCAAAAATAAAAAATGATTTTCAAAACATTTTAAATAATAAATTTAATTTTAAATGAGATGTAAATGAACTTCAAAAAAAAGTTAATAACAATTGAGAGTCCATAAAAATAACTGTAAAATTAATTTTTACTAATAATGAAGAAAAAACAAAAGACTCTGTAAATAATTACATGAGTATTTTAGAACGGCAAATTGATAATGGCATTTATTAATTTATAGATAATGTTTTTAAAGAAAATGATTTTATATATAAGGAATCAATAAATTTAATTCATATTTATAATGATATTAATAATAATTTGCAACTAATTACAAAAATAAAAGATAATCTTCAGAAAATGTTAATAAAAAAAATTAAACTTGAAAAAACTTGAAAATCGGAAAATTTGTAAACAAGAATTAATAAAAGTTATGTATTTTATTATTTAATAAATGTTGAAGAATTAGATATAAATACTGAATTTTTTTTCAAAAAAATAGAAATTTACTGATAATAAAACTTTAGAAAACACATTTGCATATAAAAATTCGCCTGTTTTAAAACACAAATTAAATGAAATATTTCAATCTAATAATAACTCTTAATGAGGTAAAAATAAATTAGAGCCAAAATTGCAAATGATGGCATTTATATTATATTAGAGATAATTTTTGAAACAATAAAAACTATTCGTTCTTCAATCAGTAAGTAACAAGTTACTATTTAAAAATTTGCTGATAATAAAAAAGTAGTGATTAAAAAAACTAAGAAACTACAACTTTAAATTATGAGTTAAATAATAAAAAAAATTTAACAAAACAATTTTTAAAATTCAAGTTGAATTAAAAGCAATAATAAATTCGGGAAAACACAAAAACAAAACTTGAATTCAAGACTTTCTAAAAATGACTATTGACAAAAAAAGAACGAGATTTGAAATTATTGCATCTTAAAAAATTTTTTATCAATTTGTTTATTTAAAAAAACCATTAATCATGACATGAGGAGTGTTTATTGATAATGAAATTATAAACATTGATTTATCATATAAAAATAGTGTTTAAATAGTTTCCAAAAAAAATTTAATTAATTCCAAAAGCTCAAAATATTAAATTAACAAAAAATAAATTTATATTAATAATTAATATTAAACAAGATATAACTTTATTTAAAATTTAATTGCAAAGTTAGCTTGATACTACACATAAAATTAGAGAAATAATATTTATTGATCAAAACGAAGTAATGAAATTTTGTTTTTCAGAAATTATACTACTATTCAAAACCTGAACATTTAAAGAAAACGATAAAGCCAAAAATAATTAAAATATTTCAAAAAAGCATCATCAGTTTGTCATTGAATAAAAAAACAAATAAATCAATAGATATTTTAACTATTAATGATAAATTAAACATTTTAGTCAATGATAAAAATCACAAAAATAAACCTTAAATTTTAGAAGAGTTGGAAAATACCATAAATTCAAAATTTAATGACGGAGAAATTGAGGGTCAAGTTAAAACTAAAAACAGTAATTTTGTTGATAACAATGAACATGATGATATTTGCGTTTTTATCGAAAAGGTTAATATTGAAACAGTTATAAATATAAATGTTTAAAAGAAGTAACTCATATACGAACCTTTATTTAAAAAGTGTTAAAAACATTTTTAAATAAAATAAAAAGTTTGTGCGGCGAATTTAATTTCGCAAAAAGGAGATTAATATGAAAAAAAATAAACCAACTTTTAAAAAAATGGGCTTATTATTTGTAACGGCTTTACCATTTGCTGGATCAGCAGTCTTTGCAATTAGCGCAATGAATTATAATGTAAAAAACGATTCAAAGAATATCAGTGTTCTAGAAAATACATTACAAGACATTTTAAGTGAAAAAAAAGATTTTTCTTGAACTAAAACCGAACTTGAGAACAAAATTGCTCAAAAAAAACTTGATATTGATGGTGGAATATCAGTTCAAGAATTAGGATCAAAAAGAACAACAGCAAAAAATGAACGTGAAATTATTACAACTTGAAAATTCATTGGTAATGCTAAGATAACTAATCCTTACACTTATAATGGCGAAATTATCATTGAACACTATCACACAGAACCAAAAATTAGTGTTCAAAGCATTATCAAAATTCAAAAAGATTTACAAAAAGTTTTAAATAGTAGTCTTGATGAATGAAATAAACAAAATTTAGAAGCTGCAATTGTTGCAGCAAATATTGATATCATTGGAGGTATTACAGTTGAAAATGCTGGAACTTCATTTTTAAGATCATCACAAATTGTTTGAAAAACAACATCATGAACCTTTATAGGTAATGGAGTTAAATATTCAGGTAAAACAACGTTAAGTCATAAGTGAATAAGTAAAACTGATGCAAGCATTGAGATAGATACTATTAAAGATAAATTGGAAGACGTTGTAAATAATCGAAAAAAAACTCAATGAACGGTTGATGAATTAAAAACGGCTATTTTCTCGGCTGGAATAGATGTTAAAGATGGTTTTGATATTGAAGATATCACACCTAAATCAGAGCAAAATCGTTTGGGTGAAGGAGGTCCTAAAACAACAATCTGAAAATTCACAGGTAAAGGCTCAGTAAATAACAATTATAAATACAAAAATTCTGTAACAATCAATCATGCATGAAGTGATTTACATGATGTTTCTCAGCACATTTTTCATGCAAAAGCTCAAATAATTGAAATTTTAAATTCTAGAACTAATAATGCTTGAAATGAAACGGATTTATTAGAAGCATTAACTAGTTCAGAAAATGCAATTGATATCAAAGGAGGTTTAACGGTTACTAAATTAGAAAATCCTAAAACTCGTTCTTGACAAGGCTCTGATCATATTGATTCATGAAAATTTACAGGACATGGAAAAGCTGACAATGATTATAAATACAAAGGTGAATTAACTTTAAAGCATGAATGAAGTGATAAATTGGATACGACTCGTGAGTTAAGCGAAATTCAACCAACCATTGAAAACATTGTTAGTGAGAGAAAAGATTCTTCATGGACTCAATATGAATTACAAAAAGTTATAGATGATTCTGGTTTAGATCCTATCAAAGGAGCAATTATTGTTTCTAAGCAAGAAACTTTTAATGAACGTTTGTATGAAAATATAAGTGATTCAGAAACTTGAGTATTTACTGCTCGAGGTAACAAAAACAATAATTTTAAATTCAATAATTCAATAACTGTTGTTCATAACTGAAGTACAACAAAAGATAAAACCAAAAGCATTTTAGAAAAAAGTTTAGACTTGCAAACTATTTTAAATTTAAGAACTAATAGCTCTTGATCTAAAGAAGAACTAGAACAAGAAATTGTAAAGGCGGGAATTGATTCTCAGGGTGGCATTGAAGTTAAACAAATAAATATAAATTTAAATACACGTTCTTGAGGTGGGGGTTGAGAAAAAGCATCTTGAGAATTTAGCGGTAAAGGTGATATAAGTAATGATTGAAAGTACAATGGAAGTGTTACTTTAAATCATGAATGAGATAATAGTTATGATACCACTGTTGATATTGACAATGTAGAATCTTTATTACAAGGAATTTTAGATTCACGACCAAGAAGCGCTTGAACCAAAGAGGAATTAGAGACCGAATTAGTTTCAAAAGGCATTGATGAACAGAATGGGATATTAGTAAAACAAGTGATTCCCAATATTGAAAATCGTTCATCAGTTGGAGCAGAAATTGAAGATACTTGAGAATTTATCGGTAACGGAAATGAATTAAATCAATATTTGTTTAATGGTAAAATTCAATTAAAACACAAATGGAGTAATAAAATGGATACCACTGTTGACATCGCCGCTGCTATTAATGATCTACAAATAGTTTTAAATTCTGAAGAATACAATAAAAAAACTTGAGATAAACCCACATTAGAACAAGCTATTGTGGACGCTAAAATTGATCTTGTAGGAGGAATTACTGTTGAAGAAATTGACACAGTAAAAACTATTCGTTCTTCAACAGGAGGACCACATATTTCTACTTGAAAATTTACTGGTCATGGAAAAGAAAGTAATAATTGAAAATACAAAGGCAGTACAATATTGGAACATAAATGAAATAATAAAATTGATACAACAAAGCCGATTTCTGTTATTCAAGATGAGTTAAAAGCAATGGTAAATTCTGCAGAACACAAAAATAAACCTTGAATTCAAGAAGAATTACAAATGGCTGTTAACAAAAAATGAGTAGGAGCTGGAATTACTGTATCTCAAAAAAGTACTCCAACAACTCGTTCATTTGTTGAAACACCAAAAACAACAACTTGAATTTTTACAGGTAATGGAAATATAAATAATGATTTACCATATAATGAAAGTATTGAGATAGTTCACAATTGAATTCAAATTACTCCAACGACTAAACATATTGAATCAATTAAAACCGAACTTGAAACAATAATTAATAAAAGAAAAGATAAAACTTGAACTAAAGTTGAATTGCAAAGTGAAATTGACAATGTATATGGTCTTGGAGAAATAACGATTATTGATTCAAGTGAAATAATTAAAGGTCGTTCTTCAGGAACTGCATCTCTTTCAAAAAATTGAACATTTAAAGGAAATGGTACAGATGCAAACCAATTAAAATACTTCGGAGAAACATTAGCAATTCACTCTTGAATAGAAAAAATAGATACATCAATAGATATTTCAACCATTAATGATAAATTAAATATTCTAGTCAATGATGAAGCACATAAAGAAAAAGCTTGAACATTAGCTGATTTGCAAAAAGCTGTTAACACACGTTATGGTGTTGGAGAAATTGAGGTTAAAGCGAAAACTAGAAACACTCGTCTTGCTGAGAAAAAAGAATATAAGAACACTTATATTTTTATCGGAAAGGGTAATATCGAAAACAATTATAAATATAAAGGTTCAACAGAGGTAGTTCATATTTGAAATCAAAGAGTTAAGGATATTTCTATAAATTGACCAAAAGATCAACAAGTATGAAATATTCTTAATGCAATTTTAAATAGTAAACCATCAAGTTATAAATGGACGGCAAATGCATTTCAAAAGGAAATTGATGCAAAATTTCCACCAATGTCAGGACTTAAGGCAATTTGAGTTCTTCGATTACCTGATTATAAAGAATATATCCATATTGAAGGAATTGCCACAATCGATAATGATTTTATCTATTATGGAGCTGCACAGATTTGAAGAACTTGAATGTAAACAATAAAAACATTATAAAAATTATTAGTGTTTAAAAATTAAATGTTAATTTCATAAATAATTAAAGAAACAGAAATTGAAATTGTAAGAATTAAGTCTTGCAATTTCAATTTTTAAAATCATTGTTTTTTATAAGGATTTTATACCGATGCATAATGCCTTAATAAAATATTATAAATACCGTTAACGATATATAACTATAAATTTTAGTATAATTACATTATAAGAGAGATAAGATTATTGTTTAAAAAAATATTAATTTTTTAAGTATCTCTCTTAATTTAATATTCATTTTTATTATTTAAAAAAGTAAAATGTTTTTAATATTTGCTTTTTGAAAGGAACAAAATGAAAAAGAAAAATAATAAATTAAGAATTGAATTAAAATATGTTTTGATTTTACTTATTTTATTGTTTACTATTGTCACAATATTTTTTGTAGTTTTTCAATTATGACAAAGATACAAAAAAAATATTTCAAAAATAAAAAATAATCTTCAAAACATTTTAAATAATAAGCCTAATTTCAAATGAGATATAAATAAACTTCAAAAAAAAGTTAACAATAATTGAGAGTCTATACAAATAACTGTAAAATTGTTTTTCACTAGTAATGAAGAAAAACCAAATTATTTTGTAAATAATTATATGCGTATTTTTAAACGGCAAATTTGATAAATGCCACTTATTAATTTAATAGATAATGTTTTTAAAGAAAATGATTTTATATATAATGAATCAATAAATTTAATTCATATTTATAATGATATTAATAATAATTTGCAACTAATTACAAAAATAAACAATAATATTCAGAAAAATATAAAAACAAAACTTGAATTCAAGATGTTCTACAAATGACTATTGACAAAAATGAACAGGAATTAAAATTATTTTATACTAAAAAATTTTTTGATTAATTTGTTTATTTGGAAAAAACCACAAATCATAACATGAGAGTTTATTGATAATGGAGCTATAAACAATGATTTACCATATAAAGATAGTGTTTAAATAATTCAAAAATGAATTAAACTCATTTTAAAAAATCAAAATATTAAATTAACAAAAGATGAATTTATATTAATAATTAATATTAAACAAGATATAGATTTATTTAAAATTTAATTGCAAAGTTAGCTTGATACTACACATAAAATTAAAGAAATAATATTTATTGATCAAAACGAAGTAATGAAATTTCGTTTCTCAGAAATTATACTACTGTTCAAAACCTGAACATTTAAAGAAAACGATAAAGCTAAAAATAATTAAAATATTTCAAAAAAACATCATCAGTTAGTCATTGAATAAAAAAACAAATAGATCAATAGATATTTTAACTATTAATGATAATTTAAACATTTTAGTCAATGATAAAAATCACAAAAATAAACCTTAAATTTTAGAAGAGTTAGAAAATACCGTAAATCCAAAATTTAATGATGGAAAAATTGAGGGTCAAGTTAAAACTAAAAACAGTAATCTTGTTGATAACAATGAACATGATGATATTTGCGTTTTTATCGAAAAGGTTAATATTGATAACAGTTATAAATATAAATGTTTAACAGAAGTAACTCATATATGAACCTTTATTTAAAAAGTGTTAAAAACATTTTTAAATAAAATAAAAAGTTTGTGCGACGAATTTAATTTCGCAAAAAGGAGATTAATATGAAAAAAGATAAACCAGCTTTTAAAAAAATAGGCTTATTATTTGTAACGGCTTTACCATTTGCTGGATCAACAGTTTTTGCAATTAGTGCAATGAATTATAATGTAAAAAACAATTCAAAGAATATCAGTGTTCTAGAAAATACATTACAAGACATTTTAAATGAAAAAAAAGATTTTCCTTGAACTAAAACCGAACTTGAGAACAAAATTGCTCAAAAAAAACTTGATATTGATGGTGGAATATCAGTTCAAGAATTAGGATCAAAAAGAACATCAGCAAAAAATGAACGTGAAATTATTACAACTTGAAAATTCATTGGTAATGCTAAGATAACTAATCCTTACACTTATAATGGTGAAATTATCATTGAGCACTATCACACAGAACCAAGAAATAGTGTTCAAAGCATTATTAAAATTCAAAAAGATTTACAAAAAGTTTTAAATAGTAGTCTTGATGAATGAAATAAACAAAATTTAGAAGCTGCAATTGTTGCAGCAAATATTGACATCATTGGAGGTATTACAGTTGAAAATAATGGAACTTCATTTTTAAGATCATCACAAATTGTTTGAAAAACAACAGCATGAACCTTTATAGGTAATGGAGTTAAATACTCAGGCGAAACAACGTTAAGTCATAAGTGAATAAGTAAAACTGATGCAAGCATCGAGATAGATACTATCAAAGATAAATTGGAAGACGTTGTAAATAATCGAAAAAAAACTCAATGAACGGTTGATGAATTAAAAACAGCTATTTTCTCGGCTGGAATAGATGTTAAGGATGGTTTTGATATTGAAGATATCACACCTAAATCAGGGCAAAATCGTTTGGGTGAAGGAGGGCCTAAAACAACAATCTGAAAATTTACAGGTAAAGGCTCAGTTAATAACAATTATAAATACAAAAATTCTCTAACAATTAATCATGCATGAAATGATTTATATGATGTTTCTCAGCATATCTCCCATGTTAAAGAACAAATAATTGAGATTTTAAATTCTAAAGTTGACAACGCTTGAAACGAAACAGATTTATTAGAAGCGTTAACTCGTTCAAAAAATCCGATTGATATCAAAGGAGGTTTAACAGTTTCTAAGTTAGAAAATCCTAAAACTCGTTCTTGACAAGGTTCTGATCATATTGATTCATGAAAAATTATAGGAAACGGAAAGGCTGACAATGATTATAAATATAAAGGGGAATTAACTTTAAAACATGAATGAAGTGATAAATTGAATACGACTCGCGAGTTAAGCGAAATTCAACCAACGATTGAAAAAATTGTTAGTGAGAGAAAAAATTCTTCATGGACTCAATATGAATTGCAAAAAATTATAGATAATTCCGATTTAGATCCTATCAAAGGAGCAATTATTGTTTCTAAGCAAGAAGTTTTTAATGAACGTTTGCATGAAAATGCGAGCGGTTCAGAAACTTGGATATTTACTGCTCGAGGTAACAAAGACAATAATTTTAAATTCAATGGTTCAACAACTGTCGTTCATAACTGAAGTACAACAAAAGATAAAACCAAAAGCATTTTAGAAAAAAGTTTAGACTTGCAAACTATTTTAAATTTAAGAACTACTAGTTCTTGATCTAAAGAAGAACTAGAACAAGAAATTGTAAAAGCGGGAATTGATTCTCAGGGTGGTATTGAAGTTAAACAAATAAATATAAATTTAAATACACGCTCTTGAGGTGGGGGTTGAGAAAAAACATCCTGAGAATTTAGCGGTAAAGGTGATATAAGTAATGATTGAAAGTACAATGAAAGTGTTACTTTAAATCATGAATGAGATAATAGTTATGATACCACTGTTGATATTGACAATGTAGAATCTTTATTACAAGGAGTTTTAGATTCACGACCAAGAAGTGCTTGAACCAAAGAGGAATTAGAGACCGAATTAATCTCAAAAGGCATTGATGAACAGAATGGGATATTAGTAAAAAAAGTGATTCCCAATATTGAGAGTCGTTCATCAGTTGGAGCAGAAATTGAAGATACTTGAGAATTCATTGGTAACGGAAATGAACTAAATCAATATTTGTTCAATGGTAAAATTCAATTAAAACACAAATGGAGTGATAAAGTGGATACCACTGTTGATATCGCTGCTATTATTAATGATCTACAAATAGTTTTAAATTCTGAAGAATACAATAAAAAAACTTGAGATAAACTAACATTAGAACAAGCTATTGTGGACGCTAAAATTGATATTTTAGGGGGAATTACTGTTGAAGAAGTTGACACAATAAAAAATATTCGTTCTTCAACAGGAGGGCCACATATTTCTACTTGAAAATTTACTGGTCATGGAAAAGAAAGCAATAATTGAAAATACAAAGGAAGTACAATATTAGAACATAAATGAAATAATAAAGTTGATACAACAAAGCCGATTTCTGTTATTCAAGATGAGTTAAAGGCAATGGTAAATTCTGCAGAACACAAAAACAAACCTTGAACTCAAGAAGAATTACAAATGGCTGTTAACAAAAAATGAGTAGGAGCTGGAATTACTGTATCTCAAAAAAACACTTCAACAACTCGTTCATTTGTTGAAACACCAAAAACGACAACTTGAATTTTTACAGGTAATGGAAATATAAATAATGATTTACCATATAATGAAAGTATTGAAATAATTCACAATTGAATTCAAATTACTCCAACGACTAAACATATTGAATCAATTAAAAATGAACTTGAAACAATAATGAATAAAAGAAAAGATAAAACTTGAACTAAAGTTGAATTGCAAAGTGAAGTTGACAATGTATATGGTCTTGGAGAAATAACGATTATTGATTCAAGTGAAATAATTAAAGGTCGTTCTTCAGGAACTGCATCTCTTTCAAAAAATTGAATATTTAAAGGAAACGGTACAGATGCAAACCAATTAAAATACTTCGGAGAAACATCGGTAATTCACTCCTGAACAGAAAAAATAGATACATCAATAGATATTTCAACCATTAATGATAAATTAAATATTCTAGTCAATGATGAAGCACATAAAGAAAAAGCTTGAACATTAGCTGATTTGCAAAAAGCTGTTAACACACGTTATGGTGTTGGAGAAATTGAGGTTAAAGCGAAAACTAGAAACACACGTCTTGCTGAGAAAAAAGAATATAAGAATACTTATATTTTTATCGGAAAGGGTAATATCGGAAACAATTATAAATATAAAGGTTCAACAGAAATTGTTCATGTTTGAAATCAAAGAATTAAGGACATTTCTATAAAATGATGAGAAGATCAACGAGCATGAAATATTCTTAATGGAATTTTAAATAGTAAACCATTAAGCTATAGATGGACCGCAGATGCGTTTCAAAAAGAAATTGATGCAAAATTTCCACCAATGGCAGGACTTAAGGTAACTGATGCCTATCGTTTACTTGATTTAAAAGAATGAATCTTTATTTCAGGACTTGCTACAATTGATAATGATTTTATTTATCGTGGGGATTTATCGATTTGAAGATATTGAATGTAAAACAAAAAACATTAGAAAAATTAATTTTTATTAAAAGTATAGATATTAAATTAAAAAAGTTATTAGTGTTTTAAAAAACAAATGTTAATTTCATAAATAACTAAAATAACAAAAATTGAAATTGTAAGGATTAAGCCTTGCAATTTCAATTTTTAAAATCATTTCTTAAATGTTTTTTCAATATTTAACAAAATAAATTGGTTTTTTTTTTTTTTTTGTATAATGAGTTTACATTAATACATAATGCTTTAATAAAACATTATAAGTGTTATTATCACTTTATAAGTGTAATTTTATAGTATAATTATTTTTGTAGGAAATATAATAATTGCTTTTTAAAAAATAATTTCAATATTTATTTTATTTTAATGGTTTTATTTTATTTTTCAAAAAAGCAAAACATATTTGACATCTTACTAATATGAAAGGAACAAAAATGAGTAACGAAAACAATGAAAAAAAGAGTAAGTTTAAAGGACTTTTACTTTTACTTCTTTTATTCATACCTATCGCAACAACAACGTTTGTAGTGTTTCAATTATCACAAAGGAATATAAAAAATATTTTAGAAATAAAAAATGAACTTCAAGAGATTTTAGATAAAAAGCTTAATCAAAAATGACAAATTGAAGAGTTACAAAAAGAAATTGATAAAAAATGAGGGACGGGACAAATAACTGTAAAATTTGTTCCTATTATTGAATATGGAAAAAATGAAGCATTTAATAATGTTTCGAATATTTCTTTTCATAAACCCTATAATGATATCTATACATTTATTGGTAATGCTTCTAGAGAAAACGATTTTACATACAATGGATCAATAAACTTAATTCATAGTTATAGTGACATTAATGCTAAGATAAGACCAATTTCAGATATTGAAACTTATCTCCAACGAATCTTAGATTCAAGAAAAGGTAAAGTTTGATCTAAAACCGAACTTGAACAAGAGGTTGTCAATAGGGGATTGGATGTTAAGGGTGGAATTTTGGTTGAAGAAATTAATGTTAAAAACAATCGTTCTTCAGAGACCAAATCGCGAAACACGACTTGAAAATTTATAGGTCAAGCCGATGATAACAACGATTTTCATTTTAATGCTTCCATTTCTCTAGAACATTCTTGAAATAACAAAATTGACACTACTGAAAATATTCGTAATAAAACAACAATTACCAAACTTCAAAATCTTTTAGATTCTAAAAATTATAAAAATAAAACCTGAACAGCTGAACTTTTAAAAAATGAAATTGTTAAACAAGATATTGATGTTTCCCTAGAATTTGGAGGTATAACAGTTCAAGAAGTTGAAACCACTTTAGAAACTCGTTCTTTTACTGGCGGTCAAAAAGTTACAACTTGAAAATTTACTGGTCATGGAAATTTAGATAATAACGGAAGATATTATGGTAATGTGACTTTAAATCATGAATGAAATGACACAAAAGACACAACACAAGAAATTAATGTTATTAAAGATGAGTTAATTGATCTAGTAAATTCAATAGAATACAAAAATAAAAATTGAACTAAAGATGATTTACAAGATGCTATTAATGCAAAATGGGTTGGAGCTGGAATAACTGTTGAAGAAAAACTTGTTTCACAAACTCGTAGTTGGGATGAAAAACAACAAACAACTATATGAACATTTACAGGTAATGGAGATGTTACAAATCAACATCCTTATAAAAACACTGTTGACATAAAACATAATTGGGTTGAATTAATATCAACTACAAAAAATATTGAAGAAATTAAATCAGAATTAGTAAATATCTTAAACGAAAAAAAAGAAAATGCTTGATCCCAAGAAGAATTGCAAACAAAAGTTGATGAACTATATGGGACTAAAGAAATTACAGTTATTGATCCAAATGAAAATAATGTAATCCACTATTCTATGAAAATCAAAAGTGGAAAATCTTGAATTTTCAGAGGCAATGGGGAAAAAGACAGCACAACTAATAAGTTTAAATATTATGGTGAAGAATCAATTACTCATGAATGATTTGAAACTATATCTAACACAATAAGTGTTAAGAATTTAAAAGATGATCTACAAATATTACTTGATTCACAGTCAAATAAACAACATCCTTGAGATATACTAAAATTACAAAATGCTCTTGATAATAAATATGGAGCTAATGCAATTATTGTAAACATTTCTCAACAAAAAATTCCAAATGAATCAGGTGATCATTATGATAAATACAAATTTACTGGTAAAAGTATAGGAATTAATGGTCATCAATATATTGATGAGATTGAATTAATTCATATTTGAAATCCAAGTATAAAATAACTTAATTTTATTTACTAAGTTAAATAATATTTAATTGATATCTTATTGAAAGGATATAAAAAAATGAAAAACAACAAACCAAGTTTAAAAAAAATTGGACTACTATTTGTTGCTACTTTACCGGTTGCTGGATCGGCTGCTTTAGCAATGAGTTCGATGAATCATAATATAAAAGATGATTCAAAAAATGGTTCAAAAAGTATTGGTGATTTAAGAACTGCATTAGAAACAATTTTATCTGAACGAACAAATAAGAAATGGTCTAAAGTCGAACTTGAAACTAAAATTACTGAACAAAAATTTGATATTGAAGGTGGAATTACAGTCCAAGAGTTAGGTTCAAAAAGAACTACTGCTAAAAACGGTCACGAAATTATTACCACTTGAAAATTTTTAGGTAATGCCAAGGTTACAAACGCTTTTACATATAAAGGTGAAATTATTATTAAACATTCTCGTATAGAATCTGAAAATAATACTGAAAGTATTGTTAAAATTCAAAAAGATCTTCAACAAATTTTAAATACCGAAATTAAAGAATGAAGCCAAAATGATTTAAAGGATAAGATTGATGAAAAATTTGGAGTTGGAGAAATTACTGTTGAATTGGACAAGTCAACTTTATCTCAAAGATCAGCTAATTTCGAATGAAAAAATAGCTCATGAAAATTTATTGGAAATGGAGTTAAATTTAAAGATCAAACAACACTAAAACATCAATGAATTAATGAAATTGACGGGAGTCAAGATATAAAGAAAATTGAATCAGAATTAACTGAAGTAATAACAAAACGTAAACATAATGAATGAACTGTTGAAACATTAAAATCAGCAATTTCTTCTGCTGGAATTGATGTAAAAGAGGGATTTAATGTTGAAAAGACTATTTCTAAAACAATTGAAACTCGTTTAGGAAATGGCGGACAACAAAAAACCACTTGAAGAATTACTGGTAATGGAAGTGTGGATAATAATTATAAATATAATGGTTCTGTGTTGATTGAACATATATGAAATAATTTAACAGATAATTCTAAACACATTTCTTATGTTAAAGAAAAAATAGTTGATGTTTTAAATTCTAAAGTTAATAACGCTTGAAACGAAACAGATTTATTAGAAGCGTTAACTAGTTCAGAAGATGCAATTGATATTAAAGGAGGTTTAACAGTTTCTAAGTTAGAAAATTCTAAAACTCGTTCTTGACAAGGTTCTGATCATATTGATTCATGAAAAATTATAGGAAACGGAAGAGCTGACAATGATTATAAATATAAAGGGGAATTAACTTTAAAACATGAATGAAGTGATAAATTGGATACGACTCGTGAGTTAAGCGAAATTCAACAAACCATTGAAAACATTGTTAGTGAGAGAAAAGATTCTTCATGGACTCAACATGAATTGCAAAAAGTTATAGATGATTCTGATTTAGATCCTATCAAAGGAGCAATTATTGTTTCTAAGCAAGAAACTTTTAATGAACGTTTGTATGAAAATGTAAGTGGTTCAGAAACTTGAGTATTTACTGCTAGAGGTACTAAATTTAATAATTTTAAATTTAAGGGTTCAACTACAATTAAGCATACATGAAATACAACGAAAGATAATACCAAAAGTATTTTAGAAATAAGTTTACAATTACAGGATATTCTAAATTCAAAATTTAAAAATGTTTGAACTCCAGAAGAGCTTGAACAAGAAATTGTTGCTAAAGGTATTGATTTAACTGGCGGCATTGAAGTTAAAGAACATAATTCAGAACAAAAAACTCGTTCATGAAATGGTGGTTGAGAAAAAACTTCATTTACTTTTACGGGTAAAGGGGCAATTAACAATGACTGAAAATATAATGAAAGTGTGACTTTAACTCAAGAATGGGATAGCAGTTATGATAGCAGTATAAACATCGAAAAAGTAAGTTACGCTTTACAGCGTATATTAGATAGACGATCATTGCAATCTTGAACTCAAGAAGAATTACAACTCGCAATTGATGAAGCTAAAATTGATCCTGTTGGTGCAGGTGGTATTATTGTAAAACAGGTTTTACCCGAAATAGAAACTCGTTCTTCAACTGGTGAAATAGATCAAGATATTTGAGAATTTATTGGTAACGGAAACGAAATGAATGAATTCATGTGAAATAACAAAGTTACTTTAACTCACGTATGAGATAACACAGTCGATACTACTAAAGATATTAATAACAATGAAACAATTATCGAACTTCAAAATCTTTTAGATTCTGAAAGCTATAAATATAGACCTTGAACACCACAACTTCTACAAGAAGAAATTGTTAAACGAGATATTGATGTTGCTTCAGAACTTGGAGGAATTACCGTTGAAGAAATAGAAACGGTTATAGAAACTCGCTTGTCTGAAGGAAGTCCCAAAGTTACTACTTGAATATTTATTGGTAATGGAAATTCAGATAATGACGGAAGATATTATGGTAATGTGACTTTAAATCATGAATGAAATGATATAAAAGACACAACACAAGAAATTAATGTTATTAAAGATGAGTTAACTATGCTAGTAAATTCGACAAAATACAAAAATAAAAAATGAATTAAAGATGATCTGCAAGATGCCGTTAATGCAAAATGGGTTGGAGCTGGAATTACTGTTGAAGAAAAACTTGTTCCACAAACTCGTAGTTGGGATGAAAAACAACAAACAACTATATGAACATTTACAGGTAATGGGGATGTTACGAATAAATACCCTTATAAAAATACTGTTGACATAGAACATAGTTGAATTGAATTAATTCCAACCACAAAAAATATTGAAGAAATTAAATCAGAATTAGAAAATATTTTAAATGAAAGAAAAGATAATGCTTGACTTCAAACAGAATTACAAACAAAAGTTGATGAAAAATATGGAATTGGAGAAATTACAGTTATTGATTCAGATGCAGTAAAAGCTAAAAATCGTTCTTGAGGTTTAGAAAACAAAATTAAGAACTGAATATTCAAAGGTATTGGAGAAAATGAAAGCATAACAAATCCACATCTATATTACGGTGAAACAACTCTTGTTCACAAGTGAGAACAAAAAGCAGATACATCAATTGATATAGAGGTCATTAAAAATGAATTAAATCGTCTATTAACATCTGATGGTCATTTAAACAAAGAATGATCAATAACAGATTTACAACGAGCCGTAGATAGAAAATATGGTGCCGGTGAAATCAAAGTTTCAAGATGAATTTCTAGAAATCGAAACATTTTAAGAGATGCGTCATTAAGTCATAGTGATAAATATACTTTTACAGGTCAAGGCAATGTTAATAACGATTATAAATATAAAAATTCAATAGACTTGCGTCATACTTATTATAATTAATTAACTTAGTAATTAATTTATAAATGGTCCTAAAAACAAATATTGAATTGATATTTTTTCAAAATTGTTTTTGTTAAAAAATATTCGTGTTGGCAATGCTTGTTGGCAATTCGATACTTAGCAAAAAGAAATTGATTCTGAATTTCTTCATATTTAGATTCAAAGATTGTGAAAACATGGTAAGAAAGCAAATATGCATAAATCATTAATTAGAGTTAATGAAACAACATAAAATATATATTAATAAATTAAAGGCTTAAGGCTATAATATTTTTTTAATAAATAAAATGAAAGGTGATTAACGTTTTGCCAATAAAAAAATTTAAAAAAATATCTTTATTATTTTTAACAACAATTCCAATAACTTCTTCTATATTTTTGGCAACTAGTTTCAAAAGTGCTAGTAGGCAAAAAACGATTTCAAAAATAATGTCTAATAAATCAAGAATAGAACAAATTTTAAGCAGAAAAATAAATTCTGATTGAAACGAAGAAGATTTGTTTGTAGAAATGATAAAAGCAGGTTTTTTAGAAAATCAAATTGAAAAAATTGAAAAAATTTCTTCTAAAAACAATAAAACAAACTCAAATTTATTTAGTACTTCAAATTGAAAAATAACTTTAAATTCAAAAAATGGTGATAATAAAAACGAAATTATAAATTTAATTCATAGTTGAAATAATTCAAATTCATTACCAGTAAACTTGTCTAATATCAGAGAAGATGTATATGCAATTCTTCTTACAAAAGTATATTCAGCTTGAAGTCAAGAAGAATTACAGTTAGCAATTGACAAAAAATATGAAGCCAATAATATTAAAGTTGAAAAAGTTATTTCAAATAATTCATATTCATCTAATTTTGGATGAAAAAAAGATACATGAAATTTTTTAGCTATAAGTAATAAATTTGAAAGCGAAATGTCTATAGAACATGAATGATTAGAAGAAATTAAAACTTTAATTGACATTAATAAAATTAAAAATAATTTGCAAAAAATTTTAAATACCAAAGAGAATTCTAATTGAACTGAACAAGACTTAGAAGAAACGATTGTTATTGAAGGTATTGATTTAGCAAAAGGAATAACAGTTAAAAAAGAAAGCAATAAAAATGTAAATGGTGAAAATATTACTACTTGAATTTTTACTGGTAACGGAACTGTTAATAATAATTTTAAATATAATAAATTTACAAGATTAGAGCATCATTGAAAAGAAAAAGTATTTGAAGTTAATAATATTTATAAAATCAAAAATCAATTAGAACAAATTTTGAACAAAAGAGTCAATTCTGTTTGAACTCAAGCAGAATTGCAACTTGCAATTGATGAAGCTAAATTTGATGAAAAAGGTGCAATAATTGTTGAACTACAAGAGAAAATTTCAAATCGTTCTTGATCGATGGGATGAAAAAAATCTTTTTGGTCATTTAAAAGTATCGACAGCGAAAAAAGTAAATTTGAAGGTATTATCACTTTGGAACACGAATATTTGTCAAGTACAAATCAATTTAAAAATATAAGCATTATTGAAAATGATTTGCAAAAATTATTAAATAGTAGAACCAAAATAAATTGAACAAAAGCAGATTTAGAGCGAGAAATCGTTAGAAATAACCTAGATATTAAAGGCGGAATTACCGTTGAGAAATTGGATTATATTGAAAGTCGTTCTTGAGTTGGAGATGATAAAACTGATTCTTGAAAAATAATAGGAAATGGAAATTTAAATAATAGTTTTTCTTATAATGAGTCAATAATTTTAATTCATAAATGAAACAACAAATATGAAAACACAAAAAAAATTACATCAATTAAAACATATTTGCAAAATGTTTTGGATTCAAAAACAAATAGAGCATGAACTAAAGCAACATTAGAACAAGCAATTGTGAATGCAAATATTGATGTGTCTGGAGGAGTTATTGTTGAAGAAATTGCAAACAATAGTCGTTCCTGAAGCGGTGGACTTGGCCAAACCAAATGAAATTTTACAGGTAAAGGAAGTTTAAATTCTCCTTACAAATACAAAGGTACAATTTCTTTAACACACAAATGAAACGATAAGAAAGATACTTCAATTAATATTGAAACTATTAATAATGAAATTAGTAATTTATTAAAACTTAATGAATTAATTGAAAAAGAATGAGATTTAGTGTTGTTACAATCTAAAATTGATGAAAAATACGGTGTTGGAGAAATTACAGTTTCTTTAGATAAAACAAATCAAAAACAAGTGGGAGAAATTATTAAAGTTTCGAATACTTATTTATTCAAAGGTAATGGAAAAATTGATAATGTTTACAAATACAATCAGTCAACCACTTTAATTCATAATTGAGAAAAACCAGCAAAATCATTAATTTCCATTAAAACTATTGAAACTCAACTGAAAAATATTTTAAATGAAAAGCAAGATTCTAACTGAGATATCAATGAATTACAAATGGCTATTGATGCTTTAAAATTAGATTTCGCTAAAGGAATTACTGTTGAAGTAATAAAAAATAACAAAAACACTCGTTCTTCAGAAACAATTAATGTTGAGAGACAATATAAATTTGTTGGTAACGGAACATTATTGAATGAATTTAAATATAATGAAAGTATTACATTATTACATAAATGAAACTACAAAAAAGATAATTCTCAACATATTTCTAAGATTGAAAAAGATTTACAAAAAATTTTGGATTCAAGAAAAAGTTCAGATTGAACCAAATCTGAACTTGAAGCTGAAATTGTTAAACAAAAGGTTGATGTTGAAAGAGCTATAGTTGTAGAAAATATTAAATCTAGAATTCGTTCTTCACAAACACTGAATTATAAGAGTAATTGAAATTTTATTGGTAAAGGTGATCAAACCAATAATTATAAATATAACGAAAATATAATTCTTGTGCATTCTTGATTTAAAAAAGAAGACACAACAAGTTCAATATCTAATATTCAATCTCAATTACAAAAAATACTTGACGAGAAAAAAACTTCTGAATGAAATGTTGGTGATTTACAAAATAGAGTTGATAAAGATTATGGAAGTGGAGAAATAACCGTTGGTTCAACACGAAATATCACCCCTTATTCATCTTCGATTAAAAATAATCAAAGTCGATTTACTTTTATAGGTAATGGATCATCTTTAAATGATTTTCAATACAATAGTTCTATTTCATTAACACAAAAATGAACAACTAAAGTAGATACTACTAAAAATATTAATGATTATTGATCACAAATTGAGAGTGCAATTAGAAGCATTAAGTTCAAAGTTAACACCTCTACTGCTGAGGTTATAAACACTGTACTTTCATCACTTGGTGAAGACTCATCAGGATTAAAAATTAAAATTAGTATGAATATAGTTGGCGGAAACACGACTCATATATATATTGAGCTTATTGGTTTAGGAAATATAAATAATAATTATAAATTTTATAATACAACAGGAACAAAAAGTTTGTACATTTTGCATTAATAATATTTTTTCCAATTAAATTTTAAAATTATATTTTTTCATTAAATATTTTATGAAATATTTTTATTTGTTGAACAATAATTACAAAAATCAAAAAAAAAAAAAAAAATCAAAATAAATTTTAAGGAAAAGTAAAAATGAAAAATAATAAAAAAACTCTTAAACATTTAACGTTATTATTATTGGCAATGATACCACTAGTATCTTTGACCATTTTAACTTTAAGTTTTAAAGAATATTCTAAACAAAATAGTTTTTTCTTAGATGACGCACAACAAATAAAAACTGTTTTGGATGAAAAAAATTATGATGACTGAACTGAGACAGATTTATTGAACGCACTTGTCAATGCTGGTATTTCAAAAAAAAGGATTTTAAAAATTGAAAAAATTGAAAATAGTATTTTAACCAATCAAGAAAATTTAAAAGGTAATAGTAAATGAGGAATAACTTTAAAAACAAGAATTGAAGGTGGAAATAATAAATTTATTACCTTAAATCACTCTTGAAACAAAGCAAATAATAAACACAAAAATTTATCTTATTTAAGAAAGGAAATTAATGAATTATTGCTTTCAAAAGTTTACTTCGGTTGAACAAAACAAGAATTACAAGAAAAAATTAATCAAAAATATAAAGTTAACAACATTAAAGTTGCAAAAGAAAATATGATTACAAAAAATTTTGCAAGAACGAAATGAAAGAATAACATTTGAAAATTCACTGGAATAAGCAAAAATTTTAAAGGCGAAATCAAATTAACTCATGAATGATTAGAATACGAAAAACACTTATTAAATATTTCAACAATTCAAAATCAACTTCAAAACATACTAAATGCAAAAACAGAAGCACAGTGAACAAAACAAGAATTAGAGAATATTATAATAAAAGAAAATTTAGATAATTTTGGCGGAATAATTGCTGAAAAAGAACAAACAGAAATTAGTGATAACCAAATTATTACTAATTGAAAATTTATAGGTAAAGGATTAAAAGATAACAATTTTACATATAATGGTTTTATAAAATTAAAACATTGTTTAAAAGTGCATAAACAGCAAAAATTAAACATTCGCAAATTAAGAAAAGATTTACAAATTATTTTAGACAGAAAAATTGATTCAAAATGAACCCAAAATGAATTACAAACCGCAATTGATGAAGCCAATTTTGATGTTAAAGGAAGTATTGTTGTTAAACGAAAAAATCTTGATTTTAATCGTTCATGAAAAATTGAGTGAACTTATGAATCTTGAGATTTTCAAGCTTTAGGCAATGAGAATAATAACTTTAAATACAATGGTTTAGTCACTTTAAATCACAAATTTTTTTTAAGTAATAATAATGTTAAAGATATAAAAAATATTAAAAATGATTTACAAAATATTTTAAATTCTAGAATTCATTATGCCTGAACAAATTTAGAATTAGAATCTGCAATTATAAAAAGTAATTTAGATATTAGAGGTGGCATTAAAGTTGAAAAAGCAACTTTTAAGAATTCTCGTTCTTGATTCGGTGATGAACAAATTAATCAATGAAATTTTATTGGAAAAGCCAATGATAAAAATGCTTTTAGCTATAATGGAGCAATAACTTTAAATCACCAATGGAGCAATAAAAAAGATTCAACCAAAAATATTGCTAAGGTTAGAAAAAGATTGCAAGATCTTTTAAATTCAAGAACTAATTCTGTTTGAACAAAAACAGAATTAGAATCAGCAATTGTTGAAAAAGGTATTGATGTCATAGGCGGAATTACCGTTGAAGAAATAGCCAATAAAAACCGTGCAGCAAGTGGTGGAAAACATAAAAGTGGTTGAACATTTATTGGTAATGGATCACTACACTCACCATATAAATATAATGATTCAACATCTTTAATTCACAAATGAAATGATAAAAAAGATATTTCAATTGACATTTCAAACATTAGTGAAGAAATTAATAAATTACTTGCTTTAAACTCTTTAACTAATGATGATTGAAATTTAAATGTTTTACAAGCCAAACTTGATAAAAAATATGGATTTGGAGAAATGACTATATCGTTGCATACAACAGAGCAAGAAAAGAATGACAAATTTATCAATATAATTAATCGATATTCTATCAAAGGAAATGGATCTATTGATAACGATTTTGAATATAAAAATTCTATAATAATATCTCATATTTGAAAAAAACCTTTTAAATATTTACTTTCAATTAAAGATTTAGCACCAGAACTTCAAGATTTAATCAATACAAAATTTGACTCTAAATGAAATATCAATGACTTACAAAAAGCTATTAATGAATTAAACTTAGATTTAAAAAATGGAATTACAGTTGTCCCGATCGAAACAATAAATAATCGTTCATGAGAAAACGTGCAAAACCAAAATAAATACAAATTTATTGGTAATGGGACCTTAAAAAATGATTTTAAATATAATGGGGAAATTATTTTGTCACAAAATTGAAGCTATTATAAAGATGTTAGTATTGACATTAATAAAATTAATTCAAAACTTCAAGATATTTTAAATTCAAGAACTAATTCAAGTTGAACTAAATCAGAAATTGAAAATGAAATTGTTAAACATAATATTGATGTTGAAGGGGGAATATCCGTTAAAGAAGTTATGATTAAGTCACGATCATCAGCCTTTTTAAATTATAAAAAAAGTTGAGAATTCATCGCTAATGGTGATGAAAACAATGTTTTTAAATATAAAAATAAAATAATTCTTACTCATTCATGAACTCAAAAAGAAGATACAAGCATTAATATTTCACACATTGCAAATGACTTGCAAAAATTAATAGATGAAAAACCAACTTCTGCTTGAAGTCTTAACAATTTGCAATATAGAGTTAATAACAAATATGGCTGAAATCAAATAACTGTTCTTGAATCAAAAATAATTACTCAGTATTCTTTTGATGCTGAAATGCATAAACAAAATTTTACTTTTATCGGTAGTGGTAATATTTCTAACGACAAAAAATATAATGGATCAATAAATTTAACCCAAACTTGATATAAAAAAACCAATACAACTCAAAGAATAACGGTTGTAAATCATGAAATACGAAATGTTGTTTTTTCAAGAAAAGATATACCTTGAACTAAAAAAGAATTAGAACAAGCAATTGTGGATGCTGGTATTGATATTGCTGGTGGAATTACCGTTAAATCACATGGTTCGCAAATTGGATGACCAGGACAACCGTCATTTACTGAATGAACAATTACTGGCAATGGTAAATTTGAAAATGCTTGAAAATACACTGGTGAACTTTTTATAAAACACTGATGAACCAAGTATTAAATCGTTAATTGTTTTAAATTAAAATTTATATATTTATTTCTATTAGTATAATAAAAATATATAAAAACAAATGAGGTGTTAAATATCGAAAATTCAATGTTTGCAAAAGCTATGATTTCAATGTGAAATTCTCACTTTGCAAGAACAGTTTATAAACGCGAAGATGGAAAAGATATTAAAATAAACATTATTGATATGTTTAATTGAAATCCAACCAATTTTGATTCTAATAAAAAAATGGGGATCAAAGAAGTTAAAAATCCAACAGCAAGTATTTTTCTTTCTTCAAAAGACAATTTAAAAATAGCTGCATCAATTTGGTTAAATCCTAAGCCAACAAAAAAATGAATAGTAGGAATTCATGGTTATAACTCTACACGTTTTGATGTTTTGTATTTAACATGACATTACCGTGAACTTGGATATAATATTATAACTTTTGATTTTCGTAATCATGGAGCAAGTGGAATTGATATAGTTAGTTGAGGATATAAAGAAAAATGAGATTTAATGGCGGTTATTAATTGGTTAATTAAATCTTATAGCGTTCAAGAAATCGGCTTAGTCGGGACAAGCATGGGTGCATTTACAATGAATTATTTTATATTGTCTGAACCCGAACTAATAAAAAAGGCAAATATTAAATGAGGAATCTCTGATTCTTCATACATGTCTGTTCCCGAGCTATTAAAAAAAATGGTTTTTTCGAATGCCCCCAAAATTTTAGGTGGTTATGCTAAAGAAACTTTAAAAACAATGTTAAAAATTTACAAACAAGAATATAATGTAGACTTAACTAGATTGGATTTTATTTCTTTAATTAAGCCAGATGATAAACATCCTCCGATTCTTTACTTGCATAATAGATATGATAGAATTACAAATTCTATGGATAGCTTTAGAATGTGTAACATCAAAAATAGTATGGAAAATTCTGAAGAAAATGAAGTAAAAATTTTTGATGGCAAACATCATACAAAAGCAATAATCGAGGATCAAGAAATTTATAAAGAAATAACCTTAAAATTTGTTAAAAAACATCAAAAATAGTTTTTATAAAATATCATTGATATATAATAAATATCAATGATATTTTTTATTTTTTAAGGAAGAAGGCGTTAAAAAAATGCTAGATGATAACTCAAAAATTCAACCCGTTGTAGAACTTTACAACATCACAAAGATTTTTAATAAAACCAATTGAGCGATTAAAAAAATTAGTTTAACTATTAATAGAGGCGATTGCTTGGCGATTATGGGCAATAACGGATCGGGTAAGTCTGTTTTAGGAAAATTAATTGGTAATCAAATTTCTCAAACATCAGGAACTATTGATTATTTCTTTGAAGAAGATAATATCTTTAGAGCAATTGGTTATCAAGGAAGAGAACAAACTTGACCCGGAGGTTTTACCGTTAAAGATATTTATCGATTGTATTCAACAATTTATAATGTCAGAGATCAAGAGTGGATTAATAAGCTTATGGATACTTTTGAAATACAATTTATTTTTCATAAAACTTTAAGTAAATTAAATATTATTAGTTTGCAATTATTTGCAATGTTTTTGGCAATGTTGCATAAACCTGAGTTAGTAATAATTGATGAATTTTCAGCAACAATTGGTTTTGAAACTAGATTTAAAATAGTTAATTTATTAAAAGAATATACTAATGATGGTGGTTCGGTTGTTGTAGTTTATCCAGATGATTTTGTTCTAAATTCAATTTGCAATCGTATAATTCTTTTGAATAATGGAGAAATAGAGGAAGATTTAAAAATTAGTGAAGTTATTAATGACTTTGGTTCGACATTTGAATTTGTTAAAAAATCAGCAGAAAGAATCAAAGTTAATAAATATAAAAAGAAAATTGATCCAAATTTAAAATCATTAATAAATAAATATAACTCTTTATATACGGATCTGAATGTAAAATTCCAAAATTTAGTAATTAATGAAAGTGATTTAAAAACTAAAAATTTAGCAGTTGATATTAAAAATAATTTATATTATGTTAATTTAAGTAGAGAATTATTAATAGAAACTTTTTCAGTAAATCTTACAAGCGATTCTGTCAAAGTTGCAAAAATAAATTTCATTAAAACTAAAAAATCTCTTCAGAAACTTTTAAAAAAATTAAACACTTACAATAGCGCTTCTGCTACAAAGTTTATTAATTTACCAATTTTCTTAAAAAGTTTAATTAATATTGATTATTTTATTGAAAATAAAATAATTCACGCCTTAGAAGGTGATGCACTTTTATCGCTTGAAGAATCAGATGATGTGGACACTTCAATAAGCGACCGCAAAAAACTAAAATCTCTTAAGAAAAAATATATAAAAGAAGAAATGAAAATAATCAAATTAGAACGTAAAAAAAGCAAAAGACGTAAGCAATTAGAAGCTATGTCAATTGAAAAAAGAGATGAACTTAAAAATCAATTAATTAATGAACAAATTAAATATGAAAATGAAATTAATGCTACTAGTCAAGAAGCTGTTATTGATACTTTAGAAAATGATTCGAAAACCTTGAAAGAAAATTCAAGTGAATTAGAAAATAATAAAACACAGTTATTGGTGGATATTTTACAAACAAAAATTGAAGATAATGCTAATAAAATTAAGGAACTTGAAGAAATAATTGAAAAAGAAAATAATGTATCTGAGGAAATTAAATAATGAAAAACACGTTCATAATTTTGGGTAGACTTTGAAAAGTTCAAGCAGTAAATTATTTTAAAGATGTTACAAATATTACATTAGGAGTCATCATGACTTCTTTAACAATGATTTGTTGAATAGCATTCAAAACAAAAGAAGGAGGTTTAATTGCTGATCCTTTTGTTTTGGCATCAGCAATGGGAATTAGTGCGATTAGTAATTCTCAATATAACTTTAATTTGACGCTAACTGATTGACGTTTTAAAGGTTTTTTTAGAACCTTTTCATCAACCCCCGTTTCTAAAACTTTGGTTTTCTTAGGTATCTTAATGTTTAATTGGTTTATCAATTTGCTTGTGGCTTTAGTTTTGTTTTCTTTGGCCATGATTTTTCAAGAACAAAGGGTTATAGTTCAATATGTCAATTGACCAATTTTTATTTTAGGTTTTGTACTAAATGTTTTACTTTCAAATGTAATCGCTATCGCTTTAACATTTGTATGAAAACGTCGTGATGTGATACTTGTTTTATCCTTATTGTCTTATTTTGGACCAATGTATCTTTTAGGATTAGGCTTACCATGAAATCTTTCTGGTAATGTAAAATGACTAAATGATTTTTTATATTTATGGCCTCACCGTTATACGCTTTCAATCATTCAGTCGGGTTGAATATGGGGTCATACACCTAATTTTATGTTACCGATTGCTGGAGACCCAACTCTCCCTGGAGGAGTAGAAGCCGGCTCATTATTAGCAAGAAGAGGATTAGGAATGAATGGACAATTATGAATTCCTGTTTTAGTTTCTCTCGTTTGAATTTCAATTTTTTTAGGTTTGATATATTTAGGCGTGAAAAGAAAATTTAGTTTTGGAAGAAGAGGACTTAAAACCTATAAAGGAATTAATAAACACTTTTACAATATTTCCTTAATTAAAAGAGCTAAATCAATAACTGAAATGGAATTAATAATTAAACAAATTAAAGAAGAAACTAACAACACAAAAGCATTAAACGAAAAAAACCTTAAAGAACCTAATAAAAAGATAGGGGGTTCTTCATAATGTTTAATAATAATTTTAGAAAAAATTTAAATATTTTTTGCAGATTATGGGTGGTTCAAAGCCGTTATTGATCTGATAACATTATGAATTTATTTTTAGGAATAGCGGTTTCATTATATACAATGGTTTGTTGACTTTCCTTTAAAAGTGGAGACCCATTTTTGATGGTTTCTGGAATCTCTGTTGGTATTATAAGAAATGGTTTACACATTTATCAAAAATCGTTAGTTGATTGAAGAATACACGGAACAAATCAAAGATTAGAGACTTTGCCAATTCCTAAATATGTAAGAGCGGCTGCTACAATCACTTTTAATTTAGCAACGACATTTGGAATTGCCTTATTTATGTTTATTATTGCAATTTTATGCTTTCCAGCTCAAAGAGATTTGCTACCACATGCTAATGGTTTGATGGTCATTAGTGGTTTTTTTATGACATGATTAGTTTCTTATTTGATGGGAACTGTTATTTATTTATATGTTAAAAATCCTAGTGCATGTCAAATGATTGGACTTTTAATTTACACAACTTCTTTAAATTTTTTAGGTCTTGCTTTTCCAATTCAAGTAATTTTAAATAATGGTTGAACATGAATGGGTGATGTACTTTATTTATGACCTCAAAGGTTTTCCTTAAATATTCTTCAAGCGGGATTTGCGAATGTTACTCATGCTTTTGAATCAATAAAGACCGGTGAAATAACTACTTGAGTTGAAGGACAAAATTACTTGGGTATTATGAACATTGAAAATTTCCCTTTGTTTAATAATGATGGAACCCCAGTTCTAGATAAAAATGGTTTGCAAAAAACTTTAACAGTAGATTTTGGTTTCGTTGGTAAAGCGTGAATTGCTTATTTAGGTTGAACTGGTTGAGCGATGTTTTATGGTTTAATAACAATTTATAAAACAATTAAAAATGTTATTTTTCATGAAAAAAATGAATATGGTAAATTTGCTGTTAATCAATCCACTTCCAGATATATTGTTCAAATTAAACGTGCTAAATCAAAAGAAGAAATTGAAATGATTCACCAATCGCGTATAGATGAATTAAGGAATAAATCAAATTTAACTAAAACAATTGTAGATCAAGTGCAAAGAGAAATGCACATTAAAGAATATAAGAATAATGATTAATTTTTTTAAAAATAAAGTATAATAATTTTATTAATAGACACGTGGTTGAGAAAAGTGTTTTAGAGAGCTGTTGGGTGGTGCAAAACAGTAACAACTCTTCAACTTCATCACTATTACTTATTTAGAAAAGAAAGAGTAATCGAGTAGAGTTCTGCGGTGGCACCGTTAAAACCATTTAGAGATGATGAATCATAATATTTAGATTCATTAATTAGGATGGTACCGCGTTAATCGCTCCTATTTTAGGAGCGATTTTTTATTTAAAAGGAGATTTATGGGGAATAACAAATACAAAGATACTTTATTAATTGGACAAACAACTTTTGAAATGAGAGCAGGATTAAAAGATAAAGAACCTTTAATTGAAAAGTTTTGAGAAGATAAAGCAATCTATAAACAACGATTAAAAGCAAATGAAAATAAAGAACTGTTCATGCTGCATGATGGTCCTCCTTATGCGAATGGTGATTTGCACATTGGACATGCTTTAAATAAATCTTTAAAAGATTTTATTATTCGTTGAAAAAATTCAAATGGCTATAATGCTCCTTTTATTATGGGATGAGATACTCACGGTTTACCTATTGAAACAGCAGTTACCAAAACAGGCGTTGATCGCAAAAATATGGAGGCCGCAGAATTCAGAAAATTATGTGAAAAATATGCTTTAGAACAAGTTAAAAATCAATCACAACAATTTAAGAGATTAGGAATGTTTACTGATTATGATATTAATTATTTAACTTTAAGACCTGATTTTGAAATTTCTGAATTAAAACTTTTTGCAAAAATGTTTAACGATGGATTGATATACAAAGCCTTGAAACCTATTTATTGGTCACCATCAAGTGAATCGGCATTAGCTGAATCAGAAATCGAATATGCTGATATTAAATCGCCAACAATTTTTGTTGCTTGCCAAATTACCAGAGGAAATCAATTTGTTAACATTAATGATAATTTATTAATTTGAACTACTACTCCTTGAACTATTCCTGCAAATCAATTAATCGCTGTTGGAGAAATGATGGATTACTCTTTGATTACTTCAAAAAGCGATAAACGTAAAATAGTTGTTGCTAGTTCATTGATTAAAAATGTAACTGAAACAATTGGTTGAGAAAACCCTGAAGTATTAGCAAATTTTAAAGGTAAGGATTTAGTTAATGTTGAATACGCTCATCCATTGTATGAAACAAAAATTTCTAAAGTAGTTTTAGGACATCACGTTACTGATGAAGCGGGAACAGGACTTGTCCATATTGCTTCTGGGTTTGGTGAAGATGATTATTTAATTGCCAAAAATAATAATTTAGAAATTTTTGCTCCAATTGATAATCAAGGTAAATTCACATCAGAAGTCATGGATGAAAATTTAGTTGGTAAATTTTATGACGATACCAACAAAGAAATTGTTCAAAGATTAGACGCAAATCAAAAATTATTAAAATTAAAATTTGTTACTCATTCCTATCCTCATGATTGAAGAACTAAAAAACCAGTTATTTATCGTGCAACTCTTCAATGATTTGTAGGTCTAAATAAAGCTAAAGAAAAAATTTTAAATCATGTTGATGAAATTCAAACTAATCCAAAGTGAGCAAAATCTAGATTATATCAAGTATTGGATGACCGTACTGATTGAACCATTTCTCGTCAAAGACTTTGAGGAGTACCAATATTAGGTTTTTATGATCAAGATGATAATTTAGTTTTAAATGCTGAAATTTTAGATTATACAATTAGAAAAATTGAAGAATTAGGAACAAATTCATGATTTAGTGAACCAGCTGATGTTTTTTTACCAGAAAAATTCAAAAATAAAGATTTCAAAAAAGAAAAAGATATTTTAGATGTTTGATTTGACTCTGGTACTTCAGCAATTGCTTTAGAAGAAAGATTCCCAAATTTAAAAAGACCATTTAACGTCTATTTAGAAGGAAATGATCAATATCGCGGTTGATTTAATGCCTCAATGATTAATTCAGTTGTTTACGATGATAAGTCACCTTACAACAATTTAATTTCTCACGGAATGACAACTGATGAAAAAGGGCGTAAAATGTCTAAATCTTTAGGCAATGGAATTAATCCAATTGAATTTGCAAATGATTCAGGAACTGATATTTTACGTTTGTGAGTTGCTTCTACAGATTACACTGATGACCAAAAAATAGGTCCTGAAATTATTAAGCAAATTTCTGAATCTTATCGAAAAATAAGAAATACAATGCGTTTCATTTTAGCTAACATAAATGATTTTGATGAAAACAAAAATTATCAAGAAAAATTAGAAGAAGTAGATTTATATGCTCTAAACAATTTATCTGAATTTAAAAACAAAGCCATTAGAGCTTTTGATAACTATCAATTTAATCAGGTTTACAATTTAGTAATTAATTATGTGACTAATGATTTATCTGCTTTTTATTTAGATTTTATTAAAGATATTTTATATATTGAATCTAAAGATAATAAACGTCGTAGACAAGTTCAAACAGTTCTATTCGAACAATTATGAGCATTGTTAGATATTTTAAGACCAATTTTAGTTCATACAGTTGAGGAAGCTTACCAATCAACGAGTGATGATAATAAAAATAAATCAGTGCACTTATTGGATTTAAAAGATCAAGATTTTGTTCAGTCTCACGAATTTGTAAAACGTTGAGAAACAATTTTAAAATTTAAAGACGACATTAATAAATCTTTAGAAGAAGCTAAAATAGCTGGAGTTGTTACGAAAGGTTTTGAAGCAAAAATTGATGTTCAACTAAAAGATGAATTTAAATTTATTAGTGAAATCAAAAATTTAGAACAAATTTTTATTGTCGGAGAAATTAATTTTGTATCAAAAGATTCGCAATTTATTGAACGTGAAATGTCATTTATAAAAATTTCTACAAAACAAGGTCTAAAATGTCAAAGATGCTGAGGAATATTTAGTGAATTAATTGACCAAGAAATATGCCAAAGATGTAATAATATAGTTAATAATAAATAGAAAGAAAGGCTTAATTATGTGATTAAACTTTAAAGAATGAATAAAAAGTTATGATTTTAAGTGAAAGTTTAAATTAAAAGTTATTCTACCAATAATTTTGATATTGGCAATTTTTGATTGAGTTTCAAAAGGTGTTATTGCTGCAAATATGGAACAAGGCGAGCACAAAAGTTTTATTGATGGTTTTTTAGGATTCATATACACCATTAATCCGGGAAGTGCTTATAGTATCAATGCTGACAAAGCTTGATTGGCTATTATTCTTGCTTCAGTGGTCACAATTTTATTATTGGTGTTATTAGTTTTTATTAATGAAAAGAAAATTTTAATTGGAATAGCATTTATCTTTGCTGGATCTTTTGCCAATCTCTTAGGAAGGGCATGAGCTCCTGTTGTTGTTGGTGGTGCATTCGCAGGTCAAGCGGGAGGAGTTGTTGACTTCTTGCATTGAGAATTTGGGTTTCTAAATTCTGAAAGTTATATTTTTAATTTAGCTGATACATGAGTTAATATAGGAATTATCATTATGCTATTAGCGATTGCTTACGATATTATAGTTTATCTTATTACTTTATTTAAAAAGAAACCAAACAGCATTGATAAAACAACTGATGCTGTGAATTCAGAGGTTGTTTTAGAAACAGAAGTTAAAAATAATAAATTAAGCAACAATAAAAAATCGATTTCTAAAAAGTCTAAAATTGAATCTAAAAATAAGGAGAAATAATGAACGAAAAATCAAAATTTATTGCAGAAAAAAATTCTGAAAGATTAGACAAATTATTAACAGAATTATTTAAAGATAATTTTGATTTTTCACGTTCTATGATTCAAAAATTAATTGAGCAAAATTTAGTAACTGTAAATGGTGAAATTGCTGCATCACAAAAAATGGCAATTATTGTTGGTGATATTATTGAAGTAACCATTCCTGAAGCTAAAAAAACAGAAATAACTGCTGAAAAAATTGAATTTGAAATAATATATGAAGATGCTGATATTTTAGTTATTAATAAACCGAATGATTTAGTTGTACATCCAGGAGCTGGTAATCGTTCGGGAACTTTAGTTAACGGACTATTAGATGCGATTGAAGATTTATCTTCAATCGGTGGAGTCGAAAGACCAGGAATAGTTCATCGTTTAGATAAGCAAACAACAGGTTTGTTAATTGTTGCTAAAAACGATAAATCTCACCGTGTAATGAGTGAAATGATTGCAAATCATGAAGTTTACAAAGAATATATAGCTTTAGTGTGAGGAAATATTGAACCAAGTAAAGGAATCATCGATGCTCCGATAGGACGTCACCCTAATGATCGTAAAAAAATGGTTGTAACAAGCAAACATTCTAAATCTGCAAAAACAAATTTTGAAGTAATTGAAAATTTTGAATATAGCAACACAGCGTTGATTAAATGTAATATCGAAACCGGAAGAACACATCAAATTAGAGTTCACTTTAATTTTATAAAACATCCAATTGTTGGTGATCCAACTTACGGGAGAATTAACGACAAGGATACTAAGTTTGGGCAATTTTTACATGCTTCAAAATTAATTTTTAATCACCCGATTACAAAAGAAAGAATGGAGTTTGAAGCGCCAATTCCTGACGAATTTAATGATAAAATTAAAGAATTAAGAGGTAAATAAGGTTATGGATTTTTCATATAAAGAAATAAAATTAGGTTTAATTAAATATTTTGTAAAAATTGAAAAATATAAAATGATTAAATCCAAAGAAATTAATGATTTAATTTATTTTTACTCTAATGAAAATGAATATGGCTTAATTGTTTTAGCTGGTGAAAACTATACTATTAATTTAGAAAACGAAGAATTACTCAAGATTTTAGAAAAAGTCAAAATAAGTAATCATCATGCTGTAAAAATTTTAAATATTGTAATTGATAATAAACAAAATCAAGTAACACAAAATGAAAATCTTACAGTTATTAAGTGTGGCGAAGGTGAACTAAAAAATAATCTTAAAAATTTTTACGCAAGAATAAATCTTTTATCAATTAAGAAAAATTCTGATCAACCATTTTTTAAAAAAGCAACAAACATTGATAATGAAGAGGCGATTAAAGATTTACCAACTCTTGATGAAATGCGTGATGAATTTAATAAATTTCAAGTAAATTTACGTGCTAATAGATTAACAGTAACTTGATTAATAATTGCCGCGTTTGCAGCTGTCCCTTTAATTTTTGTTTTATTAACAATGAATATGGGCATTCAAAGTCTTGCTTCTTTAAACCCGAATCTTTATTCTCAATTGCAAACTCTATTAACGGGGGGGACTAATTTTAATTTAACAATTGCTGGAGAACAGGGTTGGAGAGTTCTAACCTATGGATTTGCAACTCCAAGTTCAAACTTAATTACCAACTTGGTAATTATCGGTATTGCTGGTTATTCTTTATTTAATGTTTCGAGGTTATCCGAAAATACAGCAGGACCGATTAAAATGTTTATAGCTTTTATTCTGGCTTATGTCTTAACGGGATTTTTTAGTTCAGTTATGTTACCGCCTTCAATTGTAACTGGAGGATTATTACCTGTTTTAGCAATCTTGATTGGAATTACAATTATGAGCGTTGCTATGGAAAAGACCCCAAAAGCGACATTTACAAGAATGAAATTAATTGGTCCAATAATAATATTAATTTTTGTTCAATTAATGTTTGGCAACAAAATGCAATTTATTGCAATTGGAGTTGGGTTTGCTTCCGGAGCTTTAATTGAAATGATAATTAAGAAGAATTTTAAAGATTTAAATTGAACACACATTTTAGCAGCAATTATTTTACTAGCAATTATAATTGTGCCAACTGTTTTTGTATGAGTTCCGCGTTATGGGACTCCAATTGACATGAATACACTAATGGCTTTAAAAGTTTATCTAGATAAAGATTTACTAAATAACGTTGATATTGCTAATAATATTATTCAAAAAATTGGTTGAGACGCTCAATTGCGTTTAGGGACCAATGGCGTTATCAGCATTATTATTAACTAGATAATGGGGGTTAAAATGGATAAAAGAAAAAATTATTTAAAATGACAAGAATACTTCATGGCTGTTGCTCATGTATCAGCAATGCGAAGTAAAGATCCTAATACACAAGTTGGAGCTGTTGTTGTAAATTCTATCAATCAAATTGTTTCAACAGGTTATAATGGTTTTCCTCGTGGAGTTGATGATGAAGAATTTCCATGATCAAGAACTAGTGAAGATTGAAAGAAAACCAAATATCCTTATGTTGCTCATGCAGAATTAAATGCGATTGTAGCTGCTAGAAGCGATTTAACTAACTGTCATTTATATGTAAATCTTTTTCCTTGCAATGAATGTGCAAAAATAATTATCCAAGCGGGAATTTCAAAAGTTTTTTATTTAGAAGATAAATACGCTTCAACAGATAGCGTCAAAGCTTCTAAAAAAATGTTTGAATCAGCAAAAGTTGAATACAATCAACTACCAAATATTGAAATTAAAATTGAAGTAAAAACTAAATAGTATTCTATTTAGTTTTTTTTCGCATAAATGTTAAAATTTAGTCATGTGAGGAATTTTATGCGACAAGAATTAGGTATTGATATTGTTAAGAATTCTAGAATCAAAATAAATTATAATTTTCTTATTAAATTTTTAACAAAAACAGAATTAAAAATGATGGAAAATTTTACTTCCAAAAAGCGTAAAAAAGAATTTGCAGCTGGTAGATGAGCTGCTAAAGAAGCTATTTTTAAAGTTCTTAAAACCACCAAAAAAATAAATTTAAATGAAATAGAATTAGGTTACGATAATAATAAATTATTAATTAAAAACAAAAATTTAAGTAACATCGTTGTGTCTTTATCTCATGAAAAAAAGTATAGTATTGCAATTGCGAGTTGAATAGGAGATTAACATGAAACAATATCTAGATGTATTAAAGAATGTGCTGGAAAACGGAATTAAAAAACAAGATAGAACTGGAACAGGAACTATTTCGTTATTCGCAACTCAAGCACGATATGATTTGCGTGAAGGTTTTCCGTTGGTTACAACTAAGAAGGTATTTTATAAAGGAATTTTTCATGAATTATTATGATTCATTGCAGGAGACACTAATATAAAATACCTTGTTGACAATAAAGTAAATATTTGAAATGAATGACCATATGAAGCATTTAAAAAATCTGCCGACTTTAACAATGAATCATTGGCTGAGTTTGTTGAAAAAATTAAAACTAACATAGATTTTGCTAACAAATATGGTAATTTAGGTCCTGTTTACGGAAAACAATGAAGAAATTTTAATGGAGTAGATCAATTAGAATGAATTATTAATGAGATTAAAAAAAATCCTTTTTCAAGACGCTTAATAGTTTCTGCATGAAATCCTACTGAAATTGGTCAAATGGCATTACCTCCATGCCATACAATGTTTCAATTTTATGTAACTGAAAATAAAAATGGTAAGAACATTTTAAATATTCAATTATATCAACGTAGTGCTGATTTATTTTTGGGAGTGCCTTTTAATATTGCGTCATACGCATTGTTATTATTTTTGGTTGCTCAAGAATGCGATTTAATAGCTGGAGAATTTGTTCACACAACCGGAGATACTCACATTTATTTAAATCATGTTGAACAAGCTAAATTGCAATTATCAAGAACTCCTCATAAATTACCAAAAATTGCAGTTAAAAATTTTACTTCAATTTTCGATGTAAAATTTGAAGATATTGAAATTATTGATTATGAATTTGATGCTCCAATTAAAGGTGAGGTGGCTGTTTAATGATTAAAATGATTTGAGCGCAAACTCAAAACGGAGTAATTGGAGCACAAGGAAAACTTCCTTGAAATATAAAAGAAGAAATGCAACATTTTATTCGTACCACTAAAGGCCAAGATGTGCTTATGGGTTCTAAAACTTTTGATTCAATGAATAAAAAGCCACTACCTGGAAGAACGAATTATGTATTAACTAATTCTAAAGAAAAATATCAAGATTTAAATTTTGAAAATTTAATCATCATTAGCGACATTACTGAATTGGTTAAGAAATATACTAATAATGATCAAAACAATTTGTTTGTCATCGGGGGAAATGTTGTTTATACACTTTTTTTTCCATTCGCAAATGAGATAATAAAAACAGTTGTAAAAAATGATTATCAAGGAGATACTTTTATATCTAATTTTGATTACAAAAATTTTAAATTAGAATCAAGTGAAGATTATCCAGAATTTATCATCGAATATTGAAAAAGAGGTTATTAAAAACATGGAACAAAAGACAAAAATTAAAAAAGTTATTAGTGAAGAAAAAAACATTACAAAAGAAGCATCAAATGTAGTCGAAGAAAAATTAGAAATGAATGAAGTTGTGGTTAAAGGGAAGAAAAACCAAAAAGAAGAAGTTGAAAAATTTTATTTAGACCCAATTAAAATGATTTATATGTGACCAGCAGTGGCAAGAATTAAATCAAAAGCTAAAAAGATTATTAAGAAAAATCGTAAAGTGCCAGGGACTTATAGTGAAGAATATTGCTATAACTGAGTTAAAAAAGTAGTTAATAGATTAATGTATGTTTCAAACATCGATATTAAAGTAGAAGGAATTGAAAATTGACTAGATAAAGGAGTTGTTTTAGTTCCAAATCATCAATCAAATATTGACCCACTAGTATTATTAGCTATTAATGATTTTTCTCTACAACAACCTCTTGCTTTTATTGCTAAAAAAGAGTTATGAGAATCAAAAAGTATGAAGAATTTTGTAAGATTAATTGATTGTGTTCCTTTAGATAGAAATAATCCTCGCTCTGCTTTAGAAGCCTTTAAGGATGCAAAAGAATTAGTAGTTGATTACAAACGTAGTTTAGTGATTTTCCCAGAAGGAACAAGAAGCGGAAGTCAAGAAGTTGGTAAATTTCATTCAGCATCTTTAAAAGTAGCACAAATGGCAAATGCTCCAGTTGTACCTGTTTCAATCATTAACTCTTATAAAGCAACTAAAGAAAATAGAGATAAAAATTCTAAACGTTTAGTTATTAAAGTAATTTTCGGAAAACCAATTATGGGCACTAAACATATTTCTTTAAAAACAGAAGATCTAACAAAAAATGTTCGTAAAGAAGTCATTGCCAATTTACAAGAATGAAAAAACAAAGAGCCATCAATGGAATTAAGAAAACCTAAAAAAGAAAAAAAGGTTGCTAAAAAATCAAAAGAAAAAAAATCACTTAAAGATTTATTTAAAATTGTTGATTAATCAACAATTTTTTTTATTTTATTGCTTGAAATTAAAATAAAAATAGGGCAAAATAATAGGGTGTTTTCTTAAAACGCGCAAAGCACATATAACTTAAAATTCTATGCGTGATTAACACGCTGACTTAGCTCAGTTGGTAGAGCAATTGACTAGTAATCAATAGGTCGTAGGTTCGACTCCTATAGTCAGCACCATTATAATATGGAAGGGTAGCGAAGTGGCTAAACGCGGGTGGCTGTAACCCACTTCCTTTCGGTTCGGGGGTTCGAATCCCTCCCCTTCCACCATTTATATTGGGCCATAGCCAAGCGGTAAGGCAAAGGACTTTGACTCCTTCATGCGCCGGTTCGAATCCAGCTGGCCCAGCCATTTATCATGATTCGTTAGCTCAGTCGGTAGAGCAACTGGCTTTTAACCAGTGGGTCCGGAGTTCGAGCCTCCGACGAATCACCATTTATTTATATTTTGGTTTTAATCCCCAAGTGGCGGAATCGGTAGACGCATTGGACTTAAAATCCAACGGGCTTTATATCCCGTGCCGGTTCAAGTCCGGCCTTGGGGACCATTTTAAAAATCGATCACTTTTAGGAGTGATTTTTTTATTTTAAAATTTATTTGAATAATAAAAAATGCCTCTAAGCGGCATATTTTTTAGAAATATTAAATTTATATGTTGTTTCTTTTAATTTTAAAGGTGGTAAATCATCATCTCATTTAGAATCTGTATCAACTCCTGAAAAGCTGTTTGTATTATTAAAGTCCTTTGAAATAATTTTTTCACCTTTATATCCTGATTTTATAATTTCTGAAATGTTATTTTCTCAATCATTTATTTGTTCGTTTAATAACTCTTTATTAATCGGTTCAGTAGTTTTGTAGTAATCTTTTCAACCATTAACCAGTCCTGTAAAATGACCATTTGTAAAAATTAAAAATAAAGGACCTTTTTTAAATTGTTCTTCTATTTTTTTAATTATTTCTTCCATAGCAGTTTTTGCGTTTTGGCCTGTAGGTCCTACTGAAGTATTATTTAAAGATTGGTATTGAACTAATATGTCTGTTTTTAAATAATCGTTTATTAATTTAGAAAAAGTGTTGCTATTTCCAAATTGTTCTCATGACTCAAGAATTAATGAATTAAAACTCAATTTTTCAGATAATGAATTATCTTTATTTTTCATCCCGTAAAGAGGTATTTTGCTTTTTTCTTTTACTTCTCCATACTTTTCTGAATTTGTATCAGTATTGATTATTGCTTCTGTTTCCATTGTCATTTGATCTTTATCAGGATTTTTTAAGGTAGCTCATCCGCTATTTGAATTATTTAATTCCTCATTAGCCTTTTCTAAACTACTAACTTTTAGTTTAGTGTTATGTGTTAAGGCAAATTCAAAAGATTTTGAATTTGTGCTATCTTTAGCACCAATGTACAAAATACTCGTTGCAGCTTCTTTACCAATAATTGGATTACCCTCTTCATCGAAATGCCCTCTTGTGGCATTAATGAAGTTCATAATATTATCGAATTCAGAGTTACTAGTTCCGCAAGCGACAACACTAAAACCAGCTGTTGCGGTTAGTCCAATCACCCCTAAAATTGAAAGCATTTTTTTCATAGTTCCTCCTGCAATACATTTATAAATATAATTATATAATATATTATTTGTTGGTGAAGTAAAAACTCCACTTTTGGTAGGAAAAATATATTTTTCATAAGTGTTGATTATTTAGTACATCCTTGGTATTATTAGCAAGTAATGTGAAATATCTTTTCACATATTAATGTTGTTTCCATTGAGAGGTGAAGAGAGATGCGCGAAAAAATTATTTTAAGATGTACAATATGTAAGAACGAAAACTACATCGGTAAAAACGATAAGAAAAAAGAAAAAATTGAAGCTTCAAAATATTGTGCAAATTGTAACAAGCATGAAATTCACAAACAAAAAAAATAGTCTTAAAAGGACTATTTTTTACTATAAAATATTAGCAAAGATTCAAGAGGTTAAGAAAATGAATAAAATGGACATAATCAAAAAATTGCTAGAACAAAACAAAGCTGATGCTATTATTTTACATTCTCCAGAAAATAGATATTGATTTTCACGTTTCCATTCATCGATGGGATATTTGATTATTACTAAAAAACAAAGTTATTTATTCTTAGATGGCCGATATATAACTGCTGCTAAAAACCAAAAAGATTTGCAAAATATTGATCACATTAAACATTTTGGTAAAAGCGTTTGAGAAGAAATGAACAATGTTTTAAAAAATGAAAATATTCAAAACATTGCATTTGAATCTGATTGGATAATTTATAAACAATATTTAGGATTTAAAAATGCGTTTATAAACCAAAAACTAATTCCTGTTGATTGTTCAGGAATGAGAATGGTTAAAGATCAATGAGAAATTGAACAAATTCAAAAAGCTTGCGACATTACTGATCAAGTTTTTCAAACAGTTTTAAAATTTGTAAAACCAGGAATAACTGAAAAAGAACTTGCACGCTTTGTTAGTGATCAATTTTTTGCTTTCGGAGCAGATAAGTTGAGTTTTGATACAATTATTGCTTCAGGAATTAATGGAAGTATGCCACACGCTGTTCCTACTGATAAAAAATTAGCATTAGGAGAGTTGATAACTTTAGATATGGGATGTTTTTACAATGGATATTGTTCAGACCAAACAAGAACTTTTGCGCTTGGAGAAATTAAAGATGCTAAGTTATTAGATATTTACAACACTGTTTTTGAAGCTCAAAGTTTGGGGATATCTTTAGTAAAAGCTGGTCAAAACGCTGGTTTCATTCACAATGAAGTTGCTAAATTTATTGCTCAAAAAGGTTATGAAGGTTATTTCGATCATGGTTTAGGTCACGGTATTGGTGTAGAAATTCATGAAGAACCTTATGAAAACGCTATTTCAAAATCAATTTTAACTAAAAATATGACAATTACTGTAGAGCCAGGAATTTACATTCCTGGAGTTGGTGGTGTAAGAATCGAAGATGATATTTTGGTAACTGAAAACGGTTATGAAATGTTGACTTCTTCACCAAGGAAACTGATTATTGTCAAATAATAATTAACCTACTTTTGCGGTAGGTTTTTTTATCTAAAATTGGTAAAATATTTTTGATACAAAAGGAGAATCTATGACTAAAATTAAAGTAAATGAAACTCTCCATTCTAAAAAATTTTTAAATGATTTAACAATTAGATTAATTAGTACTTCTGTAATGTTGCTATTGTTAATAACATACGTTGGTTTATCAATTCTTTATACAGAAGGTATTAGACATAATTTACAAATTAATGTTGCTGTCCCTCATTACATCTTTGTTGTTGCTTCAATGGCATTATTAACATCTATGGTGTATGAATTAATTAGAGCGATAGGAATTAAGGAATGATATGTAGTTATTCCAATAATTGGTATGGCATTAATTTTATTTTATTTTCCTATTTCAGGTGATTTAGATCTTTTAATTTACAAAGATTTAAAAGTGAATGAATGATATAAATGATGACAATCTTTAATTCTTGTTATATTAATTGCTTTGTCAACAATTGTTTTTACTAAATTTTCTAAAGCTGAATTTTCATATCGTAAAAGTTTAATATTGACAGTAGTTATGCTCTTAGTAGTTTTTGGGATGAAGGGATTTAATTATATTTCACTTTCAATGAATGGTGATATTCCCAAATACTCTTTCTCAACAGTTATTTGAATTTGAATAGTAATTATTTTAACTGATTCTTTCGCTTACTTAGGAGGAACAATGTTTGGAAAAACCAAGTTAGCTCCAAGCATCAGTCCTAAAAAATCAGTTGAAGGTGCAGTAATAGGTTCTATTGTTGCTCTGATTATAGGTTCTTTGATAGCAATACTGCCCTTTTATTTAACTGATAATGCTGCTTATGGTCCTTTTTCTGTACCGTTTTATAATTTAAAAACAAATATTGGTGATTGAATTCCCGGAATTTTCTTGTTCTTATTAACTTTTGTTATTAGTATTTTGGCTCATGTTGGAGATTTATTTTTTAGTGCAATTAAGCGTTATGTAAATATTAAAGATTACTCTAAACTAATTCCTGGACATGGTGGAGTTCTGGATCGTTTAGACTCATTTGTTTTTGTCTTTTTCTTTATGTTTTTAATAACAATGTTTATTAAGTAGAAGTGGAGCTTTATGAAAAAAGAAATAAAAAATATATTTCAAAATTTTAATATCCAAATTGATGAGGAAGATTTGGTTTTTTTTGATGACATGGAAATTGTTGATGAATTAATAGTTTCTCAAGAAAAAAGAAAATGTTATTTAAAATTGGCCACACCAAATTTTTTACCAATTAGATTTATAAAAATTTTGAACGAAGGTTTTGCGAATAATCAAAATTTAAAAACTAAAATAACAATTGATGTTAAATATCAAATGTTAGATGAAGAATTAGTTCATGACTACATAGATTTTATTAAAAAATTTAAATCGCAAAAAAAAGGTGGGGCCTGAAATTTTATTGATAATACTAAAATACATTTAAGTATTGATGAAGGAATAATCAAACTAAATGTTGATTCTAATTCTCAAAAAAATGATTTAGAAAAAGAGTTAAGTTATTTGAAAGCAAAAATGCAACAATATGGTTTTAAAAATTTACAATACACAGTTGATGTTATTGATAGCGGCGAAGATGAATTGTTCAAAAAAGAACTGCATTATCAACAACTATTAGAACAACAAGTTGCAATTAATAGTAAAACTGAATTGCAAGTGCAAGAAAAAAGAACTTCTTACACCCCACATCCAAACAATAATTTTAGAAGAACAACAAAAATGGATGAACCTTCTTATGAAAAATTAATAGATATTGAAGATGATGCTCAAAATATTGTTATTCATGCAATGATTATGAATTTAGAAGTTAAAAATTCTAAAACAGGAAGAAAAATTTATTCTTTTGCAGTTACTGATAATACTTCTTCTATTAAAGCTACTTATTTTGGTAAAGATCAAGGTATGTGTTTGTTAGACCCTTTGACAGAAGACGAAAAAAATGCTGATAATGCTAAAGAAATGTTTGAAGAAAGAATTAAAGTTGGTGATTGAATCGCTTTAAAAGGAAAAACAGGTTTTAACCAATATGAAGGTGAAACCACTTTTACTGTTGATAGTTTTCAAAAAATCGAACGCAAGATTGCAACTAGAGAAGATCATGCACCTATTAAAAGAGTTGAATTGCATAATCATACCAAAATGTCTGTTATGGATGGAGTTAGTCATGTTAAAGACTATATTAAAAGAGCAGATTCTTGAAACTGAAATGCAATTGCAATAACTGATCATACTAATGTTCAATCTTTTCCTGATGCTTTTTTAGCTATTAAAGAAGTTAATAAAAAACGTAAAGAAAAAGATCAAAATCCTTTAAAGTTAATCTATGGTTGTGAATTAACAATGCTTCTTGATGAACTTTGATATGTAAAAAACCCCAAAGGCAAAAAATTACGTGAATCGAAATTTGTAATTTTCGACTTAGAAACAACGGGATTATCACCAGAATTTGATGAAATTATTGAATTTGGAGCTGTAATTTATGATTACAAAACCGGAAATAGAGTTAGAAAAGATATTTTAATAAAACCTAAAACTGTTTTAAAGACTTTCACAAAAGAATTAACTCATATTAGCGATGAAATGTTGGAAGATAAACCAGGCATAGAAATTGCTTTTAAAGAAATTTATGAAATTATTAAAGATGCTATCTTAGTTGCTCACAATGCTAATTTTGACTTTAATTTTTTACAATCGTTTGCTAAAAAATTAGGTTACCCCGAGCTAACAAATACAGTAGTTGACACACTGTCAATTGCTCGTGCAATGTATCCAAAATTAAAAAACTTTAGATTAGGAACTGTTGCTAAAAAAACGGGAATTATTTATGATGAGAAAATTGCTCACCGTGCTGATTATGATGCGGATATTTTAACTGACGTTTATGAACATATGTGACATGATGCTAAAATGAATATAGAATTAAATACTGATGAAGATTGAAATAAAGTTCATGTTGAAAACAAAGCTGAAAACATGAATTTCGTAAGAACAAGAGGATTTCACACAACCGTTATAGCTAAAAACCAAATAGGTTTGAAAGATTTATATAAAATAATTTCTCATACACACACAGAATCGATGTTAGGTAGTCCAAAAATATTTCAAAGTAAATTAACTGAGTTCAGAAATAACGATAATATTCTTATCGGCACATCTTGTGTTAATGGTGAAATTTTTGATTTAGCAAGAACTAATACATATGACGTATTGAAAGAAAAAATTAAGTTTTATGATTATGTGGAAATTCAACCGCTAAGTGTTTTTAAAAATTTATTACAAAATGATACATTAGATGAATTTGAACTTAAACGTACAATCAAAATTATTATTAAAGCAGCTAAGGAAAACAACAAATTAATTGTAGCTTCTAGTGATGCTCATTATGTTGATCCTGAATTAAAATTAATTCGTGAAATTTATATAAATGCTAAAGGTCTGGGGGGAGAAAATCACCCTTTATTCGACTTTAAAAATCGTGTTAAAGACTTTCCAGAACAACATTTAAGAACAACATCAGAAATGCTTGAAGAATTTTCGTGACTAGAAGATGAAGAATTCGTTAATGAAATAGTGATTAAAAATAGTAATTTAATTGCTGAAATGGTTGATAATGATATTCAAGCCCTTAAAACTGGTACTTATGACCCTAAAATTGATAATGTTAATGAATTATTAAGAAATAAATGTTATGAAAAAGCACATCAATTATATGGTGAATCTTTACCTAAGATTGTTTTTGATCGTCTTGAAAGAGAACTTAATTCAATAACTAAACATGGATTTGGAGTTATTTATTGAATTTCTCATAAATTAGTTGAAAAATCATTAACTGATGGTTATTTAGTAGGTTCCCGTGGTTCAGTCGGTTCTTCATTTGTTGCAACTATGTCAAGCATCACTGAGGTTAATCCTCTTAAAGCCCATTATTTATGCCCTAATTGCAAATTTTCAGATTTTGATACTGATCCACAATTTCGATGTGGCTATGATTTACCAAAAAGAAAATGTCCAGAATGTGATAACCCTTTAATTGGTGAAGGTCATGATATTCCTTTTGAAACTTTTTTAGGTTTTGATGGGGATAAAGTTCCAGATATCGATCTAAATTTTTCAGGAGAATACCAACCAATCGCGCACAATTTTACTAAACAAATGTTTGGGCAAAATAATGCGTTTAGAGCAGGAACAATTAGTACCGTTGCTAATAAAACAGCTTTTGGATATGTTAGAGGATATTTTGAATCTCATTTTGACTATGGTAATCAACCAAGGAAAGTCGAAATTGAAAGAATTGCTGGTTTGGCTGAAGGAGTTAAAAGAACAACTGGTCAGCACCCAGGGGGAATTATTATTCTACCTCAAGAATTTGAAATTGAAGATTTTACTCCAGTTAATTACCCAGCTGATAAACCTGATAGTACATGAAAAACCACCCATTTTGATTTTTCGTCAATTCACGATAACTTACTTAAAATGGATATTTTAGGACATGTAGATCCTACCGCTTTAAAAATGTTAAAAGATTTAACAGGAGTAGATCCAATTACAATCCCAACCAATGATGAAAAAGTTTATTCTTTATTTGGTGGATTAGATGTTTTGGGAATTAAACCTGAAGATATAAACAATGAAACAACAGGGGCTTTAGGTATTCCTGAATTTGGGACTCAATTTGTTAGATCTATGTTAAAAGAAACTAAGCCAAAAACATTTGCAGATTTAGTTCAAATTTCTGGTCTTTCGCATGGGACTGATGTATGAATCAACAATGCACAAACATTAATTTCACAAAACCTTGCATCAATTTCTACTGTCATCGGATGTAGAGATGATATTATGGTTTATTTAATGAATATGGGACTAGAACCTGGTGATGCTTTTGCGATTATGGAATCAGTGCGTAAAGGTAAAGGTTTAAAAAATAATTGAATTAATCTTATGAAATCAAAAAATGTTCCTGATTGATATATTGATTCATGTTTAAAAATTAAATATATGTTTCCCAAAGCACATGCTACTGCTTACGTACTTATGGCTTATCGTGTAGCTTGATATAAAGTACATTATCCAATTGAATACTACACAACATACTTTACTACTAGATCTGATTTTTTTGACTTGGAAGTAACTTTAAAAGGTTATGATGCAATTTTGCAAAAATTAAATGAACATCAAACTAAAGTGAATCAAAAAATTGCTACAGCCAAAGAAATTGGGTTAATGACAACTTATGAAGTACAATTAGAAATGTTGTCAAGAGGAATAAAGATTAAAAATATCGATTTTAACAAATCGCTTGGAAATAAATTTTTAATTGAAATAGATGGAAAAACAGGGCAAAAAGTTATTTATCCTCCTTTTGTTGTAATTGATTCATTAGGTGAAGCCGGTCAACAATCAATTATTAACGCAAGAAGTGTTAAGCAATTTTCTTCGCTTTCGGATTTGAAAACTCGTACTCAAGTTACTCAAACTCAATTAAAAACTTTTGAAAATTTAGGAATTACTGATTCTTTATCTAATGATGAACAGTTAACATTTGAATTTTAACAAGCTGAATTCATTAATTTCATTTATTGATTTATTTTTATTAGGTGTAGAATATATCCAAGAACAAACTTAGGATTTGTTCTAAGAAGAGGTATTTTATGAATAATCAAAAAAACAGTTATGTTTTTGAATTGGTAAGAAATAGACGTGCAACCAAAAGAATGAAATCTGGTTTCACTATAACAGATGAGCAACTAAGATTGATCACTGAATCGATTCGTTGAACATCAATGAGTTACGGAGTATGATGTTATCGTATTATTGTAGTTCCTAGAGGACAATTAAGAGATGAATTAGCTCCAGTTTGATATAATCAACCATCATTTATTAATTCATCACACGTTATTATTTTTTTACACGACAAAGAAAATAAAATCAGAAATAAAACAATGAATAATTCGTTTAACAAAGCAATACCAGATTCAGCAATCGAAATTAGAGATGTTATGAAAAATGCTGTTTTAAATAACTGAGCAACCAATAATGTTAACCCTGATGAATGATCAGCTAAACAAACTTATATCGCTTTAGGGACAGCAATGATTGCAGTAGCAGATTTAGGTTTAGATTCATCTCCTTATGAAGGTTTTGATCGTAACGCAGTTGAGGCTATTTTAGAAAAACACAATCTAATAAACCGTCAAGAAGAAAGTGTATCTGTTGCAATTGGAATTGGTAAAGCTGACCTAGATGACAACATGGTTCATTTCTTTGAAAAAGAAAGAATGGATGAGGACAAATTCACAACAATTATTAAAAAATAATAGCTTATTTTTAAGGTAGAATAATATTTAGCGGATTAATTTGAATATCTGCTAAATATTTTTTATTTAAGGGAGAATTATTATGTCAAAAAATATTAACGAACTAATGGTATTAAGAAGCTCGGCTAGAGCATTCGCAAAAGAGTTGATTATAAATAAGCAAGATGTTATGGACTTAATTGAAGCAGCAAGAATGGCCCCAACATCATATGGATTACAAAATTTCAAAATTATTCATTTGCCACAATCAGAATTTAGAGAGTCATTAAACTCACTTTTTTATAACCAACTTAATTTTATTACAGCATCAGATTATTTTTTATTTGTTGCTGATAGCGGAACAAAAATTTTAAATGAAACAATTGAGAAATCTGTTGGTGATATTATGGGTGATGTTACAAGTGAAAAATCTTTAAATTTTATTAATAATATTAAAAATAGTTATGAAGTAAGATTTGGTGATAATGAACGTCTGGCTAATGAATGATCTTCAAAATCAGCATACATTGCCTCAGGAATAGTAACTGTTGCTGCAGCTGAAAAAGACATTGATACTTGTATCATGGAAGGATTTGATGGTAAAAAACTAAATGAATTATTTTGAGAAAAAAATTTAATTCAAAAAGATGAATTTATTTGTTTAGGTATGGCCCTAGGAAAAATATTTGAAGAAACTAAAAATAAAAATCATGCTAAAAAAATTAGAAAAAAATTAGTTGACTTTTATAAAGAAGTTAAATAAATTGTAAAAATCCAACATTAGATCAATGTTTGGATTTTTTTATATTGTTTTTTAATATATTTTTGTATTTGTGTTATTTTTTACACTATACTTTAAAAAAAATTTGAATTAAATTTTCCAAAATTATTTTTTTTGTCGGAAAATTAGACAAATAATTTATTCTCAAAATTATACTTTTATTGTTAAAAGGGAATAATTAAATTAGGAAAGGAATAAAAAAATGAAAGAAATACAAAAAGAGTTAAACAAAAATCTAAGTCATAAACAGCAAATGAAGTTATTTTTCTTAAATAACTTTAATGGTAAAGTTATGATGCGCAGAAGTCAAAAATTTGGTGGATGATTAAGTGCGATGATTATGCCAATCATTGGTGTAATTATTGGTTGAGGTTTATTGACTGCATTCTTTATTCCAACTGGATGAACACCAGTTGCACAAATAAATGATTATGTAGTAGGACCGATGATTGCTTATCTAATTCCTATTTTAATAGGTTTCCATGCTGGAAAAATTGTTCACGGTAATCGTGGAGGAATTATGGCAGCCTTTGTTGTTTTCGGAGTAATAGCCGGAAACAAATATAACCCAGGTTGATGAGATGGTGCAGCTGCATCACCACAATTTTTAGGAGCAATGATCGTAGGACCGATTGCTGCTGGAGTTTTAAAAGGTTTTGATAAACTTATTGAAGGTAAAATTAGACAAGGTTTTGAAATGCTAGTAAACAACTTTTCAATGGGTATTATTGGAGCTGCTTTAGCATTAGGGGCTTTTTATGGAATGCCATGAGTTATTAACGGTATTTCATATTTATTTATGTTAATTGTGGGAGGACTTGTAAATAATAATATTATTTTCCTAGCCGCAATAATTGTTGAACCTGCAAAAATCTTATTCTTAAATAATGCTATTAATCATGGAATTTTTACGACTTTAGGAATTCCAGAAGCAGCTGAAGCAGGAAAATCAATCTTATTCTTATTAGAAGCTAACCCAGGAACAGGATTGGGAATGATGTTAGCAATTATGATTTTTGATAAAAAATTAAGAGGACAAGCGGGGGGGGCTTCAATTATTCAATTCTTTGGAGGAATTCATGAAGTTTACTTCCCATTCGCATTAATGAGACCTGCATTTATAATTGCCTTAATTGGTGGAGGTCTTGTTGGAGATGCTGTCTTCCAAATTGCTGGAGCCGGACTTGTTGCCCCAGCTAGCCCAGGATCAATCATTGCCATTTTCGCAGTAGCAGGTGCCAATGGTGCTGGAAACTATGCTGCAATTGCTGGAGGTATCGCTGCTTCTTGTGTTACTTCATTAATTATTACTTCATTAATTTTTATTATTAACAGAAAAAAATATGCAAAACAAAATCAAGAAAGTTTAAACGTAGCTAAATTACAAACGGTTAAATTAAAAGGAAAAGAATCAAAAGTAATTAAAACTGATACTGTAAAAAATGAAATCAACGAAATGCCAAAACTTATTATTTTTGCTTGTGAAGCAGGAATGGGAAGTTCAGCTATGGGAGCAGGTTTATTACGAAAGAAAATTAAAGCTGCAGGATTAGATATTGAAGTTAAAAATTATCCAATTAAGGAATTACCTACAAATGCTGAATTTGTCATTACTCAAGAAACATTAACAAATTTAGCCAAACAAAAAGTGCCAAACGCAATTCATAGAAGTATTAGTAATTTCTTAGATAATGAGTTTTATGAAAATATTATTGTAGAATTAAAGAAAAAAGTTAAGTAAATTAAATATCAAATAAATATGGGGTAACTTAAATATGCTAACTAACGAAAGAAATGTACAAATTTTATATTTATTATTAAATATCCAAAAGGTTAATGTATTAGATCTTTCAAAATATTTAAGTGTAAGTGAAAAAACCATATTAAGATCAGTTGAAACGCTTAACAATAAGTTAAAAAAATTTAGTTGTCAAATAATGTTTGAAAAAAATGATGTTTTTTTTAAGGGTAATTCTAAAGATATTTTTAAAAAATTTTATAGTTTTGAAGAAAATGATATTTTTACAACTTATGAACGACAAATTTATATTTTAAATTTGTTTCTTAATAAAGATTCAGAAGAAAAAATAACTTTAAATAACATAGCTTTAAATATCGATTTCCCTATTACAACAATTAAAAAAGATATTAGTTCTTTAAATTTACGTTTAAATCAAAAAGGAGAAGAATTAATTTCTTCTAAAAATGATGGTTTAATTCTTAAACAAATGAATGAAAGTCAAATTATTGATCTTTATTTAAATTTAATTTTGAATCAAATTATCACAAGACAAGGTAAAACAATTATTAAAAATATGTCAATTGAACCAATTTTTAATCCTTATATTTATCGTAATTTAGTTGCTAATTGAAATATCGATTTGTTTAATAAAATCTTTAATTCTTTAATTATTGTAAAAACGCAAAAGAATCTTAATAATTCAGATTATGAAATTATTTATCTAAGTCTTTATATAACTTTTTGATTAAATCATTCAAGAAATTTAAAATTAATAACCATTTTAAAAAAAAGCGAATCAATAAATTTGGATGAAATAATGGATCAAATTTACATAAAAGATAATAAAAAAATTCTTTTAAGTAATTTTTATGAAAATTTTGATAATGACAATAATTTAGTTAATCGCATTGTATCTGAGTTAACTTTAAAGATAAATGCGTTATTTATGGATGAAGTATTTTTAAATGATGAAGCTATTTTAAATATTAAAAATCATTTATCTAGAAATATTAAAAATAATTCTTTTCAAGTTCATGATAAATTTATTAATGATTTTCATGTTCAGGGTATTGCTAATTACATAAAAGATTTTAACGAAATTTGGCTTGTAACTAAGGAAGTTCTTGATAAATTTTTAAAACAAGAAAATGTTAATGACATTTTAACTTATGAAGTCTTTTTATATATTATGGTTTGATTTGATGCCATGATTTATGATTATAAATTAACTATAAAAACAGTTTGCATTGGTGGCATGGGACAAAGTGCAATGATGTCACATCATATTAAAACAATTTATAAAAATGCGCTAATTGAACCAAAACCATATGCAATGTTAACTAAAGAAGATTATATAAACTCTGATTTGATTATTTCGGCCTTAGAAATTGATCATAAAAACTATGATAACATTCTGAATTTGCCGTTTATGTCAGTCATAAATAATAAAGAATTAATTCACAAAAAATTATCAAAAATTATTTATAAAAAAATATTAGTCAATAAATAAAAACGAGGGATAGGATGAAAAAAGTACTAGAATTAGAAAATATTAAAGTTAATCTAAATAGTGTTTCAAAAGAAGAAGCAATTCGGTTTGCTGGAGAACATTTATTAAATTTAGGTTATGTGCAAAAAGAATACATTGATTCAATGTTAAGAAGAGAAAATAATTTAACAACTTATATAGGAAATCACGTAGCAATTCCTCATGGTGATACTGGTTCTGCTAGTTTAGTTAAAACTACGGGAATAGTTTTTCACCATTATAAAAAAGGTGTTGATTTTGGTAAAGAAAAAGCTCACTTTATAATTGGAATTGCCTCTAAAGATAATTATCATTTAGAAATTTTAGCAAATATTGCAGAAATTTTTAGTGATGCTGATTTAGTTAAAAGTTTTCTAAAAAAGGAAGTAACAGTAGAAAAAGTCTTTAAATTGTTACAAGGTGAATAGATGAAAACAATTCATTTAGGAGCAGGTAATATTGGTCGTGGTTTTATTGCCCCAATTTTAAAACAAGACCCAGCAATTGGAGAAATTAAATTTTTAGATGTTAACCCCGAAGTTATTAATTTAATAAAAACACAAAAAAAATATATAGTAAAAGAATTAGCCGAAAAAGATAACGAAATATTAATTAAAAATATTTCCGCGAATTTGCTTGATGATATTTTAAAAGCTAAAATTGATGATTATTTACTTGATGCAAAAATAATCACAATTTCAATCGGTCAACCAAATTTACGATTTTTAATTAAAAACTTTGAATATATTTCGGATTTATTAATTAAAAACAATAAAGAAATGTTGATTTTATGTTGTGAAAACGGTAATAGAGTTTCTAGCTATTTCAAAAAATTATTAATTGAAAATAAAATTAATGTTTTACCTTTTCATTTTGTTGATGTGGTAGTTGATAGAATTGTTCCTAATCAAGAAAGAGACAGCTTAAATGTTCAAGTTGAAAAATATTTTTCTTGAATCGTTGATGAGGAGCAATGACCAAGTAATTTTACAAAAATTAAAACCATTGTTTATTCAAAAGATTTAGATTCAGAAATCAATAAAAAAATTTGTCTTTTAAACGGTGTTCATTCAGCACTTTCATGGCATAGATATGCAATAGATAAATTTCAAATTCCCATTTTACAAGATGCATTAAAATTTAATGAAACAAAAAATTATTTTGATAATTTAACTTCAGAATTAGTAATAATTATTGCTCAGCAATATAACTTTGAAATTAAATATCTTAAAGAATATATTTCTTCAATTTGAAAAAGATTTAATAATCCTAAAATTAAAGATGAAATGTCAAGAATTGCTCGCAATCCAATTACAAAAATGCAAAAAAACGAAAGAATATTAAATCCTTTATTTTTTGCAGCAAGCAAAGGATTAAAATTCGAATATTTAAGTCAAGCATTTAATGATCTCTTAAATTATCATTTTTCAGAAGATAAAGAAGCGGTTGAATTAAGTAATTATATTTCTGTTCATGGTAAATTAAAAGCAGTCTTAAATTATGTTAAAGAGTTAAATAATCAAGAAATTGAAGTTATTAAAAAAATAATTAATTAAAATGTCGTAACCTAGTGAAATTTTCGCTAGGTTTTTTGTTTTTTTATTTAGATATAATGTGATATATTTTAACTTAAATAAAACTTGAGGTATATTTTGAAAACAGATTTTTTAATTAAAAAAAAGAATTTAAATTATTTATGATTATGAATTCCTATGGGAACTTTCTTTTGTCTTGGATTAATTGGGTTTATTCTTACATCTTTTTGGAAATTGGAATGAGATAGTGCAATTTTATTTGCTCAAGGAATGGAATATAAAATAGTTCATTATTGGGTTGCAGCAATGCTTGAAATTGGTGAAACAGAACTTTTAATAATTGGTTCAGCAACTTTCTTTATTTTGTTAGAAAGTTTTTTTAGATATAAAATTCACAAAACTCAAAACGGTTTTTATTTCAAAAACCGTTGGATATTAATTGCCATTTATTTATTAATGGTTTTATCTTGGTTAGCATATAATATTTACTCAATTATTGAAATGAATTGAAAAAATACTGGTTTTGGTCCCGGAATCGATGTTCTCTTATTTCAACCTTTTAAAGTTAGGCAAACTGTAAAAATTGTTATTTTTATTTTTCAAACAGTAATATTATTAAGTTTATATTATTGAATTCATTTTAAACTAGCTAAAAAGAAATCTTTTGTTCAAGACAAATATTGAATTCAAGCTCTTAAAATTGTTTCATTTTTTTGCTTATCTTACTTTGTTGTTGCCTTTTTAAAGATTTCTTCAAGTCGACCTTATCTTTACAATATGCAATTCGAAACTTTAGCTAAGGAAAATGGTTACTTAGAAATTTACCAAAACACAAATATTCCCGGTTTTGATAAACAGGGTTGAAAAAGCATTGATGGTACTTGATCTGGAAATGCCCCTGAAGGTTTGGAAATACCTTGGTGAGATTTTAATGGCTTTTTCGGTTTTAACAGTGACCCTAATTTTCCTAAACTTCAACAAGGTTTAGCATATGCATTTCCTTCGGGTCATGTAAATGGAACTTATTGTGTTGGTTCATTTTTTTGAATACTATGTGGCAGAAAAAACAAAATAAATAATTCTATTAAAGTTTTGATTGTTTGGTTTATTTTACATTTAACATCAATGAGTTTTGCATTGGTTGTTTGTCGAGGACATTGATGGTCCGATATTACATTTTCGTTATTTTTTGGGATAATTGCTTTAGTACTTGTTGAACTCTCAATTAACCAAATTTTTAGGAGAAAAACAAAATAACTATCTTTGAACAAAAATTACATTTTTCTAGTATAATATAGAAATAAGATTAATAAATCTCAGCAAGCCGAAAGGCTTGCTTTCTTATTGCTCTTATGAAAGGAGAATTTAATGAGTAAATTCATAAGTATCAAAACCAAAATTATTGAAATGGCAAATGAAATTTTACAAAAAAATAATTTATGTGTTTATGATGTTTTAGAAATTAAAAATTCTGAATTTGAAAGCGATGTTTTACAAATTTTAGTTGAAGATTTAAATCAACCAAATAAACCTTTAGATTTTGACATTTTATCAACAGTAACTGATCATTTATCAGAAATGATGGATTCATTTAATGAACTTAGCGATCCTTATATGTTAGAGATAGCATCTGCTGGAATAGAAAAAAATATTCGTAACTTTGAAGAATTAAAAAAAGCTTTAAACCAATACATTAATGTTGTTTTTAAAAAGCCTATTAATGGCCTACAAGAAACTAACGGAACCTTAGTTTCTATTGATGGTGAAGAATTTACAATTGAATACTTCATTAAAGGGCAAAAAAAGAAAAGTAAAATCACATGAAAAGATATATCTAAAATTAGATATGCAGTTAAATTTTAGGAGGTACCATGATTAACGGTGCAGAATTATTAGAAGCAATTAGTGAAATTGCTTCAGAGAAAAAAATCGATAAAGAAGTAATTTTTAATGGAATTAAAGAAGGTTTTCAAAAAGCTCATGAAAGATTTTTTGATACTGAAGCAAAGGTTCAAACAGTAATCGATGAACAAGCAGGAACAATTAAAATGTTCCAAGAATTAGTTGTAACAGATCAAGAAGTTGAAGATGATTGATTAGAAATATCTTTGGTTGATGCACAAAAAGAATTTGGTAAATCAATCGAAGTTGGAGATACAGTTAAAAGAGAACTACCTTTTAATGATGAATTTTCACGTTTAGCAGTTTACCAAGTACGTCAAATTATTCAACAAAAAATTAGAGGAGCAGAACGTGAAAATGTTTATGCTAAATTTGTTGCTAAAACTGGAGAGATTTTATCTGGAAAAGTAACGGGAATGAACGAACAAGGAACTTCTTATTTAATTGATGTTGAAGGAACACAAGCTTCGATTTGAAATCAAAAAATTATTCCAGGAGAAAAATTTGATATTAATCAATTTGTTTCTTTTTATGTTGAAGAAGTATCTAAAGATGCTAAATTTTCACAATTATCAATTTCAAGAGTTGCGCCTAATTTTTTAAGCAAATTAGTAGAAGAACAAGTTCCTGAAATCGCTGATGGAATTGTGGAAATTAAAGCTGTTTCTCGTGAACCTGGTAAACGTGCTAAAATTGCTGTTTATTCTCACGATCAAAATGTTGAACCGGTTGGAGCTGTTGTGGGAAGCAATGGTTCAAGAATTAAAGCAGTAACAAAAGAATTAAAAGGAGAACAAATCGATGTTATTAAATATGACACTGATTTTAAACAATTTTTAATTAATGCAATGGCTCCAGTTAGAGTTATTTCGGTTAACATTGACGAAGAAAATAATGAATGTGATGTAATTGTTCCTAATGAACAATTATCATTAGCAATTGGAAAATCAGGAATGGCTGCAAGATTAGTTGTTAATCTTGTAAAAATGAGAATTAATATTTATTCGCTTGAAAATGCTAAAATAGATGATTTAGAAATTTTATGAAACGGAAACATTTCAGAAAGCGAACTAAACGATCCAATGTTCTTGGAGAATGTTTCAAAACGTAAAGCTAAAAAACCATTTGTTCCTAATCAAAATCGTTCAGTTCGCCGAGACAATCATTTTGAAATCGACAATGAAGCATTAGAAAAATTTCAAGAAGAAATTAGAGCTAAACAAGCAGCTAATGCAATTAATGTTAATGACTCTGATATGCTTGAAATTGAAGAAGAAAATGACAAAGAAATTGTTGATTTGGCAGAAATCAATGCTAACATTGAAGCTTTTGATGAGTTAGAAGAAGAATCACAAACTGAAGAAGATGAAGAAATCATCGATGAATACGATGAATATTACGAAAAATAAAAAAACAAATTTTCGTAAGGATATTTCTTCTAACCAAATGTTTATTAAAAATGAATTAATTCGTATTGTTAAAAATAAAGCAAATGAAATTTTTATTGACAAAACTTTTAAAGCAGCAGGTCATGGGGTTTATATTTTCCCTTCTATTAATGCTTTTGAAATAGTCAAAAAACGCAATTTATTATCACGTTCATTTAAAAAAAATGTTAGTGAAGAAATTTACAATTCTTTATTACTAGAAATAAAAGAGCATAATAAAAATGGATAAGAAAAAATTAACTAATGCAATTGGTTTGGCCTTTAATAGCACAAAAATAATTAGTGGTGAAAAATTGTTTGATTTTATCAAATCGAACAAAGTTTCATTAGTGATTGTTGGCTCAAATATGGGACCAAGTCAAAAGAAAAAAATAACTGATAAATGCAAATTTTATAATATTGAATATTTTGATGACTTATTAACTGTTGAAGAAATTGCCCAAGCTTGTGGTCAAAAATTAAAAGTCGCAATTGGTACTGAAGATATCAATATAATTAAACTTATTAAATCTGCTTTATAAAACTTTCTGAAAGGAGTTATTTGTATGATTAAAAACAATAAATATAAAAAACCGAATAATGTTGCTGCAAAAAAACGCGCAGCAGAGCATACAAAAAACATCAAACAACAACTAAACGAAACCACAGCTACAGGTTTAATTGATGGAGTTTTTGTTTTCACAGAACCACTATCAATCGCTGATTTTTCAAAAAAAATTGGTAAGCCTATTACTGAAATTGTTAAATACTTTTTTGCTCATGGAGTGATGTTGAATCAAAACGCAATTTTAAACGAAAGTCAAATTGGAGAATTAGCTTTAGAATTTGGTTTTGACTTTAAAAAAGAAGAAGTCTTAACTAAAGAAAATATTTTCGAACAATTACAAGTTGAAGATAATCCAGAAGATTTAACCCCAAGAGCTCCTATTGTAACGATTATGGGCCATGTCGATCATGGAAAAACTACATTATTAGATTCAATGCGAAATTCTAATGTTGTTGATGGTGAAGCAGGGGGAATTACTCAAGCAATTGGTGCATATCAAGTTAAAAACAAAGCAACAAACAAATCGATAACTTTCATTGATACTCCTGGCCATGAAGCTTTTACAGAAATGCGTAGTCGTGGAGCTAATGCCACTGATATTGTTATTTTAATTGTTGCGGCTGATGATGGAGTTAAACCACAAACAGAAGAAGCAATCGATCATGCTAAACAAGCAAATGTACCAATTATCGTGTTTGTTAATAAAACTGATAAACCAGGTGCAGATCCTGAAAAAGTTAAAGTTGAATTAATGAATTATGGATTAGTTGCAGAAGAATTTGGTGGAGACATTCCGTTTATTTTTGGATCTGCTAAACAAAAAATCGGATTAGAAGAATTGCAAGAAACAATTCTTTTAATTGCTGATGTTTTAGATTTAAAAGCTAATGCCAAAAAATTTGCAAGTGGAGTTGTTTTAGAAGCGCACCTAGATAAAGCAAAAGGACCAGTTGCTTCAATTCTTGTGCAAGCAGGAACTTTAAATATGCGCGATGTCTTAGTGGCAGGACCAACTTTTGGTGCTATCAAAGATATCGAAAATGCAAACGGTCTTAAAATAACATCTGCTGGTCCCTCAAAACCAGTAGTTATTTTCGGATTGAATTCAGTTCCTAATGCGGGAGATAAATTTTTAGTAATGAACGATGAAAAAATGGCACGTTCAATCGCTGAAGCTCAAGCTGAAAAACAATTAGCTGCCGAAAGAATGACTAAACAAAGTTTTACTTTGGATTCAATTAAAAACCACATTGATGAAGGAGAATTAAAGTCAATTAACGTTATTGTTAAAGCTGATACTCAAGGTTCTGTTGAAGCCTTAAAAGGTTCATTAATGAAAATTGATGTTGATGGAGTGAAAATCAATGTTATTCGTGCATCTGTTGGGGCTATTTCAAATTCTGATATTACTTTAGCAGCCGCTGGTCAAGCAATAATTTATGGATTTAATGTCCGTCCGACTGCAAATGTAAGAAATAAAGCTGATGAAGATGGTGTTGATATTCGTTTGCACACAATTATTTATAAAGTAATTGAAGAATTAGAAGCTGCTGCAAAAGGAATGTTAGACCCAATCATTGAAGAAAAAGTTTTAGGTCAAGCCGAAGTACGTGCTTTATTTAGACATTCTGCAATCGGAACAATTGCTGGTTTCCATGTTGTTGATGGGGTCATTGCTCGTAATTCTAAAGTTAGAATTTTACGTGATGGAGTTGTTATTTATACTGGAGAAATTTCTTCACTAAAACACCAAAAAGAAGACATTAAAGAAGCAAAAATCAGCAGTGAAGGTGGATTAACTATCAAAAACTTTAATGATTTAAAAGAAGGCGATGTTATTGAAGCTTACAAAACTGAAGAAGTTAGTGCTTATTAGGAGGCTTAATGGGGAATTACAAAATATCAGCTCGTAAAGAGTCGTTAATTCTAAGAGAGTTAACCTTGATTTTATCAAGAGAATTACAAAATCCAATTTTGAACTCGATTTCAATTAGTGAAGTTCGTTTAACTCATGATCAAGAATTAGCAAAAATTTATTATTCATTTATTGTTTTTACTAACTCTGATATCACTTTAGAAAAAGTGACTGAAGAATTAGAAAAACATCATAAAAAAATTCGTCGTTTGCTAGCAGCTAAAGTTAAAATGCGTGCTGTTCCAGATTTGGAATTTATTTACGATACTTCATTAGACAATGCAAATAAAATTGAAAAAATCTTAAATGATTTAAAAAAATAACTATCAAGCTTAAGAGAGGAGAAAATAATGTTTTTATCATCAGGAATTTTTATTGTTGATAAACCAGAAGGTTTGTCAACAAACGCTGTGATTCAAAAAGTTAAGCGTAAATTTAACATTAAAAAAATTGGTCACGCAGGAACATTGGATCCTCTTGCAACTGGAGTTGTAGTTTGTTTAGTTAATAGTGCAACAAAAATTAGTGATTTTTTACTAAATGCAGATAAACAATATTTAGTAACAGTGAAATTATTTGTTGCTACTGATAGTTATGATGCTGATGGAACAATTATTGAACAACAAGAACCTTGAAAAATTGAAACATCACAAGTTGAAGCGGTTATTGCCAAATTTAACGGATTAACTTATAAACAAACACCACCAATTTATTCAGCGATTAAAGTTAATGGCAAAAAATTATATGAGTATGCTCGTGAAAATACACAAATTGCAGTTGAACCTCGGGAGATAACTATTCAAGCTTTAGAATTTGTCAATTTTCAAAATGATGAAATCACTTTGAAAATTGACTGTTCAAAGGGCACTTATGTACGTTCTTTAATTGTTGATATTGCTAAAGAATTAGGCACAATTGCTCATGTGAAAACATTAAGAAGAACACAATCAGGAGGTTTTGCTATTAATAGCGCAAAAAGTCTTGATACATTAGAAGAAAATGATTTAATTAGTCTTAGACAAACATTACTGTTAAGCAAGCAAACTATAATCACCGTTAACAACATTAAAGATGTTGAATTTGGTAAAAAAATTCTTTTATCAAATTGTGATGTTGATTTAGTTTTTATTGAAGATGATAAGCAAAATATTATTGCATGTTATCAAAGAGAAAAAAATGATTTATTTGCTTGCCGTCGTGGTGGTTTGAATCTTTAGAAAGGGTTTTTTTATGATTGTTGTTAAAAAAAATATGAACCAAATTAAAAACCTTATTAAATCTGGAGATTCAGTTGTAACAATCGGTTTTTTTGATGGATTTCACAAATATCATAATGATATTTTACAAACTACTCAAGAATTAGCACAAAGCAAGAACATGACTTCAATTGTTATTAGTTTTAGTCATAAAATTAGTTCATTTTTGAAAAAGCAAAACGATGCGCTCATCGCAAGTGAAGCTAAGCAAAATTATTTAGAGACTAATTTTAAGCTTGACTATTATATTGAATTAGAAGTTGATGAACAATTAATTGAAACATCACCAAAAGATTTTTTAAAATGATTAAAAGAAGACCTTAAAACCATTGCTTTAGTTGAAGGTGAAGATTTTTGTTTTGGCGCTCAAGGAGTCGGAACTATTAAAGATTTAGAATTAGAATTTGATCCACAAAATGTAATTATTAAAAAACGTGTCAAATCTCACTCAAGCTCAAAAATAAGATCTTATATTGCAAAAGGAAAAGTTCACAAAGCTAATAAAATGTTAGGAATTCCTTTTAGTCTTTATGTCAAAAAAACTAATTCTCAAGATCAACAATTTGCAATAAATTTTCCAAATAGCAAAGTTAAAGATGGTTATTATAATGTTTTTCTAAATAATGAAGTTCCTGGTAAAATTTTTATTGCAAATAACCAAGTTTCAGTACTTGATTTAAATAAAATGAATGATTTAGCCGTTGAAAAGATTTTTTTGAAAAAATATTTAGGAATTAAAAACAAAACAAAACAAAAATAGGGTGACCTATTTTTGTTTTGTTTTATAATCTTTATATTATGGAGGTAATATGAAAAAACCATTAGTAGCAATCACCGGAGCATCATCAGGAATTGGCAAAGCTTTAGCTTTAGAATTTGGCCAAAAGGGTTATCCTGTTTTGTTGATGGCAAGAAGAAAAGAATTATTAGATGAATTAGAAATAGCTAATAAAGTAACTGCTAAAGTCGATGTCACTAATCTTGAAGACATTCAAAAAGCAGTTGAAGATGCTGAAGCACTTTATGGACCAGTTGACTTAATGATTAATAATGCAGGGATTATGCCTTTAGAAACATTTTTAAACCAGTCAATGAAAGATAAGTATGATACTTTAGATGTCAACATTAAAGGTGTTGTTAACGGAATGCAAGTTGTTTTATCAGGAATGGTTGAAAGAAAACACGGCACAATTATGAATATTTCTTCAGTGGCAGGAAGATATACTTCAGCTGAACATTCACTTTATAATGGTGCTAAATTTGCGGTTAATGCTATTACAGAGCAAACAAGAAAAGAAGTTGCTAAAGATAATGTGCGTTTAATCTTAATTGAACCAGGAATTGTAGATACTAATTTATTATCTACAACTGTTAATGATCAAATTCTTCAAGAATATCAAAAACGTAAAACTGCTATGGACAATGGTTTAACAGCTCAAGAAGTTGCTCAAGTCATTTTACACACTTATGAATTACCACAACATGTTAACTTAAAAGAAATTATGTTAACCCATACTAAACAAGCGATTTAATTTATTAACAAAAACAAGCATATAACATTAGAATATGATATTATTTTATAGGTGATTGTTTACCAAAGTTTTGATTCTTTCCCAGATTTATTACTTTGATAAGACACTAGCAAATCAAAAACAAAGGGAGAAAAACATGGTTTCAAAAGAACAAAAATTAGAATTAATTAAACAATTCGGTGGAGCTGAAAGCAATACTGGATTATCAGAAGTGCAAATTGCAATTTTGACAGCAGATATTAAAAACATGACAGAACATTTACAAATTCATAAAAAAGATGTTCCAACACGTAGAACTTTATTAAAAAAAGTTGCTCAACGTCGTCATTTATTAGATTATTTAGCTAAAAAAGACGTTAATCGTTACAAAGCAATCATCGAAAAATTAGGAATTAGAAAATAATTTTCTTAAAAACTTGACACTCTTCAACAATCTATTGTATTATTTAAGAGTGTTAAACATGCAGGTGTAGTTTAATGGTAGAACTTCAGCCTTCCAAGCTGACTGTGAGGGTTCGATTCCCTTCACCTGCTCCATTGTAAACAAACAAAGAACCGCAAGGTTCTTTTTTATTTTTTCATTTAAAATAAGATAAAATTATAAAAGTTAGGAAGTGAATTATTGTGGATAATAACAAAAATAGCAATGATAATTATTGAAACAAAATTCGTGACTTCCGTTTATCAAGAACACCATTTTGAATTGGTTTTGGTGTAACATCTTTAGCAATCATTGCACCTATTATTGTTGTTTGAATTTTATTAAGTGCAGACTTTGCAAATAAAAGTTTTAATTTTTATGAGCAATTACCAACTCCACAAACTGGTTATTTAGCATTAATTGTTCTGTTGGGATTTTTGATATGAAGTTTAATGATTGTTTCAATTTTCTTTTTTACTAAATTAATTAAAGCCGATCTTTATACATATACAATCGCTTTTTGATTAACAGGAGTAATGTTAATTTTAAACGCTTCTTGAATGCAACAATGAGCAGCTAATGAAAGTATTAAAATTTTTTTAAGATTTTTATTTTGTTTGGTGGGTGCTGCTATAGGAAGTATTTTCGGAGTGATTTTAACAACTTTTGCACGTAATTATCGTTTTAAAATTGAAGAAGAAGATTACGAAATATTAAAAGCATATCGTAATGGTCAAGAAGTTCCAAATCGTAAGATGTTAAGATTTAAAAAAGCAGAAGAAGATGCTGCCAAAAGGGAAAAAAACCTTCAAGATCTTGAAGACTTTAAAGCGACTTTAGATCAAAAATTATTAGAAAATTATGACAATTTAGAAATTAAACAAAAAGAAAAGAAAGATAAACTAAAAGCCAAACTTGATGCTAAAGAAAAAAAACAAAGAGATAAACACAATAAAAATAAACATAATTAATTTTTTAAGTTTTATAAAATTTTGTTATTAAAAAAATATTGTTTTAAGCTGTTCCTTTTTCAAACTTTAATGCTAAAAATTTATTTCCATGTAAGTGGAAATAAATATTCAAAAAATATTCATAAAATGTAATTTTTACAATTTTATGAATATTTTTATTATTTAATAAAACAAGGAGGATAAAATATGAACAATAAAATCCTAAAAAAAGATTGTATTTTTTTAGATGTTGATGTTAAATCTCGAGACGAGGCTTTTTCTTTTATAGCTGACCAGGCTTTAAATATGAAATTAATAACTAACAAAGAAGCTTTAATCAAAGGATTTAAAAATCGTGAACTTGAAGGCACAACGGGTTTTGAAGATGGATTTGCTATTCCGCACGCAAAAATTAAAGAAGCAACAAAACCGGCTTGTTTAATTATAAAACTTAAAAAAGCTATTGATTGAAATTCAATGGATAAAAAACCAACTCAATATTTATTTGCTTTAATAATTCCGGAGGGCAAAGCTGACGAACATATGTCAATGCTAAGCGATATTGCAACTAAGCTAATGTTTTCAGATTTTAAAAATGCAATAATTAATGCTAAAACTCATTTAGAGATTATTAAAGCTTTTGATCTTGAAGGGGAAAAATTAAAACCATTAAAAAATAACGAAAAAGTTATAAAAGTTGTTGGAATTTCAGCATGTCCAACAGGAGTTGCTCACACTTATATGGCAAGAACGGCATTATTAAAAGCCGGGGAGAATCTTGGATGAAGTGTCAAAATAGAAACTCAAGGACAAAAAGGACAAGAATTTAAATTAACTGATAAAGAAATTGAAGAAGCAGATGTTGTTTTTTTAGCAATTGATATCACAATTGATAAGACAAGATTTATTGGTAAAAAAGTTTATCAAGTAAGTACTAAAAAAACGTTGAGATATGCAGAAGAAGAATTAAAAAAATCTTTAGAGGAAGCTCATATTTATTCATCAAATAATAGTAAAAATGATTTTAAAACTGAAACAACAAAAAAACAAAAACAAAGTTGAGTTCAGCACTTAATGTCAGGTATCTCATACATGATTCCATTTATTGTGTTTGCTGGATTAACATCAGCAATTATTGCTGGAGCTGCAAATGCTGCTGGAGTTAATTTAAGTAATAAAGCATCTTTACAAGGATTTTGAATATTCGCATGACATTTAAATGAATTTGCTAATATTGGATTTTCGGTAATGTTTGCTATTTCTGGTGCATATATTGCTAATTCAATCGCCGGCAGAGCAGCAATTGCCCCAGCATTTATATTGGTCATGATTGGAAACAATCCGCATTTAGTATGACAAGGATATTTCCAAAATGTAATGGTTCAACAAATGGGCCCAAATGGTGAATGAATAAATGGTTCAATTAACGATGTTATGCAACCATTAAATATATTTGGTGCTGTTATATTCGGTTTAAGTGTTGGTTACACAATTAAATGAATTAATACAAAATGAAAAATTAATCAGTATATTCAACCTATTATGCCAATCATTATTATTCCTGTGTTCTTAACACTAATTTTTGCAATATTGTACATGTTTACATTTGGCCCAATTATTGGAATTGCAATCGGATACTTATACACCGGAATTCTGTCAATAGAAAAATCTGGAGTTGGAATGATTTTAGTTGGTTTAATTCTAGGTTTATTATCGGGAGTTGATATGGGTGGTCCCATTAACAAAATTGCGTCATTTGGAGCGACAGCAATGATTCCGATTGACGGAGGATTAGCAATGGGATGTTCAGCTGCAGCATTTGCAGTCGCGCCACTTGGAGCAGGATTAGCAACAATGGTGTTTGGCAAAACCTTTAAAAACGATAAAGAAATGGGTATTAATGCTACAATTCTTGGATTTATGGGGGTGTCAGAAAGCGCCATACCATTCGCGATTAAATACAAATGAGCTGCCATAATTCCAAATATTATTTGTTCAGGGATTGCTGGTTTATTAGCTGGTGCATTCATGGTTCAAGGACACGTTGGAGCATGAGGTGGTCCTATTATTGCGGTCTTTGCCGGAGTTACTGACAGTTCTGGTAATTTCATAGGAATTTTATGATATTTAATAGCTATTAGTGCCGGAACCTTTGTACATATTATTTTATTTAGAATTTTAGTTGAAGTGCAAGTTAAAGGAACCAAAGGAACTAGTTTAAAATCAATTTTCAAAAAAACTAAAAAAATAGAAAAAGAAAAAACAACAAAAAAATTTGTTGAAAAACTTTAATTAACAATCATAAGATTTTATTAATGTTTGCTTTTTAATTATTTAAAAACTAAACAATTTATTTCTATGGAAAATTTTCTGTAAATATTATTCTAATCAGATAATATTTACAGAAAATTTTTGTTTTATTAAAATAAAAAAAATATAATAAAAATATGGACATAATAAAAAAAATAAAAGATATAGTTATTAACACGAATAATTCTGTAAATATTTCTATTGCAAATTATATTTTAAACAAAGGCGAAAATATATTAAATCAAAATATCAAATATGTAGCAAATAAATGTAATGTCTCTACGGCTTCGGTTGTTCGCTTTTGTAAAATTTTAAACCTAGAAGGATTTAATGAATTAAAATATTATTTAAAAAATCAAAATAAACCAATAAAAGAATATAAAAGAGTTGACTTAAAATCTACTAATGATTTTTTGGTTGCATATAAGCAAATAAAAAAAGAATCTTTTCATTCAATAATTGAATTGTCTTCAGAGTTATTTTCTCTAAAAAATAAAATTAAAGAATCTCGAAATATTTACATTTTTTGTCTTAATGTTGCATATAATGCATCAAAAAGTTTTGTTCAAAGAATGAGATCTTTTGATTCAAATATTTTTTTGGAATCAGATCCTTCTTCTATAGAATGGTATATAGACTTACTACAACCAAATGATTTGGTTATTTTTGTTACGTTATCTGGCGAAAACGCAATGTTACTAAAATATTCAAAATTTATTAACAATAAAGCGCAAACTATATTAATTTCTGGCAATGATAGTCCGATTAAAAAATTTGTAAATAAATCAATAATTTTTAATAATAAAGAAAGTGAACTTTGGGATGTTTATTCCCTTAGAAGTCAAAGTTTGCAACATATATGAGATTTCGTTTATTATAATTTTTATTCAGAAAATGTTTAATGAAACTTATTACATTTTTTGTAAGCAATTTCAAAAATTATTTTTAACACCATTTGTTGTTTCAATAATTATTAAATTAATTTGGAGGCAATGAAAATGAATAAACTAAACGCAAAACAAATCATCAATTCAAATTTAATTATTTTAGATTCTAATGCAAAAAACAAAGAAGAAGCTTTCGAAGAAGTTTCAAGTTTAGCTTTTAAAAATAAAATTATTAATAATGAAAAAGATATGTATGATGGTCTTGTCGCAAGAGAAAAAGAAACCTCAACAGGACTTGAAGATGGTTTCGCTATTCCCCATTCAAGGTCTAAAAAGATAAAAAAAGCTGCAGTTTTTTTTGTTAAATTCAAGAAATCAATAAAATGAGAAACCTTTGATAATAAACCTGTTAAAGTTGCAATTTTTTTGGCAATTCCTGAAAATGAATCTGTTAATTTGCATATTAGTGTTTTGAGTGAAATTGCTCAAAAATTACTTAATAAAAATACAAGAGATTTTTTAAAGAAAGAAAATGATAAAAATAAAATAATTAACAAATTATTTGAAAATGAACAAAAAAATGAAAAAGAAGAAAATTACAAAGGTTATGTTATAGGAATTACAGCATGTCCTGCCGGAGTTGCTCATACATACATGTCAGCTAAGGCAATTGAAGATTTTGCTAAGGCCAGAAACTACAAAGTTAAAATTGAAAAACAAGGTGCTAACGGTATTGAAGATGAGTTAACAAACGAAGATATAAGAAATGCAAATTTTATGATTTTAGCTGTTGATGTGAATCCTGCAAAAATGGATAGATTTAACACAGTTCCTCAATTAAGAGTTCCTGTTGCTGAGCCATTGCGAAATATGGAAGATATTTGAAACAAAGCGTTAACTAAGTTCAGAGATGTAAAAGATCAAATTTTAAATACAGAAGTTTCAAAATTTGAAGCTAATAAAATAAATGGAAGTTTTTTAACAAGATTTAAAACTAAAACTAAGGCAGGGTCTTCAACATTAAAAAATGCAATTTTAACAGGTATTTCTTATACCGTTCCGGTTATTGTTGCGGGTACTGTTATTGTTGCTTTAGTTACCATCATCCAACAGATAGCAGGAGCTGAAAATATTAAAATTCACGCTAATTGATTAAACACTTTAAGTAATACTGCCGGAGGAGCTCTTAGCATCTTATTAGCTCCATTGTTATCAGGCTATATAGCTTATGCTTTAGCGGACAAACCTGGTCTATTCCCTGGTTTTTTAGGAGGTTTGGCATGTAATGCTGTTAACTATAATAAAATAGTGAATGGTGAAATAATTACTGTTGTAGCAGGCTTGGGGTTTTTAGGAGGTTTAATTTCAGGAATTATAGTTGGGTACATGATGAAATTTTCGAAAAAATATATTGTTAACAAAAAAATTCAAGGAGTTATAACTTGATTTATATATCCGGTTTTTGGCTCATTGCTAATTATGTGTTTAATTTTATTTGGTATTGGTAAACCAATTGCCTTATTAGTTAGTTTAATTTATGACGGACTTACAAAACTTCAAAATTCAAAAGCAGCATTTGTTATGGGTGCAGTTGTTGGTCTAATGTGTGTTTCTGATTTAGGAGGTCCATTTAATAAAGTTGCTTGAGCATTTGCTTTTGCATCAATGTCTGGGGCTTTATCAGAAACAGGAGAAGTTGTAAAACCCGAATTATTAGTTCCTTATTCTGCATTTTGAGCTGCAGGTATAGGAACGGGTTGAACAACAACAATTGTTACGATTATCGGAAGAAAACATTGTAATGATGCAGAAAAAGAAGCAGGAAAGATATCTTGATTGCTATCTTCTCTAGGAATTACAGAAGGGTCTATACCTTTGGCTTTATCTGATCCTGGTAGAGTACTTCCTTCTTTTATGTTAGGTGGCGCTATTTCCGGTGGATTAACTTCAGCCTTTAATTTAGGATCAAATATACCTGGAGGTGGATTTATAACTATGGCTGGAATTTCATTTGCAAATGGAAGTTTTTCGATAGGGATTTCTATATTATTATGATTCACTTTTGCATTAACAGGAACGTTACTATCTTCGTTAATGTTAATTAGTTTAAAAATGCTTAAATCTAAAAAAACTATTAAAAAAGTTCAAGAAAATACAAAGGAAATTTAAAAAATGAAAAATAAAATTATTTTTAGTCCCGAAGCTCCTGCAGCGATAGGTCCATATTCACAAGCTATATTAGATCAAAACAACACAATTTATATTTCTGGGCAATTACCCATTGATAATAAAATAGGAAAAATCGTTTCTGATAATATCTCAGACCAAACATTGCAATGTTTAAAAAACTTAGAGTATATTTTAAAATCTGCAGGCAAAAATTTAGAAAATGTCATTAAAGTTACTGTTTTATTAACTGATATAAATGAATTTCAAGAAATGAACAAAATTTATGAAAATTTCTTTAAAGAAGTTAAACCTGCTCGTTCTGCTTATCAAGTTGTTGCTTTACCAAGAGGCGCTAAAATCGAAATAGAACTTGTGGCTCAATAATTAAGTTTAGGAGAAAACATGAGAAAAGAATTTCAAAATAATTTTGACAGAACTAAAACACAAGAAAGAAAAAGCGATAAAAATTACATCGAACGCACTTTTCAAATAGACAAAAATAAAAAAATAATAAATTCAACAATTGCTGATTTTGATTTTCAAACTCCTAAGCCTATTATTGAAGCTATTTTAGAAAGAGCAAAAAAAGGAACATATAGTTATACCTATGTGACTGATGATTTTTATTATGCAGTTAAATTATGATATAAAAAAAATTATCAAGTTTCTTTAAATTCAAAACAAATAAAATTAGTTCATGGAACAGTTAATGCCTTACATCAATTAATAATGGGGTTAAGCAATGAAGGAGATTCTGTGATTATCAACACTCCTGTTTACGGTCCTTTTTTAAGAGCCATAAAAAACAGCAATAGATTACCTATTTTTTCCGATTTAATTTGAAATACTAATGGATATTTATTTAATATTGAAGATTTCAAATTAAAAATAAAAAATTTCAAACCTAAAATATTTATTTTGTGTAATCCACATAATCCTGGTGGTGTTGTTTGAAATAAAAAGTTATTGATTCAAATTTTAGAAATTTGTAGAAAAAATAATGTTTTACTTGTTTCGGATGAAGTTCATGCCGATTTAACTTTAAAAGGTAAAAAATTTACTTCTTTAATAAATTTAATGAATCAAGATGATCAAGTTATCATTTGTAATTCCGCAAATAAAACCTTTAATCTAGGAGGTTTAAAAAGTTCTTATTTAATATCAAAAAATAAAATGTTGCTTTCGAAAATAAATAACATTTTTGAAAGCAATTCATTAACTTCTCCTAATGTTTTTTCGATACCCGCTATAAGCGCAGCTTATACAAATAGTGAAACTCAAAAATGATTAGATGATTTTAAAGATTTTATTTTAGAAAATTTTAAATTACTACAAAAAAAATTACAAAATTTATCTAATTTAGAAATTATGAATCTGGAATCTTCTTATCTTGTTTGGTGTAAATTTAAAAATATCAGCTATTTGGAGTTTACTGCAAAAGCAAAAGAGTCAGGAGTTATTTTTTCTGACTATAATGATTTCGCTAATTGTTCTGAAAATCTATTTAGAATAAATATTGGTTGCTCACAAAAAACTTTGAATAAAATATGCAAAATTTTAAACAAAATTTTATCTTAATTTTTTTATAACAACGAATTTAAAAAGACCTATTTAGGTCTTTTTAAATGTTAAAATTGCATTTATTTTTTCTTTCATAATTTTTTTATAAATACATTTGTAAGTTTTTTTATACATATACTTTGCTCAATAGGCTCATAAATAATTTTGATAAATAATAATTTGATTTAAAACTTTTAATTCTTGTTGTGTAAGATTTAATTCTTTAAGAAAAATATTTGCTTCTTTTAAACTGCAAGATTCGCTTATGAAACTCGCAAAATCAAATAGTGGATGATTTTTTTTAACATATTCAAAATCAATTAATTTTCATTCCTCATTAACTAATAAAAAATTACCTCTCACTAAATCGTTGTGACTTACTACAGGTTCCAATTTGTTTCAATCTTTAATAACCATTTCAATTTTATGATCATATTTTTTTAGTTCTTTAATTTCTTTAACTTTGGTTTTAAATAGCATCAAAAATTCTAAAGGTTTAAACACTTCAAGATCTAAATCTAATTTATGAAAGTTAGTAATTAAATTAATAATCTTTTGACTCTTTTCTTGATCGATTTCCATAATATCTCACAAAGTGCTGCTATTAGGTAAATAGTTATAAACACTTACAAATCTTCCTCTTTGATTAAAATAATATTCAGTAGGTAAAACTCAGTATGAGCTATTGTTTTGTTTCATTTGTTTATAAAAATTACTTTCATTGCGACGATTTAAAAAGTAATCCACTTTTTTATTAGATGTTTTGTAAATTAAATTATTTTTTACTATTAATTTATTAGTTAAACCTTTTAATTTTATTCTTGGCATATCAACCTCGTAAATATATAATTATATTAACATTTTAAAAAGGGTTGAGTATGGGTCTAAAAACATTGTGAGTAGCAACTGCAAATAAAGGTAAAGCTAAGGAATATAAAAGTATTTTTAATGAATATGAAGTAAAAACTTTATTAGATCTACCAGGTTATGAAGATATCGAAGAAAATGGAACAACCTTTAAAGAAAATGCCTTAATTAAAGCTAAACATTTAGCTGAATTTGTTAATGGAATTGCAATCGGAGACGACTCAGGGATATGCATTGATTTATTAGATGGTTTTCCAGGAATTTATTCGAAAAGATGAGCTTATCCGCTGGTTAATGATCCTGAAATTTCTCAAGCCTTAATCAACAAAATTAATGAAAAGTATCCAAATCAAAGATGAACCTGCAACATGACAACTTGTATTGCTTTTTATGATGCAAAATCAACTGAAACAAAATATTTTGTTGGTAAAGTGGAAGGTCAAATATCACCAAAAGTGATTTCTAGTCCATCAGGATTTGGTTATGACAATATTTTTATTCCAAATGGTCAAAAACAACCATATTCAATGTTGGGAGCAGATATTAAAAACCAAACTTCAGCTCGTTATTTAGCATTGGAACAATTAATCAAATTTTTAAAAGGAGAAAAAGATGACTAATAAACGTAAATTAAATATTGTGCTATTTCAAACAGAAATAGCACAAAACATGGGAGCTATTATGCGAACATGTGTAGCTACTAATGCAAGACTGCACATTATTGAGCCTTTGGGTTTCCCATATGATGATCGTCATTTATCTCGTCCCAGCGCTAATGAATACAAATTCGTAGATGCGATTAGATATGATGATTGAAATGATTTTCAAGACAAAAATCCTCAAGTGCAATTATTTTGTTTGACTAGATATGGACAAAAGCCAATTAGTGATTTTAATTTCGCAGCAATTAATGATGACGTTTTCTTAATGTTTGGTAAAGAATCAACTGGTATACCAAAACAAATTTTAATTGATAATATTGAAACTTGTTTTCGTATCCCAATGGTGCCTGAAGCACGTTCGATAAATATCGCTAATACTGTTGGAATTGCAGCTTATGAAGTTTTGAGACAATGGGATTATTTAGATTTAGCTAAAGAAGAAGTTCAAAAAGGTGCTGATTATTTATTAAGTGGTGCTTGAAAAGGGATAGAAGATTAAAAGGGGCAGAACTAATGTTTGGTAAAAAATTGGATTATGTATTAACTGATTGTGATGGCACAATTTGTGACAGTGGTTTTGATGTGGCTAAAGATACAGTTAAATCAATCGTCAAATACCAAAGAAAAAGTGGTTATCGTTTTTCTTTTATAACTGGACGCTTAGATGTTTCTTCCAAAAAAATTGCCAAACAATTAAAAATTCAATTACCTGTTGTTTCATGTAATGGAGCTTTAATTACAAATATTAACACTGGAGAATTTTTACATGCAGAATACATTGATAAAACTACTTGTATTAAGCTATTTGAACAAGGACATGAACTAGGTTTAGACTTGGTAGTTTATCAACCAGGAAGTATGGTTGGAACACCTAATTCAGTCCGAATGAATAAATGAAAAGAGTACAAGAAAACAATTTCTAAAAAATATCACTTTCCTACAATTACATATTCAAATTTACAAGAAATTGCTACAGCAATTAAAAATGAAGAAGTTAAACCTGTTGAAATTATTTTTTATACACTTGATAAGAAAATTGAGCAAAAAGCTCATGAATTATTTAAAAAATATTTATCTAAAATTGATTTTGGGCAATCATTACCTGGTGTTTTTAATATAGTTAAAAAAAATGTTAACAAATTGTCAGGATTGAAACATTTTGCAAAAATAATTGGTGTAGATTATCAAAAAATAGTGACATTTGGAGATAATTATAATGATATAGAAATGACAAAAGGTGTAACTTATGGTTATGCTGTAAACAATGCTGTAAACGAACTAAAAAAAGTTGCTTACCAAGTGATTGGAAGTGTAGAGCAAAATGGAGTTGGTCAACAACTAGAAAAAATGATTGAGGACAACAATGAAAACTAAAAAGCGTGTAGCATTATTTGGCGGAAGTTTTGACCCTGTTCATACAGATCATGTTAATATTGCTCTTGCATGTCACGAAAAATTAAATTTTGAAGAAGTTTGAATGATTCCCGCTTATTTGAATCCTTTTAAGAAAAAAGAACATAGTCCGATTGTTGACCGTTTAGCAATGTTAAGAATCATTGAAAAAAAACATCATTTTATTCGTATTAATCAATATGAAATTCAAAATAATCGCCCAACTTACACTTATGAAACAGTTGCTTATTTAGTTGAAAATTATCATGATTTTGAATTTGCGTTTATTATGGGATCAGACCAATTAGATACTTTTGAAAAATGAAATAATTTTGACAAATTAATTAATTTAGTTCCTTTTAAAGTCTTTTTAAGATCAGAAAAATACAACAAAGATGTTGTTGCTAAATATAATTTAGAAGTTTTTGAATTTAACAATAATTTTTTATCTTCAACAGATATTAGAGATTTAAAACATCTTGATAAACAAATTCCTCAAATCAATGATTATGTTAACTACAATCTTTTATATTTATCAGAACGTATGGAAAAACACATGGATCATGAAAGATTTGTTCATTGCTTAAATGTTGGTCAAATGGCTAAAAAATTAGCTATTAAACATGGAGTTGATGAAAACAAAGCATTAGTTGCCGGAACTTTACACGATATTACTAAACGTTGAGACAAACAAAAAGCAGAATGATATTTAAAGAAATACACTCCAGGTTTAATTAATGAACCTTTACCTGTTTGACATTCATTTACTGGATCATTGCATTTAGAAAAAGATTGATTAATTAAAGATCAAGAAATTCTTCAAGCGGTTTTTAATCATACTGTGGGTTCTCCCGATATGACGCCTTTAGATATGATTGTTTTTTGTGCTGATAAGATATCTGCAGAACGAAATTATTCTGAAGTTGAAAAATTAAGAGAGATTTGTTTTGAAGATTTAATTAAAGGTTTCAAACTGCTTGTTAAAAACCAATATGATGTAGCGATTGAAAGACATGGAAAAAATAGCATTGGATCAATGTTGCAACATACATATGATTATTGAGTTAAAGGAGTTAGAGAATAATGAAAATTATAATCGGAGCAATGGAAGAAGAGTTAGAACCTTTAAAAAAGGCATTAAACTTAAAACCAGTAATCAATTCTCTAATTCAAGAATATATTAGCAATGATAAAGAAGTCCTAGTTGCTTGAACAGGAATTGGTCAAGTTAATGCAGCTACTGGTTTAACTTATTTATTAACCAAATATGGACAAGCAGTTGAATATGTTTTAAATGTGGGTACTGCAGGAGCTATTAATAAAGATTTCAAAAGAGGTGATTTGTTATTTATAGAAAAAGCCAGTTATTCATCAGCTGATGTTACTGGTTTTGGGTATGTTTATGGACAAATTCCAAGAATGCCGAAATATTTTCTTGGCACAGAAGATTTAATTGCCACTATTGGTTATAAATTAGAACAAGTAAACCAAACTTTTTTCTTAGCAAATACAGCAACTAGTGATAGATTTTTTTCTAATTATGAACAAGTTCAAAAATATGCTTCTAAATTACCTTTCACAGCTCATATTGTTGAAATGGAATGTGCCGCATATTATCAAGTGGCTTATTTATTTGATATTTCAATAGTGGCAATTAAAATTGTTAGTGATGTTATTGGTTTAGAAAATAGCAATGAAGAACAATTTGATGAGTTTTTACCAAAAGTAGCTCAAAAGCTAAATGAATTAGTACAATTAATTTTAAAATAAGATAGTTAGGAGAAAAAATGAAGATAGCAATTTATGGAACAGTTGGAGCAGGTAAAACAACACTTATTAATTATTTAAAACAAAATTTACCAAATAGTTATAAAGTTTTTTGAGAACCCATCACCAATAATCCTTATTTTGAAGATAGTTATTCTCTAGATTTAGAACTAGCAAAAGCAGCAACTTACAAAAGTGAGATATATATGCTTTCTGCAAGATATCAACAATTTAAAGAGTCATTAAAATACGAAAATGTAATTTATGATCGTGGCATTATGGATACAATTACTTTTGTTCATTGCAACTATGATAATCAACGAATTAATGAAGTTGACTGAAACGTCTATTCTGATTATTTTGAAAATTGCGTAGTTCCGTCAATTGCAAATAATTTACAAAATACTAACGGTTATGATTTAGTAATTTATTTAAAAGTTACTCCTGAAACTTCAATTAAAAGAATTGTAAATCGTGGAATCGAGAGAGAATTAAAAGTTGATAAAGAATTTTGAAAATTACTCGTAAAGAAATATGATTATTGATATGAAAAATTAAAAGATAAATTGCCTTTTTTATTAATTGATGGAAATATTGAAAATCCAGAAATTTATGTTAATAAGATTTTAAAGTTAATTAAAAAAATAGCAAAATAATTAAAAAACTATTTTGCATATTTTTATTTAAGAAAAAGTTTTCTTTTCAATTCTTCTATTATTTGCTCATCTCTCATTGCAATCATTTCAACAACATCTATTCATGCCGATATATAACTTGAATTTTCCAAAGCTTTTTTAAGTTCTAGTATTTCTCATTCTATTTTGTTTCCGCTATCATTCATTATTTCTATGTAATCTTCGTTAGAAAAATCTAGTTTAGAAATAATTCATCCTAAAATAATTCCATAAACAAATCTTCTTGATTCAAATTTATTTTCATTTGCTAAATTTAGCAAATATTCGAAAACCTTAGATAAAACGTTATTATTATTTAAACTTTGTAAATTTTTACGATATTCATAAATTCCTGTTACTTCATATTTTTCATAAATTTTATCATTTTTAAAACAATTAGTTACATTTTCGTAAAATGGTAATCCTGGTTTGATAATTCCAAACGACCTTAATATTTTTAAAGTTTGAGTTAAATAAGAATCACTAGCGGATCTATTAATATTTAATACATCTTCCGTCGGCGTTAAATTAATTCCATTATTTTTTAAAAATGAATATTTATTTGTGCTTCTATACTTCACAATGTTAAAACTAAAGTTATCTTCTTCTAAAACATTATTATTCACTTGCCAAACAAATCTTATTATTTGTTTATGAAAAGAAGTCTTTATATTTCAAAATTTATAATTTTTTGTTTCATTTAACAAATTAAGTAGGTCCAAATATATCTTATTCATATTTGTAAATTGTATCAGCAAGAAGTGTTGCCAACGCCTCTGTTCTATGGTCTAATTGTTTTAAAGAAAATACTTCTATATTTGTTAAATTAAAATTGTCAACTATATTTATATTTCTTGCTGACATGCTGTTAGATTTTTTATACCATCTTTGTTTATCACTAAATATTTTATTGGATATTTTTGTATTTTCACTACTATCAAAAATTAACAAATTTCCTATCATATCTATTTTGTTTGTCGAGATTTCTTCAATATTGCTTTCGTTATATTCATTTTCAGAATTTTCAACTAAATATTTTTTTCATTCTCTAGAGAGAGTTTGAGGAATTATGTGTTCGATAGAAGGATCAATAAATTCGATTTGTTTCTTGTTATTTCCTTGGTTGTATGTGTATTCTTCTATTCTTTTTAAAAAGGTTTTTCTAACTGGTGCTTTTAGTTTTTTTTCAATTAATGAACTTATGAATTCTTCTCTTGTAGGAGTTTTAAAATCCATACTTATTTTAGGTATACTTTTATCATTTTCTTCAAAACCACCGACTTTACCACCGAATCATTTACCTATATATTTATCTAATTCTAAAAAGTAATTACTTCTATTTTTGATTGAATCAATATATTTTGTTAGTGCTATTGTTGCACCAACAGAAGATTGTCCACCCCTATATTGAACAACTCCAAAACTTCATTTCTCTATTTCAAAAAATATATTTTTCATTTTTTCGTATTTTTCGTCTTTATAGAAGATTTTTTTTATATAAGGATCATAGTTTTTTTCGAATAAATCAGAAATATAAAACAAGAGCGAAAGCAAAGCGCCTTTTTTGTCAAAAACGTCCATATAATTTCTAAATTCATATAATGAACTATCAGGTCCTTTATATCTTCCGAATCAAACTTCCAAGAATATTGAAAAATATTTACCCAAATTGTTAATGTTTTTTTCGAATTCGTTGATAGTTCAATTATCGCCACTAAGAGTTTGGGTAAAAAATTTCAACATACTTCTTCTATCTTTTCGTTTGTGCTTATCTGTTTTTAAAGCATAAACTATGTATGTATATATAAAAGATTCTTCTATCTCTCTTTTTTTGTTATCTTCTATTTCTTCTGAAGGCAATCTATTTTCATATTCTGATATATTTAAATTTTTATTGAAAAGATTAACAATAAGATCTTCATGTTCTTCGAAATCTTTTTTATCAATTTTTAGAAACAACGCATTTTTACACAAGTCCATTATTGATAATTCCATACCTTTTGAATTTAAATTTTCAAAAATTTCCATTTCTTGTTCTCTGTTTTTTTTGAAATCAATGCACGAAAAAATATACTTTTTAGCATAATAGTAATAAAATCCTTCAATTTCTTCTTCATTAAGTAATTTTAATTTATCAAAGATAGAAGTATAATTTTTCCAAGCATTAGTTTTTTTAAAGGGTTTAAAATATTGACTTTTTTCATCATATGGTACTTTATCATATTTTATAAGTTCTTTCAGAGCATCTCCTTCGATATAATTACCAGAGTCATTAATGATTTTATATTGTGCTTTAGTTCCGAAGGTATCTTTTAAATCTTCTAGTATTAAATTTTTTTGATTAATATTTATAAGCAAATCTCTTATCACTCTAAATATAATCAAACTTGTAGTTATTCTTTGTTGTCCGTCTATAAGTTTAATTCTTTTGTTGTCGTCTTTTCATTCCTCTATAATAATTGCTATAGAACCAAAAAATTGCGATTCATTTACTTTTCCATTTTGTAATACATTTTCTATTAAATCTTCACAAAATTCCTTATTTCATGAATATGAGCGTTGATAAGATGGTATGTAAAAGAAAATTTTTTTATTCAACAATAAATCAGCAATAGATAGTTTATCTATCAAAATTAATTTATCGTCATGTTTATCGCTGCCTTTTTCTTCAACTATTTCTTTAATATTTGAAGAAATATTTTCAAAATAAGGAGTTTCTTTAAAATCACCAAAAGCAATTGCTTTTTGATCAAAAGAATCAACAAATTCATTAACCATAAAAGCGCTAACATAAAACAATTGTCTAAGTAAATTAATTTTTTGATTAATTGTTTGCGTTCCTTCTTTGTATATACCATCATCAAAAAAATGTGAATCTATATTCCTGTTCAATTGTAATGTTTTAAATGAATTCATAATTTCCGGTGGAATATTTTGTTTTCCTCTTATATCTTCAATTGCTTGTTGTATGAGAAAAGGTTTATCTAACGGTTTTTTTAAAACAATTTTTGCCAAACCTTCTAATGCAATTCCGCATTTTTGCCTAAAACTTCAATTTATATTGTTTATATTTTCTTCAATTTCTGAATATAAATTATATAAAATGTCGCCTTTATCATTTAAGTTTTTAATAAATTCAAAATTTTTTGTTTTCATTTTAAATCCTTTCTATGTTTTAAAATAAATATTTCAAATTATTTGTTTCAAATTTTTTTTATTTATTTTGTTCTTTAATGTGCATGAATATACTCACTAAAACATTAACAGCAATAGAGTTACCTGCCTGCCTTAGTAAAATATCTTTTCTGCAAATTTCTTTTATAACTCGATTAAAATCTTCAGACTCAAAACCCATTAACATAAAGCATTCGCGAGGGGTTAAAAATCTATAGCGAGATTTATTATTGAGACCCCTTTTAATTAATTCTTTTTCGATTATTGTGTTAGAAATATCAATAACTCCTGCGTTAGGATTTCGATCTTGTTTCGTTGTTATTGTCCTTGTTGTTAATGTCATATATCCATCCTTTATTTTTTGATAATTAATATTTTTTGTTAACTCTTCTTTATTTTTTACAAAAAGATGTGGATTGTCTTCGAATATTTTTTTTCTTGAATATGTATTGTTTGGAACAGAATTTATGAATTCATCTAAATTTAAAGACAAGTCTTTTGTGTATTTTGTTGTGATTATTTCATCTAGCTTTTTAGTTATTGAAAATATTTCAGAAACAGATTTTGGTTGATTATTTTTTTCAATAACTTCTTTAGTTTCTTTAAATGTATCCTCAAAATTATAATCAGGTTTCAAAACACTTAAACCAAAAACACGTGTTCTTTTTTGTGGCGACCCAAAATCATTTGAATTTAAAACGTATGTTTGTGTGTTATAACCAATACTATTCAAAAACTTCAACCATTCTTCGTAATCTTTAATATGTGCGTTAGAGAGCATATTACGAACATTTTCTAATAATAAAAATTTAGGTAATTGTTCAATTTTTTTTAATTCTTTCAATATTCTTTCGATTTCTCAAAGTAAACCAGATCTTGTTCCACTTCCCTTTTTCATTCCTTGATTACCACCGTGAAAACTACCAGCGGTTGATAGATCTTGGCAAGGAAAAGAATAAGTTAAAAGATCAATACCTTTAGTTGTATCAAAGAGCTGTTTACCTGTTACTTTCGTTATGTCCGATAAGTTATTGTTTAAAACAAGAGAAGAATATAAAATTTCTTTATTTTGTCTTGATAATTTTTTGATTGAACTAAATTTTGCCGGACTTTTTGAGTCTAAAGATAAAGTAAACTTTTTTAAAAAATTATCAATTTTTTCATCACTTAATTCTTTAGCAATATTTTTATTATTATTATGAATTGCATGATAAGAAATATTTGCCCAAGCATCTCATTCGCTAGTCCCTACTATCTCATAATCTAAAGTGTTATTTTTCTTTAAAATTTCTAATGCTTTATGTTGAGCCCCTATCCCTGCGAACGTTTCAAAAACTTTCAACTTTTTATTCATGGTTATGGCTACCTCTATAATAAAAAGTTTAACTTTTTTTTTTTTTTTTGCAATAGACAAAAGAAAAAACCCTTAAGGGTTTAAGCGTTTTGAAAATTCTTTTAGTTCTTCATTGTTAATTCGAAAAAAATATTTCAATTTCCGTTTGATTTTTTTTCTTCTTTAATAATTTTGATTTTTTTTGGTTTACCTAAAAATATTCCATACTTAGGGTTTCCTGTTTTTTCATATAAATTTTTACTATTACATAAAACATATATAGGTTTATATTGCTCAATTAAAGTTTTATATTCTTTAACTTCGCAGTTAATTCTTCAACCATCTGGAGATTCTCAATGTAAAACGCCAGTATTTCAATCATAAAAATTAGTATGTTTAAAAGCGGTGTTAATATTTTGTTCTCTTGCTTTAATAAATACAGAATCATTAACAATTTCAATACCACGTTGAATTAATTTAGCTTCTATATTATCACCAATTATATAAGTTCCTATTAAAACTTGCATTTGAAGTTGATTGATATAAGTTCCATATAAATCTTCTATTTTATTTTCTAATAAAATTTCACTTTCCAATTTTCAATTAAGCAAAAATATCAATTCATTTAATAATTCTTTTTTAGAAAAAATTTCTTTTAAAGCTTCTTGAATTGAACAAGATTTTTTATTAATTTCTTTTCTAGAGGTGAAGAAAAATGAAATAAACATTTCGACCACAAATCTTTTTTGGTGTGTTTTGTTTTCTAATAATTTTAAAAATTCAATAATAATTTTTTTGTGATTAAAAATAGAAAAAGATAAAAGTATATCGTAGTCATAACTACCAAAATTTGAAAAATTACTATTTTTCTTAGAAAGTGATTTTTTCTTTTTATATAATTCATAAGTAGCTAATTGTGTGTCTTTGAAAAAGTTCTTGTATTTTTCGTAATCTAGAACACCTTTTTGATAGTTCTTTAAAATTGAATCTAAACTTTGCAATTTTCCGTACTCTGAAATTTTATCTAGTAATGTTTTTTTGTTCAATTTTGATAAATGCAAAATTGAGTCACCTGGCATTCATTTTTCAATAGTATTAAATTGATCTTTTTCAAGAGCAACCTTAATTGCACTAAGTGCTGTATTATTGTCACCGAAAAACGCTTTTTGAATTAAGAAAGGATTATATTTCTTGTTGATATTTAAATCCACGTTATTAACAAAATCATAAATTTCTAAAATTTTGTTATCAAATTTTCTCAGACCTCTTCCTAGCTGTTGCAAGTATATTAAAAAGGATTGAGTCGGTCTTAAGAAAATAACGCTATTAATACTTGGAATATCTATCCCCTCATTTAAAATGTTCACTGTGCATAAAAAATTTATTTTACCTTTTTGGAAATTATCTAAAATTTCACTTCTTTTAGTGTTGTTATCTTGAGAACTTAAACATTCAGCTTTTAAGTCGTTAGATTTTAAAAATTCAGCAATTGCATTTGCATGCTCTATATTTATACAAAACAAAACAGATTTTATTTCTTCGGTATATGGGATAATTTGTTCATTAATTGTCTTAAGTATTAATTTGTTTCGTTCTTTGTTGTTTAAACGTTTTGCCAGTTCTTTAGTATCATTAATGACATCAACCCCTTCAATATTGGTCTCGTCGTTTATAAAATAATAATTAAAATCACACAAATAACCTTTGTCTATAGCCTCGTGCAATCCTATTTCGTATACATATTTATTATCAAAATAATTGGAAATGTTGAAGCCGTCAGTTCTTTCTGGTGTTGCAGTTAAACCGATCAAGTGTTTTGTTTTATTTGCTAAACGTTCGATAATTTCTTTTAAGCCATCAGCTTCAGAGTGGTGAACTTCATCAATTATTAAAAGATCAAAATCTTGTTGACTTATTCAATCTTTGTTCAAAATTGTTGATTGATATGTTGAAAAAATAAATGATTCCCCATTATACTTTTCGGTTTTGTTATAATTGCTAAAAAATTTAAAAATATATGATTCATTAACATTTTTTAAACTATATTTTAATGTTTCGATGCTCGATTCAAGAATTTCGTTTCTTGGCGCAAGAAATAAAACTTTTGGAAAATCATTATTCTGATGATAATCTTGGTTATTGTAGTATTGTTCAATAAAACTCATGATAGTAAAAGTTTTTCCTGTTCCAGTGGCCATAACTAATAAATGTTTGTTATTTCCATTTTTAATGTTTTCAAAAATTTTGCAAATTGCATTTTGTTGATAACCATAGAGTTTTTTGCTTTCATTTTTGGATTGAAGACTATGAAAATCAGTATCGGTTAACTCTTGTTGTCTTTTTAAAAAAGAATTTTTAATTTGAACTTCATAACGTTCTTTTTTACTCATTGCTAAATTTAATTTTTCTCTATCTTCAATACTAAAAAAATTTTCTCTATCATTTCAAAGTTGATCAAAATAATTATTGGCGTTATGAAAAACTGTAGGATTAAAAACTTCATCTATTCTTACACTTGTTTCTTTTCCTGTGTTCATACCTTTATCGGTTACATTTGACGAGCCTACAAAAGCAACAGAAAGATTATTCGGTTTGATAAAAATCATATTCTTAGCGTGTAATCTTTCAATATTATTTTGATAACTATTTTCAATGACTATTTCAATAATGTTTTTATTTTTAAAATTATTGTAAAGATTCTCTAATGCACCTAAGTCTAAAAATTTTGATGTTCCATCATAAGTTGTTGTTATTATTTTTAATTTTTTAATTGAAGAATTGTTTTCAATTATTTGTTTCAAAAATTTAGTCCCTAATTTAGAAATAAATGGACTAACAATTTTTACCTCAATTGCTCCTTCACTCGCAAGGTGTAAGTGAGCTTCCAGTTTCTTGGAAATAAATTCATTTCTTTCAATACTCATAATATAAACAGTTTAACAGATAACTCTGCTATTATAAATCATTAGAATAAAAAATATCATATATAAAACTAAACAAATCAATTAAAAAATAACAGTAATGTTTGTTATAAATTTTATTTATAATAATATCTAGTGGAGTTTATTATGAGAGAGAAAAAAATACCTGTTTATTTTATTATTATTGCTGGAGGAACAGCATCAGGTAAAACAACTTTAGCTAAAAAAATAGCTGAATTAGCAGCTACTAACAAAACATCTGTAAGATATTGATCTATGGATAATTATTATAAAGATTTTGCCGAAATGTCTTTAGAAGAACGCAAAAAAATCAATTTTGATCACCCTAATTCATTAGACATCCAACTTTTAGTTGAACACATCAATAAATTCAAAAATCGCGAAGCAATTGAAGTGCCAATTTATGATTTTACAATTTTTTCGCGTTCAAATAAAACTTTGATTCTTGAGCCAGCGGATGTTATTATTTTGGATGGAATTTTAGCTTTACATATCCCTGAAATTAGAAATCATGGTGATTTAAAGTTATTCATTAAAACTGCTGATGATATTAGATTTATTCGTCGTTTACAACGTGACGTGCATGAACGTGGTAGAACTTTGGAAAATGTTATTAATCAATATTTGACCACCGTTAAACCAATGCATGATTTATTTGTTGAACCAAGCATTGATGTTGCTGATTTAATTGTTCCTTATTATGAAGGTAATGAGGTAGCAATGGATTTGGTAGCAACAAAAGCCAAAGCTATTATTGAAGAAAATAACTAACTCGCTTTTTCTTTTTTAGAAATGAATTTTTAAAGACTTTTTTGTTTGTATAAAACAAAAAAGTCTTTTTAATTTAAATATAGTAAAAAAATGAAAATCGGAAATAGAATAATAAAAAAATGGAAATCAAAAAATAAAAAAAATAATCATTTCTTTGCTTAGCATTGTTAAATGAAAACACAATAATATAATAATCGCGAAATCAAGAGTTATTAAGCTTTTGCTTTCGAAATTAAATCATTTATAAGCCGTTTTTACTTGAAGTAAAAATAAAGAGAGAAGGATGATACACGTATGAAATTTTTACTACCACTTTTATTAACAAGTAGTATAGCAGCCGGAACTGCCGGTTCTTTAGAATTGAATAGACACAGTCTTGTTGTTTATAATCAAGAACATGATAATTTACTAAAAAAAGCCGCTGATGATGATCCGTACACAAACTACAAATCAGTACCAAATCTTTTGTCAGAATACGTAGAACTATATATTAGAGAACTGATTGCCAAAGGTAGTTCAAAATTTCAAAATGCCTATCTTGACGAATTAGGTTTGGATTTTTATATTTTTCAGATAATGGCACCTTCAGGTGGAGATGCTATTTTAAAACATGAAAAATTATTATCTTCTCAAAAGAATCTTGTGCATACAGAAACAGATACATTAACAAATAATACAGATAGTCCCCAAACTTTAAAATCAGCTGGTTATTCATGAAAACGCGCCAATAGTTTAACTAGTACAACTTCGGGTAATGCTGGTGTAATTATGGAATTTCCAATTAAAATTTTTACCTTTAAATTAAATTTAAATATTCAATACACTCATTCAATAACAACTACAACTGATATAACTTTGACTTCTCCAGAGCAATCCATATTAGTTCAACCTCACTCTACAAGAAAAATTACCTCTAAATTATATGAGAATAAAAATAGTTATAATTATATCGTTAACCATGAAGTTTTTGGTAATTATAATTTTAGAGATATAAAAATACACTTTGGATTTAAAGCTAGATTAGCAGGAGATAAAAATTTCACCTTTTTTGCCTTAGATTTAAAACTATACGATTTTTTCAATAGTATATTCATGGCAATTGGTAAAAAACCAAGTGAAAACGACTCGTTTTATTACAAAGGTGATGATAATAACGTAAAGTTTTATTTAAATGTTCCAATTAAAGTTGATCTTTTAGAAAATTCTTTAGAAGTAGTTTTAAATTAACAAATAAATATTAAACACCAGCTAAGCTGGTGTTTTTTTGTTTTAAAAGATTTTATAAAAGTTCATTATAATTTTCAATTTATAAATACCTAATTTAAAAGAATATAATATTTTTAAGACGGAGGCATAAAATGAAAATTAATGAAAACATTTTAAATAGCAAATATTTTGATGAAGCATTAGAACATTTATTAAAAGTTTTAGCAATCCCCAGTGAACAAGGTGAACCTGTTAAAGGAGCTGTCTTTGGTGCAAAAACCAAAGAAGCTTTGGAATATACCTTAAATTTAGCTAAAAAATGAGGTTTGAAAACTCATTTAGATGCTGATGGTAGTTATGGTTTTTTAGAATATGGGCAAGGCAGTGATGTTTTTTTGATAGCCCCACACCTTGATGTGGTGACTGCTGCAAATCCTGACAAATGAGAACATCATCCATACAAACCCATTATTAAAGATGACAAAATTTATGCTCGAGGGGCATTAGACGATAAAGGTCCAGCTTACATGGTTTTATTTGCCTTTAAATATTTAATGGATAACGGTTGAATGCCAAAGAATTATTTAATAAGAATTGTCTTTGGTTTAGATGAAGAAAAGGAAATGCGCTGCTTAAAAAAATATGTTAGAGATTTTGGAGCTCCAACGATTGGTTTCACCCCTGATGGTGTTTTCCCATGCGTCTATGCCGAAAAAGCTTGATCTAATGTTAATTTAACCGGAAAATATAATTCTTCATTAACAATCAGAAAAGGCATTGAATCTCAAGATTACAACGTTGTTATTGATCACGTTATTTATAATGGTGACAAAACTGGTGAAATAGCAAAATATCTAACAAAACACAAAATTGAAAATCAAATTATTAATTCAGAATTACATGTTTTTGGAAAACCCGCTCATGGAAGCATGCCTGAATTAGGAGTTAATGCAGCAATTTGATTATTAAAAGCTATTGATGAAGTTAAAATACATCATCCGTTAGCGGAATTTGTAAGTAAATATTTCTTTGATAGTTATGATGTCAAAAAAATATTTGGGGACTTAACTGATGAAACAGGAGGTTTAACAGCATGTATTGGGTATATAAAATTAGAAAAAGATAAATATAAATTAGGAATTAATTTCAGAGTTCCAGCAACTAAATTAGACCAAATTCATGTAATTGCTCCTTTAGAGCAAAAAACAGAACCTTATAAAATGAAAGTAGCTATTAAGGGCAACTTAATACCTATCTTCTTTAGAAAAGATCGTAAAATTGTTAAAACAATGGTCGAAGTTTATAATAAAGTTACAGGTAACAATTTACCACCGTTCCCAATGGGTGGAGGAACTTATGCTAAAGTCGTTCCTAATTTAATTGCTTGTGGGATAATTGATAATTTAGATAATGCATCAGCTCATCAATATAACGAATGAGTTGATATAGAAAACTTAAAAAGAGCTTTGAATGTTTATGCTAACTTGATTGTTGAATTAGAAAAATCTTAGATTAATTACCGAATAAGAAAAAAATAACCTTAAAAAATATTGTAAAATTAATTTAAAGGATGTTAGGTTATTAAAGATGAGTGAACTAGATCTTAAAGAAAAAGAATTAGAATTCGTAAAAAGACAAGAAAATGTTCTTGACCAAAAAATCAATTTTTTAACGTTTATTTTTAGTGTTTTGTGAAGTCCGATTATCGCATTCACTTTCTCGAATTTAGAAAAATTTGACACAATCCAAATCGTTTTAATTATTTCTGTATTTTTAATTATTTTTATTTCAATAGTTTTATTAATTAATCCTAAATTACCAACTCTTTTTAAAAAAAGAAATGAAGAAGAAAATACAAAATACAAAAAACATAATATTTATAGTGATAGTTATGATAATTGAAATGTTGAAAATTATGAAAGACATCTCGATTATCAAATAGAACATTCTTTGAAAATATTTAGGAGAAAATCAAAAAGAATAATTTTTATTTCCATATTTCAAATTGTGTTTTTTATAACTTCTGTTCTTATTATTTTCTTCCTATAAAGCTAAAAAAACTTACAAAAATTTTGTTTTGTAAGTTTTTTTAAATTTAAACATTTAACAATTCAGTTTTATTTAACCATTTATTAACAAACAATCATTTTTTAATCTCTCATGATCATAAACCAGCAAGTGCTGAAAATGTTCAAAAAACATATTGAAGAAGAATTGTTGGGTCTCAACCATTAACAACTGGCGTATATTTAATAATTGTGAAAAAATCAACAATTAATCATGCGTATCATTGTTGCGGAACTTTTACAGCCTGTAATAAGATTCCAACTGTATTAAATGTACTTGTAACAGAATCGAATCAAGTTCCAATTGTTGTAGCAGTGTTGTTAGGATTAATTGCACTTGTGATTGCCGGAATTTCAAAATACCAAATTATTAGAAATAATAACGAAAGATAAACCGAAAAAAATCAAATTTGCATCTTTTTTTCTTTACTTAATTTAATATCTTCGACTTCAACCGGGTTTTTAGCTCAAATATATCATCCCAAAATTAGCGAAACAGGCATAATCAATAACATTATTTGAGCATCACCAACATATTTAAAATTTAAGGCAAACAAACCATACCCAAGAACATTTATCATTGATCAAAAGAAACCACTTATTTTTCCTTTTAAAATTAAAATTAACGAAAGAATTCCTGCTGAAGATGAAATTACATTCATTTGCGAAAGAATTGCATTTAACCAAGGAATCGGAATAAAGGCCTCATTATTATTAAATGCTGCATAAGCACTATAAAAATTTAGCGAATAATTGTTATTGATTAAATCAGTAAAATTAAAAACTCCTGTAAGAATAAAAAGCACAATCGTTACACATATAATTATTCGTAAAGTCTTGCTCAATTCTAAAAATTCCTTTTTGATAGTTTTACATCCTAAAAATCCATATTTTTTCAAGGTTATCTTAAAATTATCGATATTATTTTGATTTGTCATCATCTCTCCTTTGTTAGTGAAAATAAAATTTATATTATTCTATTTAATTCTATGATATTTTATTCAAATTCAATAATAAAACCATCTTTGTTTAGTAATTTACACTTAGGAGCATTTATATTGAAATAAGTTTTGAAAATTATAAAACCAGCACTATAAAATGCTGGTTTTATTTTTTAGTTATTATTTAATCTTAAAAAATGTTTTTTATAATATTGTTTTATTTATAAAATTCATCTTTGTAAATATTTGCGAAATTATAATTAGTGTTTTTATCTCAATTGATTGATCATGTCATCATTCCACGTAGATAAATATTTTTAGATTTTAAATAAGAGGTAGCTTTTTTGATGTCACCAGCTTTAACTTGCCCATTTGCTGCAGCATCATTATTTGCTGGTAAACCAAGTACTAATTTATCGGCATCTATTTGATAAAAATTATCTTTACCTGTTGTAATGTATTTACTGATTAAGTATAAAAATTCGGCTTTATTTTTAACATTATTTTGTGGTAGTCATCACAAGCCATTCAAGCCCAATTCTTTTTGTTCATCAGCGAAAACGTTTACTCCATCTCCGGCTTGATTGTAAAATTGAGGGTTAATTCAATCATAATAACCTTCTAAACCAGCCATATATGGAATATACTCTCCCCCAATATGCATGTAAGGGAATTCTGGGGCCATTGTTATATAGAAATATTTATTCTTGGTTTTTAAATAATCTTTTACTTCACGTAAAGCTTGGGGGATAACGGTTCTATTATCAGCGTAATTAATTGCATTTTGTTCTAAATCAATGTCAATTCCATCAAATCCATAATCATTAACCAAACTAATAATTTTAGCTTTAAAAGCTTCTAAATCTGATGATTTCAAATAAATTTGTGCATCAGCACCACCAAGTGACAAGATAACTTTTTGTCCACGATCATGTAAAATTTTAACTTGATTTTTAAATTCCTGATTTTTTTGAGCTTGAGTTCAATTTCCACGATTTGGCATTGCTGGAACAAAATCAGGAATTCTGTTTCCATATGCTGCTTTTAAGAATGATACATTAATAAAGTCGTAATCTTGTGGAACATCTGTTAGATCCATGTATTTAGCAAGACCACCCTTGTAACCGCCTCCGTTATCTCAGTTATGTCAATAACCTATCAAAAGACTATCATTTTTGATTTGATTCATATTTTGATCTTGATTTTGTAGAAGTGCTGCGGCATTACCGGCACCAATTCCTGAAATACTTAATAAAGATAATAAAACTTTCATTTTAATGTTCTCCATTTCTTGGGGCTTATTTATATAAACCTTAATTTTATTTTAAAAATATTTTTGCAATTGTGTTTAAATCATTCTAGTTATTTAAAAATTTAAATTAGCTGTGTTTTTTAAAAATTTGGAAAGTAAATATTTATTTTTTACACATATAGTAGTCATTTTTAACATTTTTAACACTAATTGTGTTAAAAATCTTTTAAAAATAAGCAATGTTTGAAATATCTTTAGTTCTATTTAAAATAATTACTAAATATTACTAATTGTTTTTTTACACAATTTTGTTAATAAAAACAACATTAATTTTTTAATATATCTTGTTGTTGAGTGCTTTAAAATTTGCCACTTTTTTCAAATCTTTTATTAAATACATTTTTACAGTTCAAGAGCTTAACCTACCTTTTAAACAAACCATAAAAAATAATTTCTTTATTAAAATGACTTAGAAAATAAACAAAAAATGAAAAGTGAAAATTTTAGTAAATGTTGTTTGCACTTATAAATATAAAATAATCGTTTGTCAAAAATTAACAATAAATTTGTGTTAATAAATTTATTGTTAATTTTATTTATTTAAAAATGTTTATAAAAATTTAATAAATAATATTTTTATAATTGTGGAAAAGTGGAAAAAATATCACTTTTCTTTTTAATTTTATATAATTAATATAAATTATTTAGTTAATCTTCTACTAGTTTAAGAAAGGGTGATTCAATGGCTGATATTAAAAATAATTACAATGAAAATAGTATTCAAGTTTTAGAGGGTCTTGAAGCTGTAAGAAAACGTCCCGGAATGTACATTGGTTCAACAGATGTTAAAGGGTTACATCATTTGGTTTGAGAAATAGTCGATAACTCAATTGATGAAGCACTTGCTGGATATGCCACTGAAATTAGCGTTATATTAGAAAAAAACGGTTCAGTTACTGTTAGTGATAACGGTCGTGGTGTACCTGTTGGAATGCATAAAACCGGAAAATCAACTCCAGAAGTTATTTTTTCAATTCTTCATGCTGGGGGTAAATTTGGTGGCGATGGATATAAAACTTCTGGAGGACTTCATGGTGTTGGATCATCGGTAGTTAATGCCTTATCTTCAAAAATGAACATAACCATTTATCGTGATAAAAAAATTTGAGAAATCAAATTTAAAGACGGTGGTAAACTTGCTCAAGATTTAACTGAAATTGGTAATACTTACAAAACTGGAACTACAGTTAATTTTTTACCTGATGAAAAAATCTTTTCAGCAACTAAATTTAGTTTTTCAACTATCGCTGAACGTTTAAAAGAATCGGCATTATTGAATTCAGGTTTAAAAATCACTTTAAAAGATGAACATGCCGATAAATTTATTGAATATCAATTTGAAAATGGGTTACAAGAATTTGTTAAAGAATTAGCGGAAGATTTCAAACCAATTACAACTCCAATAACTTTAACTGGTGAAAATTCAAAAATTGAAGTTGAAATTTGTATGCAATACACTGAAGACTATAACGAAACAGTTTTAGGTTTTGCCAATAATGTTAAAACCGGTGATGGAGGAACTCACATCACAGGTTTTAAAATTGGTTTAGTAAAGGCAATGAATGATTATGCTAAATCTTCTAAAATTTTAAAAGATAAAGATCCAAGATTAGATTCTAACGATTTACGTGAAGGTTTAATTGCGGTTGTTACAGTTAAAGTTCCTGAAAATTTAATTCAGTATGAAGGGCAAACTAAAGGTAAATTAGGTACAGTTGAAGCTAGAGTTGCAACAGAATCAATTACTTATAATTATTTCAACTTTTGATTGCAAGAAAATAAAGCTCAAGCAACCAAGATTATTGAAAAAGCTTTATTAGCAAGAAAAGCCCGTGATGAAGCACGAAAAGCTCGCCAAGCAATTCGTGATTCAAAAGGTAAAATCAAAGGTAAAACCATGTTAGGTAAGCTAACTCCTGCTCAAGGTCGTAAAAAAGAAAACAACGAACTTTATTTAGTTGAAGGGGATTCGGCTGGAGGAAGCGCTAAATCAGGGAGAGATCGTACTTTTCAAGCAATTTTACCTTTACGAGGAAAAGTAATTAACTCTGAAAAAGCTAAACTAGTTGATTTATTAAAAAATGAAGAAATTAATACAATTATTACTGCAATTGGGGCAGGAATTGGTTCTGATTTTGATATTAAAGATATCAATTATGGAAAAATCATTATTATGACTGATGCTGATACTGATGGAGCACACATTCAAACATTATTATTAACATTCTTTTTTAGATATATGAAAGATTTGATTATTAATCATAATATTTATATTGCTTTACCACCACTTTATAAAATTACTTTCTCAGACAAAAAGATTCAATATCTTTGAGACGAAAACGAATTAGCTGATTTTATGGAAAATACTTCTAAAAAATTTGAAATTCAACGTTATAAAGGTTTAGGAGAAATGAATGCTGATCAATTATGAGAAACAACCATGGATCCAGCAAGAAGAATGTTGATTTTAGTTACGATTGATGATGCTTTAGCGGCTGAAAAAGCTTTTAAAGTGTTAATGGGTGAAGATGCTGAAAAACGTAAAGAATGAATTGATGAAAATGTTAAATTCACTTTAGAAGATAAGGGAATCGAATTATTAGATAACGATGCAAAAATAATTGCAAAATAACAGAAAGGAAGTTTAAAATTTATGGCTAAAAAAGTAATTGATAGCAACCAAGTTATGAATGAACGCGGAATTATAAATTACCCATTAGAAGATTTAATGGGTGATCGTTTTGGTCGTTATGCGAAATACATTATTCAAGAACGTGCCCTTCCTGATGTTAGAGATGGTTTAAAACCTGTTCAAAGAAGAATTTTGTATGCAATGAGTGATTTAAATTTATGATTTGATAAACCACATAAAAAATCAGCAAGAGTAGTTGGAGAAGTTATCGGGAAGTATCACCCTCATGGAGATACTTCAATTTACGACGCAATGGTGCGTATGAGTCAAACTTGAAAACTAGCTATGCCTTTAATTGATATGCAAGGAAACAATGGTTCAATCGATGGTGATGGAGCCGCTGCTATGCGTTATACTGAAACACGTTTAGCAAAAATTTCAGAAGCAATGTTAGCTGATTTAGATAAACAAACAGTCTTATTTGCACCTAACTTTGATGATTCAGAAAAAGAACCAACCGTTTTACCAAGTTATTTTCCAAATATTTTAGTTAATGGATCAACAGGAATCGCTGCTGGTTATGCAACTAATATTCCTCCACATAATCTTGGGGAGATTATTGATGCAACTATTGCAATTATTAATACTCCCGGAACTCGTTTAGACACAATTCTATCAATTGTTAAAGGTCCTGATTTTCCAACAGGAGGAATTGTTCAAGGAATGGATGGAATTCGTGAAGCTTTTGGAACTGGTAAAGGTAAAGTTATCATTAATTCTAAATGACATGAAGAACATGGAAACATTATTATTGACGAAATCCCTTACGAAGTAGTTAAACAAGATTTGGTTCGTAAAATTGGGGATGTTGTGGATGCTAATCCGGGTTTAGGAATTAGAGAAGTTCGTGACGAAACTGACCGAACAGGATTAAGAATCGCAATTGAATTATCGGATAAAGCTAATGTTGAAATTGTAAGAAAATTTTTATTTAAGAGTACACCATTATCAGTTTCTTACAATTACAACAATGTTGTTATTGTTGATAAACAACCTAAACAATTGGGCATTATCGATATTTTAAAAGCCTATATTAATCATTACAAAGACGTTTTTACAAAACGTTCTCAATTCGATTTAAATAAAGCTGAAAAACGTTTAGAAATTGTTGAAGGTTTGATTAAAGTTATGTCGATTTTAGATCTTGTAATTAAGATTATTCGTAATTCAACTAATCGCGCTGATGCAATTGTTAATTTAACTTCAAACCCACAAGTTGGTTTAACTGAAGCCCAATCAACTGCAGTTGTAGATATGCGTTTATATCGTTTAACTTCAACAGATGTTGTTAAGTTACAAGAAGAACAAAAAACTTTAAAAACAACAATTGAACATTTACAAGAAATTTTATGTAACCCTGTAGCAATGGATAAAGAAATTGTTGAACGTTTACGCGAAGTTAAAAAACAATTCGCAATTCCAAGACGAAGCGAAATTACCCAAATTGTTGAAAATTTTGAAGTGGAATTAAAAGATACCTTGGTGGAAAAAAACTTTCATTTATGAGTTTCAAAAGATGGTTATTTAAAAGCAATTGAACCAGGAGTTATTAATAAAAACGAATGATCTACTTTTGGGCGTAAACCTCAAGATTTATGAATTAGTCATTTACAAACAACTAATTTACATCATTTAATTTTAGTTTCTAATGTCGGGACTTATTACTCGATTCCATTATATAAAGTAACAATGAGTAAATGACGTGATATGGGAATGCATGTTAATACCGTTGCTACCATGGATGGAAACGAACAAATTGTTGCAGCTTTTGCTGTTAAAGACTTTTCAACAGCAACTCAACAAATTTTAATCACCACTAAATTAGGAAGTATTAAAAGAACGCCAATTGTTGATATGGAAACGAAAATTTTCACTCGTGCTTTCAGATTAATTAAATTAGCTGATCAAGATGAAATTGTTTCAGCTAGTTTAGTAACTTCAAAAACTAATAATGTTGTAATCGTTACGCAAAATAGTTATGCAGTTAGATATAACATCGGGGATGTTCCTATTCAAGGAGCTGGTTCTAAAGGGGTTAAAGCTGCTAATTTAAAAGATGATTTGATTATTTCTGGAACTACTTTAGAAGATATTGATTCTGTATTCATTTTAACTGACAAAGATAATATGAAAAAAGTATCGCAATTGGATATACCACTATTAAACAGACCTAAGCGTGGTTCAAGATTATTCCCAGAACGTAAGCGTGGAGTGGAATTAGTAACAAATGGTTATTCAGTTGCCCCAGATGACATTTTGCATGTTTTAAACGGAGAAGATTTATATCAAGAAATTAATTTAGCCAAAGTAAAAATGTTAGACCCTAAAGATACAACAGCCGACACTGGAATTAATGAAATTATTGGAGCATCTTTAGAAAAAGAATATATTGTGACAAACGGTGATTTACCACCAATTTCACAACTTAACGAAGATGAAGAAGAATATGTTTCTAAAGCAGCAACAATGGCTAAAAAAGCCACTGAAAAACTGTCAAACGAAGGCAAAGTAAGTTCAAAAGTTACTATAACTTCAAAAGCAAAAGAAGAAGCTGTTCAAAAAGTAAATTCTTATACTTCTTCACTAAGTGATTTGCTTGGAGATTTATCTAATGTTACTTCGTCATTTACTAACGCTAAAAAAGAGATTCAAAATAAATCTAAAGCAAAAGACGAAAAAGATAGTCCAAAAATTCAATTAGACTTTGATGATCTTTTCGAAGATTAATAAACACATTAAGTATAATTAAATTAGTTTTTAAAATAGGAGAAGCACATATGCAAAGCAAATATAAAGAAGGTAACTCAGTAAAATTGGTGGCAAAAGTAGATGATGTAAACCTTTTAGAACTTTCAAAAGAATTTTTACAAAATATTGAATTAAATTTTAAAAAATTTAATGAAAAATATATAAATTCCAAAAAAGAAAATGAACAATATTTGAATCATAAAAAATATATTTTTACTCCCGAAGATTTGATTAAAAAATCTCCTTTAACAATAATAAACGCCCCATGAGGAAGTGGTAAAACATTTTTTATAGAAAGTTTCACTAAAGCTTTTATTGACAAACAAATAAAATCGGATATTTTTGATTCAATTATAATAATTGATGCTTGAAAGTTTTCGTCATCAAATTCAGTGCCTACGGAATTTGCGACAGAAATATCAAAAAAATTGGTTCAATTACATAATGTACCTGAAAAAAATAAAGATGGAGTTGTAAGCAAACTTTTTAAATCAATAACACCTTCTCAGGTTTCTTTTAATTTAAGTGCTAATTTAGGTTTTGTTTCAGCTGGTCTTCAAGCAACTAAAAAACTAAATGAAAAAGACAAAAAGAAAGAAAGTGAAATTAATAAAGAATTTAAAAATTTTCAAAAAAATGCAATTAAAACAATTATTTTTATAGATAATTTAGAAAGACTTGGTTCTTATTCTTGGGATTTATTAAAATCAATAATTAAACTGCAGGAATTCCCCAATTTTTTAATTTTATTACCTCTTAATTTAGAAAAAATGAAAAATAATATTAAAGATGAAAACAAGAATTCTGAATACCCTATTCAAAAATATATAGATTTCAATTTTTATAATTTCAATCAAGATTATTACAATTTTTTAAAAAACGGATTTAAAAATAATAAAAACGAAGATTTAATTATGGATATAAATAAAATATTAGACAATGACATTGATGGTGAAAAATTAAGTATCAGAGAAGTTAAAAGTTCTTTTGAAAAATATGGAATTTTTGAAACAGAAGAGGAATATGAAATTTTAAAAAAAATAAAGGAATTTATATGAGATTCATCAGATGTATTCAAATCTATAATTATCAATGATATAAATGACTTTAAACTTTTTCACAAAGAAATTAATGAGATTATTAGTAATTTTTTTAAAAATGAAGTAAAAACCAGCGATTGATCAAATTCAATTTTTAACATAAATTTAAGCGAAATGGACAATTTTGTAAATAAAATTTTTCAAGAGAAATCAGGCCAAAAATTTTACTATAACTTTAATAATGATTATATTTCAGAAATTCAAAATATAAACTCGTATTTAAAAAAAATAAAAAGTTTGCTAACATCTAAATTAACTTCTTTAAATTTAAATTTGAATGAATGCAAAAATTTATTTTTAAAAATAGATGATAAGTTAAATACAGCAAAAGAAAAACAAAAGAAATTAGAAAATGATGTTCATGAATACAATTCTATGAAAGCAGATGTGGATTTTAATTGAGAATCTGAAATGTTTACAATGAAAGAAAAAAATTTAAAAAATCAAAATGATCTTGTCGGTATTACAACAAAACAATTTATTAATGCAAAAATTGAATGTGATCATTTAAATGAAGAAATTGATTATATAAATTCTAAATTAAAAAAAATAAACAGTTTTAAAACAAAAATTTACATTGAAGAATTAAACAAAATTAAAGAGAAAGAAAATAAAAAATTTAATTATATAAAAAATTTTTTAAATAAAAATTATGATGATTTAACGGGTTGAATAGAAGACCGAAATGATATATCTTTCACTTTAAATGAGAAAATAAAAAACTTTTTTAAAAATTAATTTTTTTATATTGGTTTTAAAAAACCGGGTAGATATATATTTTATAACTATATATAATAAATCTAAAATTTATTTTTTATTTTATAAATTAAATTGTTTTTCCATTAAAATAAGATGGTATGGAAGATTACCCAAGTCTGGCTGAAGGGGACGGTCTCGAAAACCGTTAGTTGAGCAATCATGCAAGGGTTCGAATCCCTTATCTTCCGCCATTTTGCATTTAAACAACAACAAAAGTTGTTGTTTTTTTATTTTTAAAAGGATTTATAGCAAGTTTTCTAAAACAATGTATTTAGATTTATAATTATCATTAAAGAGGTTATATGGAAACAACTATATTAAGAGGTTATATTTCGAGATTTTTAACTTCAAACACTAATGGTTGGGGATTAGCAATTTTTGTTAATGAAAATAATAGTAAAGCCCAAATTAAAATTAAAGGTTCAATTTCTTTAATGAAAGCAAAAGTTTTATATGAAATTAATGGAAAGTATGAAGAACACCCTAAGTATGGTAAATCATTTGCAGTGACAACCTTTAAACAAGCTGAAGCTAATTCTAAAAACCAAGTTATTAAATTTTTATCATCACCAATTTTTCCTGGCGTTGGAGAAAAGAAAGCTGAGCTAATTGTAAATCACTTCGGAGATCAGGCTATAACGCAAATCAAAAATGATTTTGACGCTTTGTATGAGGTTCCGGGATTAGACAAAGCAATTGCTAGAGTGATTATTGACGCTTTAAAAGAAATGCAATATTCAGAACGTCTAATTTCAGAGTTTTTTGAACATAATTTAAAAGTAGATATTTTAAATCAAGTCAAAAAATATACTGAAGATGATGATGAAACAGAACACATTTTTAAAAATAATTTTTTAAAATTTGCTCGTGATAAAAATATTTTTCCCTTTGAAGAAGCGGATAGAGTTGCTGTTCATTTTGGATTAGACTTAAATTCTCCTGAAAGAATTGGACATTGAGCTGCTAAAATTGTTCTTGATCTTTGTATGCAAACAGGAAATACTTACACTGACAAACGTAATTTGGATGCTAAAGTTGTCAAGGATTTAAAAATATATGATTCAGAACTAGTTTTAGCGGGTTATAAATACGCTAAAGAAAACCAGTTATTGTTTTTTGTTGATGGAAAGATTTATTGTGCTGAAGCATGAAGTGATGAACAACTTATTGCACAAAAAGTTTGTGATATTAAAAATAAAATCCATAAGTTGCCAAGCAAAATTAACTTAGAAAACATTATTGATGAAATCCAAAGAGAAATCGGTTATGAAATTGGTAAAACTGATTTCAAATATGATTCAATCCAACGTCAAGCATTAATTGAATTTGCAAATTCCAATTTTTTAATCTTAACAGGAGGACCAGGAACTGGTAAAACGACTGTTATTAAAGGAATGGCAAAATTATTTACTAAAATATTTAATTCAAATAATATTGGAATCGCAGCTCCAACGGGAAGAGCTGCTGCAAGAGTAAGAGAATCTTGGTCTGAATTATCAGCAACTACTATTCATAAAATGTTAGAAGCAGATATTAGTAATAATTATTTGGTTAATGAAAAAAATCCTTTAAAATTTGATTTATTAATTTTAGATGAATGCTCAATGATCGAAAATCATTTATTTGCTCAATTCATTAAAGCGATTGGTCGTTGTAAAAAACTTGTTTTAGTTGGCGATGTTAATCAGTTACCAAGTGTTGGTTATGGAAATGTTTTTGAAGATTTAATTGATGTTAATTTATTTTCAACAGTTAAATTAACGAATATTTACCGTCAAGCTCAAGGAAACGGAATTATTGAATTAGCGCATGCAATTCAAAACAATTCTTTAGCAAATTTAGATTTAAATAATTTAAATAATGTAGAAAACTTTTTTGATCAAGATAGTGAAGTTTCATTACATTTATTAAAGAAAGATTTTGAAACTAATTTAGATTCAATTAATCAGAACCCTTTTAATTACCAAATTATTTCTCCAATGTATGCTGGCCAATTAGGTGTAGAAAACTTAAATAGCGAAATCCAAGTTGAATTTAACAGCAATATTTTTGATAAAGATAAAGTTTATGATCGTGGTCGTCATCGCTATACAATTGGTGACAAAATAATGTTCTTAAAAAATGATTCAGAAATGGATTTAACCAATGGTGAATCTGGAATAATTGAAGAAATAATTTTAAACAAAAATACTCTTGACCATGCTTTAGTTAATTTTGGTCAAGATAAAAGAATATCTTTAAAAACAGCTAATTTTGAAGATGTTTCGCTTTCTTATGCTTGCAGTGTTCATAAAACTCAAGGTAGCGAATACAAACATGTTGTCTTCGCTATCGAAGATAATGGAAAGAGTTTCTTTTTAAATAAAAAATTAATTTATACAGCAATTACAAGAGCTAAAGATAAGTTAGTCTTGATAGGTGATAAAAATTTGTTTATTAAAGCTGCCGCAAGAGAAGCGATTCCACGTAAAACTACTCTTAAAGAACGTTTAAAAGAACTACAAATAGATTAATAGTTAGCATAAAATAATAAAAGAGGTAAAAAAATAATGATACTTAAAAATGGAAAAATAGTTTTAGAACACAAAATTATAGAAAAAGGATATCTTGTTATTCATGATAAAAAAATTATCGATATTGTTGAAGGAACAACTGATGAATTTGGTGTTGACTTAAAAGGTAATTGAGTTTTACCTGGTTTTATTGATTGTCATGTTCATGGAGGATATGGAGTCGATTTTGAAACTGGGGATACTAACCGTTTTGAACATTTTGCTCTTAATGTCGGCAAAGAAGGGATTACGAAATATTGTCAAGCTTCTATCACTAACAGTTTGGGATTCACCAATAAAATTTATAAAGAATTTGGTGATTTCATGAGTAAATCTAATAAGCAAGGAGCTATATGTCTTGGAGCCCACATGGAAGGACCTTTTATTAGTCCTGCCAAAAAAGGTGCTCACGATCCCAAGCTTTTAATCAATCCTGACATCGAAATTACAAAACACTGAAATGAGTTAGCAAAAAATAATATTAAAATAATAACTTATGCTGGAGAATTACAAGATGGTTCTTACACAAAATACCTTATTGAAAATGATATTTTACCTTCAATTGGACATACTGATATGCTTGCTCAAGAATTTGACAAAGATTGAAAACTTGGAGTAAAACATATTACTCATTTATTTAATGGAATGAGTGGTGTTGATCATTATCGTCCAGGATTAGCAGTTGCGGCTTTAAATCACGATGATGTAGTTGTTGAAGTAATTTCTGATGGAATTCATTTGCAACCTGAAATTCTAAAAATGATTTTCGATCATAAAGGTCCTGATAAAATTTCTATCATAACTGATGCTATGAATGCCAAAGGTTTACCAGACGGTGAATACAAAATAGGTCAACTACCCGTAATAAAGACAGGAATGAAAGTTGCTTTAAAAGATTCTGGTGTTTTAGCAGCGGCTGGAGCTACTTATGATCACAATGTGCGTGTTTATTACAATACTTGCAAAATGGAAATGACTGATTTAATTAAAATGACATCAATTAATGCCGCTAAACAATTAAATGTTTACGAACAAACAGGAAGTTTAGCCCCAAACAAATTAGCGGATATTGTAGTTTTGGATAAAAATCTTAAAGTGCTTAAAACAATTGCAGAAGGTCGAGTAATTTTTGAAAATAATGAATATTAAAACTTACGCTTTTACCAAATATATTGCAACACTAGGGTCAATTTTTATTTTTACAGCACCATTATTAGGATTCTTACAACAATGAAGAAATATTTTTTCAAATGTCGATACTATGGTTGTTGTAATTTCAATTTTGTTAGCAATTGGAATTACAACAATTAGCATTTACATTAGTTTAAGACTTTATTTAAAACATAAATCATCATATAAATATGAACATAAAGATTTAATATATTTAACCATTTCTATAATCAGTTATATATCAGGTGTGATAGCTGCCATTATTTATGTTGTCATCGCAATTATTTGAAAAGAAAACCATGCTAATCAAGTAATGATTGCTTTTGGACCAACCTATCCAATTGTTTGAATTGGTATGATTTTAGGTGCTATTTTCGAATCACTTTCAAGAATCAATGAACAGATTAAAATTTATCAAGAACGTGAAAAAAAAGTTAACCAACAAATTCTTGCAAAAAGAAAACAAATCGTTGATGATGAATCAGATAAAGATGAAATCAGAAAAGAAATTGATGCATCTAGAACTAGCGATGCTGAAAAACTACTATTAAAAGGTAATGAAACAAAAAAAGTTGACAAGAAAAAAGAGTCAAAAAAAGTTGAACCAAAAAATGATACCAATGAATACAATCCATTTATGGATTCGAAATTAAACAAAGAATTAAAAGATAATCAAGATATTAAAAAATGATTAAACGAAAAAGACAAAAAATAATCCTAAAGCTAATTCTCTAAAAATACTTAGTGGTAACAAAACATATCATTAAGTGCTTAAAGAGATTTTTTATTTAATTTTTTTTTACAAATCTACAACTTTTTCTTTTGTAATTAAATAAATATTTTTAAAGTAGTTAAAATTAACATTTTTAACATTTTATTAAATTTTTTAAAATGTTTTAATTCTTAATGTAAGTGCATTAGATTAAACAGCGAAAGGAGGATTGCTATGAGTGTTCCACCACAAAAGATTAACATTTTTGCACCTTGTGATGGTGAAATTAAAAAATTAAAAGATTTAAACGACGGAGTTTTTTCTAAAGGTATGTTAGGAAATGGTTTTTTTATAATACCTAAAAATAATGAATTCTATACCCCCTTAGAAGATGCAAAAATTTCCTTAATTACTGATACAAAACATGCATATTTTTTTGAACTAGAAAATAATATTAATTTACTTATGCATATTGGTATTGATACAGTTAAATTAAACGGGATCCCATTTAAAGAACATGTTTCAATAAATCAAAAAGTCAATTTAAATACTAAAATTGTTGATGTTGATTTAGAATATATTAAATCAATGGGTTTACAAACACAAGTTCCGATAACTTTGGATGTAGACACTAAAAATAGTAAATATATTTTTAAATTTAACAAAAAAGGCAATGTAAAAAGAGGAGAATTAATAGGATATTTTGAATTAAAAGAAGATAAAAAAAATCCTAACAAGTTCTTAAATAACAAAAACAATATAGATTTTGAAGATTATTTTAATCAAAAAGATTTTTATACAAAATTAGCTTTAAAAATTAATGAACTGGTGGGTTTAAAAAATAATTATAATGATGTTTATAATTGTATGACTAGATTAAGATTTAAAATTAAAAATAAAAATTTAGTTCAAGAAAAACAAATAAGACAAATCGAGGGTGTCAAAGGAATAATTTGAAATAACAATGAATTGCAAATCGTCATTGGTCAAGATGTTTACAAAGTTAAAGATGCGATTATCAGTTTTAATAATGGAATAAATTTGCAAGATTTTACTTTAAAAAATAATCAAAAAGAAAATCTTGTTAAAAAATTTTTTAGTATAATTTCCGGTATTATGGTTCCATTGATTCCGTTATTAATTGGAGCAGGTTTAATGATGGGAATAGTTTCGATATTACAAATTAGCAATTTAATGCCTAAAATTGTTTACACGATTCCGGATGGACAACTCTTACCAACTAATACCTATTTCATTCAAGACGTAAATGTTTTTTGAGGGATATTAAAAGTCACTTCTGATGTTCCATTAAAATTTTTAGCATTATTTACAGCAATATCTGCTTCTAAATATTTTAATTTTAATCCATTACTGGGAGCAGGAATTGGCTTAATAATTTCTAATCCAATTTTATTTTATGGTTCAGGATTTGGTGATAAAGGAATTCAATGAGACTTAATCACCACTAATGTTAATCCTGATCCAACAACTAATCCAGCTTGATTTGGATTTTCAAAAATTCCTATAATGATATTTGCAAATAGACCCTTTGTTGCAATGCTTTCAATTTTTGTTGCTTCAAAATTGGATGTTTGAATTAAAGGGTGAATCCATCCTTCGTTGGAATTGGTTTTTAGACCTTTTGTGGTACTTTTAACAATTGCTTTATTAACTTTTTTTGTGATCGGTCCAATATACTACATAATAGAAACGATTATTGCTGGATTAATGTATTATCTAACATTGGCACCATTTGGTATAGCGCAAGCAATATTATCGTTATTTTGACCTATATTAGTTGTCTTTGGGATTCATTTACCTGTATCTACTCTTATCCAGGTTCAATCATTTGCTCAAGGTCAAGTTTCAGCACTTTTACCAGCAGCAGCAATGACACAATGAGGTTCTGTAGGTGCATTGTTAGGATTATTGATAATTTCTAAAAATAGCAAAACCAAAAATGAAGCTATAGGGGCATTACCTCCCGGAATTATGGGAATCACAGAACCCGCAATTTATGGTGTTACTTTGCCTCGCTTTAAACCATTTGTAGCTGCTTGTTTAGGAGGAGCTATCGGTGGTTTATTTATAGGTGCTATGGGTGTGAGTTCTAGAGTATCATCAGGTTTAGGAGTATTTGGTTTTATTGGCTATTTTAGTGATCCAGTAGATCCATCATCAGCTCCAACAAATTTATTACCAAACATTCAAAATGGTTTATTCTTTATTTTAGCATCATTGATTGCGTGTGCTTCATCTATAGTTTTTACAAGTCTTTTACATGTCGAAAGAATTAAAGAGACAAGTCTAATTCAAAAAATTAATAACAATATTGTAAAGTTCGTTAAATTATCAAGCATTTTTTCAGAAGAAACATTTAACAAATTCAAAAGTGAAATTAAAGCAATAAGTTTCAATGTATCAAAAGAAGAAAAAAAAGAAATCAAAAAACTAGAAAAACAAATTTTAAAAAATGCTAATTTAAAGGAATTATATAATTCACTTTTAAAAAAAGATAAAAAGATAAAAAATTTACTTCTTAAAAAGGGCCAAAAAGCTGTAAAAAATAATGACACTTTAAAAGTCGAAAAAATATATGAAAAACATATTACTGATATATATGGCAATAAAAAACGACAATTGCAAGAGCAAATTAAACTAGAAAACGAAAAAATCAATTTTGACTTATTAAAAACATTAGTTGCAAAAAACAAAAATACTATTTTAGAAAATATTCAAAAAATTGACAAAGAATTTAACACAAACATTTTAAAATATCAAAATGAATATTTAAATGCATTAAACTCGTTATTAATATTTTATAATGAAGCTCAACCTATTGAAATTGAGCAATCAATTTTAAATGATTTTAATGATTTAAAATTAAATCTTCAAACAAATGGAAAAAAAGAAAAAACACGAAAGGCAATATAAAATGAAACCAAATATAGTAATGTTTATAGCAGATCAAATGAGGTCTGATTCATTAGCCCACTTAGGCAATCCAGCTTCTTTAACGCCTAATTTAGATACAATCGTAAAAGAAGAATTAGGTGTTTCATTTAAAAATGCTTATTGTCAAAACCCTGTTTGTTCACCATCAAGAATTAGTTTTTTGACCGGTTTATATCCTCATACGTTAGGACATAGAACAATTAGTTATTTACAAAATGATTTTGAACCCAACATTTTAAAAGAAATGAAGGAAAACGGATATGAAGTTATTTGAATTGGAAGAAATGATGTCCTTGATTCAAGAAAAGATAAATCTGAATATTGCGATTTATATATTAGTGGCATTAATGGTGATATGCAAAAAATGAAAGAACAATTCATTAATGATGAAACTCAAAATTTTATTAAAGAAAAGAGAAAAGGTGATAATTTTTATTCGTTTTATTATGGTGAGGTGCCAAAAAATTTTGGAATGTTAAAAATGGATGAAGTTTGAGTAAAGAGTTTAATTGATTATTTAAAAAATCGAAATTCACCGAAACCGTTTTTTGTTTATTGTACAATTGGTCTTCCTCACCCTCCTTACGGAATTCCTGAACCCTATTTTTCAAAAATTGATAGAAAAAAACTGCCTAAAAGAAGACCTAATATTAATTTGATAAAGAATAAATCTTCTATGCTTTACGGAATTTTCGAAAGACAAAATTTAAAAAAATGATCTGAAGAAAAATGAGATGAATTAAGAGCCGTTTATTTAGGAATGGTAAATAAATTTGATGAATATTATGGTGATATAGTAAAGGTCTTAAAAGAAAAAAAATTATTTGAAGACACAAATATTTTTGTATTTTCTGACCACGGTGATTATACTGGTGATTATGGAATTGCTGAAAAAGTTCAAAATTCTTTTGAAAATCCAGTAGTAAATGTTCCCTTATTATTTAAACCTTCAAAAAACATAAAGATTAAATCTTCTATTATTGAAAAACCGGTCGAATTAATTGATATTCCAGCAACTTTAGCTGATATTGCTGGTTTTCAATTGTCTTATACCCAATTTGGTCATTCATTAATTAAAAGATTAAATCACGAAATCGAATTCAATGATGTGGTGTTTAGCGAAGGTGGAAGAATTCATGGTGAAACATATGCTATGGAAAAAGGTCATGGTCCCGATTCTGAATATTGGCCCAGATTAGAAACACAATGCCAAGAAGGACCAGAGCATACAAAGGCAATTATGTGTAGAAAAGATAATTTAAAATACATATACAGACTTTATGAATTAGATGAACTTTATGATTTAAATAGTGACCCTCATGAAATATTTAATTTAATAAAAAATGAAAATTATAAAGAACAAATTGCTTGATTTAAGTTAAGAATTTTAGATTGAATGGTTGAAACAGGCGATTTTGTACCTTCAAGAAAAGATAAAAGATAAAAACTAAGGAGACAAAAATGAAATTTGTAAAAGAAAATTTTTTATGAGGAGGTGCTACTGCAGCTTCTCAAATTGAAGGAGCATTTGATGTTAATGACAAAAGTTTAACCATTGCAGAAATGCGTCCTTATAATCCGAACTTAAATCGTAAAGATTTAAGTGTACTAAGAAATATGACAAAAAATGATTATGAAAAATCTATTAAAAACGTTGAAGGATTGCATTATCCAAAAAGATATGGAATTGATTTTTATCATAAGTATAAAGAGGACATTAGATTATTTGCAGAAGCAGGAATGAACATTTATAGAATGTCTATTGCATGAGCAAGAATTTTTCCAAATGGAGATGACAAACACCCTAACCAAAAAGGTTTAGATTTCTATAGAAATGTGATAAATGAATGTAAAAAATACAATATTGAAGTCATGGTAACATTACATCATTTTGATTTGCCATATCCAATAATCAAAAAATATGGTGGTTGATTTAATAAAAAAACCATTGACATGTATTTAAAATATGTAAAAGTTTTATTTCAAGAATTTAAAGACGAAATAAAATATTGATTACCATTTAACGAAATTAATGTTGCGGTTTTAGCTTCTGAAATGGGAACAGGAATTTTTAAAGAAGATTTTAAAAATGATCAACAATATTTACAAGCATGTTATCAATCTCTTCATCACCAATTTGTTGCTCAAGCAAAAGTAAAAGAATTGGCACAAAAAATTAATAAAAATTTTAAAATTGGTTGTATGATTGCAAATATGACAACATATTCTTTAGATTGCAATCCAGATAATGTTCGTGAAAATCAAAAAATGCAACAATTAAATAAATATTTTTTCTTTGATGTTGTTGCACGTGGTGAATACCCAAACTACATTAAAAGATATTTTGAACAAAAAAAGATTAATCTAGAAATAACAAACGAAGAAAAAGAAATTTTAAAAAATAATACAATGGATTATTTAACATTTAGTTATTACATGACATCAACAGTTTCAATTAAAAGTCAAGAAAAAACTGAAGGTAATCTACTTTCTTTAGAAAAAAATCCCTTTTTAAAGGAAACTGAATGAGGTTGACAAATTGATCCAATAGGTCTAAGAATTACTTTAAATGATTTATGAGATAGATACCGTTTACCACTATTCATTTCAGAAAATGGAATTGGTGTATTAGAAAAATTAAATGAAAATAAAACAATTGATGATGATTATCGAATTGATTATTTAAGTTCTCATATGAAACAAATCAATGAAGCAATTTTAGATGGGTGTGATGTCTTTGGTTACACAATGTGAACACCAATTGATGTTGTTTCAGCTGGCACAAATGAAATGTCAAAAAGATATGGACTAATTTATGTTGATTATGATGACTATCATAATGGTAGTGGCAAAAGATATAAAAAGAAATCATTTGAATGATTCAAAAAATTTAGACAAACAAATGAATTGTAATTTTTTTAAAAAATAACAATATTTTAAAAAACCTTTTATTAATAAAGTGTAAAAAATATATTTACTTTAAAAAAATCTTAAAGAATAGGCCGAATAGGCCGACATTTATAAAAATAATTTCGAAAAAAGCGGGAGGTTAATATAAACTTATGGAAATCGGTTTATTAATTCCATTATTGATTATCATAACTTTAGTAATTTCTGTGTTAGGAAGTTTATCTGGAGTAGGTGGGGGTGTTCTTTTTCTCCCGCTTTTTTTACTATTGTTAGTTAATAATAATTTTCAAGAAATTAAGTTGCTATCTACAATACTAGTATTTACATCGAGTCTTATTAATACATGTATAAATTTTTATAAAAAACAATATAATTATTTAATATTTTTAAACGTTATAATTTTTGCCATTCCCGGAGTCTTTTTAGGGAACTATTTAGAAACTTTAATAAACCCTAAATGAGTTCAGTTTTTGATTGCTTTATTATTATTAATGGTTTCTATAATATTAATCTTACAAATGTATGTCATTAAACCAAACCAAAAAAAAGAACCAATCGCTAAATATAACTGAATATATATAGTACAAAACCAGCAAAAAATTAATTGTTTGCAATTGTCGTTAATTATATTTTTAGCAGGAATTTTAACAAGTTTAACTGGAATTGGGGGTGGTCCTATTATTATGCCAATTCTTTTAATATGGTTAAAATTGAATTTAAAAGTTAGTGTGCCAATTAGCCATTCGATAATAGCTGTTACAAGTTTAATTACTTTAATCACAAATTATAAAGTAATAGGAAATTATCAAATTGATTGACTAACAGTAGTTTTGCCGACAATTATTGGTGTAATTATAGGAACTTTAAGTGCAATTTATTTTAAAAAATATTTTAAAAAAGACAATTATTTAAGATGAATTTTAATATCATTAATTTTAGGTAGTTCAGTAAAAATGTTTGTTGATTTTGCAATAAGCTTTTAAAAAATAAAAAAGGAGAAAAAATATGATCAAAATACTTGGAAATTCATTTTTAATGGGTTCAAAAAATAGCGATTCTTTTAAGGTTGATAATAGCCAAACTATAAAATCTGTTAAAGTTGAATCTTTTTTTATAGACGAAACTCCAGTTACGAATTTAGAATTCCAAAAATTTATTCAAGATACAAGTTATATTACAGAAGCAGAAAAATATAATGCTTCTTTTGTGTTTACAGCATTACTTGATGAAAAAACTAAACAGAAAAGTAATCCTGTAGATTTTGATAAACTTTGATATTATGTTCAAGGTGCAAATTGAAAAAATCCCGAAGGTCCTCATAGCGATATTAAAACTAGAATGAATCACCCAGTTGTGCATGTTTCAAGAAATGACGCAATTGAATATTGTAATTGATCAGGAAAACGATTATTAACTGAAGCAGAATGAGAATATGCTGCTCGAGGTGGATTAGAAAACCAAAAATTTCCTTGAGGCAATGAATTGTTGTTAAATGAAGAATGAAACTGTAATATTTGACAAGGTGAATTTCCTTTCGGAAACACAAAAGAAGACGGTTTTTTAGGAACAGCACCCGTAAAAACATTTAAGCCTAATAATTATGGTCTTTACCAAATGGTGGGAAATGTATGAGAATGATGCTCAAATCCTAAGGATGTTGATTATGACTATTTTAATCAACAAAATAGTCATAATATCTATAATGCAAATAAAAAACAATCAAATAATTTTTTTGCAATTCGTGGCGGTTCATTTTTGTGTCATGATAAGTTCTGTAAAAGATATAAAGTTTATTCAAGAAACAGTAATAGTGCTGAATCAACATCATCTAATTTAAGTTTTAGATGCGCAAAATCAATAACTTAAGTGAATAATAGCATTTTTAAATAATCAACAAATTTAGCAAATAGAATTTCTTAATTTGCAAAACATTTTTAATAAATTGTTCATCAAATAAACAAGTGCATAACCTTTTATTTTGTTTAATTTTTAAATTTTTTACAATTTTAGAATTTGACATTAAAAAATTTTCAAAAATACGAAAATGAAGATCTTTTCAAAAATTAATTGCTTATAAAAACACAATATTTATGCTATTATTTATATTATGTTGACTAAGGATTAAGATTTACTTAAAAAATTTTAATTACAATTATTTATAAATTAAAAAATAGTAAAAAAGGAAAAATTTTAAATGAAAGTAAAAAATAAATCAGGAAAAAAATTTAGTTTAAAAGAATTTATTTGAATGGGGTTTAACTATTCAGTTGGAATTGCTTTTATTGGAAATTTTGCCATTCTTTCAAATATTGGACAAGAAAATTCTATAGGGATTCATGTGACGTGATTATTCCTATTAGAAGGATTTATTGCTGGTATTTGTGCTATTGCATTTGCAAGAATGGCAAAAATTCATAATTCAGACAATAATGGAGGTTCTTATATTTATGTAAGAACAACCTTTGGTAAATTTTGGGGTGTATTTATTGCATTCATGCAATATGTTTCATTACCATTTTTAATCACAATTCAAATCAACTCTTTGATTAAAGGTTCGTTTTCACCAGAATACGTTGGACAAGGTGCATGATATGCTGCCAATTGAGGTCCGTTCACAGATCTTTGATTAGATTTAATTGGAATTTTTATTTACATGTCAGCTGCGACAATTATTTTCTTAGGAATTAAGTGATATAAAAAAATTGCTCATGGATCAGCTTTAATTAAATGAATAACTGCAGGATGTCTAATTATTTTAGGACTAGTTTTGGCTTTTCAAAATGGTCACGATAATATGCAACATTGAACAACTAAATCCGAGATTAGTTTAGAGGGATTTGTTAAAGCTTTTAACTCATGTTTCTTTTTCTTTGCTGGTTTTGAAGTATTTTCAACCGCTGGAAAAAATATTGAAAATCCTGAAAAAAATGTAGGGAAAGGGGTTGTTATTATTATGGCAATCTCAACTGTCTTTTATGTTGTTATCACAATAATCTTTTTTGCAGCATATAGCAGTTTTGAGCAAAATATGAACATGGGGGCATGAAGTTCAGCGCAACCAACTTTAAATAAAGTCTTGTTATATGGAGGACCTATCGTTATGATGATTTCTTCGGTTGCTTTAAAAATCAATGTCGCAATGCAAAATGCCTTATATGGAGGAACAACACTTCAACCATTAGCTAACGAAGGTTTCTTACCAGATAAAATGAAAAAATTAAATAAAGATAATTTACCAATTAAGGCTTCGATTTTTAACTTAATTATCACTGGATTTATGATTTTTATTTGGTTATGTATTCCTGACATCATTAAAGGAGTATCTTTATTAAATGGAGCCGATCCAGTAACTTATCAAGATGTCTTTAACGTTTCATCACTAACAGAAGCTTCATCAGTTATTACGATCTTTATTTACGGAATGGTAATTGCTGTTGCGCTGACATTACACTTTAAAAAGAAAAATCGCTTAAAAATTTGAGAAATTATTTTATACCCAATCGTATTATTGATTTTAGCATTTGTATTCGTTTGACATTATTATGAACTAATTAATAAAATAGCAACTGTTGATGCTGAACATTTTAGTTCTACATTAACAGGAGTAATTATTGAAATTGCTTTTATTATCACTTCAATGTCTACTTGCACAATTTGATACTTCACTGGTTTCAAAAAGAAAATGGCAAAACGCTTGATTGAGAACCCAGAATTGCAAAACAAAATTGATAATCAATTTAGATTAACTAACAATAAAGAGAAATTAAACCTAAAAAATAAAACAATTAAAAAATAACATTTTTTAAACAGCACTTTGATGCTGTTTTTTTATTAATCCTTTATAAGAATATTCTAAAACTTAATAATTTGTTGATTATTTTTTATGAAAGAAAGAATATAATTAATGTTGAGAAAAGAGGAGTAAAAATGAAAAAAACAAGTAACAAAGTTGTTTTAATTGGGGCAGGAGCTGTTGGGACATCTTTTATGTACGCAGCAATTAATCAAGGAGTTGCAGAAAATTATGTATTAATTGATGCCTTCCCTCAAGCAGCGGAAGGTAATGCTTTAGATTTAGCAGATACAATGGCAGTTTTACCAACTTCATTCACATCAATTAAAGCAGGAAATTATGCAGATTGCGGTGATGCTGATGTTATTGTTATTACAGCAGGTCGTCCACAAAAAGAAGGTGAAACTAGATTAGATATGGTTGCAGGTAATGCTATAATTATGAAATCAATTGCTGAAGAGGTTAAAAAATCAGGATTCAAAGGAATTACTGTAATCGCTTCAAACCCAGTTGACGTTTTAACTTATGTATATCAAAAAGTAACAGGATTTGATGAGCATAAAGTAATTGGATCAGGGACCACTTTAGATTCAGCACGTTTACGTCGTTTAGTGGCTGACAAATTAAAAGTTTCTGCTCAATCAGTTAATGCTTTTTTAGCTGGTGAACATGGAGATTCATCAGTTGCTGTTTGATCACATGCAACAGTTATGGAAAAACCAATTTTTAAATACATAGAAGAAGGTAAAATTTCTCAAGCAGAATTAGACCAAATTCGTGAAGATGCAGTTCATATGGCTTATAAAATAATTGAATTAAAACGTGCCACTTTTTATGGAATCGGAGTTTGTTTAACTCGTATTGTTAAAGCTGTTTTAAGAGACGAAATGGTTACTTTAATGGTTGGAGCAAAATTAAATGGGGAATTCAACAATAAAGATGTTTATACTGGAGTTCCTGCAATCATTGGTAAAGATGGATGAAGTGAAATTATCAATTGAGATTTAACCAAAAAAGAACAAGAACAATTCAATGCTTCTTGTTCAACTTTAAAAGAATCGATTGCAAAAGCTGAAGTAGCAATAAAATAATTTAAAATCTTTAAAACCTTTTTACAAAAGGTTTTTATTTTGATTAAGATAATATTTTGCATTTTAGATATAATTATATTAGACGCAAGGAGCAAAACACATGAAAAGACATATAGATGAATATTTGACACCAAAGATAAGAACTAGAATCCTTGAATTAGTGGGATTAAATCTTGATGAAAATTCTGTTATGTCGTTAATGTCTAATGAACTTTTTGCTTTTGAAGAATACATGCTTGATGAAACTATTCGCTTCACTAAGTACTTAATTTGACTTAAGGATAAAAATAAAAATACTGACAGAGCTTTTGAAAAATATAAAGAAAAAACAGGTCAAAACATTTCTAAATTTGAAAACACCAATAAATCAACAATTAGTCGTGAAGAACAAGAAAATTACGAAATGAAAATGAATCAACGTCGTAAAGAACAAGCAAGAATTGATGCTTTATCCGCATCAGTAAATCATAACAAATTAAAAGATATCGATAAATTAGAATCAGAAATTGAAGCTGAAATTACACATAAAAACGAATTTACTGAAACTGTAGATAAACTTTTTGGAGAATTAAGCGATGAAGAATTAGAAGCAACTTTTTCATCTTTAATTGAAAATAAAAATGAAAGCAAAATGTTTAATGAAACAATCTCTTCATTTTTAGCCGAATTAGAGATGCCAGTTGAAGAAGACGCTTATGGTGCTGATGAAACTTTAGCTTTTGAAGATAAACTAAATATTTTTGCTAAAACTCCGGATTTAAATGATGTTGAATTTAATGAAACAATTAACAACGTTGATTTAGGTGAAGAAAGTTTCAAAGAAATTAACCTTAACGAAGAAACAAAAATTAAAGAAATTTCTTTTGAAAACATCATTAAGCAAGCAACAATTGTTGAGCAACAAGAATTAGACACTGAAGAATCAATTTCTTTTGAAGATAATAATACTCAAACTATTGAAGAATCAATGTTTGCTGAAAATGAATTTGATGATATTTCAGCAGTGAATCTAGATGAAATTACAAAAACGTTGGGATTAGATAATCGAGAAAAGATAACATTTGCTGATGTTTTTTCAAATGATCATGAAGATAAAACAGTTAAAGTCAATGAAGACATAAGTTCTAATAAAAATGAGGAAACTTTTTCAAGCACAATTGATGCTTTTAACTTTTTGGATAAAATGGAATCAAAATATGATGATATTCTAAAAGAAGAAACAATAATAGATAATGATGATGATGATGATGAAGAGAAATAATATTCCTCTTCTTTTTTGTTAAAAAAATAAATAAAATCATTAATAAATAAGTTATAATTTAAAAGAATTGGAGTTGAGAATTAATGGCAAGTGTTATCGTACACGAAGGAGAGCCAATTGAAAAAGCATTAAAACGCTTTCAAAAGGTTGCCTCAGCAAATAAAGCTGAAGCTCGTAAACGTGAATATCACTTAAGTAAAAAAGAAAAAAGAATTTACAAACAAAAACAAAACCGTAAATTTAAATAATTTTTTACATTAGTTGATTTATCAAAACTTTAAAAACGAACTTTGGTTCGTTTTTTTATTTTTTTCTAATCTATATTGGGGGTCTTATGATTGAATATATTATCGGTAAAGTAATTGATTTAAATCAACAACAGATTGTCATAGAAAATAATAAACAAGGTTTTGTGTATAACTTAATAAAACCAATAAACATAGAAAAAAATAAACTTGAAAATTTAAAACTTTTTACTTGTGAAATAACAAATGAATTCATCAATGAATGTTATGCTTGTGAAAATAAAGAAATTAGAGATTGATTCAAAAGTTTATTGCAAATAAAAACAGTAGGTCCTAAAACGGCGCTTTTAATTTTAAACATTTTAGAATTAGATGAGCTGAAAACAATAGTTAGAAATAATGACTTAGACTCATTGTTAAAAATTAAAGGTGTAGGAAGTTTTACTGCCAAAATTATTATTAGTGAGTTAAACAAAATTTATTTTGCAAAAAAAATGACATTAAGACAGGAAAAAGTTATTACATCACTTATTAAGTTAGGTTTTAAATCAAAAGATATATATCAAGCACTTCAAGAAATTGATAGTAATTGTGATTTAGAAACAATGACAAAGTTGACATTAGAAAGAGTAAGTAACAATGCAATTACAAGACTTTAGACCCGCAACTTGAGATGAATATCTTGGTCAAAAACAAATAATCAATAATCTAAAAGTTTATGTTGAAGCTAATAAAATTAAACAAACTGCTCTTGATCATATTTTGATTCATGGACCAAGTGGGATGGGTAAAACTTCATTAGCTTATTTAATTGCCAAAATTTTAAAAACTAAACTTATTTTTCTAAATGGACCTAGTTTGCAAAAACCTAGTGATGTTATTTCAATACTTTCAAGCATCAAAGAAAATAATATTCTCTTTATAGATGAAATACACGCTATCAATAAAGAAGTTTTAGAAGTTTTGTATCCTGTTTTAGAAGAAAATAAAATGAGTATCATTATAGGTAAAGATTACAATTCTAAAGTCATTAATCTTAAACTTCCTCCGTTTACTTTAATCGGAGCTACAACAGAAATTAATCGTTTAGCCTTTCCGTTTATTAATAGATTTCCAATAAATTTTGAATTAACAAATTATAACGAAGATGAAATTACACAAATCGTCTTGAATATTGCAGATAAAATTTCTTTAAAATTAGATTTAAAAATCGCCAAGTTAATTGCAAATTATTCCAGAAAGATCCCGCGAGTATCGATAAATTTGCTTAAAAGAATTAGTGATTTTAGTATTACTTATAACAAAACTGAGATTACAACGGAATTTGTTATAAATGTTTTTAAGGAAATGGGAATTTATGAATTAGGTTTAACAAAAAAAGATTTAGAGTATTTATTTTTATTAAAAGAACACAATGTAATGGGAATTGAAACCATTAGTCAAGTACTTAACACTTCAACACCAAACGTTCTAAATTTTATTGAACCATTGTTATTGCAAGAAAAATTAATAATTAAAACTTATAAAGGTAGAAAGATCACTAATCAAGGAATAATGTATTTGGATAAAATAAAAACCGTTAATTTTTAATTAACGGTTTGGTCAATAACTTTATTTAAATCAATTGCTAAATCAATTGCTAATTTTAATGAAGTTACAGCAGCTAATGTTCTACTATAAATAATTATCTCATCTTTATTTTTGGCATTATTGAAATCTTGAACATCTGTTAAATTTGCAAATATGTCTTGAGACTTAAAATTCAATAAATAACGATTGATGATTTCGATCGCCTTTTTCTTGATTTCTCAAGTTTTACTATTTTTGATTTGTTCAAACTCAACAATAATGTTTTCGATGTCATTAGGATTTTTAGAAATAAATTCATTTAAAGTTTCTAATCATTTTTCTAATGATTTATTTAATAAATAATTTAAATCCTCAATTTCCATTTCTAATAATTGAGTTTCTTTACCTAATTTTAGTTCTACTTCTTCAAATTTATCAATAACATCAATTGCCATTGCAAAAGTTGAACCAAATTGAACTTTCAACATCATTTTAATTACCGATTCTCCATTTTGTAAAAATTGAGTCATAGTATCAAAGGAAATTTGATTATTTTTAAACATTACTTCATTTGAATTAAATTCATTTTTCTTGCAATAAATTTTAATTTCTTCTACATTTTTTAAAAGTTTTAATTCAGATATAACACTTTGAATACCACTCTCAATTTCTAAATCTGATGCTCCGGCTTGAATTAAAATTGGTAATTCATTAGTCATTTGTACAAATTCTGATCTTACACTTTGTGATCTTTCGCTAACTAAATCAACAAATCATTTAACTATTGTCTGATCGAACAAACTTTTTATTGTAGATTCTTTACTTATTATCATGATTTCTCCTTTGATTATGTAATTATTATACAATTATATTTGCTTGCAATTTGTTAAAATAATAAGTAGAGCAATTAAGAGGTTAGTGTGAAAAACAATTCCATACAAAAGAAAGGTGATCGTTATTACTTAAACGATCATCAGTATTTTTATTTAAACAAAGATACTGTGTTAAAAGATTTTAAAACAATTAAATTTCCTGCAATAATAATGGACACAGAGTTTTTTAACAAATCTCATGAAACTAATGGGAACAAATCAAATTTATATAATGAAATAAATAAAGATTTAGTCTATATATTACAATATTCATTTGCTAAAAATTTTAGAGAAATTTATGAAAGAAAAAACACCAAATCTATTAAATCATTAACAATTAAAAGAAGTTATAAAGATGAAAAATATAATTTTAAAAAACAATACAAAGCAATGATGAATTCTTTTATTAATATGTGTATTGGCAAGGGAATAAAAACTTTAATTTTTGCAGGTGCAGCAAATGATAAAAAAATAATTTCATCATGAATTAATAGTAATAAAAAAATATTGAATAATAAAAAAACAGAGTTATTTGTTTTGGACGAAAAAACACAAGATTATTCGGTTAACAGTTTTGATATCTATAATATTTTAGAAAACGCACTGTCTTTTTCTAATTACACTTCTGAAGGACTAGAATTTTACAAAAAGCAAAATTTAGAAAAAGGTAAAGTTGGAGAAGATACAATCAGTTTACCTTCTTTGAAAAAATTTTTTGATTATTTTAATAACATTTTTGATCTTAAAAAATTTGAAGAATCAGATGATATTTACAAATTATGTTGTTCTGCTTTAAAATTTTTTTCCGCAAACACGATGCATTATGATGAATTTATTAAATTAAATAAAGATGTGAATAAAGCTAAAATTCATTGTTATAACGATGTTTTGAAATTATTGTATTTAATAAAATTTTTATTTGCTTTCACTAATTTTGAAGATATCAACAATAAATACCTTAAAGGAGATATTTAATGAAAAAATGTTCGGGTTGTGGATCTGTTTTGCAATCAACTAATGAAAAAACAATTGGTTATGTAAAAAATATAGATGCAAATTATTGTTTGAGATGCTTTAGAATAAAACATTACAATGATTTAATAAATCAAGATTTAGATCCTAAATTATTTTTGCAAAGCATTATAAATATATGCAATATAAATAAAAAAAACAAATTTTATTATGTTTTAGACATCTTTGATTTAGAAAATTCAAGAATCTTTGATTTAGAAAAAATAATCGCAAAACATGAAGTTGTTATTTTAATAAATAAAATTGATTTACTTCCTAGATCAGTTAAAAAAACTAAAATAAAAAAATATATTGAAGATTACTTTAAAGAAACACCATTAAACAATGCAAAAGTGATGTTAACAACTAAAAGAAATGGTAAATATATTGAAATTTTAGAAAAAGAAATTTTAAAATTTGACGGTGATCAATATTTTATAGGCAGCTCTAATGTTGGTAAAACATCTTTAATTAATGCAATTTTAAAATATAGCAACAAACCAGCAGTTGGAGTGGAATCTAAGTTTTTTAATACAACTTTGGATTTAATTGAAATAATTATTGCAAAAAACAAGAAAATTTTTGATACACCCGGTGTTTCGAGAACTAATTCTTTGGCATTAGCTACAGATCCAAAACAATGAAAATATTTTTATTTCAAAAAAGAAGTTAAACAATATAGCTACCAATTAGAACAAAAACAAGCGATTATTTTTGGTTCTGTTGTTTGAATTGAATTTGTTTTTGCAACCAATGTTAAAAATAGCATACATGTGTATGCGAATCCTGAAATAAATTTACATAGAACAAAAATAAGTAATGCATTTGACTATATTGATAGAAACTATAACATTATATTTCCGCAATCTAGTAATTCAAAATTATTAAATGTTTTTAAAGAGGAAATTTTAATTCAAAGTAAATATAAATCATCTGAAAAACTAGATATTTTATTGCCTGGTTTGGGTTGAATTAATTTTAATGCAAAAGAAGTTAAACAAGTGAATATCTTTGTTAATTCAAATACAGATAACAAGAATAATTATTATAATTTTCAAGTAAGAAAAGCACTTATATAGTGCCTTTTTTTATATTTTTAATATGGTATTAAAAGGTAATTAATCTATAATAAAAGAGAATAGATTTTAACAAGGGGTAAATATGAAAAAAGTATTGGGTATAGATCTTGGAGGAACCTCAGCTAAAGTTGGAGTCGTTAATCAATTTGGTGAGATAGAAAAATCATTAATTATAAAAAACGATAGCGATAATTTATTGGTTAATATATATAATCAAACGCTTATTGCTTTAGAAAATTGAGGATATGATTATGCTATTGATATCGAGAGAATTGGTTTCGCAACACCGGGATTTTTAGATCACGAAGAAGGAATTGTTAGAATTTCAGGAAATTTAGGTTGAAGAGATTTTGATTTAAAGTCTCAATTAGAAGCGATTTTTGTAACTAAACCTATATCTGTTTTAAATGATGCAAATGCAGCGGCATTAGGTGAATTTTGAACAGGTGCTGCTTCAACTTATAATTCTGAAATATTTTATACGTTAGGAACAGGAATTGGGGGAGCTATTGTAATTGATGGTAAATTAATTTCTGGAGAAAACGGTTTTGCAGGAGAATTTGGCCATGGTGGTCACATGCAAACTAAATTTTCATGCAACTGTGGTTTGAGATATTGTTTAGAACCTTCTGCATCTGTTGTTAGAATAGCTAACGAAATTGAAAAAGAAGTTAAAAATAATCCAAGATCATCTTTAACCAAATACTTTAAAAATATTAAAGAATTTAATTTTAAATCTATATCAGAAGCTTATATTAAAGCTGGTAAACCCGTTGAAATTAAAGATTTTTTATTAGATTCTTGAAAACCTCTATTTTCTCATATGTCAATAATGATAGGTGCTTTAAATCCAAAAGCAATCATCATTGGTGGTGGTGCTAGCGCTATGGGTCAACCTTTAATTGAAATTTTTGAAGAAGGTTTAAGTCCATTTATTTTAAATATTTACAAAGGCAAAATACGAATAGAAATTGCAAAACTTGGAAACGAAGCAGGTATTGTAGGTGCTGCTTACTATGCAATAAATAATTGAGAATATTAAATTATGAATATAAGTAAAATGACAATTGAAGAAATTGTTAAAGAAATAAATAATTTTTTTGAAATTTCTAAAAAAAAGGAACTAACTAAAGAAGAAAAAAATATTCGTGACGAATTGCGAAAAACCTACATTAATTCATATAAAGAAAATTTAATATCTAATTTAAAAAATATTAAAGTTGTTGATAAAAACGGTAAAGATATTACACCTAGCAAAATTAAAAAACTTAAAGAGGAGAATAAATAATGGTTAACAATAAAAGCAATGATAATTTAAATGCAATCAGAATTTTGGGAGTACAAGCAGTGAACAAAGCTAATTCAGGGCACCCTGGAATAGTATTAGGAGCTGCACCAATGATGTATTCTTTATTTGTTAACAAAATGAATTATAGTTCTAAACATGTAAAATGATTTAATAGAGATCGCTTTGTGTTGTCAGCAGGACATGGTTCAGCATTATTGTATTCAACATTACATCTAACTGGATTTAATGTAAAGATTGACGATTTAAAAAACTTTAGACAATGAGGTTCAATTACACCAGGTCACCCAGAAAAACACTTAACAGAAGGGGTTGAAGTGACTACAGGACCACTAGGACAAGGTATTGGTATGGCTGTAGGTATGGCTGTTGCAGAATCATTTTTAAGTGTTAAGTATAACAAACCCGATTTTGAAATCATTAATCACTATACATACGTTTTATGTGGCGATGGTGATTTACAAGAAGGAGTCGCTCAAGAAGCGATTTCATTCGCTGGTAAAAATAAATTAAATAAACTTATCTTATTACATGATTCTAATGATGTTCAATTGGATGATTTGGTTAAAGAAGCACAAATAGAAGATCTTCATAAACGTTTTGAAGCATCAGGTTGAAATACTATTCTTGTTAAAGACGGTGAAAATATTAATGAAATCGATAAAGCGATTGATGAAGCTAAAAAATCAGATAAGCCAACATACATTGAAGTTAAAACAATTATTGGTTTAGGAGCTTCAAAACAAGGAACTAGCGCTGTTCACGGAAGTCCTCTTGGAAACGATATATCTAAAGTTAATGATTACTTTGATTGAAAACATGTTGACTTCACTATTCCTCAATCAGTTACTGATTTTTATCAAAATAACGTAATCAATGTTGGTCAAGATAAATTTAAAACTTGAGAAAATTTATTCAAAAAATATGAAGTTACTTATAAAAATGAAGCAAAAGAACTTTTGAATGCTATTAACGGTGAATGAAAAATTAACAATGATGAAATTAATGAATTAAATTCTGGTAAAACTCAAGCAACTCGTATAAGTTCGGGTTTAATATTTAATTCAATTGCGAAAACAAACCCAACATTAATAGGAGGATCTGCAGATTTAGCATCTTCTACTAAGATTAAAGGTGTGGATGGCAATTTTTCATCAGAAAATAGAACTGGTAGAAATATCATGTACGGTGTAAGAGAATTTGGAATGACCACAATCAACAATGGTATGGCTGCTCATGGTGGAGTTTTGCCAGTTGGATCAGGATTCTTTGTTTTTGCTGACTATATGAAACCTGCGATGCGTTTAGCATCAATCATGAATTTACAAGAATTGTTTATTTTTACTCACGATTCAATTGCTGTTGGAGAAGATGGCCCAACACATGAACCAATTGAGCAACTTGCGATGTTAAGAGCAATTCCTAATCACAATGTTATTAGACCAGCTGATTTTAATGAAACAGTGGCTGCATATAAAATAGGATTAGAATCAAAAACAACTCCAACATCAATCATATTAACAAGACAAGATTTAAAAGAATTACAACACGAAAACGTTTTAGAAAATGTTAAAAAAGGTGCATATATAATTTCTGATGTAACTAATCCAAAAATTACTTTAATTGGATCAGGTTCAGAAGTTAGTTTAGCAATTGAAGTTCAAGAATTATTAAATAAAAACGGCATTTTAACAAGAGTTGTATCAATGCCTTCAATGAATTTATTTGATAAACAAGAACAAAGTTACAAAAATAAAATTATAGATAAAAACACAATTAGAATTTCATTGGAAATGGGAACTACATTCGGTTGAAGCAAATACACCGGTGATAATGGTTTAAATTTTGGAATTGATAGATTCGGAGAATCTGCACCAGGTAACCTTGTTATTGAAAAATTTGGGTTTACAGCAAATAATATATACAATGAAATTATGAAGAAAGTTAAATAGGTTTTAAAATGAATATAGCATTATTAGCAGAATTATCAGGTGGAGCTTTAATTGGTACTTTAATTGGAGTAATTATAGGAGCTTTATTAGTTGGTGGAATTGCAGGATTCTTTATTACAAGAGCAATTGTAAAAAAACAATTGAAAGATAATCCACCAATTACAGAAGCTCAAATTAGAGCCATGTACATGAGCATGGGACGTAAACCAAGTGAAGGCGACATTAAAAAAACAATGAACGCCATGAAAAACGCTAAGAAAAAATAATACAAAAAAAGAAGCAACAAGTTTTTATCTTTTTTGCTTCTTTTTTTTTGGTTCATGAATATATCTTCTGTATTCTGCTTTTTGCTCTGGGGTCATCTTTGGGAACGTTTGAGGTTCAATTCTTTTTTTAATTCTCACAATGTTTGGAAAGTGTCTATATGCCAAGATTATTAAAGATATCATAATTATTAAATTTATTTCCAACAATGAATCTGCAAAATAATAACCCGTTAACTCTGATGTCGGAACATGTAAATAATTGATTCAAGCAAATCGCATAAATTCTCCATCAGGACCATTTCAAACTAATGATCAAGAATCGTAAGAATTTCACATGTAACTAAACTCGTTAATCCCACTTACTCAAGGCAATCAAATAAAAAACAAACCTGTAGAAAGTCCTGCGATAATTGAGGCAATAGAAACTTTTCTTGTATAAGCTGCAAAACTAAATCATAAAATCATAAAAAAGATGAAGTAGAAAATATTAGAAATAAAAAGTAATCCTAAAAAAGTAGACACTGCTTTGCCTCCTTTGAATTTGTATCAAATTGGTCAACAATGTCCTATTAATACAAAAAAAGCAGGAATAAAGTAAGATGTTTCGCTAAATAGAGGCAAATTAATTGCAGATAATCCTACTGCAAATAATGCTGTAACAATGACTTTACATCCATCGAGAAAGGCAACGATAAAGCCTCAAAACTTACCTAGCACTCTTGTTGTGTTCGTGGCTCCAGCATTTCCAGAACCTGTAGTTCTAATGTCAAATCCTTTTCTTCATTGCACAACGATTATTGAAAAGGAAACAGAGCCTAATAAATAACCGAAGATTGAAGCTAAAATGATACCTAAGAAATTCATTCAAGATTTCTCCTTTATACAATAGTGATTATATAATAAGATAATAATGTTAGGAGAATTTATGATTTAAAAGTTTAACCAAATTGTTAGTTTGGATATAATTGTATTATCTCTTTTACAAGAGATGTAGAATACTTCAAAACAATCAGTTTTAAAGATATTAAAATAAAACAAAAATACCAAAAAGAAATTGACAAAATACAAAAACAAACTGATTTAAATGAAATAGCTAATAAATTAGGCGAATTATTCGAAAAATTGGCAACTGATCAAGAAATTAATCTTGCTATTGTTGTTCAATATTTTTTACAAAGATATACTTTTTTAAATAGAGCGAACAATGATTATTCAATTTATACAAACGATCTTGAACAGATAGCTTTAAATTTAGAAGTTGGGTAACATTTAATCAAGTTTTTATTCCCTATTTTAATTCTCAAATTGATTTTTATCTTTCTAACTTTATTTATACTTTAAATAATTATCAAATATGAGGATGAAATGAAAGTTTTTTTAAAGAAATTGACAACTACATAAGCATAATTTTAATTGAAAAGGATTTTGCAAAAAAAGTTCAAATAATAGAGGAATTTATTTTAAAGATTCAAAATTCACAACAACTTTGAAATGAACTTGATGAAAAAAGTGATGATCACGAAAAGAAAAACTTTATCTTCAATTTAAGTGAACTGAAAATCGTTTTGCAAACAATTGACACATTAATTGAAAAAGTTGTCCATAATCTAATGAAAATAAATGAGGATGAAAAATAATGGAAAATATAAAGAAAAGTAAAAAAGAACTTATTGAAGAAAATAGAGTATTAAAAGATCAAATAATAGAATTTAACAAAATTTTAAAAGACCTTGAAAAAGAAATGAGAAAAAAAATTTGATTATGGATGTTATTGCCATTATTTGGCTTTATTATTTTCGCTTTTTTATTGCAAAAACGCAAAGATAGCGAAAAATATGCTCCAGCTTTATTGAATGTTAAAACAGAAATAGTAAAAAACGAATTAAAGATAAAAATTAATGATACTGCAATCAACAATCTTGAAAATTAATGACAAAATAGTAAAAATATGGTATTATCTCATTTGAGACAATAGGAGATATTATGATATACCACGAAAACAATGAATTTAAGGATATACCAACAGTTTTAAAAATTTACATGTTAGTTATAAACACAGTAAAATTTTTATACTCAAAAATTGACCCACAAAATTTAGATAAAATAAGCATTTTAACATTAATGCTTATTTACCATATGCCAGGAATCAATCAAAATAAAGTGGCTAATACTTTAAACATTGATAAAACTACAACTGGAAGAATTTTATCTAAACTTGAAGAAGAAAAATATATCGAAAGAGTTCAAGATAAAAATAATAAAAGAAGTAATGTTTTACGCACAATTGAAAAAGCGGATCAATTAATTGAGAAAATAGCTAAAACAGTTGATGAATATGTCAAAAATATTGAAGATGGTTTAACTGATGAAGAAATTTTGAAATTAAGAGAAGTTGTTAATTTTTTACTAAAAAATTCTATAAAACTTGCTAGATAATTTTTTCATAATTTAAACCTCAAATAGGAGGAAGTTTATGAAAAAAATTAAAAATTGATTAATTAATTTATGAATTAGTTTTATAACAGAACTCCAAGATCGAGTTTTGATGAGCAGAAAACGAATTATTAAATTTATTGGAATAATTTTTGTGCCAATCATTTACGGCGTTGTTTGTTTAGTAGCCTTTTGAAATCCAATGCCAAACATAGGTAATGCTCCAACTGCAATAATGGATAATGACCATCCGATATTAATTGTTGAAAATGTTGACATTTCAAACAAAAAAATTGAGCTAGGAGTTGTTAATAGTTATCAAGATGGTGATCAAAATAATATTAATTTAGAAGAAATTTACAACAACCCAAATCAATCTAATCAATTTAAATATGATGAATTATTAAAAATTAAATTAGCTTTAGAAGAAAGCAAAAATTCATTTATTTTTTCTACTGATAATGGTGAAATTAAAAAAGGCCAACTAACAAAATTGAGAGTACTTAGTGCTTGAGAGCTTATAAAAAGCAAATTGTTACCTAAAACTGATATAAAAATAAATGATGAAAATTATCAATTTTCAACACCTGTAATCACCGAAGGTTTAGCTTTAAGAAATATTAGATATATTTCAAACGCAAATGAAATTAGCAAACAGTGGGAAGGTTCTAAATATTATTTACAGGCAAAAATAGAAAATAATTATTTAAGTAAAATTGTTAATAGTTTTGGTAAATTATTTAATTCACCTTCTAATAAAAATGAACAAATTGATATTCAACCATTAAAAATATGAACTACTTTTGAACGCAATTTTATTTTTGGATACTACATGAATACATTTTCTAATTTTGCAAAAGGAATGTTTCTTCAAAGCATACCAGGATTAATCATTGACACGGCTCTTGACAATGTTTTTTCAACTGCTGGAATAAAAGGTGAGCAAATAAGAGCGATAATAGGAAATGAAATAAAAGTTTCGAATAAATTTAATGAAAAAACTAACTATATCCTTTTAAATGCTGACTTAAAAAAATTATTTAATTTTGAAAACAATGAACAAAAAAAGGCAGCTGAAAAGCAAATAGCGACAAGAACATTATTTGGAACATTAAATTCAAACGGAACACAACCAGAAGATTTTATTCCAGGAAAATTTATTAATCAAATGAAGAATCTACAATTTATTTTTGAATTAATAAATAAAATAATTTTTAATAACAATTCAGTTATTGATATTAATGAAATTAATCAAATCATTTTTAAAATATTAACAGGCACAAAATTAGATAACAAAACGATAGATTTTTCTAAATTTGCAATTACAAACTCAGATAAAACTGTAATGAATCAAAATGACTTTATCAAAGGTATAAATCATGTTTTAAAAGAAAATGGTTTAGCAAATTCAATTGGTTCACTAATTAGAACTATAATTTTAAAAACTCATTTAGAGAACGAACTTGATCAATTATTAAACACTAAATGAGTTGATGTTGAAATAAGGGGAAAAGAAAACGGTTTATACGGAATTGGATTAGGAGAATTCTTTCTTGTGATCGGGATTTGAATCGGTGTTTTAATGCAAACATTTATTTATGATCGAGCAAAAAGACGTAAAAAATCTTCACAATCTACATGATATTTATCAAAAACATTATTAATGTTGTTAACAACTTTTATTCAAGTTACAGCTCAGGTATGAATGGCATATGCTTTTGGATGAAATATCTTAGGTTTAGAAACAATTCTTTATGTTTGAATTTTTTTAATTGCTTCAGGATTCATGTTTGTAATTTTAATTCAAGCACTATGATTTTTAGTTAAAGATGAATCTGTAGGTAAATTTTTAGTAGTTTTAGTAATGGTTTTATCTTTGGCTTCTGGAGGTGGCACTTTCCCTGCTTTCTCACAATTTAAATTTTTTGAAATTATAAGTTATTTAGTACCTTTCACATATGTTTTGAAAGGATTAGGAGCAATAGTTTTTGGAGTTCCTGAATTAGGAACTAATCCAGTTACTACAAATGTAGTTTTAATTAATTTTTCAATCATTATTTTATTTGTTCTAATCTTTTTAACTTTAGGTCTTTTAGTAGGCGCTAGAAATAGACATAAAGATATTTTATTCGGATCATTTAAAGGCAAAAAAATATTGATAGCTTTAAAAGAATTGAAACGTAGTGAAGAAGACATTAATTCTTTTGCAAATGGTGAAAAAAAATTTCAAAAATATAATTGAAAATCATTGGGAGCAGAACAAGATTTAGAACTTTATCGCAAAGTTAAAGAATTATATCCATTCGAAGGAACCTTTAAATGATGGAAAAATAAAGATCACGATAAAGTTGTCAAACCAAACGAAACCGATGATGATATAATTTCTAGAAATGAATAAAAGGAGGCCAAATTATGGTTAATAACACTCTAGAAAAACCAAAAGTTTTTAAAAATAAACTGAAACGTAATGAATGGCCTCATAAAAATGATATTAAAATTTTTGCAAATCTTTCAATTAATGAAACTGTTGAAAAACTTAATGTTGAAACGTTGGGTTTAACAGAAAAATATATATCAAAACATCAAAAAAGTAAACGTGTTTTAAAGAAAGAACACAAGAAAAAATATCGTTTTGCTTTTTGAAAACATTTATTAAAAAATCTTAAAGAACCATTTACTTTATTATTGTTGGCGATAGCAATTTATAACTTAGTTATGTATGGTTTAGAACAAAATATTACCAATATTGCTGGTGGATTACTAGTAGTTTTTTTAGTTGGAGCTTCAATAATTTTTGATATTTCTGCCGAGTATTCAATGCACAAATCTAACAACAAAATCAAAACAGGGAGTAATGAATTAGTTGGTTGTTTACGTAACATTATTTTGTCACCAAATACACTTTTGACTAGTGAAGATATTTTGTTACAAAAAGTTACTCGTATTAGAAAAGAAGAACTTTTTGTTGGAGACATCATTTACCTTCGATCTGGTGATGTTGTTCCAGTTGATTGTAAAGTTATTCATAAAAATAATCTAAAATTAACTCAAGAAGTAATGAATGGAGCAAAAACTCCTATTGAGAAAAAAGCATTTAATACTTATAATGGTGATAATTTATTTCAATTAACAAATATTTTGTATCGTGGAACTAAAGTTGTTGATGGAAGTTGTTGAGCGATAGTTATATACAAAAGCGCAGAAACATACTTTGAATTTAAACAAGCGAAAGCAAAAAATAATCAACCTAAATCCATATTTTTTGACAAAGTTAAAGATGTGACAAAATTTTTAGTAAGATCAGTAATCATTTTTGTGCCCATGATTTTTATTTTAGCTGTTATTCTAGAGGGCTTCAGTACAGATTTTAAGAACATTGATATTTATTTAGATTCATTAGTTTTTTCAATGGCTATTGCTGTGGCGTTAGCTCCTGATGCATTACCTTTGATTATGACTTCTGCATTTTCGAAATCAAGAAAATTACTTGCTAAAAAAAATATTATTTCTAGAGATATTACAGCTGTTCAAAACATTGGGGTAATGGATGTCGTAATGATTGATTATGAAGATATTTTCGTTCATAAAAATTTCAGATTAGAAGAAATTGTGAATTTAAAATTGGAAGCTGATTCCGAAATAGCAAAACTTTCATTGTTAAGTTTTTTAGCTTCTCCTTCAGATAATAGAGATATTAATTCAGCTATTGCAAAATCACGCAAAATGATTGGTTTAAAAAATCAAATTAACGATAAATATAAAGTTATTAGAACGATTTCCTCTTTAGCGCATCCAGGTGTATACACAACTGTTGTTGAAGACAAGCAAGGACAAAGATGAGCAATTAGTAGAGGGGCTTTAACGACAATCTTAAATAGTTGCAATAAATTCAATGATACCAATAATGAAGTTAAAGCAATTAATAAGCAAAATTTAAACAAAACTTTACAAGAAGCTTTTGTGGCAATAACTAATAAATCTTATATTTCTGTGGGAATTGCAATAAAAAAAGTAAATGACATAAATAAAGATAATGAAGAAGAAATTATAAAAGATAATTTTACTTTAATTGGATTAGTAAATTTAAAGCAAGAAGCAAAACCCAAAGTTAATGAACAATTAAAATTATTAAGCAAGTCAGCATTAAGTCTTAAATTATTTTCCCAAAGAACTTTAGAATATGCTTTATCAATGACTAAAAACCTTGATTTTAAAGTATCAGATTATATTTCTGGTCCCGAAATACAAAACATGACAGACAAAGAACTGCAAAAAGTTGTTGAAAAAATAAACTTGTTTTACGATATGGATCCACTTACAGAAGTTCGTGTGATTAACATATTAAAGAAATTGAAACACACAGTTGGATATATTGGAAGAGATTTAAATAGTTCTTTGCAAATTCTAAATGCTAATGTCGGAATTACAACTCATGATTCTGATGTATTTGCAAAAAACTGTGCAAATATGTTGATAGGAAACGACGGTATTTATGAAGTTTTGACAGCAATTAAGCAGTCAAGACGTTCATTGGTCAATGTAATGAAATTTGTTAAAATCAAAACAGTTTGATCAATTTCTATAACGATTAAATTGATTATCGGACTATTCTTGCTTGGAAATGAATCAATAAGCGAAATTCAGCTTTTGGTTCAAAATCTAATTTTTGATTTTGTTGAATATATGATTATTTATGATTGGGTTGATGAAAGATATACAAAGCGACCTGTTTCTTGAGATACCAAATCTATTTTAAAATTTGCTATATGAAATGGAGTAATTATTCAAATAATTTCTTTAGTTAACTTAGCAATTACCGGATTTGTGTTATACCCAGATATGTTTTCTGATATTAAAAACGGTGTTGAAGGATATGAAAGCAAATTAGCGATATTACAAACAATTATTTGAACAGAAGATTCCATAATTCATTTAATTTCTGTATTAATAATTAGAAATCACTATAAATCTATTTTAACTGATAATGCTGCTTATGGTTTATTGTTATCAATTCTAATAGCAGGGATCTTATTCTTTATAATACCTTTTATCCCAGAAATTAAATTTACTTTTAATATTCAACCACCAAAATTTGAATGATATTTATATTCTTTAGGATTATTTGTTATTTACACAATACTAGCCTCTTTATGAAAATGAATTTATGTTCACTATTTCCATAAATGATTATAAGTAGTAAAATCTACTTATAAATGTCTGATTAGCGCAATTGGTAGAGCAACTGACTCTTAATCAGTGGGTTGTGGGTTCGATTCCCACATCAGGCACCATTAAGTAAATTAATTAAGCACTTTTTATAGGTGCTTTTTATTTTATAATATATTCATAGGTGATTTGAAAATGATAGAGATAAAAATTAATCCATTAACTCGCATGATGCTAAATTTAAAACCAACATTAGGAGTTATAGGATACCCCGAGCAATGAAATAATTTAACAAATGAAATAATTAATGAAGCGAAAAAAAACAATCAACCAGTAACTCTTTTATATTTTGAAAAAGATTATGCACAAAATAATTTATTAAGCTATGAAGCAATTGTTAAAAAGGCAGAAAACGCAGGAGTTGACCAATTAATTACGGTTTATGAAAATGGCTTTTTACCATTAGATTATTATAAACATCTTTTTAATTTAAGTAATGTTGTAGTTTTTAAAAATGAATCTAGAATTGAAGAATTACAAAAAGTTTACAATAATAATCTGACAATTTTTGCAAAAGATAATATCTTAGAACCTACAAATTTAGAAGATATAGAAATTCTAAATAATGCTGATTTAAAAAAATATAAACAAAAATATAACGCCAACTATTTCGTTAAAGGTTTTGTTGGTGAGGGACAAAAATTAGGAAGAACAATAGGATATCCTACTGCTAATTTAATATTTTCTAACGATACAAAATTAAAACAAGGAGTTTACTTAGTAAAAGTTAAATTACCTAATGACGAAATAAACCATTGAGGAATGGCTGTTTTATGAAAAAATCCTTTAGATCAAATAGTTATTGAAACAAATATTTTTGATTTTAGTAAAGATATTTATAAATCAGGAATTAGACTAGAATTAATTAAATACCATAGAGAAAATGTAAAAATAAAAAATTTAGAGGAACTAAAATCTTTATTAAAAAAAGATGAAGAAGAATTGAAGAAAATAATTAAAGAAGAGGTATAAAAATGAAAAAATATCCTATATTAGGTAGCCATGTTGGTGTTAATAAAAACAATAACTATTTAATTGGTGCTGCTGAACAAGCAATTAATGACGGTGGAAATACTTTTATGATTTATACAGGACCACCACAAAACACTTTAAGAAAAAATGTTGATGAATTTAATCTTTCAGAGATGAAAGAAATATTAATCAAAAACAATATTGATATTAAGGATTTAGTAGTTCATGCACCTTATTTAATAAATATTTCCAATCCCGTTAACGAACAAACTTGAAAATTTGGAGTAGATTTTTTACAACAAGAAATTGAAAGATGCGAAAAAATAGGAATTAATATTTTAGTCTTGCACCCCGGTTCTTTTACCAAAGGCACAAGCAAAGATGGAATAGAAAAATTAATACAAGGTTTAAACATAGTTTTAAAAAAACAAGGTAATGTAAAAATAGCAATTGAAACCATGAGTGGTAAAGGTACAGAGGTTGGCACAACAATTGAAGAGCTAAGTTATGTTTTATCTAAGGTTGAAAATAAAGAACGTATTGGAATTTGCATAGACACATGTCACATGAATGATGCTGGCTATAATTTAAAAGACTGAGCAGAAATAAAAAATGCCATCAAAAACTCTATTGGGTTAGAAAAAATTTTAGTTTTTCATATAAATGATTCTAAAAATCCAATTAATTCACATAAGGATAGACACGAGAATATAGGATACGGAACAATTGGTTTTGATGTTTTAAACAACATCGTTTGAGATGAAGACTTTAAAGAAATACCAAAAATATTAGAAACTCCATATATTGGAGATCACTCACCGTATAAACAAGAAATAAAGAATTTTAGAGAACAATTATTTGATAATAAACTAGAAATATTAAGAGAAAAATAAACCCGATTTTATTGATATAATCATATAGATAAGTTTATCACAAGGAGCAAGAGAAAATGAAAAAGTTATTAGGATTAATAGGTTCAATTTCGTTAATAGCCACTACCAGTTTTACTGTTGTTTCATGTGGTGTAGACAAAAAGATAGATAGAAATTTCAAAGATTTTACTAAATTAATTTATGATTGAACTTATATTAGAAGTTATGCTAACTTTTATGAAAAAGATCTAGGAGAAAACAAAGTTTCCGGAAATAAAATAGCGGTTATTTTAGCTTCTTTTTACAACAATTATAAAGAAGTTTATGATTTATTTGAAAAAAACAAAATAACAGGAACACTATATTCGCAAAACGCTAAAGGTGATTTTGATATCGCGAAAATTGAAGACCTTAAAAAAGATAAAACTCAAACTCTTTATTTATCTATAAAGTCTAATGAAAAAGAAGTTGTTGAAAAATTGCCAATAAATTACATTTCGGTTACAAAAGCTGTTGTATCAACTGAAAAAAATGACAATTATGAAAATAGTAAATTTTATGATTTGTGAGAAGCAAAAAGTCCTAAAAAAATTCAAGATGATTTAAATTTAATCAAGGGTAAATACGAACAGTTAGTAAAAATTGGAGAAAAAAAACCAAAAGATGTGATTCTTAATTCATCATTAATTGACAATCTTATTAAAGATGAATTTTTACCAGCAATTAGATATATTAAAATTCAGATTGGCGAAGAATTAGATTATGATAACATAGTAAAGAATAAGGAAAAACCTAAATATATCGATAAAGAAATGAAAGAATTTTACGAAAAAAATCTTGAGGAATTTGGAACAATAAAATCTGATATTTTAAATCAAATAATTTATAACCAAGAATCAGCATTTAATTTAGGAAATAATATAGAAGTTGGTTTTAAAGAAATAAGTGAAAAACAAACAGAAAGAAAAAATTAATATGGAAAATAATAAAATGGGAGTCACCAAAAAAAGAAAAATTCTTGTGCAATTATTTTATCGTTATCTTTTAATGAATAATGATAATTCTTACATTATTCAAGATTTACTCGACGAAACCCAATTAAAAAATGAAGAAAAAATTAATGATGAAATGATGGAAAATATTAAAGTAATCCTCAAAGAAAAAGAAGATTTAATTGATGAAATAGCATTTAAATTGAGTGATGATTGAAATTGAGATCGTATCCCATTTTTGATTCAAGCAATATTGTTGGTGGGTATTTTTGAAATAAAATATACCCAAACCCCTAAAGCAGTTACAATAAATGAAATGATTAATATTTCAAAAGAATTTGAACCAGATTTTAACTACCAATTTATTAATGCAATATTAGACAAAATTATTAAATTTTAATAAAAAAAGGAGTACTATGGAAAGTTTTATTTTTACTGTTCAAGAAATAAATACCCTACTCAAAAAATCTATTGAAAATGAAGAATATTTTAAAAATATATATGTAATTGGAGAACTTAGCAATTTAACGCTGAATAAATCCGGTCATATATATTTTTCAATTAAAGACGAAAAAGCAGCAATAAGCTGCATGATTTGAAAAGATAATGGAAATAAACTTATAAATTTAAATCCTAAAGAGGGTATGAAAATAACTTGTTCTGGAAGGATAACATATTACGTTCCAACAGGAAAAATAAATTTTGAAGTAAGAGATGTTAAACTTGAAGGAAAAGGTGAGTTACAAGAAATTTTTGATCAACGTAAAAATGAACTTGAAAAAGCAGGTTGATTTGATAGATCACTTAAAAAGCCTATTCCAAGATTCCCTAAAAACATCGGAATAGTAACAGCTCCAACAGGGGCTGCGATAAGAGATATAGTTACAACAATTAAACGTAGATATCCACTTGTAAACATTTTTTTATTTCCTAGTCAAGTCCAGGGTGAACAAGCTCAATTTGATATTTCCAAAAAAATCAAGCAAGCAGATAGTTTTGTAACGAAACTGGATTTATTAATTGTTGGTAGAGGTGGAGGAAGTTATGAAGATTTGTGATCTTTTAATGAAATGCCCGTTTTACAAGCCATTAAAGATGCGAATATTCCAATAATATCAGCAGTAGGCCACGAACCTGATACAACATTAGCTGATTATGTTGCTGACTTCAGAGCCGCTACTCCAACGGCTGCCGGAGAAATATCTACACCAGATATTCTTGAGTTAAAAAGAGAACTTTCTTATTACTATTCGCAATATAAAAAAGAATTACAAAAGATTTATGAATATAATCAAAAACAAATAAATACTAATCAAGAAAAAATTCTTAATACAACTTTTAATCATATAAAGTTAGAAACAACAAAATTAGAGTCACTTAAGGAACATTTCATAAAGCAAATAAAAAACTTTTATTTATTTGAACAAAATAATTTAAAAACTTATTTTGAAAAATTTGAATTGCTTAATCCTAAAAAACCATTAGAAAAAGGTTATGCATTACTAAAAAATAAAAATGGTCAAATAATAAATTCTAACAATGATTTTAAACTTAATGATGAAATAGAAATAGTCTTAAAAAAATTATTAATAACTTCAGAAATTAAAGATATAAAGGAGAATAAATAATGTTAAATTCAGAAAAAAATTACGATCAATTAATTAAAGAAATAAAAGAAGAGTTAATAAAATTAAATTCAGAAAATGTATCAATGCAAGAAGCAATTGAACTTTTTGAAGAGGGTATGCAAAAAATAACTTTAGCTAAAAACCAATTAGAAAATTATAAAGGCAAAATTAACAAAATTTTAGAAGATAATTCTGTTCAAGAATTTGAATAATTTATATGCAAACATCGATTAAAAAAGAAAAAATAATTTTTCACATTGACATGGATGCTTTTTTTGCTTCATGCACACAAGCTAAATATAAACAGTTGAGAAATAAACCAATTGCTATTGCATATAATAATAAGCATTCAATTATTGTTGCAGCTTCATATGAATCTCGTAAATACGGAATAAAATCAGCTATGAATTTAGTTGAAGCTAAAAAGAAATGCCCTAATTTAATTGTTGTTGAGCCTGAGCATTCACTATATATTGAAACTTCTAAAAAAATATGAGAACTTATTGGTGAAAAATTTTCAAAGAAAATAGAAGTAGCCTCTATTGATGAGTGTTATTTAGATGTTAGTGATTTAATAAATATAAATAAATCCGTAAAAACTATCGCTTTGGAAATTCAACACGAAATATATTCTAAATTTAAATTAACATGTTCAATTGGTATTAGTTGAAATAAGTTTTTAGCGAAAATGGGTACTGATTTACAAAAACCCAGTGGAATAACAATTTTAACACCGCAGAACTTCAAAGAAAAAATATGAAATTTAAATATTGGTAAAATGATAGGTGTTGGAAATGTAACTGGCGCATCTTTAATAAAAAATGATATAAATACCATTGGTGAATTAGCGCAAATATCAGATGCAAAGATATATGAGATTTTAGGTCGTAATGGGCTCATTTTAAAGCAAAAGGCTAATGGAATCGATGATAGCGTAGTTAGTGTTCAAAATAATGAAAATAAAAGCATTTCTAACGAAGTCACCCTTAATAGACCGACAAATAACCTTGAAGAATTAGAAGCCATTGTTAAACAAATAACCGAACATATTTTTTTAAGAATTAACATAAGAAATCTTTTAGTGAAAACGGTTTTTGTTCATGTTAGATATGTTTGAAAAAACAAAAATAACGAAACATTCAATATCACCAAGCATCATTTAGGACGTTCGAAACAAATAACGTTAGAGAATTATGAAAATAATTTTGAAATATTATATGCAAGCATTTTAGAATGTTTTTATTATTTACAAAATCCTGAAAAAGATATCTCTTTAATCGGAGTTGGATTTACAAATTTAATAAATGTAATGCAGTATAATAAACAAATATCTTTTGAAGATGATCCTGAAAAGTTGAATTTAACCAAACCTAAAGTTCTTGAAATTATTAGAGATATGAACAAAAAAAGTAAAAATTTAATAATAACAGCAGATAAATTACAAACAAGCAATCCAATCCAAAAAAAATTCATTGATAAAAATATTGATAAAAAAATATCTAACAAAAAGAAATAAAATTTTTTACTTCTTTTTGTTAATTCCTAATTTATTCATATATAAATCTAATTTAACATGTAAATTTTCGATTGTTTTATCGTTAATTATTACAATATCATAATCAGCATTTTTGTTTAAACGTTTTTGTATATTAATTACTGAAGTAGTTTCTTTCAAACTTCTTCCATCTCTATTAATTACACGAGCAATATTTTTTTGTAAATTATTAGAGGCAATATAAATCATCTTATCAACTTTTAAATCAAGTAATGGTAGCAATGCAGATTCAAGTAAAATGTTTCTTTCTTTAGGTATGGATAAAATGATTTCATTAGTTAAATCAGATACCTTAGGTCATATATATTTTGATAAATATTTATTTCTTTTGAAATCTGAAAACAAAATTTCTCTTAATTTACTATTATCAATACTTTGTGTTTCTATTACATAAGCTTCGGGAATATAGTTTCTAACAAAAGTTTTGGAGTCATCTTGATTCATAACTATTTTTGAAATTTTATCTAAATCTAAAATTTCAAAATCATAGTTTTCGCCAAGATATTTTGTTGCTGCTGATTTTCCTGCTCCAATTAAACCAAAAATTCCTAATATCATAATTTAATAATTTCCTTTGCTTATCATTCTTAATTGTTTTTCAACGGATATATTTGTTGCTGTAATAATTAATTTAGAACTTTTATTGATAACAAAATACAAATCAGTATTACCAGCTGAAAGATAAATTTCATATTCAGTCTCAAAAGATTTAGTAGACTTTTTAATTAATTTCATAACTTCGTCTTTTACTTCAAAATCTGTTTTATCTTTTAAATTAAGTCTTTCTTTGCAACGTTGAATACCGTGATAAGAAAAGTTGTAATCATGTTTAAAGTAATATCCCATAGTTTGTATTGTCAACTTTCTATTATTATTTTATGTTATATTTGAATAAAATAATGAGTGTTTTACCACTCATTATTTTTTCTTTTTAAATTTTTTAATAAAATCATTTCATCATTTTGAAAATTTTGTTTCTTTACTGTTAATAACTTCATCATCATTTTCATACAAAGATTGATCCATTGTATAATTTTGTCCTTGCATCATTGCAGCTGCAGCTTTTTGAAATTCCATATTTGCAAAAGCAATTTTATTTCTGTCTAATCTTGGGTTTAATGCCAATATTACACCACCAACAACAATTGAAAGAGACAAGAAGGCTATCGAAAGATCAGCCATTAAAGTTAAAGTATTAATTCTTGAACCGTAATTGTTCATAACCACATTTCAAAATGCATTTAAATTAGTTTCTTTAGCTTTTTCTGGATCAACAATAATTTTTAAAATTTTGCCAAAACTAGTTTTAATGTGATTTGAGTCTACATAAGAAATTAAACTAACAATTTCGAATGTAAAGAAAATAATTGTAAATATTACTGGTCATAAACCAATTCTATACTTGTCTCTCATGCTTCTTGGTTTTCTAAAAGCAGAAACCCCAATATAAATTGAAGGTAGAATAAAGAAAAAATAAGACATAATTGTTTGGAAAGAAACTCCTGCTAAAGCTAATGCTGTAGGCGTATCTTTAAAATCTGATTTAAATATATCTTGTCAAGACAAAAATGCACCGTTTGTATAATCACTTACATAATTAGAACCACTAAAATCAATTTTTGTACTCATTAACATTGCCATTGTCACAATTAAGAATAAAGTAGTGAATATTGTAAAAGCAGCTATAATATATTTTGCAATTGGCATTCATTTGCGCTTGATGTTATATGGATAAAATCTAGGATCTTGCATTGGATGCACAGGCATATTTGAAAAATAATTATCTTGAGCATTAAAACCATTGCCACCAAAAGGGTTTTGCCCTGCTTGATTAAAGTTATTGTTTGAATAATTATTGTTTTGATTATTACTTTTTGATTTTTTCTCAGCATCTGCGACTGCTTTTTCGGCTGCTATCTTTTCATCTTCAATAAGTTTATATTTAGCTTTAATTTCATCATTCATTATAGAGATAAACATTACGTCTTGTTCGGTAAACTTTATTTTAGATTCTACCAATTCGTTTCTTCCGATTTCAAAAGTTTTTGTTACATATGAAATAAAAGATGAGTATTCTGCATAAATGTCTTCAGATTTTTTTTGCTCAGGCTTTTCAAAACGTTGTTTTTCATTTGTTATTTTAACAATAGCTTTAGCAAAAGTTGTTGCTCATTGAACATTATTATAATTTTGTGCATTTTCTTTTTCTAAAAACAAAATATTATTTATCTGATTAACTATTTGATTTTTAAAATCTGCATCCTTAGTTAATTCATAACGTAATTTTTCATTTTTAATTACGTTATAAAGTAGTTCAACAATACTTTCGTAAATTTTGTTTGGTTCCATTTTACCCCTTCATTACCTTTAAAAATTCATATTCAGGAATAATCTTATTGTCAGATTTGCCTTGCATCATTTTTTTGTTAAGGTTATATAATAATATAATTTTATCATTTAAATTGTTAATATCGGCTTTAATAAATTTTAATGTCATTTTTATACGATAAGGTGTGGTATTTAATTTTTTAGCTATTTCTTGATCGCTTACTCCTTGATTTTTGAGAATTATTAAGTTTCTTGTAAAAGATAAATTTGTGTTAAGTAAAGAAAGAAATCCTGTCAAATCGTTATTTATTATCGAAAAGTCTTTAAATTTATTTAAAAATCCTGTTAAATCGTTATTGATAAAATGATTGCTTAATTCAAAAATATCTACATCAAAATATTTGTTCAAATTCTCAGCAACTATTTTTAATGTGATTTCATTTTCAGGAATGTTAATAAATTTATTTAATTCATTAGAGATTACTTGCATATCATTTGGTAAATTATTAACAATATAAGAAATTGTCTCATTTTCAATTATTTTATTATTTCTTTTAAAAAATTCATTAATGTAATTAAATGTAGTTTGTTCTGATAATTTTTCAATTTTGTAAATTTCAAAATTATATTTAATGAAATTAGCTATTTTCAATTTTTTAGAAAATTTATCACTATTTAATGTAAAAATTACCTCTGTATTTGGAGCAATTTTAGACAACATTGAGATTAGTGTTTCATTGTTAAAATCCTTGTGTAATTGAACTTTGCTTTCATTGACAAATCAAGATTCCTTTAAAATAATAATTTTAAAATCTTCAAACATAGAAAAAGTTATTAAAGTGTTTTTGATATCTTGAAGAGAATCCTCAATGAATGAATGTTCAATTATTTCGCATTTTTTATCTTTGCTAATATTTTTGATTATTTTATCTAAATGTTTTTTTAACAAAAACAAATCTGAAGAATAAATGAAGTGCATCCTTTTAAAACTCCTTTATATAATATTAAAGGTTTTAGACAAAAAAATAAACATTTTTATTGCTCATATGGAGTTTTTATTTGTTATAATTTATTTTGTATTGACGATTAGACCGAAATATAAAAAGGAGTTGAAAAAATGGCAAATATCAAATCACAAAAAAAACGTGTGTTAACTAATGAAAAATCAAGATTAGCTAATAAATCATTAAAATCAGAAGTTAAAACAGCGATCAAAAAAGCTTTAGTTGCTAAATCAGAAAATGCAACTAACAAAGATGAATTAGTTTTAGCTGCAATTAAATTAGTTGATAAAGGTGTTTCAAAAGGGATTTTTAAAGCTAACAAAGCTGCTCGTGAAAAATCACGTTTAATGAGTGCTTAATTTTCAATTACTTCGACAATTAGAATTTATAAAGTTAGATTTATTATCTAACTTTTTTTATTTTAGATCAAAAATCGATTTTGTTTGTAAATCCAAAGTTCAATTGTGAATGTTTTGGCTTATTCAATACTGAATATTATTGTTTTTTAATGTTTCTAAAGTTTCAGAATTTGGAAAATGTAAATTGTTATGATCTGTTCCGCTTATAAAAGCATAAAGCGGATTAATTAACTTAATTCAATCATCGCTAGAAGAAGTTTTTGAACCGTGATGTCCAATAATCATTAAATCAATATTCAAAGATTTAATTAATTTTTGAAAGTTTGTATCATTGATAAATTGTTGTTCTCCCACCTTAGTTAAATCACCGCTAATAAAAATGTTGCTCTTACCTGTCATCAATATTATCAATCTAGAGTTATCATTCTCATCTTTTTGTTTTGTTAATTTAAAAGTTTTTAAAATTAATCCATTAATATTTCATTCGCTTTGCGTATTTTCGCGTTTTATTATATTCTTCACATGGAACTCTTCTTTAATTTTATTTATTCCATTATAATGGTCTTCATGATTATGAGATATAAAGACATAATCAATGTCATTTATTCCTCAATACCTTAACAAGTCAGCTGCATTAGTTTTACCAAAGCCTTGTCCATTACCAACATCGAACAAAATAGTAACATGTTTAACCTTATTTATATAAATTATCGATTGTCCATTACCAACATTGACCATAGTTAATATTTCTTCGGGAAGAAATAATCTATTTAAAAATAATATAAAAATTGTAAAGCTACAAAAAATAGCAATTCTTAAAATTAAATATTTTTTATATTTTAATAAAGCATATAAAAATAAATAATATAAAAATATCAAAAACGGACTAAGGTGCCCAATATTTCAGCAAATATCAATATAACTAAACAAATGAACATAATTAATTAAAACATTTTTCAAAAATATAAAAAAAGTTTCAACATTAGGTAATCATCAAAATAAAAATGTCAAAAAATAGCAAACAAAAACAAAAGGACTTATAAGCAATTGGAAAAACTCATCAAAAACATGTCACTTTCAATCATAATAAATTTGTAAAGGTATAAAAATCATTGTTGCTTTTAAAAGATTGATCAAAATAAATTTTCAGTTACTATTATTATTTTTACTATCAAAAAATATTAAAGTTACTAACAAAAAGATAAAAGTTATATTTAAAAAAAATAATGGTTGAACAAAAACCAATAAAACAATAATGATACAATTTTTAGTTATTTTAGATATTTTTATTTTTTTTAAATAGCCAAAATTATTAATATAAATGCCAAAAAATACTCTTGTTATAATTAATGGAAACTTTAATAAAAAAAGATAAAAAAATAAGAAAACATCAATTACCATTTTTAAATAAATATTTTTTTTAAATCTAAAAATTGTTTTATTTAAAAAAACAGAAATTAAGAATATATTTAAACCACTTAAATTTAATAAATAACTTATACCTAAACTATTAAAAGTATTTTTTAAATCACCTGGTAAATAATTGTGAAAAATAAATTTTTGAATTAATTCATTATTAAATTTTTTGACAATATATTTATTAAATAAAAATATAATGTTATTCGTTTCTATGGCATCGATTTTATAATCAATGACTTGTTGATGAATATTTTGAGTTCACAAATAATTTTGAAAATCAAAATTAAAGAAATTTTGTTTTGAATCTATTGCTCCAATAGTTCCTGATATGTTAAATTTTTGACCAACAATGTGAGTATTGTTGAAAATATTTAAATAAAAATAAGTATTGTTATATTTAACAATTAAATAACTATTTGTACTTTTAATTGCAGTTACTTCAACATTATTTAAATAATCTCCTGATTTCATTGAGGGTTCAGTAATTTTTCAATATATTATAAAAAACACTAAAGGCAAGAGAAATAAAAGAAATAAATATTTGTTTTGTTTGGGTTTATAAAAGATCATTATTAAAACTATAATTAAAGAAATTAAACTTATTGTTCAAATACCTTTAGAATAAAGAAAAAAAATTGAAATAATTAATAACAATGTCGTAATAAATAATGTGTTTATTTTAAAAGATAATAAATTTTTTCATTCCTTTTTCGTAAATAATGCTTTGATTAATTTTTGAACAATAATTGATCACCTCTCTTTTTCTTATTTCTTTGTTTAAACCAGTTTTAAAAATAGCAATTAAATCAGAACATATTTGCTCAGAAACTCTTAGTGTTTGTTTTAAAAAATTAATTGTTAATAATTTGTAATTAATTTTTTGTACATATTTAGTTTTAATATCTAAAATTACATAATTTTTTTCAAAAATAATAGGTTCAAAAAAATCGATATTAGAGTTATTACTAACAAATTGTTCTTTTAATGGTACGTTTGAATCTTTGAATAAAATTTTTGGAAAATTTATTTTAATTTCAGTTGGCAAATTATATCTAATTGCACAATAATAATTAGTTATTTCTTTATTCGATAAACCAAGTTCTTGGTTATAAAAATAAATTATTCCTCCACCTAAAAAACTAAAAATAACAATAAAGATAAAAAGTATTTTTTTCATTTATTCCCCATAAAAGATTAGAAATAAAAAAAGAGATTGTTTAAATCTCTTTTATAAATTTTGAAGTTTTTGTTCTATTGCTAACAAATGTTCTTTGTAAGACTTATATTTATCTTTTTCTAATGCAATTTTTTCAGAAGAAGCTTTTTCAACAAAATTAGAATTGTTTAACATTTTTTCTGAACGTTTAATTTCTTGTTCCAACTCAATTTTTTTCGCTTGAAGCTCTTTAAAAAGTTCTTCTTTATTAATAAATTGTGAATTTAAAATTTCTAAAAAATATCCATTAATAGATATTGATGAAACATCCTTTGTATTTAAATTTTCAAAGCTAATTTCTGAATTTACAAAACTTTTTAAAAATTCATTTATTATTTCGAAATTTTTCTTAAAAATTTCGAAATTTTTGTCATTTAAATTAGTTACCGTAAAATTTAAAGATGATACATTTTTGATATTATTTGAATTTCTAAATTCTCTAATAGCACTAATTAAATCAACTACATAATTGATATATTCAGTTTCAAAATTGAATTTCTCTTGGCATCATTGCTCTAACATTATTGAATTTTTTAAATTCATTTTACAATAAATTTCTTCTGTTATAAAAGGCGTAAAGGGATGTAAAATAATTAAAATTTGTTTCAAAACATAAAAAAGTGTTTGTTTAGTTGAATTTACAATTGATAAATTAGTTGAAGCTAAATTTACTTTTGCAAATTCAATATATCATGAGCAATATTTAGTTCAAACAAAATCATAAATTAATTTTCCGGCAATTGCGAATTCATATTTATTAATCAACTCTGAAACTTGAATATTTAATTTATTAAATTCATTAAGAATTCATCTATCAACATCAGACTCTTTGTTTAACAAGGTTTCGTTGGAAATAATTTGTGGTTCAAAATTATCTCCAATATTCATCAATAAATATCTAGAAGCATTTCACAATTTATTCATAAAATTTCATGAACTTCTAATTTTCTCTTCGCTATATTTAATATCTTGTCCTGGGGTTGAATTTGTTAACAAAAAGAAACGCAACGAATCAACACCATATTGATTAATTAAGTCCATCGGATCAATTCCATTACCTAAAGATTTAGACATTTTTTGTCCTTGTTCATCTCTAACAAGACCATGTATTAAAACATCTTTAAAAGGTTTTTTACCTGTAAAAACCAAACCTTGAAAAATCATTCTTGCTACTCAAAAGAAAATAATATCATAACCTGTTACTAATACATTTGTCGGATAATAACGTTCAAAATATTCACTAAATTTTGTAGCTTCTCATTTTAGTGTTGCAAATGGCCATAAAGCAGAAGAAAATCATGTATCTAAAACATCAGTATCTTGTTCTCAATTTTCTAAGTCTACAGGAGGAGTCAAACTAACAATCATTTGTTTAGTTTTTTTGTTGTAGTAAGCAGGAATTTGATGACCTCATCATAATTGACGTGAAATTGTTCAATCATAGGCATCGGTCATTCATTTTTCTAAAACTTTATTAAATCGTTCTGGAAAAAAATTAATTTGTTGATTACTATTTTGTAAATTTAAAACCTCTTGAGCCAAAGTTTTCATTTTAACAAATCATTGATTAGACAAATATGGTTCAACAATAGTGTCAGTACGTTCTGAAAAACCAACTTGATGTTTAATTGCTTCTTCTTTAATGAAAGTATTCATTTTTTTAGTATTAATAATAATTTTTTTTCTTGCTGCAAAACGATCTAAACCATTATAGTTGGCTCCACCCAATTCGTTAATTGTTCCATCTTCATTCATACAAATGGGTTGTGCTAAATTATGACGTTTTCCTATTTCAAAATCATTAGGATCATGAGCTGGTGTACATTTCATAACTCCTGTTCCGAAATCAATTTCTACATAATCATCAGTGATAACAGGAATTAAATTATTATTAACTGGATTGATAACTTTTTTACCAACAAATTTTAAATATCTTTGATCATTTGGATTAACAACCAAACATTGATCCGCAAACATTGTTTCTGGTCTTGTAGTGGCTACTTCTAAAAAATCATTTGTTCCTTCAATAACATATTTGAAATAAAACATTTTCCCTTCAACTTCTTTGTAAATTACTTCAATATTTGATAAAGCTGTTTTTTGTTTAGGATCTCAATTAATAATTTTTTTATCTTTATAAATTAAACCCTTTTCAAACATCGAAACAAATACTGAATTAACTAGTTTATTAATTTCAGGATTAAATGTAAAGTTTTCAAGAGAATAATCTAGTGCCAAACCCATTTTGGCTCATTGTTGACGAATTGTTTGCGCATATTCATTTTTTCATTTTCACACTTCTTTTAAAAATTTATCTCTACCTAAATCATGGCGAGTTAAATCTTGTTCTTTTAGTTTAGATTCAACTTTTGTTTGTGTTGCGATTCCGGCATGATCCATTCCTGGAAGATATAAAGTATCAAAGCCATTCAATTTTTTGAAACGAATAATAGCATCTTGTAAACTTCCATCCCAAGCATGACCCAAGTGTAATTTACCAGTAACATTTGGAGGGGGCAAAATAATAGAAAAAGGTGGTTTTAAAGAATTGATATCAGCCTTAAAATAACCATTTTTAATTCAGTTTTCATATTTATTTTTTTCAACTAAATTTGAATCATATTTAGGACTTAATTCTTTATTTTTCATAGCGGAATTCTCTAACTTTCAATATAATAATTTTACCTTAAAAGTAGTTTCTTATAAATGCAAAAACAAAAAATCGAAAGCTGTGTTGCTTTCGATTTTAGTTATCTACAATTAACGAATAACGACTTCTTTATGGTCAATAATATCTTGCTCATATTTTTTGATTGGTTGTGGTTCGGTTAATGAAAACAAAACATTAAATGGTGTTGGTTTAAGAACATTACTTTGACGTGCTTCCATATCTTTGTGTCATTTTTTATGTTTTTTTGCTAAATTAGCTTTTGATTTATTTTGATGTTTATTTAACATCTCCATAATTTTTGTCTTGTCTAATTTATATTTTTTCAAAAAAATTTGATGTTTGTTAAATTTTCTTGTTAAAGCAATTTCGCTATTCTCAAAAATATCATTACTGATTTGATCGTCAAATTGATATTTAATATTTATTTTTTCACGTTTTAAACGTGATTTTTCAATAATAGAATTAATTAATTTATTTTTTTTATTTTCAAGTTCTTTAATCAAATCTTTTTTATTGCTTTTTTCACTTACTTCGAGTGCATGAATTTTAATTCCAATTGTTTTATTAACATGACTAATATCAGCTTCATTTGCAATCGTTACTTCGTTTAAAGCTGATTCTAGCAAGGTTGGAGGTGTGAACTCATCTTTAACATTATTTAATTGGTAATTTTTGATAGCTTTTTTAGAAGTTAAATACAATAACACCGTTGCTGCTATTGCTGCAGGGATTTCTGCCATTCCGTAGAATAAAAAAATAATTCAATCTGCATTTCCATTATTATTTCAACTTCCGCGAGCAATTGCTCAACCAATAATTGTCATTGTAATAACCGAAATTAATGCTCTTAAAACCGATAATAATGTCGCATAAGTTGATTGTCCTGTTCCCTGAAAAAGCGACATCGCTGAATAAGTTCATCCAGCCATAAAGAAACAACTGAAATACAAGAAAAATCATCAATGTTGTTCTTTTGGACCGTCGAACAACTGTAACATCATCCCTCCAAATGCCATAACAATAAATACCACTAAAAATCCTCAAATTGTATTAATTAGCATTTGGATTCTTAAAGTTTGTAAAATTCTAAATCGATTTCCTGAACCTTTGTTGTAAGCGTAGTTTGCATTTCCACCTTGCATCATTCCAACAATCGGTGCTCATAAAATCCCCATTCAAGGACTGCCTGCTGACAATACTCGAATTGCTGTTGAAACATAGGCTGGATGATCATTAACTACAATAATTATTCATCCTGCTCATGCTTGTGAAGGTGGACCAGGATTTGGGTGCATTACAGTAATTAACAAAGTCAAAATGAAGTTAGCTGCTGCAAAAATGAAATTTGATAAAAATGGTGAAAATCCTAAAGACCAAATTGAAAGTGAGTCTTTTCAAGTTAATTTAATTTTTTTCAAATTTGGTCTTAATAATGTATTTTTTGAAAAAGTAATAATTAATAAAGCAACAATAATTAAAAATCCTCAAGCAATCATTGAACCATAAACTGCCCCAGCCATTTTTTGATCTGCAGGAGATGCTTTCATAATTAATTCTCCAGTAATCATGTTGATAGCAACTGAAGCAACGTTAATTGCAATAACTCATCAAACCTTACCTTCGGTTCTTAGTAAAGTTGATAAAAAGGTTGCAAAAACTAATAATGGAAATCCCATAATAAACTTACTTGTGTATTGACTGGCAAGTAAATAAGCTACTGAAGTTTCTCGGTCTCCATAAGCAACATTAGCTTGTGCACAAATTATTAGAGGTGAAACAAAATATAAAATAATAACTCCAATAACTGCCATCAATAAGGTTTGTAATAAACCAGTTACAAGAACACTATCCATTTCTTGTTTATTTCTTCTTCCCATTGCTTGTCCTCATTTAACAGCCGTTCCAACAGCAGTTAATAACGATAATGCCTGAAGAATAAAAATAATCGTATTAGAATATTGTGTTGAAACATTAATTAATTGTTTAGCAAAAAGCTCTAAATAAACATTATCGGTGTTTGCATTAATCTCTGTAATCCCATCTGCTAATCAACCTTTTATTTCTCCAGATTTAACCATAGAAATTACTTGGTCCATCGCAAAATGTAAAGTTAATTGTTTATCAATTATTCCATACAATGCATTAACCAAAGTAATTATAATCATTGGTCCTGCCATAAACATTAATGCTTTAAATGGTGAAGCATATCTTAAAATTCATTCACGTCTAGTAAATAAAGTTGCTTGTTGTGAAAATTTATCTTCTTTAATAATTTGATTAACATTAACTTCAAAATTTTTAGCTTCATCATTATTGATTATTTTATTATTTTCTTCCATAAATTAACTCCTCTCTTTTTTAAAAAATTATCATTATGCTTATTTTACTCACTTATTTAAAAAAGGTAAACAAAAAAAATGCAAAAATTTGCATTTTTTTCTTATCTATATTGTTTTCTTTTTCTTTTAACTTTTGCTAATTCTTTTTTACGATCTTCTTCGACCATTGTGCTAACTAAGTGACGATTGCGTTGTCAAGATTTAGGAGCTCAGTGATATGAATAAAAAGTAATCGCATCAAAAATTAAAATTAAAATTGTTGGAATAAATGACAATGCAAAAGCAATAAAAAATAAACCAACATTAGATGCATTTCAACCTTCTGCACCGTAATTCATTAATCCGAAAATCGAACTATTAATTCCAGGTACTAAAATCAATATTAAATTCATAGCCCCTGCAATAAATGAAGCATATATTAATGTTGGTGATATTAATAGATTAACTTTTCTTGAAACTCTTCAATTTGACAGTTTAATTGTATGAGCAAAAAATAAAGCAGCAAAGACAGTTGTAATAAATAATGAAGTACGTCCGTAAACAATCCCTTCTTCTTTAACTAAAGTTGATATTTCGGTTGAAGTAAGGAGATCATATCAAGATAAACCATGTAGTAAAGAATCGGGAGTGAATGTCATTCCAATAAAGAATGAACCAATTCCTGCAATACTTGTAGCGATTCCTATTTTGATGATTGGTCAAATTAAACCGTTTAATAATTTATTTTTTCCTGTTTTTGGAGGCAACATCATTAATGTTGGATCTAATGGACCCATTCCAATAGCGATTGCTAAACATGACTCCACAATCAAGTTAATGTATAAAATATTAGTTGCTTCAAGAGGGGAAACATGAATTAGTAATGAAAGAATAAAAATCGTTAAAACGTTAGCTAAGTTAAATCCCATCAATAAAACAATAGCTCGTTTAATTTTTTGATAGACGTTTCTTCCTTCGTTAACCCCTTTCATAATTGTTGCGAAATTATCATCAGTTAAAATAACATCTGATGCTTGTTTAGCAACGTCTGTTCCAGTAATTCCCATCGCAACACCAATGTCTGCTTTTGATAATGATGGTGCATCATTAACACCATCTCCAGTCATAGAAACAATATAACCTTTTGCTTGTAATGCTGAGACAATTCTAACTTTGTGTTCTGGGTTAACACGAGCAAAGACACTGATATTATCAATAATTCTTCCTAATTCATCATCTGTCATTTTTTCTAATACTTCAGAAGAAATTACTTCATAACTTGTATAAGCTAAATCTAAATCACGAGCAATAGCTAAAGCTGTAGTTGCGTGGTCTCCTGTAATCATAACTACACCAATTCCTGCAGCGTGAGCTTCACTAATTGCTTGTACAGCTTCATTTCTAACAGGATCAATCATAGCAACAGCGCCTAAAAAGATTAATGATTTTTCTAGTTCCCCATTACTATCGACATCATCATAATTTTCATTGTAAGCAAACGCTAAAACTCTTAAAGCATCATTTGATAATTTTTTAGCTTCTTCAAGTAATTGATTTTTATGGTCTTTTGTTAACTTAACGATTTTGTTATTAAGCATGATACGGTCACAAATATTCAATAATTGATCAATAGCACCTTTTGTAAAAACAGTATTTGTTCCAGAAATGTTATTAACAGTTGTCATTAATTTTCTTTCGCTATCAAAAGGTATTTCATCAATTCGATTTCAATCAATTCTTGCTTTTTGTTCATCAATATTCATTAATTCGGCAAAGTCAACTAAAGCTAACTCAGTTGGATCACCTAAACGTTCAGAATCTTCTGTAACTGAATCGTTTGGTAAAACCAATGATTTTAAAAATAAATCTTTTTGTTCATCTAATAATGATTTAACATACTCTTCGCTAGTGATAGTTGTATTATTTAAAATAACTCTTTTAACTGTCATTTTATTTTGTGTTAAAGTTCCGGTTTTGTCAGTACAAATAACATTTACAGAACCCAACGTTTCTACTGACGCCAATTTTTTAACAATGACGTTTTCCTTTGTCATTCTTTTTGTCGAAAAAGATAAGGTAATTGAAACAACGGCTGATAAAGATTCTGGAATAACACCAATTGCTAAAGTAATTGCAATCATTAGATATTCTGCTCAAACTTGTCTTTCACCAGTGAAAAACATACTTGTAAAAATTAGTACCCCAATTAAAGCAGCGATTGCTGAAATTCAATACGAAAAAGAACTTAATTTTTTTTCTAGTGGTGTTTGTTGGTGAACATTAGCATTAACTGTAGTTGCGATTTTACCAATTTCTGTATCAGTTGCAGTTTTAATAACTACACCAATAGCTCTTCCAGCAGTTGTAAAAGTTGACATAAAGGCAATGTTTTTCATTTCAGCTAAAATTAAAGTTTCTGATTGTGCTTTATGAGTTTTTTCAACAGGTACAGATTCTCCGGTTAAAATAGACTCATCAATCATGAATTCTGAAGATTCAATAATTCTTAATTCTGCTGGTACATATTTACCAGCTTCCAGAATAACAATATCTCCAACGACTAGTTCTGCAGCATCAATCTCTTTTTGTGCACCGTCTCTTAAAACTACTGTTTTAGGTTTTGATAAAGACTTTAAAGCATCAACTGACTTTCGAGCTTTTACTGTTTGAACGGTTTCTAAAACAGCATCAACAATAACAATTAAAACAATTACGACAAAATCAATAAAGTCTTCAACGATTATTGGGGCATTCCAATTCCCAATTCTAGGAGCTACCACAGAAATAACGGCTGCAGCCAATAAAATTAATTGTAATGGCTCAATTAAAGCCAAAAGAAATGTTACATATCAAGGTCTAACTTTACCTGCAGGAAGTTCGTTTCTTCCATTTTTAGCAAGTCTTTGATTTACCTCATCTTGAGTTAAACCCTTTTTAAAATCTGTATTGAGATTTTTTTCAATATCTTTTGGAGTCTGTGATTCAAAATTATTCATTTATTATTCCCTTTCTAACAAATTTATGAATTCTTGATATATTCCTATCACTGTTTTTTTGTCCGGTGACGAAACTTTCACAAATTGATCGTCTGAATTCATTTTTAGTTCTTGCTTAATCATTTTTTCATTTTTGATAATATCATTTTTTTTAACTTTATCGAGTTTTGTTGCAACTAATAAAACATTAAGACCTATTGATTTAAAAAAAGAATACATTTCCTTATCATCATTTGTTGGTTTATGACGTAAATCAACAAGCATGCACACACCTTTTAGATTTGTTCTCGTAGTTAAGTAATCTTCCATCATTTCTGCAAAATCCATTCGCATTTTTTCGTTTACTTTAGCATAACCATATCCTGGCGCATCAACAATTCTAAACAATCCATTGTTTATATCAAAGAAATTTAATAATCTAGTTTTACCTGGGATCTGCGAAACTTTTGCTAATTTATTTTGATTACTAATTGCATTTATAAAAGTTGATTTACCAACATTTGATCTTCCTACAAACACTATTTCAGGAATTTCATCAATTATTCATCCCGTTTTGTCTGCTGCAGATTTAATAAAAATAGCTTGTTTAATCATTGCTTGATCTCCTTAATTTCATGTTTTTTTGATACCTTGAATTTCATCAAGAAAATCTTTTAATTGATAACAATACCTAATTTTCAATTGTTCAGATTTTTGAGAATTATTATTCTTATCTTTAATAAAAAAATTAATAAAAATATATTTACGTTTTGAGTCGTTAAAAATCTCCTTAATATTTTTGATTTCAAAAATATCTTCTATAAAAACAATTTTCTCATTTTTTACGATAACTATCAATGAAGATAAAGATTTAGAAATTACAACAATGTAAACAATTATTCAAATTATTAGGATTAACGATATTATTTCATTAATTACATAAACAACAATTTCAGAACTATTAGCATTTTTATCCAGCAATAAATAAATGGTAAAAGTTAATATATTAGAAAAATATAAAAACAAAGTAATAAGTCATGAAAAAATAAATAAAAGTTTGTAATTTTTATTTTCAAAAAATTTAACATCTTGTTTTTTAAACAAACTAACTTGTTTGTATTTAAATGTGAAAGATATTAAATAATAAAAAACTAAAATCATAACTATAGTTGTCAAAATGAAACCTGAAATTGAAAGCATTAATTTAAAATTATTATTTTCGACTAAAAACATTTAATGATCACCTTTCATTTTTGTGGAAATTAATTCGTTGATTATGATAGTTACTTGCGGATTGTTAGAAATAACTTCATATAATTTTTCATCTGTATGAAGAATGTAACCAGGAAAATATTGATCTCCGACTCTAATAATAGAAATGTATGATTTTAAAATATCATTAATTAAAATTTGTTCATATTTACCTTTATTTTCAAACAAAACTCTTAAATTAGAAATATACATCATGCCTTTGTATTTATGTTCTTTTAAATTAGATTTTTTTAAACGATAATTGTTTTTTAAAGATATAAAATCAGGGTCTTCAAAATAGTCATCATAATTAGTTAGTTTACCGTCACTGATTTTGTCAAAAAATTTGTAAGCTTTTTGTTTTTTTTCAACCAGGTATACTATTACTTCATTTTCTAGAAAATGAAGAATTTCTCCAATAGGTAATTCTATTTTTACTTTTAATGGTTTCATAAGCTCATTAATATTAATTGTGCTTTTTTTAATCTTTCATTCTTTAAAGTATTTATTTCTAACTTCAATAAAGGGTTTATGTTTTTTGCTATATGAAAAAGCTAAAAATCCTGAAATTATTAAAATTCCAAAATATATTAATAAACTAACTAATATAAAAATGTACTTTATTTCCACGTTTACTCCTTTAAAAATTATTAATCAGTTTCTCCTTGTTCTCAAAAATCAATTAAAGTTATTAAGGCTTTGGTCTTTATTAATTTTGCAAATATTTCTTCGATATATGCAAAATTATTTAAAGTAATTTTATTATCTAAAACAAATAATTGAACTAACATATCATTAGCTTCTTTAAAATCTACAAAATCTTTTTCTTTTATTAAAATATTCAAAACTTTAGCAAATTCATTAGAAATATTAAAATCATTTTGGTCTTTATTATCTAAATTTTGATATCAAATATTCGCTTGTGAAATAACAAACTTTTTCATTTCCTTAATAAGTTCTATTTCTGAAATGTTTTCTTGTTCTTCAAAACTTAAAGCTTTATCCATAAATGAACCTTGAGAAATCATTTCATTCAAAAGAGTTTTAGCTGTGAAAAAATTATCCAACAACATATATTTATCAGCATCACGAGTTTGTTTAATTACATCAATAATTTCGTTTTCAATTATTTCAAATTTTTTAACTAGATTATCAAAATCATCATAATCATCTAATTCATTTAAATTATCAATAAATTTGCTTATAAATTTAACATTTTTACTTTCTTGATTTAATTCATCTTCTAAAAATTCAAGATTAGTTATAATAAGTCCTAATGCAGGTTCAAAAAAATTTACTTCAAGTTCTTCTTTAATTAGTTCATTTCCCAGCGTCATTTTTTTACCTCTTTAATTATTAAGATTATAACTTATATAAGTTTTATATTGTATATAATAAAACTATCTCGGAGGTTAATCCATGTTAGAAATATACAAATTACCTAAATTATCAGATAATGAATTATCTCAACTAAATTATATTAATCCATGATGAGAAAAAACTTTAAAGAAACTTGTGCAAAAGAACTTGAATTGAATTAAAAGATTTAATAAAGATTCAAATATTTTTATTTCGTTAAAACCAAAAGAAAAAATTGAAGATTATAAAAAATTGTTTCAAGCGGTCAATAATATGCAAACTTTTTTTGAACCTAAAATTAAACAAATAAAAAATGAACTGAAAATGATTAAAAAATTTCAAAAAATGATCAGCGATTACTCATTATTATTAGGAACGTGTTGATCAATTGTTATTATGATTTATTATTATCGTGATTTTAATAGCTTAGAAATTAATAATAAAAGAGGACATTCAATAAAAGTTTTTAACAATAAAAACCTAGAATTTTATGATCGTTTTAAAAAAAACATTATAAATACTTTAGGCAATAATGAAGTGCTAGATGTTATTTTTAAAAATGAAAATTTTAATGACGGTAAACTAAATGATTCTTCTTTAATCGTTAATTCAATTGTGAAATATGCTAGTAAGTTATTTAAAAACAAACAATTAAGTAAAGAAAAATATGCAGACACTTTATTACATGCAATAATTTATAATTCTTTAAATTTAAATTTTGTTTCTAACTATAATGTTTTTGTCTTAAATTTACTAAAAATAAATTAAATGAAAAAAATGAAAAAACTTAACCAATGGGTTTGCACCAAAAATAAATATGCTAAAATATTTTAAACTGTCTCAAAAAGAGACGATTGAAAATAAGGAGAAACGATCATGCATTTGAAAAAACAAATCATAACAAAAGATATGATTCATGATTGAAAATTTTGATTTAAATTAATTATTGGTTTAAGTATTATGGGCCTAATTATTGGTACCAAAATATCAGACATGGTTTCATTAATGACTGCTTCTAAGCAAGTAGAAGCCATTCTGGCAAGTTCAGAACTTAAAGGCATTAGCATTGATGATATATTCAACAAAGTTAAGGAAATCGCAACACTTAAAGGATTTGATGAAGCTAGAAGTTATATGAATTGGATATCTATTGTCCCTAATAAAATTGATGGTGATAACATCGGATGATTATCATCAACAAGTTTTGGTGATTTTTTCATTAATTCATTTACATACTTTACAACTTTATCAAACATTGCTGTAGGAATTTGATTTTTAGTAGCTGCATTAAAACCACAAAACGAAGGAATTAAAGGTTATATTTCATTAAATTCAACAATTATTGTAACAACTTACATAACAATTACTTTAATTATTTATAATGGAATTTTATTACCAACTTCATTAATGAATGGAGATTACATGAGTGCCTTCAATTGAACAACAACTGTATTAGAACACATGTTATTCCCACTTGCTTTAATTTTATATGTCGCTTTAGTAATGAAACCCATTAATACTCAAAAAGCTAAACAATATATTAAAAAAGGTTGAGTTAAGGCTATCATCTTATTGTTGACTTATGGAATTTTAATTTTAATTAGAGGAGAAATTCGTTACCAGGGAAACAAACCTGTTGACACTCAATACCCATACTTCTTCTTACGTGTTCATGAAGCTAAAGTTGTTGGATTACCAGGGGTTGCTTGATTCTTTATTGCAGTTATTGCAATTGCAGCAATCTTAATAGGATTCTCAACTTTATATATGCACATTTTAAACACCAGAGAAAATAAAATAAAAAGAGTTCATTAAGAACTCTTTTTATTTTATTGTTTTAACGTTTAATTGTTCTAAAAGGGAATCATTAACAAAATCTGGAGCATTAGACATCGGATCAATTCCAGATGAGTTTTTAGGAAAAGCAATCACATCTCTGATTGAATAAGCGCCAGTTAATAACATTCCTATACGATCTAAACCTAAGGCGAGACCCGAATGGTATGGTGCTCCATATTTGTAAGCATTCATAAATCAATCAAAATTATTTACAATTTCTTCTTTAGATAATTCTATTGCATCAAACATGCGTTTTTGAAGATCGAAATTAGTTATTCTTTGAGAACCTCCTCCAATTTCAAAACCGTTCATTACAAGATCGTACGAATTAGCTAAAGCTTGCTCTTTATTGGTATCAAAATCTTTTAATGATTCTTGTTTAGGCATTGTAAATGGGTGGTGTGCTGCAACAAAACGATTATCATCTTCACTTCATTCGAATAAAGGAAAATCAACCACTCACAACAATTTAAAATCGGTAACGTTAGCTAAATTAAAAATTTTAGCTAAATTAATTCTGATTGCACCCATTGCTTGAGAAATGGTTTTATATTTGTCTCCATTGACAAATAAAGTTCCCTTATCTTTAATATTGAAAATAGTAAGTAATTCTTTTTTTTCTTTTTCGTTCAATTGTGAAGCAATCGAACCTGATCAAGTATCGTTTTCAAATTTAGCAAATCCAATTGATTTTAAATGATTTTGCTTAGCTGTTTCTTCGATTTCAAGAATTTGCTTTTTAGTTAATATTTCATCAATCATAACTCCTCTAATTGAAAGATTTTGCTTAACTAAAGGTTTTAGCATTTTGATTTCTGTATTAGCAAAAACTTCATTAAGATCTTTGATTAGTAAATCATATCTTAAATCTGGTTTATCAACTCCATAATTTGCAATTGCTTCTTTGTAAGGAAGTCTTATTAACGGTTCAATAATATCAACATTTTTTAAATCTTTAAGAATTTTTTTGATTAAATTTTCGATAATTTCCATGACATCTTCATTGGTTGCAAACGACATTTCCATATCTAACTGTGTAAATTCTGGTTGACGATCAATTCTTAAATCTTCATCTCTAAAACATCTAACAATTTGAAAATATCTGTCTATTCCCGAAATCATTAATAGTTGTTTAAAAAGCTGCGGAGATTGTGGTAAAGCATAAAACTTATTTTTGTTAGTTCTTGAGGGTACTAAAAAGTCTCTAGCTCCTTCGGGTGTTGATTTTCCTAAAATTGGTGTTTCAACTTCCACAAATTTTTGGTCTTCTAAGTATCTACGAATAATTGAATTCATTTTTGATCTTATTAAAAGATTGTTTGTCATTTCAGGTCTTCGTAAATCTAAATAACGATATGATAGACGAGTATCTTCTAATGTATCTATTTTGTCTTCAATTTGAAAAGGTGTCAATTCTGATTTATTAATTACCAAAATATTTTCAACTTGAATTTCAATTTCACCTGTAGTTAATTCTAAATTTTTAGATTTCCTTTCAACCACTATACCTATAACTTCAACAACAAATTCTGTTTTAATGTCATTTAATATTGAGGTTTCTTTATCTGAAGCTATAATTTGTGTAATTCCATAACGATCTCTTAAATCAATAAAAGTCATTGCTCCCATCTTTCTAATTTTTTTAACTCATCCTTGCAATAAAACTTTTTGCCCAATGTTGGAAATATTTAATTCTCCACATGTATGTGTTCTTTTCATGTTAGCCCCTTTCCTATTTATTTTTTTGAATTATTTCAAAAATATCTTTTACATCAACCATAATTTGTTCACCGTTTTTTTGGTTTTTTAATGTAACTTTTTGAGTTGTGAATTCTTCATCGCCAAAAATAATAATTCATTTTGCATCTAACTTTTCTGCTTGTTTAAAAGCTGATTTAAAACTTCTATTCATCAAATCTGTATCAACTATAACATTTTGTTCTCTTAATGTTCTTAAAACTTTATAATTTAATTCCATTCCTTTTTCAGACAATGCAATTGTGTATAAATCTAAGCCTTTATTTGTTTTTAAGTCCTTTTTCAAATTTTTTAAAATAATCAAAATTCTTTCTATACCTAAAGCAAAACCTGCAGCCGGCATATTTGGTCCACCTAATTCTGATACTAAGTTATTGTATCTTCCTCCGGCAATAATGGTATCTTGAGAACCTAAAATTTCTGAATTATATTTAACTTCAAATATTAAACCAGTATAGTAATCTAAACCTCTAACTAATTTACTACTAATTTTTACATTAATTTCTGATTCTTTTAACTTTTGGACGATTTTTGAAAAATAAAGTTCATCTTCTGAGTTTAAATATTTTTGCATATTAGGTGCATCTAAAAATTTGATACCATCAATTTTGCAATCTAAAACCCTTAAAGGATTTAACGATAATCTTTGAGTACAATCATTACATAAATTTTTAAAAGTTTCTAAATATTTTTTTAAATCCGAAATATATTTTTCTCTTCTAATTCCTGTAACCAAAAAATTTAAATCAATTTGAATGTTTTTTTCTATACCTATTTTTTTTGTAATCGCATATGCAAAATTTATTAATTCTAAGTCTTGCTCAATATTGTTTGGGCCAAATACTTCAACTCCAAATTGATTAAATTGTCTATTTCTTCCAACTTGTGGTCTTTCATATCTAAACATTGGTCCGATATAAAAAGTTTTAAATGGTATAAATTCAGGAGCATACAATTTGTTTTCAATCAATGCTCTAACTACTGGCGCTGTTCCTTCTGGTCTTAAAACAAATTGACGATTTTTTTTATCTACAAATTCATACATTTCTTTAGAAACAACATCACTAGTTGTTCCAACTGAACGAACAAATAATTCTTTAGCCTCAAAAATAGGGGTTCTAATTTCTTGAAAATTATAGTTTTTAGCAATTGTTTTTAAAATTGTTTCCAATTCAATTATTTCATTTATTTCATTTAAAAAAAGATCTTGTGTTCCACGAGGTTTTTGAATCATTTATTTCACTTCTTTCATCTATAAAATTATAACTTATATTAGTCGCATTATCGAAATTCTCTTTTGCAAAAATAAAGTAAAACAACATACAAGTTAACAAATTGTATGTTGTTTTAAAAAAGAAAGTTATTTTATTGTACGGTAAATATTGTACTCACCTTCAATGTTTAATTAATTCACTTACATCAAATTTTTGAAATTCTAGTTATGATAATAAGTTGTGAACCCTTCTACCACTAGCACAATATAACAAAAATTTTTTATTAACTATTAAAACTAAGGTTTTCATTTATTTGTGAAAACGGAAGCAATTTAGCTTCAGAAACATAGGCTAGATCTGTTTCAATATTTTCTCTAATATCAACTGGCTCATAACCTTTATAAAGATAGAACTTATATTCGTTTCATGCTATACTAGTCATTTTTTTTGTTTTCTTTCTTAATATCTCTAACAACATCAACAACAGCAGGCACTGATTTTAAAGCAGAAATTATCATTGATAATTGATCACTGTTTCTAACTTTAATCTTCATTGTCCCTGTAGCTAATAATGATTTTTGGTCAGCTTTAACATTTGCTGATATTGTTGAAGCTTTTAAACCAATTAGCACCTTTGTAACATCATAAAGAAGATTTGGTCTATCAGTTGCATAATATTTAATTGTTGTTTGGTAATCATGTGTTTCTGCAACATTAGGATTTCAATTTACAACAACCAATCTTTGCGCCAAATCACCACTAACATTAATACATTCTGACAAATGAACTTTAATCCCATTACCTTTAGAAACATATCCAACAATTGACTCATAAGGGATAGGAGCACAACAACTTGAAAGTTGTGTTTTCAAATTAGCGATTCCGTCAACTAAAACATCATTTTTAAAATCTAAAATTTGTATTTTTTCACTTTTAATCGCTTCTCTTGCTGCGTCATCTTTACTAAAATCATGATCAATATAAATTAAATCAATTGCTTTTTCAATTGAATATTCACCTTTATAAACAGCATACAAAAAATCATCTTCACTATTAAATGATATTTTTTTAAGTGATTCAAGAATTTCTGCGGATGTTTTTCGTTTTCAACGCAAATCTTTTTGGTTAATTGCTGAATTAATGGCATTTTTAGTTTTTTCAACATAAACTTTAATTTCGTCTTTACGATCTTTAATATTTGTTTCATTAATCATTGAAGTTAAATATTTTTTGATTCTATTTCTAGCATTGCTTGTGACAACAATTTTCAACCATTCATGAGTCGGCTTTTGTTTAGAAGAAGTTTTAACTTCAACAATTTGTCCTGATTTTAAAACAGTATTAATAGGAGAATAAACTCCATTAATTTTAGCTCCAGTTGTATGTTCTCCAACTTCTGTATGAATTCTATACGCAAAATCCAAAACAGTTGAACCGAATGGTAAAGTTACCACTTTTTTATTTGGAGTCATAACATAAATTGAAGAAGTAAAAATATCTTCTTTTAAAACATCTTCAATTTTTTCTTTTTTTTCTGTTGAATCATCTGAAATTGTGGCTGATTCTTGATCCAAAGAAATAATACGATCAAATAAATCTATTTGTTCATCGATTTCTTTTTGTTTTTTATTAATATCAACAGATTCACCTTCTTTATATGCTCAGTGTGCTGCTGCTCCGGTTTCTGCTACTTTATCCATTTTTTCAGTTCTGATTTGAACTTCGAATATTTCTCCTTTCACATCAGCTAAAGTTGTGTGTAATGATTGATAAACGTTATTTTTAGGTGTTGCTATATAATCTTTGAATCTACTTGTCACGGGCGTATAAAATTGATGTAGGTAACCTAAAACTTTGTAACAATCATCTGCAGAGTTAACAATAATTCTAATAGCTAATAAATCTGTAATTTCATCAAATGATTTACCAATTTGGTTCATTTTTCGATATATTGAATAAATTGTTTTTGGTCTTCCGAAAATATCAATTATTTTAATATGCTTTTCAACTCTTAAGAATCTTTCGATATCTTTGATTATAGAGTTTATTGAAGATATTCTTTTTTCTGAGTTAGTTTCTACCAATTTTTCAATTTTTTTGTATTCTTCAGGATTTAAAACTTCAAATGATAAATCTTCAAGAATCGATTTAACTTGTTTCATTCCTAATCTATGGGCAATTGCTGTGTAAGTCTCTAAAGTTTCTTTAGCAATGATTTGTTGTTTTTGTTCGTTCAAATTTTTTATTGTCAGCATGTTGTGCATACGATCTGCTAATTTGATTATAATTACTCTAATATCAACAGCCATCGATAGATAAATTTTTCTTAAGTATTCAGCTTTTTGTTGTTCACGATTTTCTTTGGCAAAATAAGAAACCTTAGTTACAGCTTCAACAAGATTAGCAACTTCTTCGCCAAAAACATCTTTAAGTTCTGCATACGTTATTGCTGTGTCTTCTAAAATATCATGTAGCAAACCAGCAATAATAGTTTTGGGTCCCAATTTTAATTGCGCTAAATAATAAGCAGTTGACAAAGGGTGACAAATATATGGATCATTATTTTTTCTAAGTTGTCCTTCATGCTGGTTTTTTGCAAATTCAAATGCCTCATAAATTGATCGTAGTTCTTTTTTGGAATAAATATAAGTTTTTAATTCCTTTTCCAATGGAGCATAATCATCAATTTGAACAACATTTAATAATTTTCTTGATGTAATTTCTTTTTTTCTGTTTAGTATCATAAATCAGCCTCTTATGCTAATTATTATACAATAGATAATAAAAAACGACGATTATACATCGTCGTTAAATATTCTAATATTCAATTAATTTTTGAACACGATATTTGGATAATAAACTTTTATCATGTAAATCTGTTAAATCTGCTAAAAAAGAAATTCCACTAACTTGTCCTTGTTGTTGATTTACCAAATCAATAATAGCTTCAATTGTTCCACCAGTGGCTAAGATGTCGTCGATAATTACAACTTTGTCTCCTGGTTGAATATCCCCAACATGCATTTGTTGATGGTTTGTTCCGTATTCTAATGTATATTCGATATCTAAAACTTTTCTTGGTAATTTACCTGGTTTGCGTACCAAAACAAATCTAGTTTTGGTATTAAAAGCAACAGCTGATGCTAAAAGAAATCCTCTTGCTTCTGGAGCTACAACAACATTAGCTTTACTTTCTTTAACAAAAATAGAAATTTGCTCAATTACGTATTGAAAAGCTTCGACATTATTTAGCAACGGGGTGATATCTTTAAAGTTAACGCCTTTGTTAGGGAAATCTTTAACATCATAAATAAAATCTTTTAAATTCATCTTAACCTCTTAATCATTTATGTTTTCTATAATTTGTTCTTCTCCCGAAACTTTTAGTTGGGCAATATATTTTTTAAATCCGTATTTTGCTCGAATTCTTTTTTGTTCTAGAACTAATCAAAGCGGTAACATAATTGTTAAAACTGCAATTGAAGCAACAATAATTCCGATTGTTAACGACAGACCCATACCTATAATTGTTGGCATTGTGATTACCGCAACAATACTAATAGACAAGTACAATAAACCAATAGTTAATGATCTTACTATTCCGAATTTAAATATTTGGGCAAAAATTTCTTTTAAAAAATTATTTTGACTAGCTTCAATTTTAATTTCTTTGTTAATTTTTGACTTAAATACTTTCAATTCTTCTTTTAACATTTGTTTTTGATGTTTAAAGTCTTGAATAATAATTCTTTTTTCTACTTTCAATTCTTTTGGAAGTTTACTAAATAATTTTTTAAAATTCATTTCTAATTGTTTCTTAAATTTCGAAATCTTCTTTTTAGTTGAACTTTGAATTTTTTCTTTTTTTACAAATTTAGATAACTGCTCTTTTTTGATTTTTTTCAATTCTAAAATTCTATTTTTAATGTCCTTTTGTTTGTTTTTGATTTTAAACGTTAATTCAATTTCTTGTTTAAAGTAATTATGCAATGATTTTTCATCTTTAGAATCAATAATTTTTTTACCTTTTCCTAATATTAATATTCCTAGTAGAATTACAAAACTAATAATTGTAACAATCGCCGGTAAAATTTCAATAGAGAAAGGAACTCTTAATGTAATTATTACTGCAGCTGTCGCTACTACTGCAATAGTCAATCCTAAAGCTAAGGCTACAAAGTATGTTCATTTAAATCTAATAATCATGTAAGCCAACAATGCTAAAAGAACAATTGCAAATGTTACAACTATTTGAATCATTTGTTTATAAGTTGTATATGGTTTAGTTTCTAATACCAAAACACCTTCAGTTGGTGTTGGTTCTACTGGAGTAATTTCAGAAATGTTTTCATTAGCAATTTTTTGAACCGCAATTCTAAAAATATTACTTTGTTTAATTATGTTAGAAGTTGTAAATATTGAAATTCAACCTGTTTCCGAAATAGGAATATTGGTGTTGGTTGAATAATCTATTCCGTATGTAACTTTAACATCATCTAAAGATATTCCATTTGCTTTTGAGAAAAATAATCCTAATTTGTCATTTGCAAAAATATATTCGTAATAACCCGCAACAGTAGCTGCTTGTCATTCTTTTTTAGCAATTGTGTTTTCTGCTATTTCACCATTAATTTCATATTTTTCTTTAATTCTAATCTCTGTATTATCTTTAATAGATTTTAATTGAGAATTTATTTCGTAGTCATCACGACTATCTAAATCAAATGACCTAGTTATATAAGAACCGTATATATAAATGTTAGATCCTTTTCCAAAATTAGAAGAATAATTAAATCCAAATAATAAAGATAAAATTATTGACACAAGTAAAAGAATGCCAGTTACAATAGTTGTTATAATTCCAGCTTTATTAACTTTTTTTTCTAAAAAATTTACCTTACTTATTTGATTTACACTAATATCTTGGCTATTTTCTAATTGTGAATTTTGTGAGGACTTTATATAAGATTTTTTTCAACTTATAAAAGGAAGAATCATTAATAAAATAAACTTATTTTTTGAAGAAGAAGCCTTTTGATAACTTCTTTCAATTTTATTTGTTTTTTTAATTCATTTAAGTTTGTGTTTTTCAATTTTATTTGTTATTTTAATCTTTTTCTTTTCAATAATATTCTTTTGTTTTGTTTCTAATTTTTTAATTAAATCTTCATTTTTTTTAATTTTAATTAATTGTTTAGAAGTTAACTTATCTTTTTGTGACAATTTATTATTTTTTTCTTTATTAGATTCAATTAAATATTGAATAAAGAATGAACCTTCATTTTTAAATGAAGTGTCAATCGGCAATAATCATTCGTATTTTTTGAATATGTTTGTTCTAACAAGCACAAACATTAAAATTCTGAAGAAGATAACCGCAAAGACAAGAACGCAAATAAGACCAAGAGTAGCGATTGTTGCAAAATTTCTCAATCCTTCAGTTCCTATTCAAAATAAAACTATGTTAGGAATTATTGTAGCAATGATCATATCAACTGCAATTCCTAAGGTTTCTTTACTTCCTATTTTGAAAGAAGACAAAATAGGTCTTTTTTCTATATAAATATTATTTTTTAAAGACTCAAAGAACACTACTGCTATATCTATTGTAATACCTATAACAATCATCAGCAAAGGAATAAATTCAGGTCCTAAAGTGATATTGAACAAGGTAAACATGAACAACACGGCACTTCCAATAGCTAAAGCCACGATAAGAGTGAAAAGCCCTAATAATCTATAGAAAAACAACATGAATATCATCATCGCTAATACAATAATAATTAAAAAGATAATTGAAGCGATTAATAAAGCTTTTGTTAATGTTGGTTCAACAGAACTTATTGATGAAACTTTAAAAGACAAACCTTCAGCATTAGCAGCTATTTGAGCTCTAATTGTTTTTGCAAAAGTATAATTTGGAGTTTCAATAAAAAATTTCTTACCATTTGGATCAATATAATTTTTTGGTTTGGCTTCTGTTGCTTCTATTTTTCGTGTAGAACCACTAAAAATAAAGTTATATTTAAAAATATCTTTATCAAAGTTAGATGACGAAATTATACCATTTTTAATTTCTAAAGATTTAGTGAAAATTGTATCAACTAAAGTTGCAAAAACTTTATCAACTCTTCCAATTTCAATAGTTGGGTCTTTTTTAGAAATCAAGGATTTTGAATACTTACCAGGAACCGCGCCTTCAGTTGATTTGTTGGAAAAATCAGCAGCAACTGAATTAGAATCGTAAACATATTTGGAAATTTGGTTCGCAAATTTAAAACTGTGGTCAGGATTATTTTCTGGATTTAAAAATTTTCCAAGCCCCTCACTTGTTCTTATGTCAACTAATCCATCTTTACTATTTCTAGTTTCATCAATAACAGCGTCAATAAAGTCTTTATCAACTATTGATCCGGATTTTTCTACTCAATAACCAGCAGCATTTCTATAGTAAAAAGTTCCAAAGAAAAAATCATTTAAAATATTTTTAGTATCTTTATTGTCTGAATTAAGGTCATTTAAGTAATTTTCAATAGGTTTAATAACTCCATCGACATAATTTTCGTAAAATTTATCTTTGTTATCATTATTGGATAGTAAAAAATAAGATCTAAAATTACTAAACAAACCGTCGACATTAGCAATTAAGTCAAAAGTTGGTGTTTTATTGGATTCATTACCTTCTGTTTCAGAACTTTCACTAGCAATAATTTTTTCTCAATTACCTTCAGGTAATTCAAAAGAAATATATGGTTTGTTAGATTCTCCAACTTTAACAGATTCTGTTTGAACTTGTCCAAATACAGAAGATAAACCTTTTTTACCTTCTTCTACATTTGTAATCCCGATTTTAGACATTAATGTTTGATCAAACATTATATCTTTGTGAGTATCCTGAGTTAAAGCAAATAAACCTCCAGCTGACTCAATTTCGTTTTTGAAAATTTCTTTGTTATTACTATAAAAATTTTCTGGAGCAGAAACTAATAATCTTGATTTACCCGAAATTTTAACATCAACAGAACCATCAGAAAAAGGTGATAATTTTGACTGTAAAATTTCAGCCGCCTTATCAGCATTACCATTTGGTAAAACAGTTGATTCATCAGTTTTTTTTGTATCGTAAACATCAACAAGTGCTTGAAATTTTCGTTGATATTGCGGACCTAGCTTTAAATTAGATTGAGAAGAAGATATAGAAAAACCTATGCTTAAAACTAAAGCCACGATCATTAAGAATATAATTGAAATTCTAACTATACTTTTTGGCCGAAATTTATGTTTTTTATTTTGGTTTTTCATACAAACGCCCCTTTCTATTCAAGATTATTAAACAAGTTAACAAAATTGAAATAAATCTTTAACTTATTTATAACAAATTTAAGTTCAAATAAAAACTATTTCTTAATTTTGCTTTGCATACGTTTTCAAGTTTTATAAATGGCTTCTTTGTCAATTTTGTTCATCATTTTTTTGTCTGCAGACAATTTCAACTTAATTGATTCCATTCGTCTTTCATCTTTTAGCTCCGAAATGAAAGGTCCTTTTACTGCTCTAGTTTGAATAACATTAGCATTCATATCTAAATCTACGTTCATAACTCCTTTTTCAATTGATTTTCAATTCATTAAAGTGGTTGTTATTGTTAATACCTTTTTCTTTGTCATTTCTCTTCCGGAATGATGAATTTCTGTTTCGTGAATTAGAACATCATTTCTGTAACCTGAATCAAATAAAAACTTTTTAACTTCATCTGGTTTTGTTGTAGTTAACAATATTGTTCTTTTAACATTTTTAGGATAACTAACATTAATTGCAACTCCTTGAACAATAACCAAGATAACAGAAGCAAACAAAGTCGGTCCAAAAATAAATTTAACTCTTAAAATAGCGAGCATGCTTGATGAGTAACCAGAGAAATTTGGGTCTGTTGACAATAATCTTAAAACTTCTTGTCTTGAATTTTTTAATGCATCTGCTAGTGTTGTTGGTTGACTTTCGTTTCAAAGAGGTGATGATTTAAATCATTCATCAATACCATTTAAATTTAAAATTTCAGCATTTGTTGAACTATTTAATACTGAATATTTAAATGATTTATGAAAATCTTCAGGTACTAATAACATTGTGTTTGAAATTATTACTATGAACAAAATAACAAAATTCATATTACGATTAATTGTTCCGATATCTTTATTTTTTTTCTTAGCAAATCAAAGTGTTAAAAAATCAGTTCCTCCTGAAGAAGCACCAACTTTATAAGTTGTTGCTAAAGATCAACCTAACAAAGCTCCTCCAAAAAAGGCGAACACAAACAGCCAAATAGTTGTGTTTCATGAATCTTGCAATGAAGAAATTAATTGATAATCCAAAACAAAATGTCATTCAGTAGGATTTATAACTGGAAGTCTTGTGATGATTTGGTCAAAACCAATTGATAAAACCATATAAAGAAGTGTTGTTAAAGTGAATTTAACTCCTAACTTTAAATAACCAAAAATAATTAACGGAATATTTAACAGGAAGTAGTAAACAAAATAGAAACTACCTTGTTGACTAGCATTATCTGGATAAGTTACAACCGATAAAAATCTTGCAAAAGAACCTAAACCGCCTGGAAATAGACCCGTTTTACCTGTAGAAGAAATAAAATAATCTATTGCTATAGTTGTTGCAAAGGCAGCTAAACACAATAATAAAAACTCATATCAAAAAGCTCTTTTAAAATAAGTTGTTCTCATTAAACTTATTTGTGCTTTAGAAATAAGCGTGTTGTGAATTTTTTCATAAAATTCCGAAGCTTTAATTTCAAAAACTTGTTGCTCACTAAGAGAAACAACTTTTGTTTTTTTCTTTGTCTTAACAGTTATTTTCATTTAATTTCTCCTAGTCACCAAACAATTCTGAACGACGTCTTTTATACTTTTCTTTTTTAATTTTAGCAATAGATTCTTTAATATGTTCTCTTTTGCGTTTTTGTTTGATTTTTTCTAATTCATCTTTACGTTTTTTCTTGTACCCGGGCTTAACTTTTGTGTTTTTATATTTAGAAATAACAATTTTAGACTCTGTATCTAAATTTAAATTATTTTTCTTCTTTTTTTGCTCTCTTTGTTTAATATCAATAAGTTCACCTTCAACTAATTTTTGAATCGAAAATTCAATACCTTTATTTTTTAGTTCTTCAATTCTTTGTTGATTTTTAATATTGAATAAAACATAACTTTTACCTTTAAGATTTGATCTACCAGTTCTTCCTGAACGATGGATGTAGTAATTGGAATCAGAAGGTAAATTTATTGATATTACATGAGAAACTCCTTCAATATCAACACCTCTTGCCGCAACATCTGTAGCAACAACATATTTGAAATCATTATTTTTTACCTTTTTAAGAGTTGCCATTCTTGTTCTTGGTTGAAGATTACCATGTAATTCGCCAACGTGACCAACGTTATTTTTACGCAATATCTTAACAATTGAAGAAATATTATCTTTACTATTAACGAAAATCAAGCACATATAAGGATTTATACTTTTAACTAAATTCGATAAAACTAATTCAATTTCTTTATTTTTAGTATCTATTAAAATATGTTCCACATTTTTAGTTGAGGGAATAGATTCAGAATCATCAATAAAAATAGAATTTTTTAAATATTTTTTAATAAATGGTCGTAGATTTTCATCTATAGTTGCTGAAAAAAGTGAAATCACAACATTTTGGTTTACCCTAGAAATCATGAAATCAACATCTTCAATAAAACCTAAATCGAAAATCATGTCACATTCATCAACAACAACATAACTAGCTGTTGTAATTCGCAATTCATTTTGTTCATATAATTCTTTGATTCTAGTTGGCGTTCCTACAACTATCATTGGTTGAGTTTTTCTTAAATTACTTATATTTTTATTAATATCCTCACCACCAATGAAAAGTCCACAAGTTATTTTTGATTCTTGTTTTTGGAATGGTTTTATATTATCGAATATTTGCTTTGCCAATTCACGAGTTGGAGCAATAATAATAGCTTGAACATGTCTTTTTTCAAAAGACACGTTTAAATCTAAGTTATTTAAAATAGGCAGCAAAAAAGAGTGAGTTTTACCAGTTCCTGTATGAGCTAAACCGATGACATTTTTATGCTTTTTTATTAATGGGATAACTTTGTTTTGAATTGATGTTGGAGTTTCAAAACCAATATCAAAAAGAGTATCGTTAATATATTTTTTAAATCCAAATGATGAAAATAACATATTTTTAACCCTTTCTAAATTGATTTTCAATATCAATAGTCGTAATTTTTAAATCTTTAAATGTATTTATTAATTTGTTTTTTATGTCATAAATAAAATAGTTTTCCATATAATGACCCAAAGCTAACAAACTCACTTCATTATCTTCTGCATAAATTCATTCATTTCACTTTACTTCACCTGTTACAAAAATCTTTTGTTCCATTTTTTGTTCAATCATAGTTGAAGCCCCCGAACCACTAGTTAAATAAAATTCATTTAATTGTTTATGATCATCTCAGCTTTTATTTATTTGACAGTGTTCAAGTGAAAAAATTTTTTTGAAAGTTTCTCTAAATTCTTTGTGTGTAATTTTATTTTTTAAAATAAATTTAATGCATTCTTTATTTTTTTTAAGATGGCTAAATTTTTTTATATTAAATTGTTCAGAAACAATATTTTGTATATTTTGGTATATTGAAGCATCATAATTTGTGTGGATAGAATATATTACAAGATTATGGTTAATTAATAATTTAATCATTTTACTTTTTTGCGGATTTTGTTTTTCCACAACTAATTCACCAAATATAAATGGATGCCTAGTAATTATCAAATTAACATTATTTGCAATTGCAAACTCAACGACATTTTTATTTAAATCTAAAGCAATAACTACATTTGTAATTTCGGTATTAAAATCTATATTTTGCTTGTTACTAATATTTTGAATACCGTTAAAATCTCATTCATAAGCTAAATTAGGATCGAATTTTTTGTCCAAGTACTTTATGATTTTTATTAATTCCATAATTTTATAAACCTTACTATCTTTTTATTAGATTTTCTTAATTTTTTGCTTTTGCTTTTTTTTGATATTTTTGAAATAATTTCATTGTTGTAGTTAAATTTGTTTAATAAATAACTTCTATATTCTAAGTTATTTTTATAAAAATTAAAATCACCTAATTCCAAATCATGTTTTTTAAATTTAAAACTTTTATTTATCATAATTATTCAATAAGGTTTTTTGTTTTCGTAAATAAAACTTTCAAATTCTATTTTATAATCATTAGATTTTGCTCATTGTCTTAAACCTTGGATTTCTGTATTTGAACAGAATAAATAGTTTTTAATTTTTTCATTATCATTTTCAATTATTTTTAACATTGTTTTTGTGCCCAAACCAGAAATTGTTACATAATCAATAATTTGAGTTTTTTCATTTATAAAGTCTAAACCATTTGCTAAAATGATTTTGATTTGTGAATCTAGATCATGTTTAGAAATGTTATTTTTAGCCGAATTAAGAGGACCTTCATTTATATCTACAGCATAAACCATTTTTGCTTTATTTGTTTTTACTGCATATATAGGTAAAAATCCATGATCTGTCCCTATATCTGCCAAAGTAAGTTTATCATTTGGAAGTATATCTACTAAAAGTTTTATTCTTTCAGAAATGTGCATTATTACCCTTTATAAAATTCTTTAAGTGTTTTACCTAATTTATTATTATTTTGAGGTGTTTTTAATTTTCTAACAGTTTTTGCTTCAATTTGTCTAATTCTTTCTCTAGTAACGTTAAGTTCTTTTCCAACTTCTTCAAGAGTTTTTGGCGAATCATATTTAGATAAGTGAAGTTTGATAATTTCACTATCAAAAATTCTAATTTTTTCAATTGGAGTATCTATATGAATGTTTAGTTCTTTAACTGCATCTCTTAATTCTTTAACTGAATCATCACCACATTCTTCAGCTAAACGTATTAATGTTCTAAGTTTTGTTGGGATTATTCCATAACGCATACGAATAACTTTTTCTTCTCTTGGAGCCATTTCTGAAAAAACATTATCCATAACTTCTTTTAAAACTTCTTTTTCAGCATATTCATTAGGAGAAACCATATCTTTATCTTCTACAAAATCATCAAAATGAGTATCATCTTCATCACCAAATGGTTTTTCCAAAGATACAGGTTCAGTTGACAATTTTTTAATTTCAACAACTTTATGAGCAGTCATTCCTGCACCTAATTTTTCAGCAACTTCTTTTGGTGATGGTTCACGACCAAGTTCTTGAGTCAATTGTCTTTCAATTCTTGATAATTTATTTATCGTTTCAACCATATGAACTGGAATTCTTATTGTTCTTGCTTGATCTGCAATTGCTCTAGTTATAGCTTGTCTAATTCACCATGTTGCATAAGTAGAAAATTTGAAACCTTTTTTGTAATCAAATTTATCCACAGCTTTCATCAAACCTATATTTCCTTCTTCAATCAAGTCAGAAAAATCAAGACCCCTATTAAGATGTTTTCTTGCAACAGAAATAACAAGTTTCAAGTTAGATTCAATCAATTTATGTTTACCTTCTAAAACATCTTCAGGGTCTTCAGATTCAAGCATTTTAGCATATTCAATTTCTTCTGTTTTTGATAATATTCTTGCAGAACCAATACGGTTAAAATAAGCTTTGATTATGTCTTGGATTTTTGTTTCATTAGATATTCCGCCAACTCTATATTTTGAATTAGTAATTTCTTTAGCTTCTTTTTTTGCTTTGTCCATAGCTTTTTTAGATGCTTTTATGTCATCTAAAAAATCATCTTCCAAACTTTCAATTTCCAAATCTTCAATATTTTCAATAATTTCAATATCTTCATCATCAGATAAAAATTCAGGAACAAAATCTTCTTCGAAATCTTGATCTCCAGATAAAATTTTAGCTTTCGTAAATTCTTCAAAAAGATTTTCTTGATCATCATCTGTAAAATTAGGAAATTGTTTTGCTATTGTATCTTGAATTTCTTCAATGCTCACTTTTCCGTTTACTTTAGAGAAATTTAAAATATAATCTTTAAAATCCTCGGTATTACTGATTTTTTTAAAATCTGCTGGTTTAAACTTTTTAATTGTCATTGTCTTTTCCTCTTAATTCTTGTTTTTTAATAAATTTATTTTTCTTGTGTATTTATCGACTAGTTCCAAATAAGTTTTTTGTTCAATATAACTTTTCGCATCACTTATTTTTTTAAAATAGATATCTTTTTCCTTCTCTAGTTGGTATATTTTCATTTTTCGCAATGAATCATCCATTTCTGTTCCAGACATTTCTAAAATATTAAGAAATTTATCTTCTGTTAAATTAAAAATTAAATCATTTATTTTTAATCCTTTATTTTCTAAAATATGACTAATCAAATTAAAGTCACTGCCTTGATAAGTTCCTTTTTTATATTCTTCAATAATACTTTTTACTAACATTTTTGTTTTTGGGGAATTGAAGTTTTCAATATTTTCTTCTACTTGATCAATGAAATTATCGCTTTTTAATAAAGAAAGAAAAACTCTTTGTTCAGCTCTTTGGTATGCTTCTAATTCCTTGTTAGATAATTTGCTTTTTTTAATATTTTCAAATCTTTTATCACTCAAAACTTGATTCTGACCATTACTTTTATTTGAATAATTTTCAAAATATTTTTTAATTTCTAAAATATCAATTTTTGTTATTTCAGAAATTTTTTGTAATGTTTGACTTTTTTCTACATCTGATTTAATGAATATTAATATCGAAAAAATTCTATCCAAATATTCATCTAAACTATAAGGATCTTCATTTCTAACGTATTGATAAGTTTTTTTTGCAATAAAATGTAAAGGATAAACGCTTTCTTCAATCATTGTTAATACCGAATTTAAATCATTATTAGAGATTAATTCGTCAGGATCCATATTTGTTTGATTATCAATTATTGATAAAGAAATATTGTTTGCAATAATTTTTTTACTAGCTTTTATTGTTGCTTCTATGCCGGCATTGTCACCATCTAAAAACAATTTAATATGAGCTTTGAAACGTTTGAATAATTTAATATGATAATCGCTTAATGAAGTTCCCATAATTGCAATAGTGTTTTTTATTCCAGCTTTATACATAGAAATAACATCCATAAAACCTTCTAAAACAATGATTGTTTTTTTAAAATTGACCTCTTGTTGAATATTTTGAACATTATAAGCTAAATCCGATTTTTTAAATACTAAATTTTCTCGACTATTAATATATTTTGGCTTTATATCATTTACTGTTCTGGCTGAGAAACCAATAACTTTACCATCTTCATTCATGATAGGAAAAATAATTCTATCAAAGAAAAAGTCATAAATCTTTTCTTCTTTAATTGAAATAAGTCCAGCCTCTTCTATTTCTTTAAGATTAAAACCTTTTTCAATAAGTTTTTCATAAAGTTTTACTTCTTTAGAGGCGAAACCAATACCCCAAAAAATCAATTCTTCTTTTTTAATATTTCTATTTTCGAGATAATGTTTAGCATCACTTCCGAATTTAGAATTTAAAACCATTTGATAAAAATTCATTGCAACATTATTTATTTCAAATATTTTTTGTTCTTTTTCATTATACTTACTTGTTTTTGTTTCGTTTTTTAATTCTGATAAATCAATACCGGTTATTAAAGCTAATTTTTTTAAAGTGGAAAGAAAATCTAATTTTTCAAAATTTTCAATAAACTTGATAATGTTTCCGCTCGCTCCACAACTAAAGCATTTATAAATTTTTTTATCAGGAGAAATAGACATAGAAGGATTGCTATCTTCATGAAAAGGACAAACAGCTCAATAGTTTCTTCCTTTTTTTGAAAGTTTTATATAAGATGAAATAATTTCAACAATATCAGCCTTATTAATAATTTGATTTATTTTTTCTTCTGATACAGTACTCATAACTAAAACCTCCTTTTTAAAACAATTAAAATTTTGAACTAAAATACTCTTTTAAACTTGATATTTTTATTCTCTCTTGATGCATAGTATCGCGATTTCTAATAGTAACACTATTATCATTTTCGGTTTCAAAATCACAAGTTATAACAAACGGTGTTCCGATTGCGTCTTGACGGCGATAACGTTTTCCTATATTTCCTGTTTCGTCAAATGTTACATCAAAATCTTGAATTAAATTATTAAACAATTCTTTTGCAACATCGTTTTGTTGTTTTTGCAATGGCATAACAGCAATTTGATAAGGCGCTAAAGCATATGGAAATTTCATAACTATTCTATAATTATTGTTTTCAATTTGTTCTTCTTCGTATGCCTGTGTAATTATTGCTAGAATAAGTCTTTCAACACCAACAGAAGGCTCAATTATATTCGGTAAAATTTTAGTGTTAGAAATAGGATCTAAATATGTTAAATCTTCTCCGCTTGATTTTTGATGAACATTTAAATCAAAATTCCCACGATGAGCAATACCTCAAAGTTCACCTCAACCAAACAAGAAATTAAATTCAATATCACAAGTTCTATTTGAATAATGAGCTAAATCTTTTTTATCAATTTCATGTATTCTGTAATTTTCTTTTTTCAATTCAACTTTTTTATCTAAAAAATCAGTAACTTGATCCAATCAATATTTAAATCAATCTTTATCGTCATTAGGGTTGTAAAAAAATTCTAGCTCCATTTGCTCAAATTCTCTTGTTCTAAAGATGAAATTTCCGGGTGTAATTTCATTTCTAAATGATTTACCAATTTGTCCAATTCCGAAAGGTAGTTTTTTTCTCAATGATCTTTGTGTATTTTTAAAATTTATAAAAATACCCTGTGCTGTTTCTGGTCTTAAATAAACTCTTGAATTTTCGTTTTCCAAGACACCTTGACTAGTTTTGAACATTAATCCAAATTGTCTTATTTCAGTAAAATCATTTTTTTCACATTTAGGGCATTTTATATTATTTTTTTTGATAAACATTTCCATATCGGCATTACTCATATTGCCTATAATTATTTTTGAATCAAAATCTTCAATTAATTTGTCCGCTCTTCATCTAGAACGGCAGTTTTTACAATCAATTAAAGGATCATTAAAACCAGCAATGTGTCCAGAAGCTTCTCAAACCTTAGAATTTAAAATTATAGATGAGTCCAAACCAACATTTAAAGAATTTTTTTTAATAAAATAATCTCATCACATTTTTTTTAATTTGTTTTTTAATTCAGTACCTAATGGTCCATAGTCTCAACTATTAGCTAAACCTCCATAAATTTCAGAACCTTGAAAAACAAAACCAGAATTTTTAAGATGATTAACTATATCTTCCATGTTTTTTGCCATCTTTTCTCCTTCTAACAATGGAAAAGCCAGCTCAAGCTGACTTTTTTGATCATTTATATTTTTCTTTTATTATACTCATTTTCCCGCTTTTGTCAAGACACTATAAGTGTTGTTAAGAAGGTTTTCTTTTGAAAAAATCTTCTTATTCAACAAAAATGAAAACAGGTTATTATCGATACCTAGAACTTTTTGATAATATGTTATCAACGCATATAGTAACGCAATTAAAAAAGAAGAGTTATTAACTTGTTCAATCATATAAGCGATATTATTATCGTTTATTTTTTTTAAAAATGAAATAAATTCATAAGAATACTCTGTGTCATTTTCTTGAAAACAATTATGACAAATAATTCCAAAATCGTTAAATGAGAATGTCTTTATTATCGGATTAGTTCTTTTGCATCTAAGGCATTGATTCAAGGATCAACTGCCGCCAAAAAAATTCATAGCGTAAAACAAAAAAAATGCAAAACATGAAAATGATGATTTTTTATTATTAATAATTTTAATTGTTTCATTTAACAAATTATATAATTTATAATTTTTTTGATCAAAATTTGTTCCTGAAATAATTATTTTGGAAATACAAGAAACATATAAGTAATCATCATAGTTATTTGCTATATTGTTGTTTTGATTAATTAAAATTCCTGTTTTCAACTTGGATAGTCCATTATATTTTTTGCTTTTAAAAACTTCGAATTCTGAATTAGAAAAAGTTTGTATAGAGTATCTATTTTTAGAACTCACTTTATTTACACCTAGTGCTACAAAAGCGATTTTACCGAATTTATCAGAAAAAGTTGTTACTATTTTAGCGTTTTCATCAAAATCAAAAGAATCTAAAACAATTGCGTTAAATATTGTTGCGGCCATAAGTTCACCTCTTTTTGGTTTTTAGTACTTATCTTTGTCATAGCCAAGTTTTTTAATTAATGAAGGTGAATTCCTTCAATTTTCTTGAACTTTAACAAAAACTTCCAAATTAACTTTTTTACCAAATATTTCCTGTAATTCTTTTTTTGACTTATATTTTATATCTTTAATTTTGTTTCCAGCTTTACCTATTATAATTCCTTTTTGGGATTTACGTTCAACTATAATAGATGCCGATATATTTAAAATATTTTCTTCATCATCTAAATCATCTATTAATATGGCAACACTATGAGGTATCTCTTGTCCTGTTTTTAATAAAATGTTTTCTCTTATTATTTCTCTGATTAAAAATCTATTTGGCTGATCAGTAATTGTTTCATATGGATAATAAGGATGTTCGCTTTCTGGTAATTTATCTAAAATTATTTCTTTAAGTTTTTCAATATTAATATTTTCAACAGAAGATGTTATCACCACGTCTTTAAAGTTAGAACTTAAACTTTTTCACTCAATAACTTTTTCTAATAATTTATCTTTTTTAACATTATCTGCTTTGGTTATAACTAGAATTTTGGGTACATCTCTTTTTTCTAATTCGTTTAATAAAAAATTATCATTTTTACCGATCGGTTCGTCTGCTGGAACTAAAAACAAAACCAAATCAACATCTTTAATACTTTTAAGTGCAGAAGCGTTCATAACTTTATCCAAATCATTTTTTGGATTATGCACTCCTGGAGTATCTATAAAAATAATTTGATATGCGTCTTTTTTGTTTAGTATTCCTTTGATATTATTTCTTGTTGTTTGAGCTTTACTTGTTACAATCGAAATTTTGTGTCCCATAATTTTATTTAGAAGTGTTGATTTTCCGACATTTGGACGACCAACTATTGATACAAATCCTGATTTAAAATTAGCCATAATGTTTTTTATCCTTTTCATAATCTTCTTCTGCAAATTTAATTTGATATTCTACACCTATTGACAATAAAATTTTTTCTTGTAAATCAAACATTTCTTTTTCTCTTTTTTTGCTTTCTTCATGATCGTATCCCAACAAATGTAAAAAACCATGCGCAAAAAGGAAACACATTTCTTCTTCAATTGTATGCATATACTTAATAGCTTTTTTATTAGCTTCTTCAAAACAAATAAAAATGTCACCAATTTCTCTAGATTTAATTTTTTTCATTTCTTTATTGGTTAAAAAAATAGGAAAAGAAATCACATCAGGTATATAATTTTTATTTCGGTATGTTTTATTCATTTTTAAAGCTTCAGCTTCATTTAAAAAAGTTATAGATAATTCAATATTTTGATTTTCTAATTTTAGTTCCGAAACACCTTTTTCAATAACTTTTATAGCAAGATCTTGAAATTTTGTCATATTAACTTTTGCTTTGTTATCGAAAAAAATATCTATCATTGAATGTTCCTTTAAATAAATTATATAATAACAATATTTAAAAATTTAAAATAAGTGACTATAATCATGGTTTAAATCAGTCAAAACAATAAAAGCTTTTTTATTATTTAATTCTAAAAACTTTTTATAAAGTTCTTCTTTAAATTCAAAAGAAAAATTAGGTAAAGGATTATTCAAAAATATAGTTTCAAATTTTGTAAAAAACAGAGATAAAAAGTTAACCAAATTTTTTTGATTAGAATCTAAAGAAGAAATTTTATCAAATAAGTTAATGTTGTTGTTTTTTAAAATATTTGTACAATTTATTTCTTTAAAAATATTAACGTCTATAGTTTCACCAACAATGTGCTTTAAAACATTGGAATTTAAATCAATTTCTGAATATGATTCAAAATATTTTATTCTTTTCGAAAGACTTTCTTTACTAATAATTTTTATATCAATATTATTAAAAGTTATTTTTCCCGTATAAAAATTTATCTTGTCACCTAAAATTTTTAATAAAAGTTCTCCATGGTTTTTGATAAAAGTATTTTTTTTAATTGTTAAATTATAATTTTCTAACACATCAATTTCGTTAATATTTTTTGTTAAATTAACTATTCGAATACTATTTATTTCTTCATTAAGATTAGTAAATTCAATTGATTTAGTTTTCAAAAAAATATTTAAATATTTTTTCCCATTTTTGTTTAAAATGATATTTGTAGAAAACTTAAAAAAAGATTTTATATTTGAATTTAAACTAAAAGAAATTATTGTTAAAAACAAAACATCAGAATAATCTATTTGATTTGTTTTTATCAAATAATAGGAAAATAACATGACAACAAAATATGAAATTTTACTAAAGAAATATTCAAAACTATTTTTTAAATTTTCCTGCAAATCATAAATAATTTCTTTTGTTATTTTTTCGGTTTCTTTATTTTTAAGTGATAAGAAATCATAAATAATTTTTATACTTTTTTGCTTTTTATTTTCTTGTTTGTATTTATTTTTTTGTTCAATACTAAGTGTTATGAAATTCAAGAAAACTTCTAAAAAAATAAATGTGATTAAAATTAGAAAAATTAATACAGAAATTTCAATAATCATAAAAGATAAAAAAATCATAAATAAAAGATAATTTGGAAAATTATAAAAGAGCTGTATAAAAGAAAGTGTGTAGATATGAGACTTTTGTAAATGATTCTCTTTTTTATGAAAACTAATTTTACAGAATTCTTCATTTGACATGTTTTTGAAATAAATTTTTATCAAATTTAAATTATCCTGTAATATCAATACCTTAAAACGTTTAAACAAAATACTTTTTGCAAAAAATAATAAACTAGTTAATAAAGAAAGTAAAGAAAAAACCAATATGTCATTCCATATATTAGACGTATCAGTAAATCAGTTTGAAAAGCTTTTAACAAAAAGAGAATTGTATAACAATAATGTATTTATTGCTGAAGTTAAAGAAAACAATAAGATAATTCACCATATGTGTTTAAAAGCTATTTTGAATTCAAACTTAAAATCCAGTTTATTTTTAACAAATTTACCTTTTTTAAATATTAAAATATTACCTAAGTATGAATCGAGAAATTTTTGCTTCGGTATCTTACAAATTTTATTTTTACTCGGATCTGCAATTTTGAATAAATTTTCATTCATTTCTATAACAATTACAAAATGAACATAGCCAACTTCATTTTGAACTTGACAGATAATTGGTAAATTGTTTTTTTGTTCACTCAACATATTTGTTTCACAAGCAAAAGGTGATGCTTTTAAATTATATTTTGATCCTATATTAATTAGGTCAAAAAAACTTAAAACATCATCACCTAAATTTAAATTTTCTTTAATTTCATACGTTAGTATACTTTTTTTGAAAAAATGATTGTAAATCATAGCCATACAAGCAACTCCACAATCATTATTGCTATCTTGTTTTACAAATTCCACAAATTATCACCTCAATTATAATTAGAAATATTAATTATAATTTGTAACAATTTCTTTACTCATTTTTTCTTTTCGTTCAATCCCCTCAAAATATTCAATTATATTTAAAGCGAATTGGACAGCAGTACCTGCTGATTGTCCGGTCACAATATTTTTGTCAATAATTGAAGGTTTTGATAAATCTATTTTTGCATTCAATAAAAATTTATCAGCTCCTGGAAAATGTGTAATAAATTTGTTGTTAAGTAACTGGAGTTTACCTAAAATTTGCGGAGCAGCACAAATAGCTCCTAACATTTTGTCTTCTCTATAAAAATCAGTAATGATTTTTAAAAACATATCATTATTAATTAATTTTTCAATTCCAGGACCACCAGGAATAATTAATCCATTATACTTTTCAAAATTAGCTTCAGATATATTTATATCTGAAATGATTTTAATCCCGTGTGAACCGGTAACTTCTAAGTTATTTTCAACCGATATAATTTCAACGTTATAGTTTGCTCTTCTTAGAATATCTATTGCTGCAACGGCTTCTATTTCTTCAAATTTGTTATGTAAAAATAATCCAATATTTATCATATTATTTTTTTCCCTTTCATTCTTTCGTAAAGTTCAATGACTTTTTTTTCATAAGCAGAACTTATTTTAGGTTTATAATATTGCACATTTTTTATTTCATTAGGTAGGTATTGTTGATCAACTCAATCATTTTTAAAATCATGAGGATATTTGTAATTTTTTCCGTAACCAAGTTTCGCTGCTGATTTATAATGAGTATCTTTTAAATGGTTAGGAACATCTAAAATAATTCCTGCTTCAACATCACTCATGGCCTTGTTAACTGCGAGGTATGCGGAATTAGATTTTTCACTTAAAGCCATTTCTACAATGGCTAAACCTAAAGGAATGATACCTTCAGGCATGCCAATAATTCTAAAACTTTCGCATGCTTTCAAAACATGGATAGGAATATTGGGATTTGCCAAACCTATATCTTCATATGCCATAATAACCATTCTGCGCATTAATGTTTCAAAATCACCAATTTGTACTAATCTCGAAAAATAATATAATGACGCATTAATATCACTTCCTCGAATAGATTTTTGTAAAGCTGATTTTAAATCATGAAAATCATCTCCATAACCACCACTTCTTGTTTTAGCTAAGGGCATAACTTTTAAAACTAAATCCAAATCAATATATTCATCAGCATATAAATTAATAAATAATTCCAGATTATTAATAGCGCTACGTAGATCCCCGCCCGCAATTTCGATTAAATAGTTTAATGCTTCATTAGATATTTTTAAATTAATAATTTTATCAGAGAGCAATTTATCGAAATATTCAAACATTTCTTGATTTGTAATCGATTCTAACTTAACTATTGTTGAACGCGATCTAACTGCGGGATTAATAACAAAAAAAGGATTTTCGGTTGTTGTAGAAAAAATGGTTAAATTACCGGCTTCCATATGTTCTAACAATAAATCTTGTTTATCTTTATTCATACGATGAATTTCATCAATTATCAAAATAAAATTATTTTCATTTTTAGCTAAATTAATTATTTTGTCCAGTTTTTCTTTTTTATCATATGAAGCGTTAAAAATTTCATATTTAACATTAAGGTCATTAGCTAATGCTATCGCAAAGGAAGTTTTACCAGTTCCTGGTGGTCCAAAAAAAATCAATGAAGTCAAAAAGTTGTTTTTAATCATTTTTTGAATTAAACCATTAGATGAGTTAATTTTTGATTGACCAACTATATTTCTAGTTGATATGGGTCTTAAAATAAATGCTAATGGCTTTTTATTCATTTTATCCTCCTATAAAAAAATAACTAGTTTACACTAGTTATTTTACTACAAAATCTTACTTACTTAATTCAGAGTTAGATCCAAAAACTTCTGAAAATGTTTGATCAAAGTGTTCAATACCTTTGATTTCTAAAACTGCCTTAACCTCTTCAGGCACTTCATCAAGATCTTTTAAATTTTTCATTGGAATTAAGATTTTTTTCAATCCGCTTCTAGAAGCGGCAATAGATTTTTCTCTTAATCCACCAATTGGAAACACTAAACCTCTTAAAGTAATTTCCCCTGTCATTCCAATTTCTTTAGAAACTGGTTTATTAGTTAAAGCAGAAACGATAGCGGTAACCATAGTAACCCCAGCTGATGGTCCATCTTTTGGAACAGCTCCTTCTGGGACATGGATGTGAATATCATTCTTTTCAAATAAATCTGGATTTATTCCATATTTTTCAGCATTTGATTTAACAAAATCTAGAGCTATTGTTGCAGATTCTTTCATAACATCTCCAAGTTTACCTGTTAAAGTCAAACCACCTTTACCTTGAAAATAATTAACCTCAATTGGTAAAATATCTCCACCGAATTGTGTATATGCCAATCCAGTAACCACACCAGGTTCAGATACTTTTTGTTTATCTGAGTGCTCTACCAACCTTTTTCCAAGATAATCATTAATAACTTTTCTGTCAACAACAACATTAGTTACTTCTTTATTTAACAATTTAACTATAAATTTACGAGCTACAGAAGAAATTCATCTCTCTAAAGAACGTACACCGGCTTCACGAGTATAATATTTAATTAATTCATCTAATGCTTCATCTTTAAATTCAATTTCTTCGTTTGTCAAAGAGTGTTCTTTTAGAACTTTTGGCACAAGGTAATCTTTAGCGATTTTCATCTTTTCAATTTCAGTATAACTTGATAGGTTGATGATTTCCATACGATCGTATAATGCTTCTGGAATGTCTTCAGGATAGTTAGCTGTAGCAATAAACATAACATTACTTAAATCATAAGGTTCTTCGATATAGTGATCTGAGAATTCAGCATTTTGCTCTGGATCTAAAACTTCTAACATTGCTGAAGCTGGATCCCCTCTTTGATCTGATGCCATTTTATCAATTTCATCTAATAAGAACAAAGGATTTTTAACTTTAGCGCGTTTCATTGTTTGAATGATACGTCCAGGCATAGCACCAACATAAGTTTTACGATGACCTCTGATTTCCGCTTCGTCTTTAACTCCTCCAAGAGATATTTTGACAAAATTACGTCCTATTGCTTCAGCAATTGATTTAGCTAATGAAGTTTTACCAACTCCAGGAGGACCTACTAATGTAATTATTTGTCCTTTTAAATCCTTAGTTTTTGATTTAACAGCAAGATATTCAATAATTCTATCTTTCACTTTTTTTAATCCATAATGATGAGAATCCAAAACTTCTTTAGCATGTTTTAAATCTTCAATGTCTTCTGTTTTTTCTCATCAAGGCAGTGACATCATTCATTCAATATAGTTTCTTTCAACATTGGCTTCAGCACTACCAGATTGCATTCCTTCTAATTTAGAAATAGAAGAAAGAATTTTTTCTTTAACATGTTTAGGAAAAGGTTCCTTATCTAAACGAGCTTTGTATTTTTCTAAAATATCTATATCAGCGCCTTCGCCTTCGCCAAGTTCATCTTTAATTGCACGCATTTTTTCACGCAAATAATAATCTCTTTGTTGATTATCCATTTTTTCTTTAAGTTTTTTAGCAATTAAATTATCGACATCAGATGTTACAAATTTAGTTCCATAAATTTTTAGTAAGTATTCAAGTCTTTGAATTGGATCAATTGTTGTAATCAATTCTGCTTTTTGCTCAGTACTAAAAACTGGCGATTCTGTTGATAATTTATCAACAATTTCATCTAATTTTTCAGAACTTGGATTAGAAATAAAACTTTCAACTTCAGAACTAACTTGTTTTATTTCTAGTTTTAATTTTTTAATTAACTCAACAGCTTCAGTAAGGTATTCTTCACTAAATTCTGTTTTTGGTTCAAGAATGATTGCATCAGCAATGAAAAAACTTTTCTCATTTAAAGAAATATTTTCTAATTTAATTCTTTGCAATCCTGTTAATAAAACAGTTAATGTACCATCTTTTCAATTTTTTGATATTTCAACTTTAGCAAGTGTTCCTGTAGTGTAAATATTTTCAACTGAAGGATTATCGTCCGAAATTTGTTTTTGCGATGTCACTATAATTTGACCATCAAAATTATCTATAGCAGCTCTAATTGCATCTTCAGACTGTTTACGACCAACTTCGATTGATTCTGAAAAATTGGGATAAATCACAATTCCTCTAGTCACCAAAACTGGAAGGTTTACTTTTTTACTCATTTCCGTTCCTCCTTAAGGTACACGATTATAATAACATATTTATTAGCACTTTCAACATTTGAGTGCTAATAAAAAACAAAAAGTTTCCTTTTTGTTTTAATATTTTCAGTTTTAAAATAATTATTATTTACCGTTGTTTTCATATAAAAAGTTAGTTAATAATTCATTTTGCATTTCAGCTTTAATTTGTTCTAAACCAAGAATTTCTTTAATGTAAGATTGTTCAACCCCAAATTTAGTTGCTAACTCATTGTACTTTTCATTTATTTGTTTTTCTGTTGGAACAAAATTTTCTTTAATTTTAATTTCGCTGGTTACAAGATAAGAATTCAATCTGTATTTAGCATCATCAACCATTTCTGCTTCAATATCAGCATCAGATAGTCCTGTTGCTTTTTTGTAATCTTTTAATGTTAATCCTTGACGTTTAACTTGTTCTTCAAATTCTTTTTTTAGATCTTGAATTTGGTGCTTTATAGCTGAAGCAGGTAAATCAATTTCAGAATCTTTAATTACTTCATTAATCACGTTGTTAACAAATTGATTTTTAATGCTTTCAGTTTTTTGAATTAAAATATCACTTTTAAGTTTAGTTTCTAATTCAGCAAAAGTAGTAATACCTTTAATGTTTAAATCTTTTGCTAGTTCATCATCTTTTTTAGGTAAAATTCTTTCTTTAATTTCTTTAATTTCTAATTCAAAAGTAGAATCTTTTCCTGCTAATTCGGGAGTGTAATCTTCAGGAAATTTAACATTAATTGATGTTTTTCCTAAACCTTTTCCTATCATTGAAGCTTCAAAACCTGGAATAAATTGGTTAGAACCAATTATTAAAGTATGATCTTTTGCTTCTCCACCTTTAAAAGCAACGCCATCAATGAAACCTTTAAAATCAAATGTTACTGAATCGCCGTCTTTAATAGTTTCTTTTTGATCACGGATTTTTTCCATCACAAATTTTTGTTGGTATTGATTTATAGCTTGTTCTAAATCTTCTTTAGTAACTTCAATTTTTTCTTTTGAAATTGAATTTATTCCTGTATATTTACCTAATTTAATTTCAGGTTTTAAATCAAATACGAAATCAATAATTATTTCTTTCTCATTCACTTTAAAAGGAATTGGTTCAGGGCTAGTCATTGGTTCAAGTTTTGATTCAGAATTACGAGCAAATTCAAAAGCTGGTTGCACCGAAATTCTAAACGCTTCATTATAAATTTTTGATGGAGTTAATAACTTAACAACTTCACTTTCTGGAGCTTTACCCTTTCTAAATCCTGGTATTTCTATGTTTGTTCTAACTCTATTTTTGGCTTTTTTTAGAATTTCTTCTCATTCTTTACCTTCAATTGTTACAGATCACTTACCTTGACCTTTATCTTTTATTTTTTCTTCTAAAAATTTCATTTTTTCTCCCTTATTTGCTATATGCGATAGCAATGTTTTTTGGTTTTAAATCAAGTGTTTTAATAATTATTTCTTCTACAGATTTGTTAATACTTTTTTCGTCAATTTCAATTTTTCTAACACCATCCAATAAAGTTATTTTAATCAACACATAAATTAAATTATCATGATGCAAATGAGTTAATACTGATACATCCTTAACCTCTTTGTTAAGTGAACTATTAACCGTAAACTGAATTAATTTATTAAGAGCATATTGCTCAATATCTAAACTACCGCGATTATTTCTTTCGACAGAAATATACATTTGAACACCTCACTTTCTTATTAAAAATTATTGTACTCTTCCAGAGTATTTACCATCAATTGTTGAAATTAGTACAACAGTGCCCTCTGTCACAAATAATGGAACTTGAATTTCCCAACCTGTTTCAACTTTAGCTTTTTTTTGTGCACCTGATGTTGTATCACCTTTAACCGCTGCTTCAGCTTCAACAATTTTTAATTCAACTTTATCTGGCAAATTTATTCCTAAAATTTCACCATCGTACTCGGTCATCTTTATCATTAAACCGTCAGTTAAAAAATTTTGTTCTCATTCTAATCTTGACATCGGAATTTGAACTTGTTCATAAGTTTCGATATCCATCAAGAAAGCATCGTTTCCATCGTTATACAAATATTGCATATCTTTTTTTTCAATCATTGCTTTTTCAACTTTGTCACCACCAGTAAAAGTAATGTCAGTTCTAGAACCAGTACGCAAATTTCTAACTTTAACAGTTACTTTTCCTTGTTGTCTACCTGTTTTTGAAAAAGATTGTTCCAAAACAACAAAAATATTATTTTCATATAAAAATGTTGTTCCGGGTCTTAAATCATTTACTTGCATTTACTTAAAATCTCCCTTTTAAATTCTAATAATCTTAATTAATTATAGCAATATATCACTATTTTTAATATCTACTTTTGTTGCTTTTAAAGCTATTGTATTTGTTATCATTGAATAATATCGTTTTGATATTTTTTTTACTCAAGAAAAAATAAAGAACAAAACTAATAATAATTGATATTCCAAATTGAATCGAATCAGTTATCAATTCTTTTATAGCAACATTTTGAGCTTGTAAATGCCCTAAATTTAAGTTTAATAAATATACATAAAAGACATATATGAAAATCAATAACGCTGCAACAATAAAAGAAAGATAAGGCGAAATTGGTTTTTTTAGAATTTTAACAACACAAAACATCAGTATATGAATTGTTATTGTAATTGGTATAAAAATAAAACCCCCGGAAATAAGATCGATAATTGTTGAATAGGAAATACCAACAACTAACATCATGGGACCCGGAACTAAAGCACAAAGAACTAAATATAAACCATCAGTTATTTGAAATGTTGTGTCATTAATTTTAAAAAACAAAGTTGTCAAAGAAAGAATTACCAAAATTGCTAAAATCATTGATGCTTCAACTATATATCTAATTGACTTAAAACGATACATTATTTAAAAGTCGCTCCTATCTGTAAATCCTTAAATTGACCATTAGCTGCTAAACCTGCATCAATCATTGGTTTTCCCGGTCTTTGAATTTCTAAAATTTTTAAATAACCTTCACCTGTTTTTACAATAATCCCTTCTTTGTCGAAAAAAACTATTTCTCCGATTTTAAATTTTTGGGTTTTTATTTTTTCAGGTAAAAATAAATTTGTAATAGAACATTTACCAATTTTGTACCTTTCATTTTCAAGAAAAGTGTGGGGAATTGGTCAAGGTTGCAAAGACCTTATTTGATTAAAGACTTGAAAATTACTTTTTGATCAATCAATTTTTTCTTGTTCACTTGTTATGTTTTTAGAAAATGTAACTTCTTTAGGGTTTTGAGGAATTGGTATTAATTCTCGATTTGCTATTTTTCAAATATTTTCTTCAAGCATTCGAGCTCCTAAATCAGCAAGTTTAAGAAAAATAGTTCCAGCATTATCTTCAAGTGTTATAGGAATAGCTTCTTGAATATAATAATCTCCAGCATCCATTTCTTTAACCATTTTCATAATCGAAATACCAGTTTGAGCATCTCCGTTTGCAATCGCATATTGAATAGGCGCACCTCCACGATATTTAGGTAATAAACTCCCGTGTAAATTAATGGAATCAATTTTAGGTATTTCTAAAATTTTTGAAGGAATGAATTGACCATAAGCGCACGTGACAATAAAATCTGGATTTAAATTTTTAATAAATTCAAATTCTGTTCCAATCTTAAGGGGCTGAATCACTTTAAGATTATTTTCTAATGCAACTTTTTTTACAGGCGTTGTGGTAATAATTTTTTTTCTTCCCACAGCCTTGTCTGGTTGTGTAATTACTAAACAAACATTAATATTAGGCATTTTTGTAAGTTTTTTTAAAATTGTAGCCCCGATTTCAGGAGTTCCACAAAAAACTATTTTTAATTTATCCATTGTGGGTTTTCCTTTCTAAAGTCATTAAATATTTCTTGAATTCTTTGTAAAATTACAACCATTGCTAAAGTGTCGCGATTGCAATATTTAATCATATCCTCTTTGATTAATTTTTTTCATGCATTTTCATCAACCAAACCTTCAACATATTCTCTAAAAGTTTGAGACGCTTTATCTCCTTTGTTAATTTTTAAATCTTTATAAGAAAATTTAGGGTCTAAAGCGGGCTGTGTTTTTTTAATTGAACATGATCCTGCAAAATCGGGGTGATATATTAAAAATGAACTTCTATTTTCGCTTTTATTACCTTGAAAAAAATCCATTAAGTCTATTGTATTTTGAGCAATAAAAAGCAACGGTTTTGCATATTCAGGAAATAAGAAAGCTAATTTTTTTAAAACATTTTTCTCAAAAGATTTATAGTAAGCAACATAAACTCCAGGTCCTTGACTAAACATATCTTTTAAAAACTGTTGAATAAATGCAGGTCTTGGATCTTTTTTATTTTTGCTAATGAAATCAAAATGCTTCATTGTATTTTCAGCATTATTGTAATCAAAATTTTCATCATAAATAATATCCACAGAATATTGAAAAGGTATTTGCATGTATGCTGATGTTAAAGCAAATTTCGGAATTGCTCACTTTATAGTTTCAAAATCATACATATAAACAGGAAAATTTTTATATAAATTCAACATATTATTTAATTCACCAATTGCTTGTTTATTCACACAATCAGACCAATTAATTTGAAAACCATTTTGTTGATATTTTTTATATGAATCAAAAAATATATAATGCTTTTCATTAAACTCACTCTTGTTTTTTTCATTTAAAGGAAAGTAACTAGCATCAAGACTTGAAATATCATCTAAATAAATTTTGTCAGAAAATTTATATAATTTAGCTTTTGTTTTATTTGCTAAATTAGGAATGTTAAATAAAGTCTGACGGTTTTTATCGAATCATTTAACTACATGAAAACAATAACAATTGTTTTCATTTTTTAAAAATTCATTTTCTCATTTTAAAATATTATTATTAAAAATAAATGGAGAATCACAATAGTCAAAATCAAAATATTTTTCAATTTTATTTTTATCTCAAGAAAACATATCTGAATATTTTGAAAAAAGTTCATCCAAATCATTTACTTCTCTAAATGAATTGATGGAATCAATAATTTTAATTCCACCTTTCTTATAGTTTTTAAAATTTTCATCAATAATGAACAATTTATTATAATCTACATCAATTTTTTCTTTAGTTGGCTCAACATGAAAATCATTATTAACAAAATCTTTTATATCTAAAAAATTAATTTCACCAAATGAATTAATAAATTCCTCAATTTCAGTTTTAGTAACTGATCCATAATCTGTTAAATATTCATTGTTTAAATGCCCTAGAAAAACATTGTCAACAATCATTCCGTTTTTTTCTAAAACTCAAACTTGATAAAGCAAATCAAAAAAGTGTTCTTTTTTAACTTTTGCTGTTGCTTTAAATTCAATGATTTCAACATGGCGATTTTCTTTAATTTTTAAAATGTCACATCTTGTTTTAAAATTATTTTCATCATATTGAAATGTCGCTTCAAAAATATAACTTATTTCCTTATTTGTTAAATTTTGTGTAGTTGATTTTAAAGCTTTTTCAAAAGTTTCATCACTCAAATCTAAAATTTTTTTGTTAAGTTTATTTTCAAGATTTTCTTTTGCATTAATTATCGAATAATATTCTCTTGCTGCTAAACCGACAGCATTTCCATTTTCAATTTGTTCACCTACAAATTTTTCTAAAACAAAGCCTTCTTCATCGGTTCAATGTTGATCAAATGTTTTTAATTTTTCTTTATTTTCATTAAAATTATCATTTAGCAAATCATTATAAGTTTCAAATAAATCAATAGATGAAGAATCACTATTAAAATCTTCTTCACTTTCAATTTGGTTTTCTATAAAATATTCATATTTTTTATTTTTTTTTCATTCTAATGCTTGGAGAAAATTTTCTTTATTATAGGTAATTCACGCAGATTTAAAACAAGTAGTCATAATCACTTTAAAGTCTTCTTTACTTATTTTACTTTTATAAATTTTAGTCATATAAACTCCTTGTTTAATTACAATAACTATATTTTACCAAATAAAAAGGTTGGCAATTTATACCAACCATGAGATTATTAATCTTTTCTTCTAGTGGGTACAAATTTGTCCCCTGTTTTTCTTGTAACTCTTTCGATTTCTGAATTTTTATTTGTTTTAGTTTGTTTAGCAGCAATTTTTGCTTCTTTCATTTCCAAACGTTCTTTTTCGCGCATTTCTTTTTCACGAAGTTTTTCTTCTTGTTTTAAAGTTCTTTTTTCTTCTTTTGTTAATTTAATTTCTTTTTCTGCTATAGCAATTCTTTTTTTAGTTTCGTCTAAATCTAATGTAGTATTAACAACTCAATTTGTTTTATAATTTTTTTTATCAATTTTAGTTGTGATTCCTTCGATTTCATAAGCGGTAATTTCTACAATTTTGTTAGTCTTAGGTTCGATTATTTCAACAATAACGTCAAAGACGTCACGATATTTATATTCAGCACCTTTACGAGCATAAACTTTTTCAAACTCAACTCTTAAATTTTTTTTATTTTCGGTTTTTGCTAGATATTGTTTAATTCTATCTCTTACTTCTTGATATCTTTTAGCTTTTTCTTTTTTCGATGCTTTTCTCCCTGTAATTGTTGTTACAATAACAAAAACTATTACAGCTAAAAGAACAACGATCAAAATTATATTCATTGTACTCATGATTTTCTCCTAAATTTGCTCAATAATTAAATTATAAATTAATAGGGTCTCTTTTTCGCATTATTAATTAAAAACTTTATTAATAACTCCTCCACCAATACAAATCTCATTTAAATAAAAAACTGCTTCTTGACCTTCTGTTACAGCTTTAACTTGATTATCAAAAATTACTTGATAAGTTTTATAATCAACTTTTTTCAAAAATACTTTTTGGTCTTTTTGACGATATCTAAATTTTGCAGAACACTCAAAATCATTAACATCATCAACATATTTACTAATATCTAAAGTAAAGTTAATTTCATTAACTTCACAAGATTTTGATAATAAAAACGATTCATCACTTGCTTTAGCAACATAAATTATTTTTTGTTCAATATCTTTTTTAGCAACATAATAAGGTTCATCCATTCCACCAAGATTTAAACCTTTTCTTTGACCGATTGTATAATACATAACACCGATATGTTTTCCAACTATTTTTTGAGTATGGATATCAACTATATCTCCGGGTTGATTTGGTATATAATTTTGTAAAAATTTAGTAAATTCTCGTTCACCTATAAAACAAATCCCAGTAGAATCTTTTTTATCTGCAGTTGCTAAATTATGTTCTTTTGCTAATTTTCTAATTTCGCTTTTTTCTAAATTTTGCAAAGGAAATAATGTTTTGGATAATTGTTTTTGATTTAATTGACACAAAAAATATGTTTGGTCTTTATTTTGATCGGCAGCACGAAGCATTTCGAATTGTTCGGTTGTATTATTGAATCTAACACCTGCGTAATGACCCATAGCAATGTAATCTGCATGTAAATTATTAATTGCATGATCAAGAAATTTATCGAATTTTATATATTTATTACACAAAATATCAGGATTTGGTGTTCTGCCCTTTTTATATTCTGTTATAAAATATTCAAAAACATAATCTCAATATTCTTTTATAAAATCTGTTCTGTGTAATTTAATGCCTAATTTGTCAGCTACACGAGTAGCATCTATATAATCTTGTTCTTGGGTGCAAATTTCATCAGGAGATTCATTGTTACCCAAAATATCACCATTGACATTTGAATCTCAGTTACGCATAAATAAACCTTCAACTTCATAACCTTGTTCCAAAAGCAATAAAGCCGCAACCGAAGAATCAACACCACCTGATAAACCTACTATCACTTTCTTTTTCATTTTGACTCTCTTTTCTTAATTTTTATATAAAAATAAAATTGCTCATTTTAACAAACAAGCAATTTTATTTTAACATATTAAGTTAGTTATTGAATAAAGGATGTTGCGACAAAATAGGCAATAAAAATCGCTGTTAACGGTCACATTGCGATAGGCACTTGTTTTATTTTACCTGTAACTATCATAATGAATGTATAAGCAATAAATCCGACAGCCATTCCATTAGCAATTGTATAAGTAACCATCATAAACATAATAGTTAAAAATACTGCTACTGAAAATTCTGGTTTTTTTCATTCTATTTCTGTTATTCCTGTAATCATCATAATTCCCACAAATATTAAAGCCGCAGAAGTAACACATTGAGGAATTGCTTTAAAAATAGGAAATAAAGCAATTGATGATAAAAATAAAAATGCAGTAATAATTGAAGCAAAACCTGTTCTTGCTCCTTGTTCAATTCCGGCTGAACTTTCAACATAAACACAAGCAGGAGTTGAAGCTAAAGAAGCGGCAATAACAGTTGAAGCTGAATCGACGATTAAAGCTTTTTGTTGGATTTCGTGATGTTGATTAGTTCGTTTATTTAATTGAACACTTGTAGCAGCTAATGTTCCTGTCGCATCAAAAAAACACATAAACATAACAACAAATATTGAAATATATAAAACTGGCTTATTTCAAATTTCGGGGTTAGAAAATTCTTTTCAGGTATTTTTAATATTTAAAGTAAAACCACTAAAATCATATTCTCAACCATGACCAATTAAAGAAAAATTGGATGCTCCGAAACCACCTTTATCAACAACTAATCAATGATTATCAGGTAAAGAATTGGCAACAATAACCACAATTATAAATCCTGTTAAAATTGCTAAAGCAGCTGAACCAGGAACTTTTTTATAATGCAAAATTAACATTAAACCAAATGTAAAAGTTCCTACTATGATCATTGGATAATTATTTCTTAAAATCGCTAAAGAAGCAATTGGTAAACCGCCGTCGCTTTTAGCAACTCAACCCATTCCAGATATTCCAGCATAAGAAATGAAAAAACCGATTGCAATTCCGACACCAAGAACTAAACTTTTTGGAATAGCATTAATAATTAATTTTCTTAAAGGAGTAACTGATAAAATAACGAAAACAATTGATGATAACATAGTTGCAATCAAAGCACCCTCATATCCAATTCCTCCACTTCCGTTGGCAATGTTGAAAACAAACATTGCATTAAGACCCATTGAAGCAGAAACCGCTAAAGGTACATTTGCAAAAATTCCAATCACAAAAGTCCCAATAAAAGACGTTAGTGCTGTGGCTAAAAAAATTCCAAATGTATTCATGTGTTGATTAGGATCATGAATCGAAACAGCGTTACTAACAATGGCTGGGTTTACAGATAAAATATAAGACATTGCCAAAAATGTTATCAAACCTCCCATTATTTCTTTTTTAAAAGTAGAACCTAAAGTATCAAATTTAAAATACTTTTGAATTTTTGATATTGCTTTATTTTGACTAAATTTAAAATTTTTAGCATTAAGAGCAGCCGTTTGTTCGGGGGTTTGATTAGCAAATTTGTTTTGTTTATTTGCTTCTAAATTTATTAGATTTTCTGTATCCATTTTTATCCTTTCTTAATTATTTGCAAATTGTTAAAGGAAAACCTAGAAACAAAAAAACCATCTCCAGAAATACGAAAACTCGTAACTAAAGATAGTTAAACAACTCATAGGCTAACATAGGTGTTAGGTAGAGACTCCTCCCCAATATGGAGGATTATATAAGTTTTCTTTATTCAATTTACAATATTATTTTATAATAAAAACCATAAAAAAAGTGTACTTAAAAATAAAAAGGGGTAACAAGTAAGTAAATTCGCTTTTTTCTGTCCAGTTTATTTTTAAATACACACAAAACACACAAATTATTCTAATTTATTTTTTGCTTTAAATTCATCTTTATTATTAATTTCTTCTAATTTTTCTTTAACTTCTTTGGAAGCTGATGAAGGAACAACGATATTTACTTTCAATTTTAAATCTCCACGCTTATGAGAGTGAGAATCCTTATGCAACCCTTTATCTTTGATTGTGATATACTCTCCTGAATTAATTCCTTTAGGAACTTTCATTTTAATGATTCCATCATAAGTTTCAATTGTGATTTCATTTCCTAAAATTGCATCTAAATAAGAAATGTTATAATTCATAATTAAATCAGATGATCCAGAAATTGAAAAAATGTTACTTTTAATAATTCCAACGTTAATATAAATATTCCCGTTAGGACCACCATCTTCACTAGCGTGTCCTGCACCCGACATCATAAGTTGTTGACCGGGTCTAGTTCCTTTTGGAATAGGTAAAGTTATTTCTTGAGTTTCAAATTTATAACCATGTCCTGAACAATCGCGGCATTTATTAGCGAATGTTTTTCCTGCCCCATTACAGTTTGGACATTTAGCTTGTGATTGGAAACTTAATGGTCCCATTCTTTGAGTTGTCATTATTGAACCACTTCCGCCACATTGACCACAAGTTTTAACATCATTTTTATTTGGAGCTCCAATACCATCACAAGTCTTACACTTTGTTAATAATTTAGTTTTAATTATTTTATCAACACCAAACATTAATTCTTTAAAATTTAATTGAACATCAACAACAATATCTTCACCCCTTGAAGGGCCATAATTTCTGCGAGAACTAGAACTTTGTCCAGTTCCGCCAAACATGCTACCAAAAATATCTCCAAATCCTCCAGCTGATGAGAAAAAATCTTCAAAACCACCAAATCCTGAACCACCAAATCCTGATTGCCCATCAACTCCTGCATGGCCTAATTTGTCATACATAGCTCTTTTATCTTTATCTAACAAAATTTGAGCAGCTTCATTGACTTCTTTAAATTTTTCTTCTGCATCATGACCTTTATTTACATCAGGGTGATATTTTTTTGCAAGATTCCGATATGCTTTTTTGATTTCCGTTTCATCAGCATTTTTAGATAATCCTAAAATTTCATAATAGTCTCTTTTTGCCATTTTACCTTTCTTAATTAACAATAAAAACTAACTAATAGTTAGTTTTTAGAATATTAATTATTTTCTGATTTATCTGATTCAGAATTTTCTTCTATATTTTCACTTGGATTAGCTTGTGCTTGGCTATTTGCAAATTCTGCAGCAGCTGTCATTGCTTTTTCTAATTCTTCCATTTTTTGTGCTAAAGCATCATAATCATCTTTTGCTAACAATTCTCTAATTTCATTAACCATTGTTTCACTTTGAGTTTTTTGCTCAGGAGTGATTTTATCTCCTGCTTCAGCTAATGAAGATTCAATAATGTTAATGTATGATTCAGCTTTATTTTTTAATTCGATATTTTGACGTTTTTTGTTATCTGCTTCAGAATTTTCTTCAGCTTCTTTAACCATTTTTTCGATTTCTGCTTCGCTTAATGAACCAGAATTTGAAATAGTGATCGATTTTTCTTCATTTGTTTGTTTATCTTTTGCAGTTACTGAAACAATTCCGTTTACATCAATTTTAAAAGTTACTTCAATTTGAGGAGTCCCTTTAGGTGCTGGTTTAATTCCTGTTAATTGGAATTGACCTAAAGATTTGTTATCTGCAGCCATAGGTCTTTCACCTTGTAAAATGTTAATATCAACTGCTGGTTGATTATCTACTGCTGTTGAAAAGATTTGCGATTTTTCTGTTGGAATTGTAGTGTTACGTTCGATCAACTTAGTAAACACTCCACCCATTGTTTCGATTCCTAAAGAAAGTGGAGTTACATCTAATAATAAAACATCTGTAACATCACCTGCTAAAACTCCACCTTGAATTGCAGCACCCATAGCTACAACTTCATCTGGATTAATGGTTCTGTTTGGTTCTTTTCCTAATAATGTTTTTACTAAAGTTTGAACAGCAGGAATTCTTGTTGATCCTCCAACTAATAAAATTTCATTGATGTCTGATGGTTTTAATTTAGCTGCTTCAAGAGCATCTTTAACAGGTTTTGAAGTTCTATCAACTAAGTCCTTTGTCATTTTTTCGAATTCTGCTTTTGATAAGTTAGTTGAATAAGAAACTGGACCATCAGCATTCATGGCAATAAAAGGTAAATTAATTTCTGTTTCTGATTGAGAAGATAAATTAATTTTAGCTTTTTCTGCTTCTTCTTTTAATCTTTGTAAAGCCATTTTGTCTTTTGAAAGATCTGCATTTGCTTCGTTTTTAATTTTAAACACTAATCAATCAATAATTTTTTGGTCAAAATCATCCCCTCCAAGTTTGTTATCACCAGATGTTGATAAAACTTCAAAAGTACCATCTGCCAATTCAAGAATTGAAACATCAAATGTTCCTCCACCTAAATCGTAAACTAAAACTTTTTGTTCTTTATTTTTTTTCTCTAATCCATAAGCTAATGCAGCAGCAGTTGGTTCGTTAATAATACGTTCAACTTTCAATCCAGCAATTGTCCCGGCATCTTTAGTTGCTTTACGTTGAGCATCATTGAAATAAGCAGGCACAGTAATTACGGCTTTAGTAATTTTTTCCCCTAATTTATCTTCTGCATATTTTTTAATGTATCTTAAGATTTCAGCAGAAATTTGTTCTGGTGTGTAATCTTTGTTATTTACATGAAATTTATCAGTTGTACCCATTTTTCTTTTTGCTGAGATTACAACATTTGGATTAGTAACTGCTTGTCTTTTAGCAGCCCCACCAACAATAATTTCTGAATTTTTGAAAGCAACAACTGAAGCTGTAGTTCTTTGTCCTTCTGGATTTTCTAAAACTATTGGTTGTCCACCTTCCATAACTGAAACAACTGAATTAGTTGTTCCTAAATCGATTCCTATAATTTTTTCTTTACTCATAATTTTTCCCCTTTTCCTATTTTGCTACTTTTACTATGGCATGTACAATTACACGATCATGCATTTTATATCCGTTCGATATAACTTGAACTACTTCATCTTTTTTGTAATCATTGGATTCAATTGCTTCATTGGCGTTATGAATTGTATGATCAAATTTATCTCCAGGCTTTACAGAAATAACTGTAATGCCGTTGTCACTAAATACTTGTTCTAATTGGTTAACAATCATATTGAAACCCATTAAATAATTTTTAACCTCATCACTTGTTGTAGGCATTTCCAAAACTTTTTTAAATAAATCTATTGGCTTAATAATTTCCTCAGCTAATTTAATGCCCCCATACTTACGAATGCTGATTTCTTCTTCTTTGTGTCTTCTTGCCATTGTTTGGATTTTAGCGATTGATTCTAAATTTTGTTCTTCTAATTTATTTTTAGTTAAAACTAATTCTTCAAGATATTTTTTTAAAACTTCATAAGGTTTAGTTTCTTTATGTTTTTGATTTTCTTTTGAATTTTCTTTCGGCTCATTGTTTGCATTATTTGTTTCTATAGGATTTTTTAAACCTTCTAAAATTTCTAAAATATTTTTCGGGATTAATTGATTATTTTCTTTACTCATACTAAGTTTCACCTCTTTCATTCACAAGTTCAAGCAATCATTGAACTAATTGATTTGCTTGATTGTAATCCATTCTTTTAGGACCAACTAAGGTAATAGATGTGGTGCTGCCATTTTTTTCAAATTCTGTACCCACAATTCCTATGTCCCCTGCATCAACGCTAATTTCTTCTCCGATTTTTGTACTAATTTTGTTAATTTGTTGATTTTGAGAATAACGAACATCATATCAATCGAATGGTGACATATGTTCCATTAAGTTGATTACACTTTTTATTTTTTCAGTGTCATTAAATTCTGGATTTTCTAACATATATTTCATTCCATACATTTCTCTTTTAACATCATTCGATTGTAAAATAGTTTGTAAAAATGTTTGTAAAATATATTCATAGTTTTTAACATTTGCTTCAAGTTCAGGTTTAATTAAATTCATTTTATTAGCAATGTTAGATATTTCTGTATCTATTAAAGAGTCAGAAAATAATTTAATTGAAATTGATAAATCGTTTAGCGATGTATTGTTTAAATTAAACACTTTTGTTTGAATACTTCCATTTGATAGCGCAAATATGACTGAAGCATTTTTATTCGATAAAGGAATTAAATCAATTTTTTTCAAAACCACACTATCATTAGCCCCTTTAGTAGAAATGATAGCGGTTAGTTTAGTCATTTCACTAATTATTGATGAAGCTTGATTTAAAACAACATCAATGTTTTCACTTCGCAAACTCTTTAATTTCTCTAATTGTTTTTTTAAATCAGTGTTGTCTGTTTTATTCATTAAAAAATCAACATAATAACGATAACCCTGTGTAGAAGGAACTCTTCCAGAAGATGTGTGTTGTTTTTCCAAAAAACCCTTTTCTTCTAACGCTGCTGATTCATTTCTAATGGTTGCAGAAGATATATCAACATTCAACAACTCCAAAATTCTTTTAGATCCTACAGGTTGAACTGTTTTAATAAATTCTTGAACAATAGCTTTTAATATGTGTTCTTGTCTCTCTGTTAACATTGTCAACCTTTCTAGTTAAGGGCTTTAGAATCTTCTAAAATAAAATTTCCATTGTCATCAACATTAATTACATATTTTTTATTTTCAATTAAATTTCCTGAAACTATTTCTTTAGCCAGTAAAGTTTCAACATTTTTTTCGATGTATCTTCTAATTGGTCTTGCTCCAAACTGTTTATCATATCCGTTATTTAGAATGTTATCTCTAGTTTTAGATGAAAAAGAAATCAAATAAGAATGAGTATTTTCAAGTCTAAATGCTAATTGTTCTAACATTCTATCAATAATTTCTGCAATAACCTTTTTTGATAAAGGATTGAATAAAACAATATTATCAATTCTATTTAAAAATTCAGGACGGAAATGTTTTTGCAATTCTTTTTGAATTAATTCCTTATTAATGTCTTCAGGTTTTTCTGCATTAATCATATATTCACTACCCAAGTTTGAAGTCATTATGATTATTGTGTTTTTAAAATCAATTGTTTTTCCTAATGAATCAGTTATTCTACCTTCATCCAAAACTTGTAATAAAACATTAAATACATCTGAATGCGCTTTTTCAATTTCATCAAATAAAATTATTGAATATGGATTTCTTCTAACAGCTTCTGTTAGCCTACCGCCTTCGTTATAACCAATATAACCAGGAGGAGCACCAATCAATTTAGAAACACTTTGTTTTTCCATAAATTCACTCATATCTAAGCGAATCATTTTTTTAGGAGAATTAAACATAACATCTGCTAACGATCTTGCAACTTCAGTTTTACCAACTCCGGTTGGACCTAAGAACAAGAATGAACCAATGGGTTTATCAGGATCTTTAATCCCTGCTCTGCTTCTTAAAATTGCCTCAGTAACTACTTGGATTGCTTCATCTTGCCCTTTGACATTTTCTTTTAATGAAGCTGATAAATGCATTAGTTTAGATTTTTCTGATGCTACTAATCGATCAACTGGAATCCCTGTTCACTTTCCTACAATTGTTGCAATTTCTTCTTCAGTAACTTCTTCGGTTAACATTGAATCTTTAATTTTAACTTCTGATTCAACCAATTGTTTTTCTAAAGCGGGTAATAATGAATATTGAATTTCTCCAGCTCTCTTGTAATTACCTTCGTTTTGAACAGTTTCTAATTCGATTTTCAATTGTTCAATTGTTGATTTTAATTTATTTATTTTTTCTAACTTGCTTTTTTCTTTTTCTCATTGTTCGTTTAAAGCCATTTGTTTTTCTTTTAGAGAAGCTAATTCAGTTTCGGCTTCAATTAGGCGATCTTGAGATTTTGAATCTTTTTCTTTTGAAAGCGCACTTCTTTCAATTTCTAATTGCATTATTCTACGATTTAAGTTATCTAAATCAGTTGGCACAGAAGCTAACTCAGTTTTAATTGTTGCCGAAGCTTCATCAACTAAGTCAATTGCTTTATCGGGCAAAAAACGATCAGCTATGTATCTATTAGATAAATCAGCTGCTGCAACTAAAGCATTATCATGAATCCTTACTCCATGATAATTTTCAAATCTTTCTTTTAAACCACGCAGAATAGATACAGTCTCATCGACAGTTGGTTCTGAAACCATGACTTTTTGAAAACGTCTTTCTAAAGCTGCATCTTTTTCGATATATTCACGATATTCGTTAAGAGTAGTTGCCCCAATTGATTTCAATTCTCCTCTTGCTAAAGCTGGTTTAAGTAGATTAGAGACATCCATTCCTCCGCCTCCACCTGTTTTACCGGCTCCAACAATTAAATGCAATTCATCCATGAATAAAATTATTTCACCGTTAGATTTCTTTATTTCATTGACAATCGCTTTTACACGAGCTTCATAATCTCCAAGATAAGATGCACCAGCCATTAACGATCCCATGTCTAATTCATAAATTTTTTTATTTTTTAAAACCGAAGGCACATCACCGCGCACAATTCTTTGGGCTAAACCTTCAACAACAGCAGTTTTTCCGACTCCTGGTTCACCAATTAGCACAGGATTGTTTTTTGTTTTGCGAGATAAAATTCTAATAACACGTAATATCTCTTCATCTCTTCCGATAATTGGATCAATTTTTCCGTCTCTTGCATCTTTAGTTAAATCTCTTGTATATTTTGATAAAGCATCATTGACATTTCCTTTTTCCTGAAATTCCATAGTAAATTTCCCTCCAATAATTAACTTTTTTTAAGTTCTTAATTATTTTAGCAAACTTATTAGCAAAGTCAATATAAGAGTGCTAATAAAAAAGAACCTCACGGCTCTTTTTTATTAAATGAAAGGAATAATTGGTTTATTACGGTTTTTTCTAATTATTATGTAAGGTACAACAATTACACAAAGTATTATGGCAAGAAATATGAAAAAAATTATCATTGATATTTTGTTTGTTCTTTTTCGAATATCTTTTACTTGATCAAAAGGAACGATTTCATAACCATAATAAGCATTAATATTTCCTTTGCGAGCTCTTGTTGTAACTAAAGCGATTAAATGGACAATCAATGTCGAACAAAGAATAGCTAAAGTAATTATTATTTCAGTTTTCATGCCTAAGCTAGTTGTTGCTTTAATTGCATAAAAAATCCCGATAACAATACCGCCTCAAACATAAATGTTGAAACATATTCAATTCATGTAAATTGGTCTTGCGATTAAAGCTTTATAATTTCTGATCATAAAGAAAGGTATCCCTTCATCACCCATTAAAATGTCGCCACGATATTTTTTAACAGATATTAAGACATGAGAATAATCAACTGAACCTAAAATCAAAAAAATTAAACCAATAAACATTAATATAAACATTGGCACAGGATTTGGTTGTCATTCATAAGGAATTTTTATTTTAGATCCATCAGCAGCTGGATCAATTGCATAAATAACGATAATAAAAAATAAAGCAACGCTAATCGCTAAAAAACCTAAAATCATTAACATAACAACTCTCAGTTTTTCGCTGCGAATTTCTTTTGCTATTTGCGAAGGAATCTGAGCATTATTCAATTCTTGTTTAGAAAAATTAGGTTTTAAAGGGCGATGATTTTGATAAAATTGACCGCCATTTAAATCGTTGGGATTTAAGTAGTCGTTATTTAAATCAACTTTTTTATATGGGTTAGATATTTTTGAATCATTAGCAAAAATGTTTTGACCATTAGATTGTACAGGAATGTTATTTTTATCTTTATTAAAAATACCCATTAATTAATCCCTTCCTTTCTACTTTTTACTATCGAAGATATCTCGTTATCGATATCCATTTTTCTTTTTTCTAGTTCTTTAATTTTTTTAATATCTTCGCTTTTAATGTTATTTTCTTTAAACTTATTTTTACGAAATAACAAATTTAAAAGATAAATAATCAAAGCTAATCCTGCGGCACCAATAAAAATATAAAGAATAATCTCTAAACGGATGGTAACACCAAAAATAATCAAATCTACTAAAAATGTGTTCAATATTAATCCCACCATTCTTTATATGATTTTACTAAAAAGTAATAAAAACAACCACTATAATGGTTGTTTTTATTTTTTCCTTTGATATTCTTTTGGTTGAATTGCAGAATTACGTTTATGTTCGCTTATTTTATGAAGATAATCGATTTTTTCAATCAAAAGATTACTTGATGGTTTGCCTAACAAGTAGTCATCAATTTCATCGTATGAAAAACCAATTTCTTGTTCATCAGTTTGGTTTTCTCAAAGTCCGGCAGTTGGTTTACGATTAATAATTGATTCAGGGACATTAAGAATTTTTGCTGCAGCTCTCACTTCACTTTTTAATAAATGAATTAAAGGAACAATATCCACACCTCCATCACCAAATTTTGTGAAATAACCAATATGTCATTCGTCCATATTATCTGTTCCTAAAACTAAATAATTTTGAGCTTGCCCTAAAGCATATAAAGTTGTCATTCTTAGGCGTGCTTTAGAATTGGCAAGACTTAATTTTGAAAGTTCTATATTTGTTTTTTCTAAATCACTTTTTAAGGTATTAAAAGTTAATGCTAATTCAACAGTTGTTGAATTTAAGTTATTTTGCGAAATTAATTCTTGAACACAATCCAAGTCTTCTTTACTTGAATTTATTGGCATTCAGACAGTTAAATAATTATTTGGAAAAGCCAATTTAGCCAAGTTTGCAACAACTGCTGAATCAATTCCTCCACTAATACCAACAATAACACCGTCTGCGTTAGCTTTTTGAACAGTCTCTCTTATAAAATTTACTAAATAATCTATATAACTTTTTAACTCCATATTAATCTAACCATTCTAATTCGTAATCGAAAATTTTAACTGTGTCACCTTTTTGAGCACCAGATTCTCTTAATAGATTATAGACACCTAGCTTTTTCATTTTTTCATTAAACAATAATAAGTTGTCTTGAGTATAAATTGGGGTTTTTTGATAAAGTTTAAAAATTGTTTCTCCAGCAATTTCTCATCTTCCATTACCTTTATTGATAACCTGTATGTCTTCTTGTTCTTCATCTAAAGTGTAAACTTTAACATCTGTTGCTACTTTTTCGCCCATTTCTCATAAAGGAATATATTTAGCAGTTTCCAACTCTTTAGAGATTGCCAGTAGTAACTCTTGAATGTTCTCTTTTTTTAACCCGGATACCCTGATTATATTTTTATCTTTAAAATATTTTTCGATGTTTTCATCTATAGCGTATAATTTAGCTTCATCTAAATCCATTTTATTTGCAACAATAATTTCTGGACGCTTATCTAAATTAAGATTATATTCAATTAATTCTTTTCGGATCATTTCATAATTTTTAATAATATCTTCTTGTCCATAATTTCCTGAAAAATCAATGACATGACAAATTACACGACATCTTTCAATATGCTTTAAAAATTGATGTCCTAAACCCTTACCTAAAGAAGCGCCTTCAATTAATCCTGGAAGATCTGCAACAACAAATGTTTTGCCATTAGGATCTTTTGCGACTCCTAACTGGGGATTTAAAGTTGTGAAGGCATAATCTGCAACTTCTGGTTTAGAATTTGAAATTGCTCTTAAAAGTGTTGATTTACCAGCATTGGGTAATCCTACGAATCCAACATCAGCTAGCACCTTTAATTCGGCAATAACTTCAAATTGTTCTCCTAATTCCCCTGCTTCAAAAATTGTAGGAGCTTTATTTCGTGAATTTGCAAAACGAGCATTACCCTTACCGCCTTTTCCACCTTTTGCAACAATAACTTCTTTATCACCAGAATCTAAGTCAGCAAGAATTTCTCCAGTTTTTTTGTCAATTAAAACTGTACCGACAGGAACTTTAACAATTTTGTCTTCTCCTGCTGCCCCATGCATGTTTTTGATTCCGCCTTTTTCGCCATCTTCACTAGCATAAATTTTTTGTAATTTTAAATCTAATAAAGAATGTTTCCCTTCATCAGCTTTAAAGATAACACTTCCACCATTACCTCCATCACCTCCGTTAGGTCCTCCATTATCAACATAAAGTTCATGTAAAAAAGAAACGGCTCCGTCACCACCTTTACCTGCTTTAATTATAAATTTAGCCGAATCTACAAATTTCATATTTTTCCTTTCATTATTCTTGAGAACTATTTCAACATTCCGAACAAATGAATGTTGGAATAAATTTTTCAGAATTATTATCTTCAAAATTTTGCCAATCTGTTATAGGTTTTTCAATTAATTTTTCAATTTCTTGGTCAGTAAGATTTCCATTTACATCATTTAAGAAGCTGCCAATTGGTTTTGGACTTCCTTTTAATACATAAATAATTTCAGCAGCGCCGCATAAAGAACACCCTATGCCAAAAGCATTTATCATGACATTTTTATAATCATTGAAAAAAATATAATTTTCAGAATTAAAATCTAAATTATTAATCATAAGTTTCTCCAAATTTTAAAAAATCTAATTCATTGAAAAAATTAATAGCTAAATCAAGATCAAATTTTATAACTTGTTGAAGATTTTCTAATTTAGCGTTATTACCATAAGCGATATTAGCTTTTGTAATCCCAGCAGCAATTAAAGAATTGATTTGCGAATCATTGATAAATTTTGGAAAAATTGCCAAAACATAAGTTGTTAAATATTCCAAACAAACATTAGCCAAGGAAGGGTTATCATTGCCGATTGTGTTTTCTGTTATGGTTTTAATACTTTCGATAATCTTCTCAAAATTATTGATTTTGATATCAATTGGATTAATTTTAAAATTTTTTCCAAATTTTTCAACATTAAATTGAAAATCTATATTTTGCTCACTCAACATCAGTAACATAAAAGTTTTATTTTCCGGAAATACATTTTCATTTGAAAGAAAATTCGAAATTTCTGGTATTAAATTTCTTGCATTCATATTTTCTAAAGATTTAATAACAAAGATTTGCATTCAAACATCAACAGGATTTAATAAAATGTTTTTTATATCTTCGACATCTAGTTTTGATTCAACTTTATTATTTAATTCTAGTTCTTTTGTAATTTTCTTTTTATTTAATTTTAAAAAATTTTCAAATTCTTGGGGAATGTATGGCATTTTTAATTCTTCGGAAATCAATTCTAAAGCTTCATAATTTTTATTTTCATCAATGAGAATTTCAATTTCTTTTTTAATTTTTTCGTAATACATTTAAACCTCCAAAATTCTTAATAAAAATAAAAATCATGCCCTGTGGCATGATGTCATTTTTAAAGTGGTGCCCACGAGAAGGCTCGAACTTCCGACCTCACGCTTAGAAGGCGCGTGCTCTATCCAACTGAGCTACATGGGCATGTTAATTTCCACATATAAAATATATCACAAAATCACCTAAAAGAAAATTTTATTTGGTCGACTTTTTAAAAATAATTAGTCTATACAACAAATAAAAAGATTCTTTAAATTTAGGATTTAACGGTTCCGTATTGTATTCTTTTTCGTAGGCTAAGATAATGTTTTTTAATTTTATTTTTAATTCTTCAAAAATTTCTTTTGTAAAAATATTTTTAGAATTTTCATAAGGCCCAAAACACAAAATATAATATTTAACAATTTCCGAAAATGAATAATCAAATTTATTAATTATTTCTGGGTTTAATGCAAGCATTAATGACAGATTTTTAAACATATTACAAAAAACATTGTTTTTGTCTTCGAAAATTTTAAGATCATTGAATTGTTCTTTTAAATCAAATTTACTAATAAATGGAATTTCAAAATCAGATCAAGAAATATTTGATTTATACCCACCTTGGTTTGATGGTTCAAAAAGTTTTAAGGTATCAACCAAAGCTAACTTATTGTTATCGATTAAAAAATCACTTATAATCGGGCAATCCTTATTTAAAGCACAAATTAATCTAATAAAAGAATTGCAAGCCATTAATGAATTTGAAAAATTAAATAATTGCTGATAATTAAATTCTTGATTTATTTCTGGTTTAAATTTTTTCAAATGTTTATATATAAAATCAGAATTAAAATCCTTATCTAAAAAAGGTAATAAAAATAATGACTTTTCATTTGATATTTTTGAAGTATTTATTGTTTTGACACCCAATAAAATTGGAGCATAATTGTAAAATAAATCTCAGGTTTCTAATTCTGATTCTTGGTTAACAAGTGAAGATATTTTTTCCTTTAAAAAGATTGAAGTAAATCTCGAAAGTTGGTAAACTAATTTAAAACGAACTTCTGTTTCCATTTCTTCTCAAATATCTTTTTTAAATTGCACTAAAAATTGATGAAAATCTTCATCATCTTGAATTAAAGATAAAAGGTTATTAATATGTTCTGTTTCTTTAAATGAAAGCTCACGTCCTGAAATAATTACTTTCATAATGTTTTCTTTTGTAAAAAAAGTTTTTATCCTTGTATACATTTTATCTAAATTGGTGATATCCATAATCAATAGTGTAATCAATAATGGATATATTTGTGAATTAGTTATATTACCCAAATCATCTTTGCAATTTATATCTCATTTGTTTTTAAAAGCCATTTGTAACAATAATAAAATTTTTGAATTATTTTGAAATGAATATTTTTCAACGTCTATGAATGAATACTCATTGATATAAGGGACGACAAGATTTTCAAAAATGTTACTTATTTTAGCAACATCCTCAGCATTTTGAACATCGAAAAAAATTTCTTTTTTTTGATAATGATAAACAATACATGATAATTCTTGATAATTTTTAATTAAATAAGATAGTATTTCTTGGACTGTTTCAGGTGAAATACTTTGAATTGTTTTACCCTTAAAAAGTTCAAATTGAAAAATTCCAAAAAAAGTAATTCTAAAAACATGATCAATACGTTTTTTATCTTCTAAAGATATTTTTTTATAGTTATCGTGATTTTTTTCTGTTAAAAAGCTTTCAATTTGTGTTCAAAAAATTGTATCTTGCTTATTTCACATAAATTACTCCTAATTTTCATTATATTAATTTTATAAATTCTTTTATCGTAGTTATAGCTCTTTGAGAATATGCTGCTTTTTTAATGATTTTGCCTTGACGTTTATCAATATTATTGATTTCATCTACAATTCCCCAATTTGCTTTCATTGGTTGGAAATCATTTGAATTAGCATTAATTATATAATGGACCAAGGCACCTGAAACTGTTTTTGACGAAGGAGTAATTAAGTCTAAGCCTTTTAAAAAACGATCAATATTTAAAGCAGCAATTATTCCTGTAACCGAAGATTCAACATAGCCTTCAACACCAGTTATTTGTCCTGCAAAGAAAACATTTTTGTTATTTTTTAATTGAAAACCCTCATTTAAAAGTTTAGGCGAATTAATAAAGTTATTTTTATGCATAACTCCATATCTAACAAATTCTGCATTCGCTAAACCTGGAATTAGTGAAAATACTCTTTTTTGTTCAAGTCATTTTAAATTAGTTTGAAATCCTACAATATTATATAAACTATCTTTGGCATCGTCTTGACGTAATTGAACTACTGCATAATTATTAGAACCATCAGGTTTTCTTAAACCTTGGGGTTTTAAAGGACCAAACAATAATGTTTTTTCTCCTCGTTTTGCCATACCTTCTACAGGCATACAACCTTCAAAATATTTAAAATCTTTATCAGCTTCTAAATGAGAAATTGCCAATTCAGCATTTACTAATTCATTATAAAAAAGTTTATATTCCTCTTTAGTCATTGGACAATTTATATAATCTTCAGTTTCGCCTTTTTCGTAACGATTTTTTCTATATGCAATATTCATATCTATAGATTCTTTGGTTACAATTGGTGCCACTGCATCAAAAAAATAAAAATCATCATCGCCAATTAATTTTGCTAATTCTTTTTGTAATTTTTCTGTAGTTAGTGGGCCTGAAGCAATTATGGTTGGAATTGAATAATCAATCTTTGTGACTTCTTGATTAAAAATGTAAACGTTTTCAAGAGATTGAATTTTACTTGTTACATAGCTACTAAATTTTTCTCTATCGACAGCTAATGATCCTCCTGCAGGAACTTGAGCAAATTCTGCAGCTTTAATTATTAACGAATTTAAAAGTCTCATTTCTTCTTTAAGAGTTCCTACTGCATTTAATAGATCATTGCTACGAAGAGAATTAGAGCAAACTAATTCAGCAAAATTATTCGATACTTGGACAGGATTTCTGTTAATCTTTTTTACTTCATATAAATTTACTTGGTAACCCTTTTTTGCTAAATAGTATGTTGCTTCACAGCCTGCTAATCCAGCTCCAATTATGTTTATTTTTTGCATCAATATCACAAACTTTCTATTTAACTTTTCCTGCTCTATACAAACGTTGAAAATGTCCTTCTTGATTTATCAATTCCTTAAAATTACCTTCTTGAATAATACCTTTATCCATACCTAAAACAATTATTTTATCAACGTTTTTAATCGTTGATAAACGGTGTGCAATAGTAATACTTGTTTTGCCTTTAATTAACTCATCTAATTGATCCTGAATTTCTTTTTCTACAATATTATCTAAAGCTGATGTTGCTTCATCCAAAATTATTAAATCCGGATTTTTTAAAAATACTCTGGCAATTACTAAACGTTGCTTTTGGCCACCAGATAATAAAAATCCTCTTTGCCCAAGAATTGTTTGATAGCCCTCAGGTAAAGACATTATAAAATCATGTAACTTTGCTTTTTTACATGCAGAAATAACTTGCTTTTCATTAGCGTCAAATTTTCCATATCTAACATTTTCAATAAAATTACCGAAAAATATTTGTGGATCTTGTTCTACATAACCAACTTTTCCTAAAAACGAAGGTAAATTCAATTTATTTAATGGATATTTACCATTTATTATTATTTCTCCAGATTGAGGTTCATAATAACGCAAAAGTAATCTTCCAATTGTAGACTTTCCTGAACCCGTTTCACCTACAAAAGCATAAGATTTACCCTTTTCAAATTTAAAATTTATGTTCGGTAAAATTATTTTATCTTTCTTTTTGGGATATGCAAAGTTAAGATTTTTAAATTCTATAGTGTCTATTTTTTTAATTTTAGGACCATCAATATTTGGTAAAATTGTTGGAACTGGATCAGTTAATTCTCCAATTCTATCTGCACAGTTAGCTGCTCTTGAAGCAGCTCTTAATGTTGGCACAATCATAATTACAGGTAAACCCATAAACGAAACCATTGGAAGAGCTAAAGGTAATGTTGAAAATATTTCAACTCCATTACCGTTTATTGCCGTTACTGCTGCAATGATTGTGATCAGGGTGGTCACAAAAGTTACTGTTGCAGATACTCAAACATTAAGAGAGGCACTTCATTTTACAACAGAATCTCCCTTTTTGTTATAAATATGAAGTTGATCTTCGGTTCTTTCTAATTCAAATTTTTCTGTTCCTGTTGATTTTATTAATGTAATATTCGAAATACGATCAGTCATATCTGTGTCAATCTCTCTTTTTACGTCAAACATTTCAATCATTTTTCTTCTAAATTTTACAAACAACAAAATTCCAATAAATATTACAATAACAATGTAAACGAAAGCTATTCAACCAATTGTAGAATAACCTTTAATAAAAAGAATTGAAGTTGCTGCTATAAACATCACAACACAATAAATAATATTAGTTAAAAACTGTTGAATTCCTAAAGCCAATCCTTGGGTATCACCAACTAATCTAGTTAAAATATTTCCTGAAACTTTGTCAAAAAAGAAATCAACGTCTTGATTAACAAGGGCTATTAAAATTTTATTTCTTTGTGAAATTTCGACACGTGCTGAAAAAATCCCAATAGAATAATCTGTCAAATATTCAGCTATTATCAAAAATCCAAAAATTACTAAACAGACATAAATTCAACTATATCAATGCATTGTTAGACCAAGAAAAATATTGGTGTTACTTTGTCCTATAGAACCAGAAACAAGAAGACTAGTTATATTTGATGCTGCTAAAGGCAACAATACCGCAATCAATGCGTTTATAGATGTTGTTAAAATTACACCAACAAATAAAAATGGATATTGTTTGCCTGTTTCTAAAACTATGCTTAAAAACTTACCCATTTTTCCTCAATGAAATGAATATTCACTGACAAATTCTTTTTTTTCTTTCATTTTAACCATAGTAATCCTCTTCCCTCTTAATTCATTTGACCTGCATCATATAGATTTTTAAAATGACCTTTAACTTCTTTTAATTCATCGTAAGTTCCTCTTTGAACAATACCTTTTCCTGGGGCCAAAACTAAAATTTCATCAACATTTTTAATTGTTGATAAACGGTGTGCAATTGAAACAGTAGTTCTATTTTTCATCAATTCGTTTAATTTTTCTTGAATTTCTTTTTCCACAATGTTATCCAAAGCTGAAGTAGCTTCATCCAAAATTAAAAGTTGTGGATCTTTTAAAAACATTCTGGCAATAACCATTCTTTGTTTTTGACCACCTGATAACATAAAGCCTCTTTCTCCTAAAATGGTTTGATAACCTTCAGGTCAAGTCATTATCAAATTGTGTAGTTCTGCTTTTTTACATGCCTCAATAACTTCTTCATCAGTCGCTTTGAAATTACCGTATCTAACATTATCTAAAACGTTACCTAACAAAATCGAGGGTTCTTGTTCTACATAACCAACATGTTCTAAATAAGAAGACAAGTAAACATCTTTTAAATCAATATTGTTGTTAATTAAAACTCTACCTTTTGAAGGATCATAAAATCTTAACAATAATTTAGAAATGGTTGATTTTCCTGCTCCGGTTGTACCAACAAAAGCATATGATTTACCTTCTTTAAAAGTGAAATCAAATTTTGGTAAAACAATTTTATTTGGCTTTTCAGGATATGAAAATTCTAAACCTTCGAATTTAATATCTCCTTTAATTTTATCGATATGAATACCTTCACCGGTTCTAAAATTATTATTCATTCTTTCTTTGCTAATCAATAATTCATTCATTCTTTTCGAAGCTGTAGAAGCTTGAACCATACCAACAATAACTCTTATTAATTGCATAATCGGTCCAGTCATTATTGAAACTGAAGAAATAAATGTAATTGTTAATGTGGCAAAATCAGGGTTGTTTTCTCCATAAATTAATGCCGAAGCAATAATTATAATTACTTGAACACATGTTATTCCAACAATTAAAATTGTTATTAAAACAGATTGAGCAATTGTCATTTTTTCAGTTTGTTTGAAATATTCTTTATGATTTTCAATAAAATTTTCAGATTCATAATCTTCTGTACCTGAAGATTTTATTAATTTAACAGTATTAATTCTATCCATAACATCACCATTAATTTTAGTAATAGTTTTACGAACTTTATACATTCTATTTTTTAACGGTAAAAAAGAAAAAGACATTAGCAATAAAATAATTAAGTAAATTGATATTGCAACTAATGTTAATTTTCAATCAACAGTAAAAGAAACAATCACTGTTGAAAACAAAGTAAAGATAGCTGTTAAAAAAGTTGCTGGCACAATTGCTGCTTGATCACCTAAAATTTGAGTATCAGAAATAACTTTTGTTAAAATTTCTCCAATTTTTTTATCTGAATAGTAAGACATGTCTTGGGCGATTAGTTTGTCCATGGCTCTACGTCTTAAATCTATTTCTATTTTTTTTCCTAACATTCCAGCAAAATATTGAGTTAATCAAGTAAATATAGCAATAAAAACAATTTGACATGCCATTATAACTATAATTATTTCTCAATTAATACCCCAAAAATCTAAAGAAGCTAACCCCGAAATTTTAAATTGAATTGCTAACATTAATTGTTGAGTTAACATTGGAGTTAATGCCGTTGAAACAGAAGCAATAATTACACATAAAAAAATTGTCAAAGTTGAACCTTTGTCTTGCTTCATATATCTAATACACACACTAATAAAAGAACCTGATTTTGCATTATCAAAATTAACCTCTTTATTTTTAATATCTGCTTCTTCTTCAAAAATTGTTTTTAAAGAAGTTTTGTTGTCGATATTGGGTGAGTTTTGCTTAGATAAAAGTACATTGTTTTCTTGTTTTTCCATTTTAAACCCCCTGTAAAGAAAAAATCATTTATATATATTTTAGCACCTAAACCACTTTAATAAAAAATAAAACCACATAAGTTATGTGGCCTATAATTCGTTTAAAATGTCTGATACATTTTCAACAAGTTTTGCACCTTGTTTAATTAAGTTATTACCTAATTTAAAACAAGAATCAATTCTTTCGGGAACGGCAAATATTTCCTTGCCATCGTTCAAAGCATAATTTATTATTTTTGAACAAGATGAATTTGATTTAGCTTGTGTAATAACAAAAGCTTTTCCAAGACCCGCAATTAAACGATAAAGAAAATTATCAGATTCTTCCGAATTTAAAGAATCATTTTCGTAAGATTCAGAAACTAATAAGTAATTTGTTGTTTTTAATAATTTTAAAAAATCTTTATTAATTTTTTTAAAATCTTGAATACCTTTTTTAGTAACAAAAATAATTTTATTTTTGTTACTAATTAGTTTTTCGGTAAGTTTGAAATCAATTTCTACGTTATCGCCAATTAACAAAGTTCTATTTTCTTTTGTTAAACCTTCGCACAAATCATTCACAACTTTTTTGCCATATTCATCATGTTGGTTTTCAAGGTTTAAAAAAATAATTTGATGGTAATTTGCTAATAAGTTTAAATCACCTTCTGTAAAAATAACAAACGGTGGTTTATGAGAATTTTTTAAACTAATGGGGTATAGAGGGTTAATGATAGAAATGAATGTAGAATCTATTTTTTTTGTTTCTGCTAAGAATTGTTCATGATCAATTTTTTCTTTTTTATCCAAAGCTGTATATATTTTTTCTCAATTTCCTTGATACTTAAGCGAAAAATAAAGTAAGACATTGTCCATTAATTTAAATACACAACTTTAGTAGCTAAAACTTCATTAGCATAATTACTATGTTCTGAATTCCCAAAAGATTGTATTCTTCCTTCAATTCCTATAAAAGCTTGGTCATGTAATGAAAATTCATCATCAACACTATTCGATCAACACTTAATATTTATTAAATCCTCTGCTAATTCACCATTTTTTTTCTTATAAGTTCGTGGTACTCTTAATAAAAATTTATAAAGTTTTTTAGCACCATCTTCTGATGCAAAAGCAACCGTTGCATCACCTTCAATTTGACCAATTATATTGACATTATTCATATTTTTTCCTTTCTTTTGGGGTTACCCAATATAGATTAGAAAAAAATATTTATTTTAATTATTTTTTAATTATTTTTTTGATTGGAGCATAGGTTAATCTATGAATTGGTAAAACACCGAATTGAATAACAAGACTTTGGTGTTCTAATGTGCAATAACCTTTGTGTTTTTCAAAGTTATAATGAGGAAATTTTTTTGCATAGTTAACCATTATTTGATCTCTAGTGACTTTTGCTAAAATTGATGCAGCTGCAATATTTTGCGAAAGATCATCACCTTTAATTATTTTTATACATTCAAATCCATCTATTTCAATTTTTTCTCCATCGACCAAGCAAATTTCAGGAGTTATTTTAAGTGATTGAATTGATTCTTGCATACCTAAAATTGAAGTTGCTTTAGGATTTAATTTATCAACAATTTCAGAATCATAAATTTTAATATCATAAGTTAAAGCGACTTCTATGATTTCGTTAAACAAACTTTCTCTTAATTTTTTAGGTAATTTTTTCGAATCTCTAATTAGAGAATTTTGGTAACTTTTAGGCAAAATAACAGAAGCGACAACAATTGGTCCAGCCATAGCTCCTCGCCCTGCTTCATCACTTCCTGAAATATAAGTTATGTCTTTATTTGTACGAATTAAATTATCAAATTCAAAAAGATCACGTTTTATCATTGTGTTGTTATATCTTCAATTTTTTCGTTCATAATTGAATCTTGTGGTTCTTCGATAATTATATCACTAGGTCTTTCGAAAGAAATCTTACCGATTTTTCCATTTGCTAAATCACGAATAAATGCTTGCATAACTCTTTCAATATCTGGTATTTCATTAGCGATAATTCATCCTAAAGAAGTTGCAATCATTTCAAAAAGATAATAAGAATCAATTGTTTCAATAGGTCTTTTCAAAGATGAAACAAGATGGTATTTTTTTTCAATTAAATTATTATAGTTGTTGTAAACATATTTCATAAGTCTTGAAGCAACTCTTTCTCTTGGATATACATCTTCTTTTATAGAATAGATTCCACAAATATTTGTTGCTGTTAATTCGTTTTCTAATTTAGCTGGTAAAACTCCTGGAGTATCCATTAAAGTTATGCGTTTATTTAAAGATAATGTTTGAATACCTCTCGTAACACCAGGCTTATTACCAACTTTTACACTTTTATCTCTAATAATTTTGTTAATAAAAGTAGATTTACCAACATTGGGAATACCTATCACTAAAACATTGATTAAAGAATTTACAAATCCTTTTGCTCTATCTTTGTCTTGTTTTTCTTTGGTCGCATGATCAATTGCATTAATTAAATCTTTAACGATGTTTTTATTATTTGGATCAATAACAAAAACATGTTTATTATTTGATTCAAAAAAGTTAATTCATTGTTTGGTGATGTTTGGGTCTGCTAAATCAGCTTTGGAAATAACACACAAAACAGGTTTACTATCAAGAATTTTTTTAAAAGTTTGGTTTTGTGAAGAATAAGGGGCACGAGCATCAACAATTTCAATTACCAAATCAACAATTGGGATTCGTTTTTCAATCTCCTTTAAAGTTTTATTCATATGCCCCGGGAATCAATTAAAATCAACACTCATATTATTTGTTCTCCTCTTCAATACTATTAAATTATATCTTGTAATGAAAAGTAATGGAAATAAAAAAACGAACATTAAGTTCGTCATTTTTATTTTGCTTTTTTAGTGGCTTTTTTAGCAGCTGCTGCTGCTTCTTTAGCTTCTTTTGAAGGCAATACTTCTTTAATACGTGCAGCTTTACCAGTTAATTTTCTAATGTAGTAAATTCTTGCACGACGCACACGTCCACGTTTTACCAGCTCAACTTTATCGATGATTGGTGAGTGTAATGGGAAAGTTCTTTCCACAAAAACACCATTAGACATTTTTCTAACAACAACAGAATAAGAAATTCCTGATCCTTGAGTTTTAATTACAAGTCCTTCAAATGATTGAATACGAAATTTTTCCCCTTCTTTAATTTTTACATCAACTCTAATAGTATCCCCTGAAGTAAAATCAGGCAAATCACTACGTAATTGATTATTAATTACATCATATTTAGATGTAGTTACTTTAGTTGTTTTTGTACTCATGTTATTTTTCTCCTTTCGAAATATATTCTTTATAAATTTTTAATTGATGATCATTTAATTTGCTTTCATCAATTAAATCAGGTCGCTTTTTAATAGTTGCAATAATTTGTTGTTCTTCCCTAAACTTTTGAATATTAGCATGGTGCCCACTTAATAAAACTTCTGGTACTAATTCACCACGAAAATCGATTGGTTTAGTATAAACTGGATAATCCAATAATTGATTTTCAAAACTTTCTTTTTCATGTGATTCTTGATTGATAACTCCAGATACTAATCTTGTTATTGAATCTAACAAAACTAATGCCGGTAGTTCTCCACCCGTTAAAACATAATCACCAATAGAAATTTCTTGATCAACATATTTTAAAACTCTTTCATCAAAACCTTCATAATGACCACAAACAATAATTATATGCTTATGATTGTTAACAAATTCTTTTGCATGATTTTGTTTTCAAGTTTTTCCTTGTGGTGAGGTTAGAATTACAAACGAATCTTCACTTTTAATTGACTCAATAGCTTCAACAACTGGTTCAGGCATTAAAACCATACCTTTACCCCCACCAAATTGATATTCATCAATTTGGTTATGGCGTAATTTAGAAAAAGTTCTTAAATCAATGATTTCAACTTTAATTAAATTCTTATCTAAAGCTTTTTTGATAATTGATTGGCTAACATAATTGTTTATAACATTAGGAAACAAAGTAATGATTGAAAATTTCATTATTTTAAACCCTCCACATTTTGTAACACTATTGTTTTATTTTCAAGAATTAATTCTTTAACATAAACATCAACCATTGGTACTCAAAAAGCTTTTTGTTCACTTACTAATTTAATTTTAATTAAGTTTTGAGCACCATTATTCATAAAATCAGTAATTTCACCCTTTTGATTATTAAATGTAACTTCAAATTGCAATCAATCAATTTCTTTTTCTAAAATTTTAAATTCGTCATTAATGTAAAGTTCTAAGTTTTTAAACTTGACGACATCATTTATACTATTTAAATCCAAAAATTTGATTAATAAAGTTAAACCTTTAAATTCGATTTTTTCAACTCTTAAAGGTATCAATGAACTATTATGATTTTTGTAAAAAATTACCTTAATCAAATTAATGTCACCAACAAGCTTAATATCCTTAGCAAAAACCAATTTTATAAAACCTTTGGTTCCAAAAGTATTTACAACAGTTCCTATATGAATCATTTTATTTTCTAAATTCATGGCATACTCACTATTCTAAATTGATCTTTGGGTTTAAAACAAAGCCAATTATTGTTAGTAATATTTTAAAGCTATTTTTTAGCGTCTGATTTTTTTGTAGCTAATTTAGCATTGTGATAAGTAGTCATAATACCTTCTTTAGAAAAAATATCTTTAACAGTATCTGTTGGTTGTGCTCCATTATTTAATCATTTTAATGCTAATTCTTTATCCAATTTAATTTCATCTTTTAATGGATCGAATGTACCTACTAATTCAATGTATTGACCATTACGGTTAACACGTGAGTCAGCTGCAACGATTCTATAGAATGGATTTTGTTTTTTACCAATTCTTTTTAATCTTAATTTAACCATTTTTTACCTCCGTATTTCTTTTTAAACCTTGTTAATAATATAACAAAAAAATAACAGTGTCAAGTAATTTAACTTAACACTGTTATTTGTGATATTTTTCATTGTTATTTATTTTAAAAGCGCGGTAAATTTGCTCTAAAAGTACAACTCTAAACAATTGATGTGGCAATGTAATAGGACCAAAAGATATTCCTTGATATTTATTTTTAAACTCATTAGTAAAACCATCACTTGGTCCAATCACAAACTGGAGTTTTCCTGATTTAAAATTTTTATTTTTACTAATTATTTCAGAAAATTCTTCACTAGATTTATATGTAGAAGATACATTTAAAATAACTGTTTCAAATTCTTTATTTGCTAAAATTTTTTTTTCTAAAATTTCGCAATTAATACTTTTGTTTTTTTCAAAATCGGCATGAAATTCTTCTTTTAATTGAATAATTTCTAAATCACAGAATTTTGAGAGTCATTTTAAATAATTTTCAGAGGCTTCCTCAAAATATTTTGCATCCATTTTTCCAAAACAAATAATTTTTATCTTCATATTTAAATAAAACAGTCTAACGACTTTTACATCCCTCCAAAACCACGACCACCGAATTGAGGCATACGTCCTGATTTCATCATTTTAGTCATTTCCATAACTTGTTTTTTTCCTTTATCAAAATTATTAATTAATTCATTAAATTCTTTTTCGCTTCTTCCAGAACCTCTAATAATTCTATTTTTGCGAGTAATTGCTTTAAGAAGCCTTGGATCACGTCTTTCCTTCAAAGTCATAGAATCCATAATTATTGAAAAAATTACTAATTTTCTTTGAGCATCATTAACTTGGTCTTCACTAATTTTACCAGCTCCTGGCATCATTTTTAAAAGTCCACCAATGTTACCCATTTTGGCTACTTGGGCTAATTGATTTCTAAGGTCTTCCATATCATATTGACCCATAAACATTCTTTTCATAGTTTTTTGCATTGAACGTTCATCAATATTTTCAACTGCTTTTTCATAAAGAGTTTCAATATCTCCCATTCCCAAAATACGATCAGACATACGTTTTGGATAAAATGGCGATAATGAAGAAACTCCTTCACCTTCACCAATAAATTTAATTGGTAATTTAGTCATGTAAGTAATCGATAAAGTTGCTCCACCACGAGCATCACCGTCTAATTTAGTTACAATAACACCAGTTAATTTTAATAATCTATTAAATTCATTTGTAACATTAATTATTTCTTGACCAATCATTCCATCAACAACTAAAAGAGTTTCACTTGGAGATGTGTTTTTACGTAATTCATTTAATTCGTTCATTAATTTTTCATCAATTTGTAAACGTCCTGCAGTATCTAGAATAATTACATCATGTCCATTTTGTTCAGCAAATTCTAAAGCTTGTTTAGCAGTAATTATTGGATCTTGTTTACCTTTTTCAAACACTGAAATATTGTTTTTTTGCCCCAATTCCACTAATTGTTCAATTGCACCAGGTCTATAGATGTCTAGTCCTACCAATAAAGGGTTTTTAGAATTTTTTTTACGAACTAAATGCGCTAATTTATTTGCGGTTGTAGTTTTTCCAGAACCTTGTAAACCGACCATCATAATTACACTTGGTTTTTTAGATAATTCTAATGGTGAATTCTCTTTTCCTAAAATTTCAATAAGTTCATCATGAACTATTTTAACCATTTGTTGATTAGCTTTAACACCTTCTTGGATATATCCGCCTTCAGCTTTTTCTTTGATTTTTGCAATAAGTTCTTTAACAACATCAACATTAACATCGGATTCTAATAATGCTAATCTTATTTCTTTAAGGGTATCCTGAATATTTTCTGCAGTTAAGGTTGATTTTTGCATGTTTTTTTCAATTGATTTTTTCATTTTTTTAGATAAAAAATCACCAAACGCCATAAATTTCTCCTCTTTTCTTAATTAACAATTATTATATCAAATAACCAACAAAATTAGAATTTCATAATTCCATGTTATTCACTAATTTTCTACCAAAAATTCTAGAGTTATCTATGTTAATTTCTGTAATCTTAAATCCTAAATCTTTTGCTAAATCAAAAATTAAATTAGCTTTATAGCCTTGTGTTTCCAATTTGATATTCAAAATTTCTTCAAGACCAAACTGACGAATTTCACTCCCGTATAATTCAGCTTTTTTAATTAAAATTAAACGACGATCAGTTAAACCTATCATTCAAGTACTATACTCGATTATGCCAACAATTACCCCGTGAAGAATTTCGTTTGCAAAAAGTTCTTTTGCTAAAGTTTGGAATTCTATTGTATCAATTAAATCTATACCTAATTGTGTACTAGTTTTTATTTGCTCAATCAATTTTTTCGAAAGTTCCTTCATAATCTTTTTTATACCTCTTGTTCTTATTTTAAATTTTATTCCGAAAATTAAAAATAAGGGAATAAACCCTTATCTAATTATTCTTACTTCTCTTTTTTCTCTAATTAATGTTATTGTTGTGTCACCAGGGATTTTAGCGCTATTTTCGATAGCTTCTTTAACTCTTTCAATAGTTTCTGACATTTGTTCGTCATTAACAGTTGTCGGATCAACGATAACTCTTATTTGTCTTCCTGATTGTAAAGCATAGGCTTTATCAACTCCAGGAATAGCATTGCATGCTTTTTCAATTTCTTTCATTCTAGTAAAAAATTCACTAACAGTGTTATTTCTTGCTCCAGGTCTTGAAGCACTGATAGAGTCTGCAATTGAAACAATTGCTGCAATTGGTGTTTCTTTTGCAACGTCTTCATGATGAGATTCAATTGCATTAATAACAACATCGTTTTCACCATATTTTCTAGCAACATCAACTCCTAAGATAACGTGGTTTCCTTCTTGTTCAAAGTCCACAGCTTTTCCAATATCGTGTAATAGTCCGGCGCGAATAGCATCTTTTACATTTAGATTTAGTTCTGCTGCAATTGAACCTGCAATTTTTGCAACTTCAACTGAGTGTAATAAAACACTTTGACCATAACTTGTACGATATTTTAATTTACCAACTAATTTAACCAATTCGATATCCATGTTTGATATTTCTAATTCTTTAACAACATTAGTACCTTCTTCTAAAATAATTTCGTTAATATTCTCTTCTTGCTTTTTTAATTCTGATTCTATTTTCGAAGGTTGAATACGCCCATCAATTAACAATTTTTCAAGGGTTCTTTTAGCGATTTCTCTTCGGATTGGATTAAATGAAGAAATAACAACCACTCCAGGGGTATCATCAATTACAACATCAACTCCTCCTGATTGCTCGAAAACTTTAATATTTCTTCCATCTTTACCAATAATACGTCCTTTTAGATCATCATTTTCTAACTTAATAACATTGGTTGTTTTATCATTAGCGATTTCTGTTGCATATTTTTCCATTGAAGAAATAATAATACCATTACTCAATTCTTTCGCTTTGTTGTGAGCTTCTAATTCTGCATTTTTGATATAGGAATTAGTTTCTTTTCGAATTTTGAATTTTACTGTTTCAAGTAACAATTCACGAGCAGTTTCACTACTAATTCCTGATATTTCTTCTAAGGCAATAATAATATTGTTTATTTTAATGTCATATTCTTGCCCGCGTTTTTCTAGGGATACTTCCAATGCGTTCAAACGTTGTTGTTTAATTTTGTTTAGGGCTTGTTCTTTCTCTAATAGAGACAAATCGCCCTTAATTCTGATAGCCTCTAAATCAAGCTCATGAATTCTTTTGTCTCTTTCTCTTTGAAATTCTAATTTAAGTTCGTTTATTTCTCTATAACCATTTGCAAGGATAGATTTTCTAGCTATTTTTGCTTCTTTTTGAGCCTTATTGACTAAATTTTTTTGACTTTTAGAAAATTTAAGCCAGACTATCACCAAGATGGCAAGTACTAGAGCTACAGCTAGTAGCACAATAACGATAATTTGTGTCATTTCTAATATCTTCTTTCTATCAGAAAAGCGTGGTGTGCGTTAGCACTCTTTGATTATAGCAAAAACAAGATAACAACTACAATTGAGGCTTGTAAATAAAAACTCACTTTATAGAAGTAAGTTTTTATTTGTTTTAATTTTCTATATTTTTAACTTTTTTATTGAACAACAAAAAAAGCAGTTTTCACTGCTTTTCTACTTATTTACTAAATTACATTATTCTTTTACTCGCCCAAAAAATTTATTTATTAATATATTTTTCTAATTCTTGTTCTATTTTTTTAGAAATATCAGGATTATTTAACATTCATTCAGAAACATTTTGTTTACCTTGACCAATTTTTTGATCGTTATAAGAATATCAAACACCAGATTTTTTAATAATATTATAAAGCACTGCTAAATCAATTATTTCTCCATTTCGGTCAATTCCTTGATTATAATTAATTGTTATTAAAGCCGTTTTGAAAGGTGGTGCTACTTTGTTTTTAACCACCTTTACTTTTACTTTATTTCCAATATTTTCACCATTATTTAAAATTTGTTCACTTTTTCGAACTTCAATTCTTACAGAAGAATAAAATCTTAACGCTCTTCCTCCGGGTGTTATTTCTGGAGAACCGAAAATAACACCAACTTTTTCTCTTAATTGGTTAATAAAAATAACAACAGTATTGGTTTTAGAAATAATGCCGTTAAGTTTTCTTAAAGCTTTGGACATCAATCTAGCTTGCAATCCAATTGATTGATCACTCATTTCTCCATCTAATTCCGCTTTAGGCACTAAAGCTGCAACCGAATCCAAAATAACAATATCAATAGTGTTTGATTTTACTAACATTTCTAAAATATCTAAAGCTTGTTCTCCGTTATCAGGTTGAGCTACTAATAAATTTTTAATATCCACTGTTAAAGATTTTGCATAATTAGCATCAAGAGCATGTTCGACATCAATAAATGCAGCAATACCACCTTTTTTTTGTGCTTCAGCAATTGCGTGTAATCCTAAAGTGGTTTTACCTGAAGATTCAGGTCCGAAAATTTCAATGATTCTGCCTTTAGGATAGCCCCCAATGCCAATTGCCTGATCAATTAAAAAACTACCTGTCGGAATTACTTCTTTTATTAAAATTTTATTGTCGTCACCAAGCGACATAATTGAACCTTTACCAAAATTTTTCTCAATATCGCGCAAAACTTCTTTTAAATTTTCGTCTTCTCAAACATTTGTTATTTTTTCATCGCTAGATTTTTTCGCCATGGTAATCTCTCCTTGGTTTTTTGAATTATTTGTTTTTGTTGTTAGTTCTTCCATAATAACCTCCATTAAGGTTTAGAAAGAAAAATTATTTTTTGATTAAATTCAAAATTTCTTTGAAAGCAAAATTAACTGCCCCAATTTTAAATTTATAACGATCTTCAGTTTTCATTTCAAATTTAAATGATTCTAGACGGCCTAAAAATAAAATCGAAATATAAGCTGTTCCTACATTTTTATTTTCCAAACTTGTCGGTCCAGCATTACCAGTAAATGAAATTGTTAGATGCGATTTTAATAATTTTTGGGTTTTAAGAACCATTTCTTCAGCACATTCTTGAGAAATTACTCCATATTTTTTAATAACTCGTTTGCTTACTTTAACAATATTTTTTTTCATTGTTTCAGAATAGCTAATAAATGAACCAACAAAAACTTTGCTCGATCCAGGAATATTTGTTAATTTGTTGCTAAACATTCCTCCAGTAAAAGATTCACAAGCACTAATTTTTAAATTTTGTTCATGTAAAATCGTCAATACTTCTGTTGCCAAAATTTTCATTTGTTCACCACAATCTATTAAAAAATACAAGATTTTGCATAACCCACGTTCTGTACTGTTTCCAGTGTCAACCATCTATCTACATTGCTGTCCTAAGTTAAGTTCAATTCCTCTTCTTAGACTCCTCTACCAAAATTTGAGTTTCTTACTTGTGGGGTTTACCGCGTTCCATTTCCAGGTTTCCCTTTATTCGTCTCTGTGGCACATTAGTAACATCACCATAGTTTCCCTTAGGTTAGTTACGCCGTCATCAAAATGATGCCTAATCTTATTTTTTCAATTAGCACAAACACTACAATCATCGCAGATTGTGTAAGCGTGGAGTTTCCTCTATATCATTTTTCAGATATAGCGATTGACTATCAAAATCTTATTATAATTTTATCTCAATTAAGTAATAAAAATCAGTTTTTACAAACTAATTAGTTTATTTATTGATTTTATTTAAAATAGCTTGTAATGTACTTTCCATGTTTGAAATTCTTGATATTAGATCTGAACTAGTTAATTGTTCTTTTATATTATCCAAATATTTTTTAAAAATATCTAAATTAGCACTTTCCATATTTTCATATTTATTTTTTAAAGAGAATAAGTCATTATTAAGTGACTCATTCTTTTTTTTGTATTCTTCAATAATTTTTGAAAAATATACATAATCTTTTTGAATATCATCTAAAAAATCTTCTACTTCTTCTGCTTTGTAACCCTTAATTTCTATTGTAAAACTCTTGTTATAAATATCTTCGGCATTAAATTTATTAATTTCATTATTCATTTTTAAAATCTCCTTTCTAAATTTTAACATTTTTGTCTAATCATATATGAGGTGAAAGAATGAAACCAATAAACAATCAAGGAATGTTTTTAGAAGAAATTTTAAACATTACACACAATAAGTATGAACAACAAGAGATTTGCAGTGTTTCAAAAATACCGACAAATATAGGAGTGGTAAAAACAAATCATAATAAATTAATTAATTCTGCTCTTTTCAAAGAATCTAGTAACTGCGATTACATCGGAAATTTTATAGGTCGCTATTTTGAATTTGAAGCAAAGGAAACTTACCAAGATTTTTTTAACTGACAAGGTATTAGAAAAAATCAAATTAAAAAATTAAATCATATTTTAGCAACCAATGGTTTAGCTTTTTTAATTATTTATTTTGGACAATTTGACAAATATTTTTTGATTGATTTTGCTCTTCTACAATTTAGAGTTAATAATTTTGGACAAAAAGTTTATTTTCAATGATTCGAAAAAAATGCTCATGAGTTATTTTTAACTCATGAGCTTAAACTTGATTATTTACAATGCTTTAATTCTCTAACCAATTGAATCTAGTAAGCATTTTATTTTTATTACTAATTTCTTTGGCAATGATTTTAATTAATTCTTCATAGTTTTTAAATTCATTGTTATTAACAATTCTAAAAAGTTGTTGTTTGCTAATCGTTCCATTAATCATTATGGTTATTTCATCCATTTGATCAGCTAATAATTTATTATCTAATTTATTATTAATAACTGAAAAAAGATCTTCATTTTCCTTCATCATGTATTCTTCTTGTAAGATTCCGATTAATCTCGTAAATAAAGGTGTTAAATCAATTTTTTTTGAGACAAATTTGATTAAATTATTATTTGACATTTTCGCTATCGCTTTATCAATATCTGAAGCTGATAAATGCATATTTTCCGCTAATGTATTAGGGGTTACAAATAAAGTTTTATCTTCGCTCAAATGCATAATCATTAAAATAATCATCACTTCATTTTCGCTTAAACCTGCTTTTTTGTATGTTGACATTAAAAGCATTCTTTTTCCTAGAAGTCCTTTTTTCATTAAGTCAGTAATCATTTTAACCTCCATAAAATTTTCAAAATAAAAGTTGCTAAATAATAATATTTAAGCAACTTTTATTTGTTATATCTAACACTAATTAGAATTAGTTTACAGCTTCTTTTAATTGTTTAGCTGCTTTAAATTTAGCTGCTTTAGAAGCAGCAATTTTAATCTTAGCTCCAGTTGAAGGATTAATACCTTCACGTGCAGCTCTTTTAGAAACTGAGAATTTTCCAAATGATGCGATTGAAACTTCCTCACCTTTTGCAAGTGCATTTGTGATTTCTTCAAAAATTGAAGTAATAATTCTTTCAACTTGTGATTTTGAAATATCTTCTGTTTCAATAATAACTTGTGCTAATTCTTTTTTAGTCATAGTCTTTTTCCTTTTCTTCTTAATTAATAAATATAATAAATTTAAACCAATTTAACGTCGTTAAAAACGTTGTTAATTAGAGCTATTGGCTTGGTATCATTATATAATATTTGAAACATATTTTCAAAAAGTGAGGTTTTTAAATTATATTTCTTACATAAATTAAAAGCTATTTTAGCTGAGCCCACTCCTTCGACTGTTAATTTATAATTTTCCATAGCTATTTTAGCAGAATTATATTTAGCGATTTTTCTTCCTAAAGTGAAATTTCTTGATTTTTGTGAAGAAGCTGTCAAGATTAAATCTCCTAAACCCGCAAAATTAAAGAAAGTTTCTAAACGAGCACCAAATTGCGAACCAATTAAAAACATTTCGTTAGCTCCAACCGTAATTAAAGAAGCTTGTGCATTATCTCCGGCTTCAAATCCGAATAAAATTCCAGATCCAATTGCCACAGTATTTTTTAAAGCTGCAGCAATCTCACATCCTGCTAAATCATTTCAAGGATAAACATAAAAATATTCATTGCTAAAAATTTTTGCTAAATCTTTAGCAACTTCAAGTTTATCAGAACAAAGCATCAGAGCTGTTGGTTTTCTTTGGGCAACTTCACTAGCAATTGAAGGACCATATAAAGCTGCGTATTCTTTCATCATTTTACTTTCTGCAAATTCTCTTTTAATTAAATCAGATAGCAAACCTAAATTTTCTTCATCTAAACCTTTTGCAGTATTTATGATAATCATTTCATTTTTTGCATATTTAATAATGTCTTTGATCACAGATTTTAAAGCAACAGTTGGTACTCCCAAAATTAAAATATCTGTCTTTTCTAAGGCAGCAGATAAGTCAGTTGTTGCTTTAATATTTTGATTAAATTTGATATCTCCTAAAAAAGTTGAATTTTTGTGATTAATATTTAAATCATTTACTTGTGTTTCAACGATTCCATACATAACAACGCTATGCCCGTTATCCGCCAATACATTAGCTAAACATGTTCCATAAGCTCCCGTTCCAATTATAGTGATATTTTTCATGCTAATTATTTCCTTTCTCTAAAAATTAGGTTTATTGGTACACCTTCAAATCCAAATTGCAATCGAATTTGATTTTCTAAAAATCTTTTATAAGAAAAGTGTACATAATCAGGATTGTTAACAAACATTACGAAAGTTGGTAAGTATGCTTCAACTTGTGAACCATAATAAATTTTTAATCTGCCACCATTATGATTCGGAGCTGGATTTATTAATTGTGCTCTATTTAAAACTTCATTGAAAACAGAAGTTTTAATAGTTTTCTTAAGACCTTCAACTATATTATCTACCGCTTGATAAACCTTGCCAATACGAGTTTTATCATTTGCTGAAATAAATAAAATTTGAGCATATTGGAGATATTTGAAATAACTACGGATTTCTTCTTCTTTATCATGTATTGCTTTTTCTTTGTTTTGTACTAAATCTCATTTGTTAGCAACAATTATAACTGGTTTTTTCTCTTCATGAGCCAACCCACCAATATTTGTATCTTGATCAGTAATTTTACTTGAAGAATCCACCATTAAAACGACAATGTCAGATGAATTAATTGTTGTTAAAGCTCTTAGATAAGAATATTTTTCAATATTTTCATAAATCTTACCTTTTTTACGAAGACCGGCAGTATCTACTAAAATATATTCTTTGCCCTCATGTTTAACTTTTGTGTCAACAGCATCAAGTGTAGTTCCGGCGACTGGAGAAACAATCATTCTGTTTTGTCCTGTTAAAGAATTGACAAGTGAAGATTTTCCAACATTTGGTTTTCCGATAATTGCTATTCTAGAAATTCCTGATTCAATATTATTTTCAATTTTAGGCATAGAGTGAACAATTTGATCAAGTAAATCACCAATTCCGATTCCGTGAGTAGAAGAAATCATTATAGGTTCACCAAGTCCTATCGACATAAATTCAAAAATATCTAAATTTAAATCTTTTTTATCGTATTTGTTAACAACAATTAAAACTGGTTTTTTTGTTTTGTATAAAATTCTTGCAATCATTTTATCTTCTTCAGTCAAACCTTCTTTGTAATTTAAAACAAAAACAATAACATCAGCTTCTTCTATTGCAATTTCGGCTTGAATTTTTATTTCTTTAGCAAATGGTTGATCTTCAAGAGTTATTCCACCTGTATCAATTACCAAAAATTCTCTAGTTAATCATTCGGCATTACCGTAAATTCTATCTCTAGTAACCCCTGGAGTATCTTCTACAATTGATTTTTTTTCACGAATTACACGATTAAATAATGAGGATTTACCAACATTAGGACGCCCAACAATTGCTACTATTCCTTTTTTGGCCATAATTAATCCTCACCTTCTAATTCTTTTATTTTTTTAATAACTTTTTTGACAACTGTTTCTAAACCTATTTTAGAATTGTCAATATACCAAGAATCTGAAGTTAATTTTAACGGACCTACTTCTCTATTTTTGTCTGTATAATCTCGTAAAATAATTGCATCCTTAATTACTTGCAAAGACATGTTTTTAATATTTGCTTTTAAATTTTGGTTATATCTTCTTTTTGCTCTTGAATCAATTGAAGAATCAAGATAAATTTTTAAATCAGCATCAGGTAAAACAACTGAAGTAATATCTCTTCCAACCATAATAACTCCGTTTTTTTTGTTATCAAGCGCAATTTTTCGTTGTGATTCAACCATCATATTTCTAACTTCAGAAATTCCTGTAATTGAATTAATATTTTCTAAAACTTCACTAGTTTGCAACTTCGACGTAACATCCATGTTGTTAACAAATATTTTATTGCCCTTAACCTCATAATTAAATTTGGGAATCAATTTTTTTATTTCATTAGGATTTTGAAAATTAATTTTTTCTAAAACTCCAAAAATAGTAAAAGCTCGATACATCAAACCTGTATCTATGAAAATATAATTCAATTTTTCAGCAATTTTTTTAAAAGTAATTGTCTTACCTGAACCAGCTGTGCCATCAACTGCTATTATTATTTTTTTCATTTTTCCTCCTATTAAACAACAAATGGTATAACTATGCACGAAATCATTGCAAAAATTATTATTGGAATTATAATAATAAATCATTTATAACTAATATTGTATTTATCTTTTTGCTTATTAATTTTTTCAATTGAAACTGTCATTTTCTTTTTTGCATCAGTAACTAAATTTGTTGTATCAATATCTTTATAATCTTTTATATATGCTTTTAAAACCGAAGTTTCCAATGAAGATTTGGCAATTATTTTGTTTTCCTTTGCTAAAAATTCATTAAGTTCCAAAAATTTTTTATTTTCTATTTCATTAATGGAGTTAATTTTTAGAATTAATTCTTTTAGTTCAATTTTATGAATTTGATCATGTATTAATTTAGGTGAACGATGTGCAGATTTATTTTTTCTAATACTTAAATGTGAATTGTCAATTGATTCTATTTCATTTAAATATTTTTTAATTGTGTGTTTAATTTCTGAATTAATCAATTCTTTACTCTTATCTTTTTCTAAATAAAATTTTTGCATTTCAAAATTTTTATTTAATTCATTTTTTATAGCGCTAAAGTGTTTGTAGTCAATTGATTCTAATTGTGAATATAAACTGTTTAAAAAATGATCATTTTTATCTTTTGAATTAATTTTTTCTATTTCTTTATTAAGTTGTTCAATTGTTTCCTTATGAAGTCTTTTTCTTGAAACAAATTCTGCCATCAAAACACCTCAATTTCCACTTATATAATTATAAAACATATCTAACCATAATTAGTTATAAATAAAAAATGAGCTCACAATATAAACTGTTTAATATTACCTTAATATGTTTCTTGAATAAACAATGCATGATAACTTAAATTAATTAATTTAAAATTTATGAAAACAAAAAAATATCAAAATTTATCAATAAATAAAAACAAATATCCTAAAAAAATAATTCAAAATGATTAAGGAATTATTATTGATTAAATATATAAAGGAATTTATATTAATAATAAAAAGGTTAAAACTAAATAAAAATTATTTTATTAAATAAATGGCTCAATTTTAAATAAAAAATATTTTTCATAATCACAAAAATATATTGAAATTATCGTTATAAATAATTTAATCAATTATTTATAACGATGGTTTAAAGGTCTAATTCTACCTTCTATTAAAACATAAAATGCATAAGCAATTCCATATCTTAAAATGTTGACTCCAAATATAGAAAAGAAAATCAAAGCAAATTCAGAGCTAATATGATCAAAAGAAATTGTCTCTTCAGGCAATAAATTTACATTAGTTGTTAAATCTTGAATTTTCAAAGCTAAAATAAAAGTTCCAGTTGAAATTAAAGCGGCAACTAATACTAAAATAATTGCTGGGGTAATGCGACGATATAAATCAACTTTTTTACTAGGATGCTTATGATAAGGTGAATTTTTAAAAACATAATAATAAAGAACTCAACTTAAAAGAATAATTAACGAATTACTCAAACTATCCATAAATGGTTGAATTCAACCGTGCTCCATTCCATGAATTAAATTATGTAAAATTGGCTCGATTATCGCTAGTAATAGTGCGAAAATTGGTCCTATTGCTGGTAATGCAAGCAACATAACAATTGTGTCTAAAAAACGAGTTTGAATATAAACTTGTCCTATTGGAATCGCTAAAGATTCTGTCAACATATCCATTGCAGAAGCAACAATTGCTAAAGCTAAAAATACACCCGTTAAAACAAGTCGGTAAATTAAGCTTTTTGAAGAAATTTTTAGCATTGTTGTAATTTTAAATTCATCTTCAGAAATATCATCATGATTTCCAAATTTATCAAAATGGTGATAACCATGGTAATGATCTTCTTTTCGATGATTTTCTTTTAAAACTTCTTGTTCATCTTTTAAATCAATAATTAAATCTTTTTTAAGTTTTTTTAATGTTTCTTGTGCGTTTTTAGGTTTTTTCATAATATCTCTCCTAACTATTTTTTTATTTTTAAATTTTCTTTATTTTAAAGCTACTAAAAGCGGTATCTATTAATTAAAATGATGGTTACTTTATACAGCATTAAGAAAATAATTACATTTACACTATATTTCAAAATATTAAACCCAAAAATGGTTCAATACATAGTTGAAGTTTTAAAACTATCATCAACACCATACATATCTAACAAAAAGGCATCATTCATTCAAACAGCAAATGCTGCTGTTAGCAAAACAACGATTACAGAAGCAATAACGTATATCAATACAATTATTTTAAAATTTTTACTTTCCTTAAATAATTGTTTTTGAACCAAAAATAATTTTGTTAAAAAAATTAACAATGTAAAAACTATCAAAAAGAATCCATCAACTAAGTTCATAGCAATTAATTCTACAGGTGTAGTTCCTGTGAACATCATTCGCATTCAAACAGTTAATTCCAAGAAAATTAAGCTGTAAAAAAAGTTAGTAATTAATTGAGTTAATAAAATAGTAAAAAATGTTATTTCTACAACTAAGAATCCTGCAATTGGCAACATTCCTAAAAGAAATTTACTAATTAAAGTAAAAATAACATTTAAAGCTAATAACATTGCCAAAATAGTAATTCTTGAAGTTTTTAAAGCAAAATATTCTTTTAGTACATGTTTATAATTTTTTTTATTTATTTCTGATAAATCATATTTATGTGATCAAATCCGATAATTTTGTTCCATATTTTTCTCCTCGTGTTTATGTTAATTATAATAATTATAAATTAAAAAAGTGATTTAATTTATATTTTTTATAAAATTGATTTTAATAATTATTTTAATAAGGTTAAAATATTATTGTTTAAGGAGAAATTATTTATTATGGCAAAAGAAAATGTAATTCCTATGATTGTTGAAATCCCAAAAGGATCAACAAATAAGTATGAAGTAAACGAAGTAACAGGAAGAATTGTTTTAGATAGAGTTTTATATGGAGCCAATTTTTATCCAGGAGAATATGGAATGGTTGAAAACACTTTAGACTGAGATGGTGATCCATTAGATGTAATATCGCTATGTACTTATCCAACTTTACCTGGTGTAGAGGTTAATGTTAGAATTTTAGGCGCAATCAAAATGATTGACAATGGAGAAATCGATACAAAATTATTTGGTGTTTTTGCAAACGATCCTCGTTTCGATACTTACAATAATTTTAAAGATGTACCTCAACATTTAAAAGATGAGATTACCAACTTTTTTATGCAATACAAAGCTTTACAAAATAAAACTGTAAGAATCGATGGATGAGTGGATGAAAAAGAAGCTTTACATGAATTAGCTGAATGCAAAGAAAGATTCAATGAATACAAAGAACGCATTAAAAATGGTGAAAAAGAAATAATTAAAGAAGAATGAAAAGTTAAAGGTTTAGGTCAAGCTTAAAAAAGATAAAAAATTATATTAATTATATTTTATGATAATATCTATTTATAATTTAATTAGGATATGATAAGCACCAATTATACATAATATATATAAAGAAAATAATGATAATGACGTCTGCAAATTTTTCGTAGACGTTTTTTATTTGCTCAGGAAAAAATATGAATATGTTATTTAATTTTGCAATTATAATTTTGGTTGTCTAAAAGATTTAGGTAAATTTACAGAAATCATTAAATTGCTAAAAAATTATTGGTTATATTGTTGAAAGAATCATTTTGGCTTCTTATGCAACAAATATAATTCAACCAGTATTAATAGAGGAATCGTTATTAAATTATGCATCTGATTTGTGAAAACTTGCATTAATCCTCATTTTTTACGCTCTGATTTGTCCCTAAACATTAGTGATTTAAAACAAAACGGTTTAACAGCATTAATGCTTTGTTTTATTCCTACATGTTTTGAAATAGCAGGAACAATTATTTTAAGCCCACTATTACTAGGGCTAAGTTATTTACAACAGCAATTTTAGGAACTGTTTTAGCAGCTATTTATCCTACGATTATAGTTTCTAGAATGCTGAATATAATCAAAGAAAAAAAGAAACTAATAGATCAATTACGCAAATGGCGATGTCCGGAACTAGTGTTGATGATATTTTTGTAATTGTCCTTTTTACTTTTTTAATAAAAATTTTTATCCAAGGCGCTTTTGATTGATGAACAATTTCTAGTTTACCAATTTCAATAATCACGAAAGTATTAATAATTTTTCTTTTTGTTTGAGGAATTTCTAAATTATTTAAGCATTTGCAGATATCAAAATTAATAAAGTTTCTTTTAATCTTAGCTTTTGCAGCATTAGCGATTTGAATTGAACACTTAAAAATATCAATAAATAATAAAATAATAACAATTTCATTAGAGGAATTTATTGCTATTATAATTTTTGAAGTTACCATTCATAAAAAGATTATTAGTTAATAGAAGAATTATTGAATAATTATCAAGGACTTTGAACTTTTTTTGAATTATTGTTATTTGTTTTAGTTAGTATGCTTTTAATATTAAAAAAATCCTGAAGTAGGTATAAAAATTGTCGGGTTGATTTTAATATGCTTAATTCTAAGTTCAATAGAAATTATAGTTGCCATCTTATTTTCTAAAATGTCTTGATATGAAAAAATTTTTTTGTAATAGCTTTTTTACCAAAAACCACATTTCAAGTTTACTTAGTAACTATTCCTTTAGCAACTATAGGTTTTGATTCATATGCTGCTAATGTAATTTTAATTGTTGTAATTCTTTCAATAATTATTTGCGCACCAATTGGATCTATAACAATTGATTTAACAAAAAATAAACTTATTATAAAAAATTCATAAAAAATAAAAAACTTGTTTGAATAAACAAGTTTTTTAATAAACAAATGGACCTAATCATTTGTTATGTTTTTGATTAAAAATAAAAATAATAGGAATTTTTATTTGTTGGGCATAAGTTCTTGCCGCACGAAAATCATATTCAAATTGTTCAAATACAATTTTAACTAAATTAGAAATTTCATAATTGTAATATAATTCTATTTTTTCTTTTAATCTATAAGCTACAAGATAATTTATGATAAACATTGATGTAAATATAATGACTAAAATTGCAACAATAAAATTTTTTCACAAAAAGAAAATAAAACTGTTTTGAGCAATTGTATCAATGTTTTTGCTTATACAATAAAAAAATATTAATGATTGAAGTAGATAAAATAAAACTATTAATAGTAAAAGTGTATTGGTTATATATTTAGTTACAAATTTATAATTTTTAATTTTATTATCTTTATTAATTTCTTTAGCTGATATTCAAATACGGGAAATTATATAATCTAATTCATAACCAACAGATTCAAAAATTCTTTTAGATATGATGATTTGTTTTTGCCTTTTTTTTAAGTTTCAAAATAATTTATGAGGTTTTAAATCATCACTAAAAATAATTTCATAATCTTTAAGATTAAACATTAGGCGAAATTCTTCAATTAAAGAATTAAGTGTTTTAGAATCAATAACATCATTATAAGTATTTATTCTTGGAACAAGTCATTTATTATAGTGAGCATTAAAAAACAAATAGGTGATCATGATTCCTATTATTAAACCTGAATCTACTATTCATAATAATATGTTTAAATAAAATTCAATACTCATATTAACCCCTAGATAAATTATAAATAATTTATTTTTTTAAATTATTGCATTATGATAGACGTTTTGAACATCCTCTAAATCATCAAGTTTGTTCAATAATGTTTGTAATTGTGATTTGTGTTCTTCACTTAATTGGACATATGAATCAATAGGAATCATTTTTTGTTCTGATGTTAAATAATTACTCACACCAATTGCATCTAAAGCCTTTTTTACAGCCGCAAATGATTTGAATGGCGCATAAACAATGATTAGTCCATCTTCTTCTACAACATCGTCAACGTCAACTTCATGCATTAACAAACCTTCCAAAACTTCATCAACTGTTTTATTTTCAAATGCAAAAATTGAAGCGTCTTTAAACATAAAAGCTACTTTGCCTTCTGGATTACCATGGTTTTTGTTAATTACTTCTTTAATTGAAGCTGATGCTCTATTAACATTACTTGTTAAAGCATCAATTATAATAGCTGTGTTTCCTGGACCCATTGCTTCATACCTATTTGCTAAATAATTTTCTGCATCTCCGCCAGTGGCTCTCTTTATCGCTCTTTGAATAACATCAACAGGAACTTGATTTTGTTTAGCTTTGTCAATAACTGCTCTCAAAGCTAAATTAGCATTAGGATCTCCGCCTCCCGCTTTAGCTGCCATATAAATTTCTTTGGCAGCTCTTCCGTTTGTTGTTGATTTTTTAGCCGCAGTTTTAGCCATTGATGAAGCTCTAACTTCATGTGCTCTTCCCATATCTTTTCCTTCTTTCAATAAATTTTATTTTTTTAAATCTGGTTGTCTACGATAAATTTCTTTTAAAATAAATTCCATTTTTTCTTCTAAATTATCGTTTTCTGCATCAACAACAAAAAACGGAAAATCGTAAGCATTTTTTTCATAAAAAATTTCATAATTTTTGTTTAATAATTCTCAATAACCGCGATCAACATTTAATTTTTCTCTTCTTCCTCTATTGATAATTCTTTCCATCGCTTTATCGGTTGAGACCTTTAAATAAATTACAATATCAAATTTAACTCTTTCATCAGGAATTTTTAAATTTTCTAAAACTACATTCTCATAAAAATCTTGATAAGTTTGAAAATCAGTATCATTAATGTTTCCTAATTGATGGTTAACTTTCATAAAAATAGGATCTTCTAAAATTGTGCGATCAAAAATAATGTTTTTTAATTGTTGCGCTTGTTTTAATTGCTTTGATCTCGCTGCTAACATGTAAATTTGCATTTTAAAAACTGTTGCTTTTAAGTCTTTGTAATAATCTTCGAAATAAGGATTTTCTTCAACTGGCTCAGGAAAAATTTCATGTCCCAATTTTTTAGATAATTCTTCTGAAACTGATGATTTACCAGCACCTACTGTGCCAAAAACTGCTATGCGCATTATAAGTCTCCTTTACGTTTTGTCGAATTATAAATTCCATAAAATTGTTTGATTTCATGTGGGGTTAAAGAACGATATTCACCAACTTGCAAATCACCTATTTCTAAAAATTCTATTTTGATTCTCTGAAGTTTAGCCAAATCAATTTCTGCTGCTGCTAACATTTTTTTAACATGATGTTTGCGGCCTTCTGCAATCGTTAATTCTACAATTGAAATATTTTTTTCTTTATTGTAATTTAACAATTTTGCATCAATAGCTTTTGTTTGATAATCATCATCTATTAAAACGCCTTTCATCAATTGTGAAACTTGTTTTTTAGTTACATTTCCTCTACATAATGCTTGATAAGTTTTAATAAATTCATATCTAGGATGCATAACAAAGTTTGCAAAATCACCATCGTTGGTCATTAATAACAATCCTGAAACATCATAATCAAGTCTACCAACAGGATAAACTCTTGCTGAAATATCTTTAAAAAAATCAGAAACAGTTTCTCTACCTTTGGGATCTTTCATTGTAGTTAAAACTAATCTAGGTTTGTTAAATAAGAAATAATATTTTTGTGTTTCTGGGATTATTTCTTTACCCGAAATTTCAATTAATGAATTAATATCACATTTATATCCAAGTTCAGTAATTATTTGTCCATCAACACTAACTTTTCCTTCTAACATTAATTTTTCTGCAGCTCTTCTAGAAACAGCACCTCTATTTGCAATTATTTTTTGTAAACGTTCGATTTGTGCCATTATTCTTCTCCAAAAAATACATTTTCACCAAATATATCTTTTCCATTTACTTCGTTTGAATTTCTGTTTTTTTCAACTTCTTCCGCTATTTCTTCATCGCTTATTTTTGGCAATGATTCTTTTCCGCCAACGATATTAAAAAGTTTAAAAAAATTTTCTGTAATTGAATACAAATTGGCTCTATTATTTTCTTCGTCTTTTCCAATACTTCTAATTAATTTTTTATCTTTTAATTTATAGAGTTGATACGAAGAATCAGATTGTCTAATATCGTCAATTCTGGTCTTGGTAATTGGCCCTTTGTAAGCAATTATTGATAAAACTTCTATTGAAGAATTTGAAAGTTTTGATTGTGATTGAACAACTTCTAATTTGGCAAATCATTCATGCAAATCATTTTTTGTTTGCATTCTATATTTGTTAATGCCAAATTTTTGAATTGCTAAAGATGAGGAATCATCATTTTTGTATTTAGCTTCTAAATCAAGAATTCCTGATTTAATTTCTGAAGGTTTACAGTGATCTAGAACAGTTTCTAATTCCATTAAAGAAATTCCTTCATCACCATAAATAAATAAAATTCCTTCAATTATTGCCATTAATTTTTCTTTATTCATTAATTTGCACCTCCAATGCTTTTATTATTTTTTCATCCTCTAGAACTTCTTTTGAAAATTGAATTAACAATGTATTATCTTTTTGTTCAATTTTTGCAACAGAATGTCTCACTAAATCAAGAACTGCTAAAAAAGTTGATATCAAATTCCTTAAATTCATTATTTCTTTAGAAACTAATTCTTCCAATCTTCATTCTTTAAATTTGTTTGACTGCATCTTATTTAAAATCATGTTTGAAATATCTTGTGGTGATAATATTTCTGTAGTGATTGTGTTATAACTTTCTTCTTCGAGCACAAAATTAGGATCAAAATCTCTAATTTCAGCTTGCATCATTAATCTTTTAAAAATTTGAGCAAAATCTTCCATATCCATAGATAATGGATCAAACAAATCTTCAGTTTCGTTATTTTTTTGAATTTTTGCAGAAAATTTTGTTTTAGTTTTATTTTTTGAAAAACTTTTTAAATATTCTTCTTGTTTAGATGCAAAAAAATCTGTAACTGATTTTATTTGATCATATCTTGTTAATTGTTCTAAAAAATTTTCATAAGAATAATCTTCTTCGTAAAATTCTTCTTGTTCTCTAGGTAGTAGCAAATGAGATTTCAATTCAATTAATTGCGCAGCCATCGCAAGGTATTCACTAGCAATTTCAATATCTAAGGCTTTTTGCGAATTTATATATTCGAGGTATTGGTCCGCCAACTCAATTAAGTTAACATCCATTATACTAATTTTTTTTTCTTTAATCATTGTTACCAATAAATCTAAGGGTCCAGAAAAATGGCCAATATTAACTTCTTCTCAATGTTTCACAACAAAACCTCACTTTAAATAATTTTATAATAAAAGCAATGTATAAAGAAACTTAAAACTTACTTTTTAATTAATAAATTATATATTTCATGATCTCTTTTAAAGCTTAAATCTATTTCTAAAATTATACGCATTATTAATATAAAAATTGTTTCTATACTTAAAGAATTAGAAGTTTTCAATTCAGGGTTATTAAAACTATGCTCTAAGGAATTTCTTAATTTTCTAACAAAATGAAAGATAGGAGATTTTTGATAATTTTGTAGTAATAAACTAGTTCTTCTTTCGCATTCTTTGTCTTTAAAAAGTAAATTAGATATTTGAACAAAATCTTGTGTAAATTTATAATTCAAAGATTCAATTTTACGTAAATCAAACTTATTTATTAAATGTACATTAATATAAATAAGTTTATCAAATATAGAATATAGATATTTATACATTGAATTTTGTAAGTGATATCCGTTTTGTTTTTGGGAGAAATGAATTTTATAATCATCGTAAAGTGCTATTCTTTTTGTTTCTTCAATATAAAAAAATAAGATATTCTTAATTTCACTATAAATATAAAAATTAAAAAATTCCGGTCTTTTTTCAAGAAGAAAAGATAAAGAAGTTTTTAAAAAATATAAAAAAGAATGTACTTCAGATATGGAAATATCTGTTTTAGACTCTACATGTATATCAACTTCTTTTCCATTGGATTTAAATTCGTTATTAATTAATGTTTTAGCTATAGATAAATCATTAATTAAAAACTTATCAATTATTTTAGTTAATAAATTTTTTACTTTTAAATTTTCTAGAGGTGTTAAATTATTATTTTTTAAATAACTTGCTATTTCAATTATTTTTTTATTAACTAAATTGAGTTCTTTAGCATTCATGATTTCATCCTTTTAATATAATAATTTTACTATAAAAAAAGAGAGCTTTACGCACTCAATTTTGTTATTAAAAAACCATTTTAGTTAATCTAACTGCAATTGATTCTTCGTCTTTAAACCAAAAATAAATATTGATAATAAATAAAATTATTGATATATACATTAATGCTGAGAAAAGACCAAAAACAAATTGTTCTTTTCTTGATTCAGGGCATCATGTGTTTCAAATTTTTTGACCAAGTGGTTTCATGTTCAAGATTCATAATACAAAGTTAACTATAAATAAAATACTGTTAACGAAAGATGCTAATACTCTGCTTAATTTCATAAATCGCTCCTTCTTAAATGCCTATTTACATTATACTACTTATAATTAAATTAGCAATTTTTGATCATTTCAAAACCTAATTTTTGTCATTTTAAACGTGCTAATATTTCATTTTTAGTTTTTTCAATTCATTCTTCAACCAATTTCTTAGTAATAACGTTTTTTAATTGAGGTTCTTCTTTAAAGTTTTTTGATTCTAAAAATTTTATTTGTTCAGATGTTCAATCAAATAAATTTGCGGCATTATCTTTTTCTTGTTTTGATAAGTTTTTATTGTTAAAATTTTCAGTTACAGAATCTTTAAACTCACCGTTTAATTCTAAATAATAAAATAACTCTTTAAACATAGTTGATTTTAGTTTTTGTTTAAAATCTTCATGTAATTTTTTTGATAAATCATCTTTTAAAATTAACATTGCAAAAAGATCCGATTGAGTAACATGATTTCTTTGATTTGCTAAAGCTATTATTTTAATTATACGAACATATTCATTTAAATTTTGAGCAATTTCATCATGATTTTTGGCTAACAACCTCAAAAAATCATAAGCTACTTTATCAGAGATTTTATTAATTTCTTCTTCCTGAAAAGTAACTATTAAAGAATTAATATTATTTTCTAATTTTGTTTGAAATGTATTTTTAATTTGCATACTATAACTCCATTTTTCTTTTTATTTTATTCAAAATAAAATTTCTTTCAACGTTTTTAACTTTAATGACAATTTCACCGTATTTTTTATATTCACCCAAGAAAGCATCACCAAAGAAAATTACTCAGAATAAATATCCCATTGAAAATGCAAAAATTATAGAAAATAAAATCGAAATAACACTATTGGCATCATTCAATAAAGTTTGGTGTTCTAAATTATTTAAAACATCTTGAATTGTTTTAAATTTAGTAAAAAAACCAATATTTAAATTTTTCAAAACTAGAATAATTGTTTCAAAAATAAACGGTCCTGCAAGAATTGCTGTACCAACAATTCCTGTTATTGGAATTGATTTAACTCTGTAAAGTCACATCATTGACATTCCATATAAAATATACAAACACTGTGTAAAACATAAACCCAAAAAGAAGTTAGCAATAACAAAAACAAACGGGTTGTGAACGAAAGCAAGAATTAAAGATAATAACGAAGTCAAAATAATAGAAATTATCATAATGTGCTTTGGACCAATTTTTTTGTAAACAAAATTATATATTAAATAACCCACTAAAAATTGGGGAACTATATATCATTCTTTATAAATTCTAATAATTTGATATATTTGATCTTTTGAAAAATGCATTTCTTTTAAAACTGCCGCTAAATATAAATCAATAAAAGATGCTTGAGTTAGTGAAAAAATTAGTCCTAGCGAAAATACGGTTATCAACAATATAATTAAAGTTTTTTTACTATAAGTTATAAATTGATTTTTTACTTCTAATTCAAACTCACCTATAAAATATTTATTTTCTTTAACAAATAAATTTAAAATTAATGAAACCAAAGATAAGAATATACATATTGAACCAGTAATATTAATATTAATTTTTTCTGTTCAAAAATTAGAATTTTGAAATGCCAAATTTAAAGAAAGCATTCAACCCCCGATGAAAGTGCCTAATGATGTTAAGGCCCCGATTTTAACAGCTGTTTTTAAAGGAAAAAAACGATAATATGCTTGTTCATTAAAAATTAGTAAAAAAAGTAACTGCGAAGACAAAGAGAAACCCACAAGGATTCCACATACAATTGTTATAAAAATTTGTTGTGAAGAATCATTAAAAATCATAATTAAAATCAATGAAATTATAGTCGATGCCATTGCTGCTCAAATTCAAATTCGACGCGATTTAATTTTGCTAGTAATTTTTGTTGCCAAAGGTTTAAAAATCATTGCAAAAAAAGTAGAAGCTCCAAAAATACCCAAAATAGTTAATCAAGTACTTGAATTTGTTTCTATAAAACCTAGTTGCATTGTTGAAGTTTTTATAACAAAGCCATTAGCAATTCAGATCAATAAGGTACTTATATAAAATAAAATTCATGTGCGTTCATTTTTTTCTTTTTTTGCCATTATTCAAATCAAAAAAATACCAAAAATGATAAATAATGGATCTAATAAAAATAAATCTCAATTAAATTTCATATTTTGCTATTTCCCTTCTTTAAAATTACATTGTTTTTAATGGCGAAATTCCAATTAAATTAAAAGCATTTTCTAGAACTTGTAAAATAGATTGCACTAAAGATAAGCGAAATGCAGATAGTTGGACATTTTGTTCATCCACAATTTTTGTATCTGAGTAATAAGAGTGAAATTGTTTAACTAAAGATTGAATGTAATCACAAATTAATTGGGGTGCTCTATTTTTAGAAGCAGATTTAATAGTTTCACCAAAACTGTCAATATTTATTAAAATATTACGCTCTTTTTCATTTATATCAAAATATTTTTCAGCACTTGGCGTAATAGATTTTTCCTTAGCTTGCTTCAAAATAGAATTACATCTAGCTGTTGCGTATTGAGCATAATAAACAGGATTTGACGAATTTCTTTGTTGCAATAAATCTAAATCTAAATCCATGTGTGAACTCGATGTTTTTGAAGCTAGCATATATCTTAATGAATCTTTTCCAACCATTTCTTGTAAATCGCTCAATCAAACAGCTGTGCCTTTACGTTTAGACATTTTGTATTCTTGACCGTCTTTAATTAAACGAACCATTTGAACCATTTCAATTTCAACTAATTCTGGGTCATTACCTAATAATGCCAACCCAGCTCTTAAACGAGCTATGTAACCATGATGGTCTCCACCTCAAATATTAATTAATTTATCAGCTTTACTTCTTTGAATTCTAATGTGATGACAAGCTAAATCAGGAACTATGTATGTTAATGTTTTATCAGATTTAATTAAAACGCGATCTTTATCATCGCCAAATTGAGTGGTTTTCAATCATAATGCGCCATCTTTTTCATATGTAGCATTTAATTTTTTGTAAAGTTCTAAAAGTTCTTCAATTTTGTGTTCATCATACATTGCTTGTTCACTTGAATAATATTCAATTTCAACACCAAAATCTTTTAATTGTTGTTTAATTATTTTTAAAAAATATTGTGTAGACTTAGCTCTAAATATTTCATGAACATTTTTATCATTAATTAAATTTTCATTAAAAGATATTTCTCTAAATTTATCACCATATTCATCAACAAAAATTTGAGCGATATCTCCATACATATCTCCACCATAAGTATTTTTGGGTAATTGTGCATTTACACCTAAAATTTTTAAATATCAAACAAAAACAGTTACAGCCAAGACATTAATTTGATTACCTGCATCATTTGTATAGTATTCGGTTTGAACATCATAACCATCTTTCTTGAAAATGTTTTTCAATGTGTCTCCAATAACTGCATTTCTTGCATGACCAACATGCAATCAACCTGTTGGATTAGCAGACACTAGCTCCACATTAATTGTCTTATTTTTTTTCTCATTATTTCCAAAATTATTTTTTTCTTCAAGCACACCCTTAATAACATCGGTAACAATTTCAGATTTAAGAGTAACATTGATAAAACCAGGACCAGCAATTTCTACAAATTCATAATTATTAGTTTTTTGCAATTTTAAAATTATTTCTTCTGCAATAGATTTTGGTGATTTTTGTAAAATTTTAGCATTCACAAGAGCAATAGTTGTTGAAAAATCGCCTTTAAAATTTGTTTTGTTAATTTCAACTATTGGTTCTGTTTTTAAATTCATTTGATTTGCAATTTCTTGCAAATCTTTTTTGAAAATATTGACGACTGATTTCATATATAACCTCTTATCTATGTTTATAATTATAATTCAAAAATACACAAATTAAAAACGAACCATTCAATACGGTTCGTTTTTAAAGATTAATTTAATGTTGACACTGATGTAGTTTCAACCTGCATGCTGTTAATAATATTTTGAGTGTTATTATTATTAAATTCTATTTGTTTTAAGATTAAATCATGCATTTCAATTAGGTAGATTATTAGATAGATTAAAAAGATAAGACCAAAAACAGGAATTCCAATTATAAAAATAACATTGGCTACAAAATCTACTTTTAAGCCGATCAAATTAGTTGTTCAAACACTAATGTCTATAAGAACAGGTCTATTTTGGAAATGAATAAAATCAAGAGTTATTCCGTCACCGTTAAATTGTGCATTTGCTAATTTCATTACAAATGCAATCAAAACTAAATTTATAAGCATTATTGTAAATAGATATAAAAAGAAATTTAACTTTTTTTTCTTCTTTACAAATGCAGAATTTTTATTTAAATGAATTTTATTAATAGTTTTTTTGTCAATTTCAACATTATCATTTGCAAAAATCAATTTAGAATTAGAAGCTGTTAACACCTCTACATTTTCTTCGTTATTGTTTAAATAAATTTTCTTAACAATTTTGTTAGTTTTTTGTTTATTAGATTGATCATAGACAATTTCTTCAACTACAGGTTTTGTTTCATAATTTTCATTTACAAAACTTGTGATTTTTTTAATTAAAGAACCATTTGATTTTGGTTGTTTTGGTTTGACTTCTTTTATCAAAATTGGTTGTACAATAACTTTGCTTTGAACTTTTTTTGCTGCTGTTGATTTAATTTCTTTTGGTTTATTAGAAGTTTTATTATTGATAGCTGTCTTTTTTACGGCTGTCTTTTTAGTCACTGGTTTAGAAGAAATTGTATTTTTCGATGATTTTGCAACTACTTTTTTATTCATTACTTTCTTTTCTCCTTTTGCAACCATATGTAATGGCTCTTCTAACAAGTTAACTCTGTAGGGATAAGCTCTTAATTCATTATTTTGTTTAATTCTTTTGGTTTTGTTAATTTTATTAGCTGTTTGTAAAACATTTTTAGGAACTGCAATATTAGTATTTTTTTTCATCTTTACCTCACTTATTTCACTTAACAACTAAATAGTCATTAATTCTTTTTCTTTTGCTTTTGCTAAATCATCAAGCTCCTTTGTATATTTGTCTGTTAGTGTTTGAATTTGTTTCTCAACATCTTTTACAAGATCTTCAGAAATATCTTTATTTTTTTTAGCACTGTCAATAGCATTGCGTCTTTCGTTTCTAATTCTGATTTTAAAAACTTCTAACTCTTTGTTTACTTTTTTTGCTAATTCTTTTCTAATTTCTTGTGTTAATGGGGGAATATTAATTCTAATAATTTCTGCATCAGCAATTGGGTTTAAACCTAATCCCGCTTTATTTATGCCTCCAACAATTTCGCTTATTTGTGATCTATCATATGGTTTGATAGTTATCAACTGTGGTTCTGGAGTGTTGATTTGTGATGTTTGACTAATTGGCGTTGGTGTTCCATAGAAGTTAACCATAACTTTATCCAAAATCGAAACGTTAGCTCTCCCTGTTCTAATTGTTGTTGCATATTCTTTTCAAGCATTTATCGTTTTTTTCATATCAGATTCTGTTAGTTGTAAAATTTGCTCTATCATCTTAAAGTATCCTTTTCTAAATTATTCTATTATTGTCGAATTTAACTTTCCATTCATTACTTTAACAATATTGTTTTCGCCTTGCATATCAAAAACTTCAATTTTCATTTTGCCATCTCTTGCTAAAGTAACAGCGGTTTGATCCATCACCTGTAAATTCTTTTTAGTCATTTCTAAATATGATATATGTTCAATCATTTTTGCATGAGGATTTATTTTTGGGTCCGAATCATAAACTCCTGCAACACCATTTTTAGCCATTAACAAGACATCTGCGCCAATTTCTATAGCTCTAATAGTAGCTCCAGTGTCTGTTGTGAAATGAGCATATCCAGTTCCACCTGTAAAAATTAAAATATAACCTTCATCTAATTTGTTTCTTGCTTCTTTAAAACTATAAGATTTTGTTACAGTACGAATTTCTAAAGCTGAATAAACAATTACTTTTTTATAATCTAATCTTTGAAGAGTTGCTTCTAAAGCTAAACCATTCATAACGGTTGCCATCATACCCATATAATCAGCATTAATCTGAGGTAATTCTAATGTGGAGGCCAACTTACCTCTTCAAATATTTCCGCCCCCAACAACAATTCCTAATCGTGCACCTTGAGTTGACAACTCAATAATTTGTTTTGCAACATTTTCTAATAAATCTTTTGAATAGATATCTTCTTCAGACCTCAAAGCTTCACCACTCAATTTTAATAATGCAGTTTTGTATTTTAAACCCATAAAACTCCTTTAATACTTATTCAAATTATAACTTAAAACATAATTATTATATAAATTTAGAAAGTAAACAAAAGTTTGGGGGCATAAAAAATTGGAAATGTCCAAATTTTTTATTTGTTAATTAACTTAGATATAAGTGTAGTCTATTTTTGTATACATGCAAAATACTCTTGATAATCTAATTTAATATTTCTGTTAAATTGAGTTTTTGCTATATATCTATATCTTATATATTTATATTAATTTTTAATTTATGTTACTTAAAATATTATGTTTAAAAAATAATTTTTTAAACATTTACAAAATCTGGCATTTCTAATAATTTTATTTGACTTATAAAAAATGAGAATGAGAATGATTAATAAATGCTTAACAAAATAACGCATCTTTTAAAAAAATAAATCTGGTATTATTATTGGTATTTTTAAAAAAATAAAAATTATTAAAAAATTTAAAAATCTTTTTTTATTGAATAAAAAATGAATAAAATGTCTTGCAAAATTTTAAACTAATTTGTAGTTCAAAATTTTGCAAGACATTCATTTAAAAGTGTTACACTTTCAGTTTTTAATTTGTGAAGTTTTAATTTGTATTTTTAAGTATATATTTTTACTGGTTCTTATTTTTCTTAAATTATTTTCTATTACTAAAAAAAGAACATTTTCATTTTAATCTTCTTTTAATTCAATTTTTTTTGGTAATTTTTTAGAAACTTTCTTTTTTCTTACTATAGGCTTTTTTTTGTTTATTTTAACTTCATTTGCTTTATCAACATTTTTAGCTGGCTTTTTTTTGTTTATTTCAGCTTTATTTACGTTATCAACATTTTTAGCTGGCTTTTTTTTGTTGAATTGGACATCATCATTATTTTTTATAATTTCGCTTGTTTCTTTTGCGGAAAGATCTTGAAAATTAAGCTTTTGATATTCAACTTTTTTTAATTTATCACCTATTTTTTTCATAAAAAGAATTAATTCTTTTTTAGTCATTTCATCTAAAACGACATCTTCAACATCTATGTTGTTTAAAATAGCATAGTTTTTAATTTTATAAGCATTTTTAACTAATTCACTTAAATTTTCTTTGATTAAAATTGAACCATCTGATTTTGCTCTTTGTTGCAAGAAAGTCAACTCGTTATCACTTTCATCATTAATTTCTTCAAAAAATGTTTTGTCTTCTTCTTGATAAGGATAAATATCAGCATCAGGATTTTCAATTTCTAAAACATCAGGATTAATATTTGTATTTTCGGATGCTTGTGCTTGTTTTAATGTTATTTTTTGTTTGAACTTAATAACTAGAACAATTCAAGTAAGTACTAAAATAGGCAAAACAATTAACAAAATAATATTGGCTATGTAATCAATTATGTTGGACAAATTCAAGTTTGTTGGAGGAGTTATTCCAATAGTTTTAAATGCTTCTAAAATACTTCATTTATTTACGATTGCATTTACAATTTTTATTAAAAAGAATGCAACTATTATTGCTACTACAGCACATATTAAACCAATTTTTACTTTATTAATTTTTGCTTTTTTTAACACTTCTTTTTTGTTGTTTGTTTTTTGTTGTTTTTCCATTAGTATCCTTTCTTAATATAAAAACCCTTCTTTACATAAAAGAAAGGTTTAAGTTCAAGTTATTTTTAACTTTTTATTATAAATTTATTCGATTTATAATATCTTCTAAATCATTAATTAATTTGTTTAATTGTGAGTTGATCATTTCTGCATCTGATATAGAAACTCTAAATTCACCTAATTTAAATAAATTTTTATTATTACTAATTTCAAGCATTAAATTTTTGTTTAATTGCTTTTTAAATTTAATTAAATCTTCTAAATTAGATTCTACATCATGACCACTAAAAAATTTTTTAATTTGTTCTGTCATAATTTTTTACCTTTCTATTTTAATCAACTACAGTAATTTGTTGAAGTAAAACATTCAATGTTCTATTTGCAGCTGTATATAAGTCGTCGTTGCCTTTTGTTAAAAACACTACATAATAACTTGTGTTTTGCGTATTTTTAATTGTTGATCTAGTCATTGCCTGACTTGAATCAACAAAACCACTTAATGATTTTGTTTGCCCTAAAACGCTTTCAAGATTTTCATTTAAGTTATCTTGATTTTTATCGAAGAATAAAACTTCATCAACTTTAAATAAACTTTCGCTTGTAGTAGAACCATAGTTAAATGAAGTTGAGTTTCTAAAATACTCACTATTTATAAATTTATTTATTTTCTCGTCTTTATCATCGCCTGTAAAAATAGCTAAGCTTTCTACAAATGCTTTTTGTTGCTCTTTTATAGTTTCTACATTTCAATCTTGAGTAATTTTTTTATTAGATAAATAATTTTTTTGAACTTTTGAAGTATTATTATTTGCACTGAATTGAATAAATTGTGGTTCAATGTGTTTATTATTGTTGTTTTCAGTTAAAACATACCATTGTAAAGCTTTAGATTGAATTTTTAAAATTTCAACACTCGTTTTAATTTCATTAAGTTTTTGTTCAATTATTTCTTGTGAAAATTCATATCCACTCTCTGCTTTTAAAATAACACTTACTTCATTTGTTCAATAAATAGAGTTCATATTTGCTGTTGAATCACTAATTTGTAAATTAGAAATGGTATCAATTAAAATTGCTTTATTTCCTAAGACGTTTTGTTGTTGAGTCAAAAGTTGATTTTTAAAATCATTAAAATCATTAAAATTTCTGTCTTTTATTCATTTGTTTATTGCTTCTTTACTTTCCGTTAGAACATCGTTTTCAATAATAATAGGATCAACAATTGTTCCAGTGCATGAGAATGTTTTATCTTCATCAGTAACATCTGAATTAAATTCATAATAGTCAGAGTCATTATTTTTAATGCCAATCATTCCTGTTATTTTAAAGTATGTAAATTGTGGTTCCAATGCTTTATTCGCTTTTAATATTTCAACTTTAATTTTGTTAAAAGCAACCCCTTCTGCAGGTGTGCCTGGAATTTTAGCATTTGCAACAAATGTATTTCTAACAACACTTTCACTTTTGTAATAAATTGTATCTAAAAAGTTTTGCAAACCTGCAACAGTAGTTTCTAATTCTTGTTTAGTAATTTTTTTCTTTGGAGCAGGTTTATTTCCGCCAAAATTATAAATTAATGTAATACTGCCAGAATATTTATAGTTATTTTTAGAATTACCATTACCGATAAGCTCAATACTTTGTTGTTTGTTAGTTGTTACACCTTCTTCAATTACATCACTAGCATTAACGGTTATTCCACCCGTAACATCAATTTTTTGATTAACAAGTTCTATTTCTAATGCTTCGTTAGTTCAAGGGTTTTGATCATCTTTTTTACTATGTATAATGGCATTTAAAAATCTTTCAACTGATTCAATGTTTTGTTTTTCAACTACTTTATCACCACATGAGATAACAACGGTTGATGCTGAACTTGTAACAATTAAACTTGACAACACTAATAGCAATTTTTTCATTTAATTAAATTTTTCCTATTAATGTATATGTACCACTAGAAACTCAAGAAAATTGATCTCTTACAAAGTTGATTTTTAATAAGTTAGTAGTAATACCAAAACCTAGATTGTGATTACCACCATTAGCTCGGAAAGTAAGTCCTTTTGATAATTTATCTCCACCAGGACCAGTATAATCATCTGAAACAATTGCCGCCTGAACAGTTTTAGTTTTATTTTGTATTATTCTAAAAGTATCAATTCCTTTCATTTTAGAAATTAAATGTTCTTCTTTAATTTGACGTGCTTCAACTGTACTTTCTAAACTATAAGCATTACTATATTCTTGATTTGTCTTTGAATTAAATGGATTATCATTTTCTTCTAAATTTGTTCAATAATCTCAAATATTAAAATCTTTGCCATCTTGAGTTTTAACACCAGTTGCTCCGCTCATTAAAAATTTCATTCGGCTTTGTCCGCTGGATGCTGATTCGTTTAATCAAACATCGCTTTCTTTAATTCCATAAAATTCATGAAAAGCTTTTAACATTTCTTCAATTCCATTATAATAAGCAGCAAAAATTGATGAATTTTCTGCATCAGTTGTTTCTGCTGTAGCAGTTTTGTCATTATCCATTGAAATTGAATAAGTAAATGATATATCACTTAGTCTTTGACTATAACCATTAGCTAATGAAAATTGTAAGCCTTTAATTTGTAATTGTTCATTTGTAACTGATAACTTCAATAAGTTAGGTACTTTTTCATTTTGTTCAATTTCTATGCCATTTGTCTTTTCAAGGTAGTCAGTTTCAAAACTTTTTCCATATTCATCTACAGTTTTTGTTCAAGAATTTAATAAATCGTCATACAATTTTTTATCTCCACTTTTTCTTTGACCCTCTAATGTTATTTGAGAATCGGCTTTAATTTTTCCGAAATAAGTATTCCATGCTGTTCAATCAGTAGCTGCATCAAATGTAGGAATCTGAATCATACCCATTTTATTTATATTATTATTATCTCTAATCATTTCAGAATCATAATAACTTACAGTAACAGCATTTAATAATGCAGATTCAGTATTTGTGAAATACTTAGTTTTAATTGTTTTTGTTAAATCCTGAGCAAAAGCTTGATTAAATCCTTCCACTGCTTTTTTATATGTATTAGTTGATGCCGATAATAAGTCCTGAGTTGTTAAATTAGTGTCATATGTTTTAAGATCATTATAATCTACTCATAATTTTTCATTTCCTTCTTTTAACATTTCACCAGCTAGCTTTGTTTGCACTGAGTCAATTGCAACTACTATATCTTTATCATCAGATATAGTTACTACTATGTCACCAGTTAATGTTTTACTGATTGTTTGGTTTTCAGCATCTAAATATTTGTATTTAGAAGAATAACCTAATCTAATGTTAGAAACAAAACTTTCACCTTCTAGTGCTGAATATTGCAATTCAGAATTTGCATAATTAAATGTTAAATCATCAATTCATTTTGAACCGAATGTACCAATTATCACTTGGTAAGTTGAAGCAGAGATTGAATTTTTTAAATTAGCCATTGCTTTTGTTGGACTTAGTAATGATTCAACATTACCTTTCAAGGCCTTTTGTTGATCTTCGGTTAAAATATCATAAAATGGAACTGGTGGAAACTCTCCATCACTGCGTGTTGTAACCTCGGGTGTAGTTCCATTACTAGCATTTTTATAAATTTCACTTAAATTATCTTTTTGAAAAAAAGTAAACCCATTAGTTGCAGCTTCTGTATCTAATAAGGTACTTCTTGACACCATTGGTGTTTGAACAATGCTGGTAAATTTAGATTTTACTTCACTTTCAAGTTTTTTAATTAATTCTCTAATTTCATCTTTTCCTTGATCTGGATTTGTTGGATTCTCATCACCACCCTTATCACCACATGAAATTACTGTTGCTCCGGCTGTTGCTGTTAATCCAACAACACCTAATATTGATAATAATTTTTTCATATTTCTTCCTTCTATAAATTTTGATTTTATTTTAAAAATCAAATTTTCTAAATTTGTATAAAGCTATTAAAAAGCTTATTAAACTTATGCTAAATAAAATTGCCAAATAATATCATGGCTTGACATAATTTGCTGTTGTATCTTTTTCAATCATATTAGTAGAAGATATTTTTAAATCATATTCAGGATATCCTAAAAAAAGATTTTTTTGATCTTCTAAATAAATTTTAGAATCTGAACTTGGACTAAACCATATATCATCATAATAAAATCCTAAGTTACCAGTATAAACCATTCACAACCCACTATATAAGTTAAAATAGGATAAGAATCGCATATTTTTACGACCTTTAGTGTAACTATTTCAATCAGCTGATGATTTTGCCACTGGTGTTGAAGACATAATTATATAATTGCTTGAATATTTAATAAAATACTGTTCAATAATTCTTGCTGTGTACATTAAATTAAAATTTAATTGATCTTTTACTAAATTATTTGCGTTTGAAAATCTAAAACCATCAGAGTTTTGCCCCAAGATTGCATATTCATAAAAAGATTTAACATCTTGTTTTTTTAATGCATATTTTATTCATTGCTGCTCTATTTCTTGAGCAGAAGGATTCAGTTTTTCTAGATAACTAATATCAATTCCTGAATCTAAAAATAAAAAATCGTAAAATAAATCGTATTTTTCATATTGCAAATTATTTTTAAAATAAATTTTTATATCATTACTAAAGTTTCTAAAATCTTTTAATATTTTTAAAATCTTTTGGTTAGTTGTTTTAGCGATTAAAGTGTCTAAAGCTGACTCAGATATAAAGGTATTATTAAGTGTTAGTTGAATATTAAACTCGTCACCTTTTTGTCATGATTCAGGCACAGTTTTATCTCTTAAAGGCTTAGAAAATAACTTTAAATTTGTTTCTGTAAATACCACAGGAGCAGTATTAATTAAGCCTAAATCACTTCACATCTTTGTTCTTAAGTTAATATTCTTACTTGATGAAAAGTCGTCTTGAGTCATTTTATTAGTAATAAAATAATCATAAACATATTTTGATAGATCAGGATACTTAAGATTGCCTTTACTAATATTATTATTTAATGTGTATGCATCATAAATATCATTTAATTTAAATATTTGTCCATTTTCAAATTGAATATTATAACTTTTTTCATTTGCCTTAATAAAAGACATAGGAATATTTGCTATAAATGACAAAGCAAGCAATAATGTACAAATAATAGTTGTAGTTTGCAGTGTAAACATAAATATTAAAAATGTAATAAAGTTAATCAAAAAGAATGTCGCAAGCAAACAATATAATACATACATTGATGTCATTCTTAAAATAAAAATATCATATTTAAATAATGTAAATGTAGCATAAAATAAATTAATAATAAGAAAGCTTATTAAAATATTTGTCACACATATTATAATGATTAGTAAATATTGTGCTATAAAAAATTTTGTTCTACTTACTTGATTGGTTAAAACAATATAAGTTGTTTTATCTTCAAAGTTTTTATTAAAGAAAAACTGGATCATTCTTAAAATGAACACAAACATTAAACAGCACACAAAAAATAAAATATAAAAGTTAAATATAACAACTTGTGTACTTCCTGATTTTGCAAATGCTAATATAATTCCGACAATAATTGAAACAACAATAGTTGATAAATTCAAGATATAAAACAACCGCTCTTTCAACAAACTTTTAAAACTAAATTTCATTAACTTGATAAAGGGGATTCTTTTGTATTTAATAAGTTTGTCTTTTATAAAGTTTTGTAAAGAGTTTGGTTTCTTTTTTTCATAATTTTCTTCTACCGTATTAAATCACCTCCTTTCAATGGAAATTGTGTTAATTAAATTGATTCAATTAAAGTTCTTTCAAATCAATAAAATTTATCTGATTTGATTACAAAACTTAGGTTTAAAAATGATAAATCAAAATCAATTGAAAGATTGCTGATACCCTCTTTAAATTTTTTAAAAATAAGCTGGTTATTACTGATGTCAATTATTGGAATGTTTTCTAATACCGAGTAATTATTAAATTGAAAATGAAAAGATGATGTATTTGTTTTATTTAAGAAAGTTTGCCGCTCTGATTCTGTTGAAGAAGTCAAACTTTGATTAAGCAAACTTAACGCAGCATTGACATCAGAAATACTTCTACCATTAAGAGCGTTTTTTATTTCTCAAATGTTAGAATTTGTAAAACTAACTAATGGTTGATTATCTGAAAAAGATGTTCATGATGTTTTAGTTATTGCATATGCTTGGTAAAAACCTTCCAAAGCATTTATTGTATTTTGATAAAGTGCTTTAAAAATAGGGTCTTGGCTAGCAAAAAGTGTTTTTGTTTGAACTACATTGTTTTGAGTTAAATAAGTGTCATTTAAATTATTAGCAGATATTGCTACATAATATGAAATTGGACTAATTGGATGATAATAATTAAAATCATCAAAGTACAAGCTAAAATTATTTAAAGTAATCTCTCCATAACTAACTATTGAATTAGAATTGATTGCAAATTTGTCTTTAATTTTAGTTTGAAAACTATTTACTCAATCTAGATATTCATTGCTTAGATATGTATAAATGTCTTTATTTCCTTTAACTAATTTATTTTCTAAAACGATTTGATCATCAGATAATAGTTGACTAAAAATAGTTTTAAATAAATTAATATTAGTTTTGTTAGTTGTTGAAAATGAATCATCAATCAATAGTGTTTTCGCACCATACTTGTTGTCGCGTACATTAAAGTTATTAATTTGATCAATAAATCTAAAATTTTTAAATCTATTTTCTTTTTTAAAAGCAAAATTATAACTTTGGCTTTTTTTAGTAGTATTTGAATTATGTTCAGAAATATAGTTTAAGAAATTTTGTTCAAATTTATCAAATTTAAAAAGTTCTTCAAAATCACTATTTTTTAAATTAAACAATTTTGCATAATCACTAATTCTAAGATCATAAGCATCAAACCAAGCTCATTTAAACTTATCTTTAACAAGGTTATCTCTAAGCTGACTAGTTGCAAACTTTAAATTATTAATTATGTCATTTTGATTTGAAATTGTAATAACAATGTCTTCTTGATATTTTTTGTTAATTACATTACTGTTTATGTCAGTGTACTGATATGAAAAAACTAAATCTAGATTAACATTTGCTATATAGTTTTTATTTTCATTATCAAAACTTAAATAGCCAAAATCTATGTTACTAAAATCATAAGAAATTCCATTAAATCAAAATTCATCATTTTTCAAATCTAAAATGCTTGAATAAAAAAGCAATTCACTTGACATTGAATTTAAAATACTTTTTTCCAGTTGACTAGCTTTTGTAACTTTGTTTAAATCATTAATTAAAGTATCTTTTTCTCTTTGAGATAAAAGATCATAATTTGAATTAACACTTTCATTTTCTTTACGCTTTTTTATTTCTTCTAAATTTGCTTGAGTAAAAAATCCATAATTTTGACTTTGTTCACTCGTTTCATCAATGTAAATAATTTCATTTTGTTTTTCCAATAATTCATTATGAAATTTTGCTTCTACTTCTTGTTCAAAAGATTGACTCAAAACATAATAGTTATAAATTGGTTTATACTCTTGTTTATATTCTGCAGGTTTTTGACCACAAGCAGTAGTTATTAAACCCGCTGCTAAACTAAAAGTAGAAAATATTGGTAAGATTTTTTTTAACATTTTACTCATGGAATTTTATTTGTTAAATTTTTGTATTAACAATATTTCATTTAATTTGCTTTTTTCTTCTTGAATTTCACGTCTAATTCTTTCAAGCTCTAAAATATTTTCGCGTTGTTTCATTTCACTATCAAATTTCGCTAACTTTTGATTCATTTCTTTTTCAAAAGCCATTTCTTTTCTTAATTGCTCAAAATATTCTTTCTCTTTATTTAAATCAGACTTAATTTTTTCTAATTCTTGATCTTTTAATGAAGCAATATTTTGTTGTCACATTTGTTGTTGCATGTTATGTTCGACAAAACCATTATGCAAACCTTGTGAAGCACCATAATATTTTTTTATATTCTGTTGTTCACTCATTTCGAATTTAAGTTTCTCTATTTCCTCTTTTAATTTTATTATTTCTAAGTTAGATGGTTTAATACTTGATGAATCTTCGTTAGTTAAATTAACTTTTTTTGTAGCCATGCCGTTTTTGAAAGTGTTAATTTCACTAGCTTCAATTTGAATTTGTGACATAAATTCTTTTAGCTCAAACAAACTATTCTTAATTGTTTCTTTTTCTACACTAGCTGTCTTATTAAATTCATCATGGTATTCTTTAAATTCTTTTATTTTTTCTAAATATTCAGTTTTAGATTCTTGAATAATTTTTGTTTCTTCACTGATGTTTTCAATATAATTTTTTAAATCTAAAAGTTTATTGGTAAAATCAGCTTTAATAGAATCAATTTCTTTGTATTCAGCAATTGTTGCTACAGCGATTTCTTCTTGCAGCTTTTTTAATTCATTAATTTTTGCATTTAATTCAAATTTTTGATTTTCAACTTGTTCATTTTCTAAATCAACTTTAGTTAAAAATTCTTCATTGCTTTGTTTTAAAGCACTTAAATCCTTATCTAAATTACTTCTTGAACTATTGATTTCATCGGATTCAATTTGTATTTGAGTTAGATAACTTTTGAATTCTTTAATTTCATCTTGAATGATTTCCCGTTGAACAGCAACCAAGTCTTTAAATTGATTTTCGAACTCTTTAAATTCATTCATTTTTGATTGCATTTCATTAGTTAATGAATTTTCTGATTTTTCAATATAGGTTTTTAAATCATCAAGTTTAGTTGAAAATTCAGCTTTTATTAAATCGAACTGTTCATATTCACTAGCTGAAGCTAGACTAATTTCATCTTGCAATGCTTTTAACTCGTCAATTTTAATTTGTAAATCAGTTTTTTTAAATTCTAAAGCTTCAGTTTCAGATTCAGTTTGTTGTAAAAGCACTTTTAAATTAGCCGTTTGATCTTCAAACGTTTTTTTAGCTTCGTGAATAATTTCAGATTCTAGTTTAACCTTTTCAAAATAATTTTGTAAATCATCAATATTTAAATTAATTTCAGTTTTTTGTTCAGCAACAATTTGATTTATTTCAGCTTTTAAATTTTTAAGTTCTTGCACTTTATCAAAAAAATCTGTTTTAATTGTATTAATTTCAGATTCTGTTAAAACATCCTGACTTGTATTGCTTGTGTCACTTAAAACTAATGGATCAGAATTGGTTATTGATGTCTTAGCAGAATCATCACTTATTAACACTAAATTATTTGATAAAGCAACTTTTATATCATATTTGTTTAAGTTTAAAATATTTTTGTATTTATCTTCTATTTTGTTTAAGAAATTTAATGCCTTGTCTATACCAAGTGAAGCATCAGAACTATCAATTGCAAATTCTTCTAGAGGTTCGTATTTTGGCTTGTAAGGTGTTTCTTTATCTTCTAACGCTTTTTTGATTGAATCCATGTTGATAACTTGCGGTACTACATCCTTAGGTTGCATATGATTTTTTTCTAAAATATCTAAAGCATCATTAAAATTTTGTTGTTTATTCAAACCAATAACTAAAGAATTTAAACCTAGATCACAATTAAATGTCAAAATATTATGTTGATTCAAAAGTTTTTCAACCTCTGCTAGTACAACATCTTTTTCAAATGAAACATTTATTTTTTTGTATAAGTTTAATTCCTCTTCTGACCCAGAAAATAACAATTTTCCCTTTTCTAAAATTACAAAATTTTCAATTATGTTGTAGACTTCATCAATGTTATGAACAGTCAATATAATTGTACTATTAAATTTTTCTTTAAATTCTTTTAATATTTTGTAAGATTCTCCTCTTCATTTTGAATCTAAATTAGCACCAGGTTCATCTAAAATAAGAATTTCTGGTTCTTTAATGAAACACAATATTAAATTCATTCTGTTTTTCATTCCTCACGAAAATGCATTTAAAGGTTTATCTTTAGATGTTCATAAGTCAAATTTTTTCAATCAATATTCAATTCTTGATTTAATTAATGTTTTATTTAAACCCATAACATTACACATGTTGTATAAAAAGTCATAAGCTGTAATTGAATACAGTGAAAAATCCATTTGAGAGTAAAAACCTACTTTAGAGTTATTTTCAATTGAATTACTTTTTTTACGTTCTTTACCATCAATATAGATATTTCCTTCATAATTTAGAGTAGCTCCAAGTAATGAGTTTAAAAATACACTCTTACCAGATCCACTGCTTCCTAATAAGGCTGTAATTTTTCCTTTTTCTATATTAAAAGAAAGAGGGCCTATATTTACATCTTTAAATTTTTTATGAAAATGGTCTACTATCACAGCATTGTTATTATGCTTTTCAAGCATAATTTGCTTTGATTTGAAAGCATTTTTTTCCACTTTGTTTTCTCCTATGTCATTTTTAAAATTTTTTCATTTGATTTTGAAGTTAATTTTCCAAAATCTTGAGTTGATTGTCACAAAAAAAAAAAAAAAACAAGGTTTTTTCTAAATTTGATTAAAAAACATTGATTTTTTAATTAAAAATATATTAATAAAAAATCACAAACGTTACAAAATAAGTGTTAATAAAGTAGTTTATGATATGCTTTATCAAAAAAAGCAATCATCATAAATAAAATAAATGTAGTTATAATAAAATATTTATTATTAAATGATGTTTTTCTATTAATAATTAAAAAAATTATTTAAAAATTTTTATATTCAATTTTCAAAAACCAATTATTATTTAAGTTAACCTTTTATGGTACTAAATTTAAACAAATAATTAAATCCTTATGTTTTTTGCAAATTAATAATGTTTATCTTGACATTTCAACAATTATTTTTTGTTTTTTAAAATTATGTGTAAATGCATAACTAATATGATTGACAAAAGTTAATAAGTATTTATTTAAAATCAATTTCAATATTTATGAAACCTATGACTTTATTTTTTCATTCAACGCAATGTGTTGTTTAATAAAAATTTATTCAGTTTTTTACTTCTTTTTACAAAAGTTATTCAATCTTCAATTGTTAAGTCCGATAAATATAAAAAACTAAAAGTGCAATTTAATACTTTATTTTTGTCTATAAAAAAGGTAATTAGTTTTAGCTATTTAATTAATATTTTTATCTAAAAGATAAACTAATTTATTTTAAAAAGTGTTATCTATTTAAAGTCTTTATATTAGAAAATTACTTATTTAAAATGTATTGTTATATTGAAAAAAATTAAAAACCATAAAAAAACAAGCCTAAGCTTGTTCTAAACTTCCATATTTTTGAAATATTCGTCTGCATTTCCTTTTGATAATTCTTTTCCAGATAAGGAAATATTTTTAATTATAAATTGTCCACTTACAGATGTTGTTTTGAATTTTTGTCTTTTTTTAGATCTTTTGCCTTGAGAATAGAAAATGTAAACTGCTGATTTGCTTTCATCTAAAATAACTTTGCTAATTTTGTCATAAGCAATTGATTCCCCTAAAAATTGAATTTGTGAGTCATCCATAACAATTCCAAATTTTGAAATAAAGAATCACATTAAAATAACCATTGATAATAAATCGACAAATCCAATAGCAGCTAAAGATATTATGACTTTAAATGCTGTATCAGGTCCTTTTGCACCAAAAATATTTAGTGCTTCACTATAAAAAACAACAATAAGAATTCAATCAATTAGTAATAATGTTGATAATATTGAAATTATTGAAATGAATGGTATCCCAATGATTCTAGCTTTATATTCAGATTTTATAAATTTATAAAGATAATATGCAAACATTCCCGAAAGAATTCCTCAAACAATCGCTAAAATTACTCCAACAAGCATTACTTGCACATTAGGTTCACCAAAATTAGTTCCTAATTGACCATTAGGTCCAAAACCTACAAAAAAATTTAAATTCATAATTAATTACCTGCTACTTGAGCAGCTACTTCTGCTGCGAAATCAGCAACAATTTTTTCAATACCTTCGCCAACTTCAAAACGAATCATTTCTTTTAATGACACGTTTTTTGATTTCAAGAACTCTCCAACTTTAAATTTTTCATCAACTACAAAACCTTGGTCTAATAAGTTAACTTCTGCTAAACGTTTCGATAATTTACCTTTTAAAATTCCTTCTAAAACATTAGCTGGTTTACCTTGTAATTTTTCATCATCTTTAGCATTTTCTTTAATAATGTGAAACTCTGCTTCAGAAAACTCAGAAGGAATTTCGTTAACTGATTTATATTTTGGAGCCATTGCAGCAACATGCATTGCAACATTGTAAGCATCACTTTTATCCATTACACCTTCAAATTGCAACATTACTGAAACTCGTTTATTAGCGTGGTTGTAAAAAGTTGTTGTTGTGTTTGCTGATTTTTTCACCAATTCAAAACGACGTAATTCAATTTTTTCACCAATTGTTGCTGTTGCATGAATTAATGCATCTTTGATTGAAATACCTTTATTTGTGTGAACATCATGAGCTTCTTCTAAAGTTTTTACATTTGCATTTAATAAAGCATCAGCAATTTCTTCAATTAACACTAGAAAATCATTGTTTTTTGCAACAAAGTCAGTTTCTGAGTTAACTTCTAAAATAACAGCATAATCATTATTATCTTTGGCAAATGTTACGCCTTCTGCAGCAACACGATCAGATTTTTTAGCAGCTTTTGCTAAACCATTTTCACGCAACCAAACAATTGCTTCATCAATGTTTCCGTTCGTAGCTTCTAGCGCTTTTTTACAATCCATCATTCCTGCTTGAGTTGTATCTCTTAATTCTTTAATTAATTTTGCGTCTACTGCCATAAATTTATATCTCCTTTTCTTAATTTTTTTCTCTGTTACTGTTATCTTCTCTTGACACGAATGCTTCTTTTTTAGGAGCAACGGTTTTTAGTGAAGAAGGTGCCATTTTAATCCCTGCTGAATCAGCATATGCTTCAATCATGTTGTTAATTATTAAATTCACTGATTCCATAATGTCATCATTTGCTGGAATAGCAATATCAACCATATCTGGGTCAATGTTAGTATCACAAATTCCAATTACAGGAATACCTAACTTTCTTGCTTCTAAAACAGCGATTTCCTCTTGTTGAGGATCAACTACAAATAGAACACTTGGAACTTTACGCATTTGTTTAATTCCACCTAGAACAAATTCTAATTTTTCTTTTTCTTTTAAAATTAAAATTTGTTCTTTTTTAGTTCTTAATGATAGTCTTCCGTCAGCTTCTTCTTTTTCAATTTCTCATAAATATTTAATTCTTGATGAAATAGTTTTTAAATTTGTTAATGTTCCACCTAATCAACGATTATTTACATAAAAATTTCCAGAACGCATTGCAGCTTCTTTAACTGCTAATTTAGCAGTTCTCTTTGTCCCAACAAATAAAATTTTTCCATCTCTTTTTGCAATGTTAGCAATTAAATTTCTTGCAATATCTAATTGAGTCATTGTTTTTTCTAAATCAATTATGTGATTTTTATTTTTTGATCCAAAAATGAACGGAGCCATTTTTGGGTTTCATCTTTTGGTTTGGTGTCCGTATTGAACTCCAGCTTGAGATAATTCATCTCTTGTTAATTCTTTTAACATTTCTCTCTCCTTTTTTTTATTTGTTATGCTTCCTATAAGTTCGAACAATAACCACTCGTTTAATTTAATTTGAGCACTAGGTTCTTGAATTCCTTAAAGTGTATTAATTATTTTAAAAAAATATTAACAATTTTATTCTAACAAAAAACAACCCAATTTAATAGTTGGGTTGTTAAGAAAATGGATTAAACTATCTTAGAAATTTGGAAATGTCATTTGATCGAATTTGAAATCTAAATTTAAAATTTTCGTGTTTAACAACATTGGCATAATTCGATTAAATAAATTGTAATTAAAAATTTTTATATTACTAATTCGCAAATTAAAGGATTCTATTAAATTATAAATAATTATTTATTTTGTTAACAAAACAATTGCTTTTGCATAGATTTCAATCATTTTTTTAAGATCATCAATTTTTACATATTCATTATAAGCATGCATTGTCGATTCGTTGATATCGAATTCTGCACCGAATGCTACAATTCCAGGCATAGCTTTAGCATATGTACCTCCACCAATGGCTAAAGGTTGTGATTTTAAATCACCAGTGACTTCACGATAAACTTTCATAATATTTTTAATAACTTTTGACTCTTTAGGAACATAAACAGAATCCTTGATTCTTTCAATGCAAATGTCTAAATCATTTTTTTTCAAAAATAATTCAAGCTTTTTAAGAAAATTTTCAGGTTTTGTAAACACGGGAATTCGATAATTGAAAGACATTATTTGTTTGTGTTTGGTAATTTTTATTTTTCCTAAATTTTGAGTCAAATCCCCAGTTTCATCTTCAAGATTTCCAAAAATTTTTGAAAGATTTCAATTTAAATGAACATGTTTTGCAAGGAAATCTGTGCTTGGGTGGTGAACACCATTTTCAAACATTGCTTTTGCTAATCAAGTGGCAGCATTAACACCAACTCACGGCAAAGAGCCGTGACCTGATTTGCCTTTAACAAATAAAAGATTATTTTTATATTCGGTATAAATATTATTTTTATTTAAATAATTAACAATATCTTTTTCCTTAGGGCCTTTATAAGAAACATAATCTGCAATAACGTTATAAGTTTCTCCACCATTTATTTCAAATTCGGAAGGAATTTCAGAAATAATATCTAAATTAATAATTCATTTCTCAGCACAAACGACCGGAAATTCACCATCAGGAACATAACCAAATTTAGCAACTCCAAAATCAGCGATGTAAGCTTTTATTGATTCTCATGTAGTTTCTTCCGCTAAACCAAATATCATTCTAATTTTATATTTTGGTTTAAAGTTATTATCCTTTAAATACTTTAAAGCATATAAATTCATCATCGTCGGCCCTTTATCGTCAAATGAACCACGACCAATTAATTTACCATCTTTTTCAATTGGAGTAAACGGATCGGTTACTCATTCTTCAATGTTTCCTGGGGGAACTACATCTAGATGACAAAGAATAACAAACAATTCATCACCTTCTCCATATTCCAAAAATCCATAACGATTTTCAGAATCTTGGTAAGTTTTAAACCCTAATTTATCCCCTAATTTAATTGCATAATCTAAAACATCTTTAACACCTTTACCAAAAGGCATTTTAGGTTGAGTTTCTTGCTTATAAGAAGGTATTGATAATAATTGTTTTGTTTCTTGATAAGCTTCCGGAAAATAGTTCTCTAATAAGTCTTGCTCATTAATTTTCATATTAAAATCCTCTTTTAATTATTTTATATCTCTAATTTTTTTGATTAAATCATATGCTGCATTTATTTCTGACATTTTAGATTTTGCACTTTCTGATTTATTTTTATCGGGATGATATTTCATTGCTAATTTTCGATATTGTTTTTTTAAATCATCATCTGTACAATTACGATTTAGTTGTAAAGTTTTATAAGAATTTTCAACTTCATCTAATTCGTGAACATAATTAGTTTGTTGATGATTGTTTTGATTAGAATAAGCATTTTCTTGACCATAATTATGTTGGTTTTCCAGTTCTTGAAACATTTGCGTAATTATTTGATCAGTAATAGAACCTATTTTATTATTTAATTCATTCATGGTTGCAGTAATGTAATTTTCAAATGAAGTGACACTAAGAATCGTTCTTGGATCATGGTTTAAATCCGCACCAATTCGCGCTACTACAACTTTATTAATAAATTCGTCAATAATGATTTCTTTAAATTCATTTAATCAAACGTTATAAACACTTAGTAAAAAAGCAATTGCTTGAGGACTTGTTCCTAACATCGAAGCATCAAATGATTTTAATAGTTTTTGTTGCTCCTGTTCTCATTTACGAAGCAGAACACTTTCATAACTATTTAAAGCGTCAATTGTTGTATTAATCTTTTCTCTAGATAAACCTTGATTGGTTAAATATTTTCTAGTCTCTTCATAATCGCTAAAAAAGGGAAACTCATTATAAAATTCAGTAAATTGATAGTACGGAATTTTAATCGCTTTATAAGTATTGTGTTGCCATATTCTTTTGTTGTTTTCAAAAGCATTTGCTGCATTTGTAGCTCCGCCTCTACTATTATTAGCGCCACTGTTTCGGCGTCTTATAAATGTTGTTCCTGAAAAACCACTCAAAAGAAAAAAGATAACCAAAGATATAATAACTATTTCAAGAATTCCCATTAAATTACACCTATCTTTTTAACTAATATACCATATTCAATTAAATTTTGTTTTTTCAATTATATTTTAATTTGAATCATAATTTCTAAAAATTGTTTTTAATTTAAAAGCAAAAAGTAAATAAAAAGGAATCAAAATTGATCCCTTTTATAAAATTCAGTCTTTAATATTTATTTAGCTTCTTGAGTAACGATTTTTACTCTTGTACGATTTTTACCAAATCTTTCATATTTAACGATTCCTGATACTAATGCGAATAATGTATCATCTCCACCACGTCCAACATTTTCACCTGGATGAATTTTAGTTCCACGTTGTCTAAAGATAATTGAACCTGCATTAGTAAATTGACCATCAGCTTTTTTGGCACCTAAACGTTTAGATTCAGAATCTCTACCGTTTTTAGTTGATCCTACTCCTTTTTTAGAAGCAAATAACTGTAAACCTAATAAGAATTTCATACTTAATGTACCTCCTTTAATTTTGCGTTTTTTGGATATTGAATTGCAATTGTTTCCAATTGCACTTTTAACATTTGCATTAACAATTGTAAGTCATTGTTTTTTAAATCCTTAACTTCAATAGTTATGTAATTGTCTGTGACTGCAATATCAATTGCAGTTTGGTAATTGATATCAAAATTATTCATAGCTCCAGTAACAATTGCTGTTAATCCTGCACATACAAGATCATGACCATAATCTCCAGCATTAGCGTGACCGCTCATTTCTAATTTTTGATATTTTTTATCCTTGATAGTAAAAACTATTTTTACCATAATAAACTATTTTGCTAAAATTTCATTAATTTTAACTTTTGTATATGGTTGTCTGTGACCATAAACTTTATTAACGTTTTTCTTAGGGTGGTATCTTACAACACGAATTTTTTTATCTTTACCATGTTTGATAATTGTAGCAGTAACTTTTGCCCCTTTAATAGTTGGAGTTCCAATAGTACCGTCGATCATTAACACTTCATCAAAAGTGATCACATCGTTAGCTTCACCTTCTAACAATTCAATAAAGATTTCTTGTCCTGGTTCAACTTTAAGTTGTTTACCACCAGTTTTAATAATTGCGAACATTTTATTTTTCCTTTCTGTTTAGACTCGCCTTTGTATGTGAGAGTTCAAAATTCTACTTAGGAACATACTGAAAAAATTTAAGAGCGGTTGAAGCCGTCAGGTTTTCAACATATTGATATTACTTGTTTTATTAACTAAAAACAATATATAAACAGGATATTTTAAGGTTTTTATTTTTCGCGTTAAAAAAGAGTTAAAATTAATTTAATTAATGAAATAAAGGATAAAAAATATGTTCAAAATTAAAAATTATACAAAAGGCTGAATAAAAGATTGGCATTTTTGGTTTGAAGCACTTTTAGGATTGGCTATTTTTGCTTTTTTATTTTTAAAAATAATTTTAGCAATTTTAGAAATAATAGAAATTCAAATAAATATTAGGCAATGAATTAATGAACAGGATTTAGACAGTTTAACTACAGCACAAATTATGGCTCATTTAACAGATAAAACGATTTACAATCAAGATTATGCTTCTTGAATAATTATTGGTGTTAATAAAGAATCAGAAACAATTACTGCAATGGCAAATATTGGTAGTTACATTTTTTATTGATTTAGCTATTTTACTCATGATTCAAATATTTTAGTGGGAATATGATTATTAGCTTTGTCTTCAAGCAAAATTTATCCTAAATTAAATTCTAAAGATTATCGTTTTTTAACATATAACTGAAGTTTAGTAGTTACTACTTTTATTACAATAACATCTGTAATTTTTACTTTTTTGTTAGTGCCTACATATTTTTTTGGAAATGTAAATCAAGGAGATATTAATATTACTTTTTTAGATATCGTTTCAGGAGTTGTTTTACATATCATATTCCCATGAATTTTTATAATTTATCAAATTTGAATTAACCCCATGAAAGTGCAATTCGCTCCAAAAGAATATGCAAAAAGAAAATGATTTGCTGGTCCGATGCTTTTGGTTATATATTCGGTCGGCAGCTGTTTTAATTAGGGGTGAGTTTAGAGCTCAAGATCTAAAACCTGGCGCTACTAGATATCCTTATTTCTTTTTCAATATTCATGCCACTAACTTAATGGGTTTACCCGGATGGGCTTGATTGATTATTGCTTCAATTGCAATCATTACAATTTATTTAGTTACTTCAAATACATACAATTATTCAGTTTGAAAAAAACAAGAAAAAGCAAAACTATCAAAAAAATAGTTTTGCTTTTTTGGTTTTAATTAATAAAAGGGATTTGTGTGAATAGAATTTTCAATTTCAGAATTAACATAATTATTAATATCAGAATAAACAATGTTATTGTTGCTTTTTAAAATAGCTGAATCATCTCAAGAAATTGAAACATTTTTGCCAAAATTTATATCTGACTTAATATGGTTATCGCTTTCTTCTAAAAAAGCATAAAACATCCCGCCGACTCCTGTTATGAGATTTGTTACTGAATCAATTATATTTGCAACTCCATCCAATAAAGAACCGCTAATGTTTGTTCCGCCTTTAATTTGTTGTGTCTCTTTTAAGGATAAACTTTTGATTTTATCACCCCTATTTAGATTAGAATTTTTTATAAAATTTTAAATAAAGATTATAAATTTCATTTTTATTTTTATTAACTATATTGCTAGTTATTTCTACAGCTTGTTTAGTTTTAAAACCGTTATCAACATATTCTTGAACCTTTGAAGCAATTTGTTGGTCACTTAGGGTTTCAATCTCTTTTAAATGTTTGTCAACAACAATCACGAATTCACCTTTTTCTATAAACTCAGAAGAATTCAAATAATCATTAATTTCGCCAATTGTCCCAATAATGAATTCTTCATTAATTTTAGTTAATTCACGAGCTATTAAAAGTTTTTGCGTAGATAAAAGGATTTGATTAAGATGATTGACAGTATCTTTGATTCTATGAACAGATTCATAAATGGCTACAATTGCTGAACTATTATATTTGCTAATAATTTGAGCAATTTCTTTATATTTATTAACACCATTTTTTGCTTCGATAAAACCATGAAAATAATTTTCTTTATTATTAAATCCTGAAGCAACAATAGCATGAATATATGCAGGGCCAACATTAATAGCAGAAACGTTAAAATTTATATTTTCATTTCTAAGTTGAGAAATGAAATGTGCACCTGGATCAGAAATAACCGGAGCTCCTGCATCAGAAATTAGGGCAATGTTTTTTCCTGCCAATAACAAATCAACAATTTCTTTAATCCTTTGTTGTTCATTGAATTTATGCAAAGATATTAATTTAGATTTAATATTATATTTATTTAATAAATTACCACTGGTGCGAGTGTCTTCACAACAAATAAAATCTACATTTTGCAATATACTAACAGCACGAAAACTAAAGTCTTCAAGATTTCCGATTGGAGTCCCGACCAAATAAATGGTAGGTAAATTGTTTTTAAAAGTTTTTTGAATAATCATATAAACCTTTCATAAGTAACAAAAAACCCATATTAAATTGGGTTTTTTTATTTTACTGTTTTGATTGTAATTTTATAAGGAGATTCAATATTTCTTATTTCTAATGTTTCACCAGCAAAATGACCTAAAATAGCTTTAGCAATTGGCGATTCGTTAGAAACTAAACCATCAAAGGGATTTGCTTCAACAGCTCCAACAATTTTAATAGTTTTAATTGTTGTTTTCTTTCCTTCAATATATTCAATAGTTGAACCAATTTTAATTTCTCCGTTTTTTGATTTACCATCAATTATTTCTGCTTTAGAAATCATAGCTTCAATTTCTTGAATTTTTGCTTCTAATTCTGCTTGACGATTTCTTGCGGCATCATAATCAGCATTTTCTGATAAATCTCCTTGGTTACGAGCTTCAACCAACTCTTCAATAACTTGTGGACGTACAACTTCGATTAAATTTTTTAATTCTGCTTTCTTTTCTTCTAAACCTTGTTTGGTTAAAATTATTTTTTCATCCATAATAAGTCTCCTTTTTAACTTTTTAATTATACCTTACTATTTAAATATTCCAACAATAAATTAGTTGTGTGCTTATTTTTAATTATCTTGTTTAAATTGTTAAAATCACTATTTTTCATTTGATTAATGGAATCATATTTTTTAAATAGTTCTTGAATTTTCTTTTTTCCTAAACCTTTAATTTTTTCTAAATCATTATGTAAAAAAGCTTGGTTTTGTTTTTTTCTAAATCCACTTTTAGCGTAATTATCAACCCTTATCTGAATAGCTGATAAAAAATTAAATAAAGGAGTATTTTTAATTAGATTAATTTTTTCTTCTTTTGGTCCAATTAAATGAGAAGTTTTATGTTTATCATCTTTAACTAACCCAATTACAGGAATATTATCTAAAGATAAACTTTCTAAAATCTTTTTAGCACTATGAATTTGAATAATTCCACCATCCATAATTATTAAATCAGGGGCATCTCGCTTTTCAATCAATGCTTTTTGAAATCTTCTATAAATCATATTTTCTAATCTCGCAGAATCGCCCTGGTCTTCGATTTCAATATTGTATTTTCTAAATTCTTTAATCGAAGGTTTTCCTCCTTTATAAACAACACAACTACCAGTAACAAACTCATTGGCAATGTTTGAAATATCAAACATTTCAATATGATAAGGGTAAGTTTCGATTTTTAATAAATTTTGTAATTCATGTAATATTTTTTCATAGTTATTATTAACTGTTTGTGTTTTTAAACTATTTTGAACAATTGCTTCTTGAGCATTTATTTGTGCTAATTTTCATAAATTTATTTCGTTCTTTTTAATGGGTTTTGTCGCAACTTTTAGAACTTCTGGTTTTAAAAATTCAAAATCAACAATTTCTGGAATAATTATTTGTTTAGGAATCATGTTTTTTTGATAAATTTGATTAATATACAAAGAAATTACATCACTTAAATCTTGTCCATGATATTCACTAATAGTTTCATCTTTGAACAATAGTTTCCCCGCTCGATAAAACAAAGTTACGATAGATATTGTATTTTCTAAAGTCATGTAAGCAATAATATCTCTATCTAAATTATCATCTAAATCGACATCATTTTTAGCAAGCGCTAATTGAAGACCCTTTAACGAATCTCTGATTCTTTGAGCTTCTTCAAATTGAAGATTATCAGCAGCTTTTTGCATTTTCGACTCTAAAACAGCTATTACTTCTTTAGTGTCACCTTTAAAAAATTTGTCAATATGTTTTATTTGTTTTTTGTAAAAAAGTGGATCAACAACTTTAAAACAAGCACCAGAACATTGATTAATATGAAAATATAAACATGGAGAGCCTAAATTTCCTTTGCACCTTCTGAGTGGAAACGTTCTTTGTAGCACAGTCATAATTTCTCTAGCTGAACTACCTATTGGTAGTGGTCCAAAACTTCTTAAAGCTTTTTTATCAAATTTTCTTACATATTTATATTCAGGATCTTTTTCATTGGTTACAACTATATATGGGTAAGCTTTATCATCGTTTAATAAAATATTGAAACGCGGGCGATATTTTTTAATTAAATTTTCTTCTAAAAGTAAAGATTCTCTTTCGTTATTGACTATAAAAAAATCTAAATCAGCAATTTCGCGAACTAGTCTTGTAGTTTTGATATTATGAACACGATTAAAATATGATGATACTCTTTTATTTAAATTTTTAGCTTTACCAATATAAATAACTTTTTTATCTTTATTATAGTAAATATAACATCCTGGTTTAGAGGGCAAATTTTTAACTTTTTCTATAATATTCATAATTTACTCCTCTAATTTTTCACTAATTGATTTTAAGTTAAATAATGGTTTACGAAAACAAAATTCTGCTTCATTTATTATATTTTTCTTATATTTAATTAATTTAATATTAAACTCTATTTGTCTTGGTATCATCCATATAAAAAGAAATAGTCAAATCAAAATCATTGTAATAAGTCCAAAAATAATCGCTCAATTAGATGCGTCGAAATTTTTAAAATAAACTATTTCAGCAACAAATAAAACTGGAGCATAAATCAATATAAGCAAACTCATTAATGCTCATTTAATATTTAAAGATTTTAAAGATTTTAAGTTAGTTTGAGACTTAAAGTTTGGGTTTTCAACAACAATACCTAATAAAGTATTAATAGTTTTATAATGATTATTAAATAAATAATATTGAGTTTTAGTTTGTAATAGTTCAAATGACTTAGTATTAAAATTTTTAAGAAAGTTATTTATTTTATAAAATTGTCTATACGCAATTAGATTTTTTATAATGTTTTCAATCAAAGCGAAAAGTATAGGAATAACCAAATAAAAAATTAAAATAATAATTTCATTATCGTTACCAACAAAATTAGTGAATAGCGAAACAAAATTTACAACAAGCACTAATAAGGGTATTGTAATTAATACCAAAGAATATCAAAAGCGATTTAACACTTTAGCCATTTGTGAATCCAAAATTTGTTTTAATTTTTGTTTTTCTTGCATAAATACTCCGCTACTTATTATTATAAAATAAAAAGCATCTACGATGCTTCTCATTCATTATTTGGTTTAATTAATACTTCTCTTGGTTTTGCTCCGTTAAAAGGTCCGATAATACCGTTAGCTTCTAAAAGATCAATTAAGTTGGCTGCACGATTATGACCTAAACCAAATTTTCTTTGTAAGAAAGATGTTGAAGCTTTTTGATGAATAATTACATATTGTTTAACTTGTTCATATAATTCATCACCAATATTACTGTTTTCAAATACTATATTTGAATTCTTTTTATTTATATTAATGAAAGTCGGATCATAATTAACAATGTCTTGATTTTTAACATAATCAACAATATTTTCTATTTCTTCATCACTTAAATAAGCACCTTGAGCTCTAATTAATTCTGAAGAACCAGGTGGCATAAACAACATATCTCCACGACCAATTAATTTTTCAGCACCAATGGAATCAAGAATTGTTCTTGAATCTGTTCCTGTAGTTACTGCAAAAGCAATTCTTGTTGGTATATTTGTTTTAATTGTACCGGTAATAACATCCACACTTGGTCTTTGTGTTGCAACTACCAAGTGAATTCCAGCAGCTCTAGCCATTTGCGTGATTCTCATTATTGATTCTTCGACACTTTTACGATCTCCAGTCATCATTAAATCAGCCAATTCATCAATTATGACAACAAAGAAAGGTAATCGATCCTTTTCCTCATTCTTTTTGTTATAACCTTCAATATTTCTTGACCCTTGTTTAGCAAATAATTCATATCTTCTTTCCATTTCGGCAACAATCATTTTTAAAGCTTGTGATGCTTCTCGCATATCAGAAATTACCGGACATAACATATGTGGCAAATTTGAATAAATTGATAATTCAACTTTTTTAGGATCAATCATTAAAAATTTAACTTCATGTGGTTTTGCTCTTAATAATATCGAAACAATCAAAGCATTAATCATTACCGATTTACCTGAACCAGTAGAACCAGCTACTAATAAATGTGGCATTTTATTCAATTCTGCTGTCAAAGGTTCGCCTAAGACGTTTTTACCTAAGACAAATAAAAGTTTAGCTTCGTTTTGCTCTTCGGGAATTGATTCAATAATTTCGCGCATAGAAACAATTTCGGCGTTACCATTAGCTATTTCAATACCCACTAAATTTTTGCCTTGTATTGGCGCTTCTAAACGTATATTTTGTGAAGCCAATGCTAATTTCAAATCATTTTCTAAAGCTGTGATACTATTTACTTTTGTCCCTGGTTCTGGTTGAATTTCAAATTTAGTAACCGTTGGACCAATTATAGTATTAATAACTTTTGCTTTGATTTTAAATTGATTAAACACTTCATCAATTGCTAAAGCTTTTAAATTAGCATTCTCTTTATTTAAACGTTCTTTTTCTCAATCTTTTGGAATTTTGGTAAGAATATTTAATTTTGGTAAAAGATAATTAATGTTAATTATTGGTTTTGAAATAACTGGCTTAGTATCAAAAGATAAATTTTCATTAATTTCCGGTTGCTCAACAATTATATTTAGAGTTTTTTGATTAATTTCTTTTTTTTCACTACTTAAAATTTTGTCATCTTCAAAAAGTTCTTCAAAAAAATTAGTATCCGATAAAATGTCTTGATCTTCAATAGTTTCTGCCACAGCTATTTCTGATGTTGCCATAAAATCTTCAAAATTTGAATCAATTTCTTTATCAATCTTTTTGTTTGGTCCAAAAGGAGTAACGTTTTGTTCCTGTTCAAACAATTTTCTCGCCAAATTAGGATCAATATCTCCAAAATTACCGTTTTGGGGTTGATCGTTTAAAATTTCAAAAACATCGTTCTTTTTATTGAATAGTTCATTTGTTGCACTTATTTCATTAGTTTTTAGTTGATCTCTTTGTCTTCTAGATTTGAAAAAATTGTTGTTTTGTTCCAAATTTTCTAATGAATTAATGTTTTCTTTTAAAAAAATGTCGTCATCAAGATTAAGTTTGTGTGGAACATTTAAGGCATCTTCCAAAAATTTTAAACTATCATTTGAGTCTTTTAATTCTTCAACTTGATGACGATTATATGATGGCATTTTAATTGTTAAATCTGATTGTGCAATTGCATCTTCAGATTCTTTTCCAAAAACGTTAAGAGATTTTCACATGCTATCTTTGGTTTCGATTTTGATGTTTTCTTGATTTTTTAGATTAGGATTATTTCGATTTTTTAACGATAATATTCTTAATGCCTTACCTTTTCTTTTTGCTTTAGGTTTCAAAAAGAAAAACATGCTACCAGTAAAAATTCAAGATGTATTAAAAAAGGCAATTAAAGTTCAAAATACATAGGCACCAGGAATTGATAAATAAAGCGAAAGACCTGTCAAAATGCTTCCGAATGCTCCACCTCCAGCATATAAATTAAAATATCCTTTAGAGCTCATTAAAAAGTCCATTTTATCAATTCCATAATTTGAGCCATATATAGAATTTTGCAATCAATTTTTTCAATAAATATTGAAAGTATCACTAAAGGCTGAATTGGATCACAATTTGTCAAAAGTAATATTGTCAACAACAATTTTATTCACATATATATTTAACATTAATGATAATGAAATAATTCACATTAATAGAAGTGATGTTAAAACAATCATTCCTAAAAAACGTTTTTTAAACTTAAAACGAATACCCGAATAAATACAAATATCTACAAAAAAAAGTAAAAGATAAATTGGAAATTTGAATCATCCAAAAATTAAATTAAAAATTGAATCATCAAAAAACTGACCAACAACGGTTATTCTTCCCGCTGAAAAAATTGTAAAGAAAAATAAGACAAGACCCCAAATCATTCAAGCGATCGAATCTTGTTTATATTTTTTCTTTTTAGTTTCAAAAGCAATAGTTCTTTCTTCATTAAAATCATAATTAGCATAAACTTTGCCTTCAATTTTGTTTTCACTATTTAAGTTTTTTGAATTTTTTGATTCTTTAATCATTTCAATACACCTTTTCATTATTTGACTTTAATAAATTATAACAAATCTAGAACCTGACAAGATTAAGTTTCCTTTAATATAAAAAAATGCACTTTCTTAGTGCATTTTTTAGTAGTTATTAGATAACACAAGAATCACATTCATAATTTTCAGAATCTTCTAATATTTCTTGACGAATTCTTACATAATAAATTGATGCACAACCTTTAGTAAAAGCACGGATATAAGCTTTATTTAAATCACGAGTTGTAGCAGTGTCGTTCATAAATAATGTTAAAGAAATAGCTTGATCAACATGTTGCTGAGCAGCTGCGACAATGTCAATTATTGGATTAGGTCCTAATTCGTATGCTCCAAAAGCATAATATTGCATATTGTCAAAATTAATGTTGTAAGCAGGAACATATACTCTTCCTAATTTACCTTCTTTACGAACTTCTACACTTGAGACAACAGGTTGTAAACTTGGTGTACAACTTGATAAATAACTAATCGAACCAGTTGGGGCTACTGCTAGTAAATGAGAATTAGCAAGTCCTGATTTCTTGATTTCTTCAACAAGATTAATTCAATCTTCTTGAGTAGGAACTTGAACATTGTATTCTTTAAAAATTTCTTGAATACGAGTTGTCCCAATAGTTCATTTGTCATTTGAACATTTTGTATATTTATCAAAATAATCACCTGTTGCAAATTTGGTTTTATCAAAATTTACAAATTTACCATAAATTTTAGCTAAACCATTTGAAGCTTTAAAAGCATAAAAAGCAATTGTGTAAAAAAAGATATTAGTGAAATCAATTGCTTCAGGAGAATTATAATTTATTTTATTTGTTGCTAAAAACCCATGCAGATTCATTGCTCCTAAACCTACAGCATGATTATTTTTATTTCCTGCTTCTATACTTGGTGCTGAACGTAAATCAGTTTTTCTAGAGACATGATCTAAAGCATAAATTGAATTGTAAATCATTTCTTCAAATTCGCTTCCAGATTTCATTGCTTTATCAATATTTAAACTTCCTAAATTACAACAAACATCTTCTCCGATTTTAGTGTAACTAAGGTCATCGCTCATTTCGCTCATTGTGTTTGGTTGAGCAATTTCACTACACAAATTTGACATCACAATACGATTTGGATGCGCATTACGATTATTAACAGTATCATCAAACAATAAATAAGGATATCCACTTTCGAAATGTAATTCAGCAATCATTTGAAATAATTTACGAGCATTAATATAAGTTTTTTTGATATTCTCGTTTTTAACCATATTTTCATACTCTTGAGTAATGGAAATATCACTTAATGGTTTTTTGTAAACTTTTTCAACGTCATAAGGACTAAACAAAGCCATTTCTTGGTTGTTTTTTGCTAATTCAAAAGTAATATCTGGAACGACAATTCCTAATGATAATGATTTAATGCGAATTTTTTCATCTGCATTTTCGCGCTTAGTATCTAAAAAAGTTAAAATTTCAGGATGGTGAGCTGATAAATAAACAGCCCCTGCTCCTTGACGTTGACCTAATTGGTTTGCATAAGAAAAACTATCTTCTAGTAATTTCATTACAGGCACAATTCCGGTAGCTTGATTTTCGATATGTTTAATTGGAGCTCCAAACTCTCGTAAATTAGTTAAACATAAAGCAACCCCTCCACCACGTTTTGATAGTTGTAGGGAAGTTGTAATTGATCTTCCGATTGATTCCATGTTATCTTCAACACGCAGTAAATAACAACTTGTATATTCTCCACGTTGTTTTTTACCAGCATTCAAAAAAGTTGGGGTTGCAGGTTGAAATCTTCCTGTCATTAATTCTTTAACTAATTTTTTTGCAATTTCAACATTACCATCAGCAAAAAAAATTGCATTCATAACTACACGATCTTCATAATGTTCTAAATATTGTTGGCTATCAAAAGTTTTTAAACCATAAGCGTTGTAAAATTTTAAAATTCCCATAAAACTTGGAAATTGGTGCTTAAAACTTAAAGCATAATTTGTTATTTTTTCTAAATCATCAAGATTATATTTCTTAATTAAATCAGCTTCATAATACTCATTTTTAATTAAGTAATTAATGCGCTGTTCAAAGGAATCAAATTTCATTGTATTTGGTTCGATATGATTTTTACGATATAAAAGTGCCGCTTCACGGTCTAAGTGATAATTATCACTATTTCCTGAAAAAATTTTAGATTTAGCATTTAAATTAATGTAATCATCATTGGCAAATAGTGAATTATTATTGTTATTATTGGGTTTCATTTTTAGTCACTCCTCAGAAATTATTAATAATATTTTGAATGCTTAGAACATCTTGATTTGTTCCTAAGAGTTCAAATTGATATAACAATGGTACATTTAATTTTTTAGATAAAATAGGTCCTGCAATTGCGAAGGTGTCACCAAAATTGGTATTTCCCGATGCAATAACACCACGACAATATTTACGATTATTTTCATTATTTAAAAATTTAATTACTTGTTTAGGAACAGCTCCACTAGTCAGTTCGCCCCCACCACTATAAGTTGGGCAAACAATTACATAATCTTGATTAACAGATATTTCTTCTTCAATTTCGCAAGGAATGCGAAAATTGGTAAAGTTTAATTTTTGAATAAAACGGTGTGTGTTATTTGAAGTCGAAGAAAAATAAACAACGCAAATTTCTCCAGTTGGTAAAAAGATTTGTTCAGTATTTACTCTAACAAGGTCTTTGTGCATAATTAAAACTCTCAATCGTCGTCTTCAGTTTCTTCACTAACACCCATAACATAACTTGATCCATTTCCAGAAAAGAAATCATGATTTTCATCTGCTCTTGCTGACAATTGAGCAAAAATTTCTGATTTTATTGTTGTTTCCTCTTCTGTGAATGGTGAATCATATCCTAAATTTTGTAAAAATTTACCTGCATTATAAATGCTGAATTTAATAGCATCTTCGGCAATATCGAAACCTTCGTATAATTCATATAAATATTTTTTTTCTAAATCTATTAATTCATACATCACATCAAAAACAAATTTTTTCATTTCCTCTTGTTTTTCAGGACTCAGTGCCTTTAATTTTTGTTGGTATTTATAACCACTATAATAATTATGAATAACTTTATCTCTCAAAATTAAACGCACTATGTCAGATGTATTAGGCATTTTAGCTCTTGAAGATAAATAAAAAGGCAAATAAAATCCTCCATATAGCAAGAACCCAGGCATTAAAGCTGCTGCAACCTTAGATTTAAAGGGATCATTGCCCACATAATAAGGAATTAAGGCCTTAGCACGTTCTTGTAAGGTTTTTGATTGCACAACTCAAGCATGAGCTTCTTCAATCTGTTCGCTTGAACATAAAGTTGAAAAAATTGTTCCATAACTTCGTGCATGAACACCCACCATGAATGCAAAGTTTGTATAAATTACTTGTTCATGATCAGTTAATGAGTTTTGCATTTGGCTAGTGTCTCCAATTGTTGCCTGAACAGTATCTAAAAGCGTTAAACCTGTAAAGGTTCTCGTTACTAATTGCTGTCAATTAGGAGTTAATGTTTTTCATGATGTTAAATCGTTTGAAACAGGAATTTTTTCTGGTAATCAAAAATTCTGAGTAATGCGATTTCAAACTTCTAAATCCTTATTATCATTAATAACATTTCAATTGATTGAACGAATATTACCCTTAAACCCGTTTAAAGCAAATTCTAGTGGTGAAACTGATTCTTTATAATATTGATTTTTGCCGATATTTTTAATATCTTCCATTTTTGGTTATCCTCCTTCTAACTAATTAATTGGTAAATATACAATTTGTAAAATTTTTAATTAATTATTATTTGTATATAAATTTAAACAAAGCTTTAAATTGCATAAGCAATAAGATTTGATTATAGTTGTTTATTTCGTTAACTCAAAATAAGTTAATTTTTTTAATACCCACAAAAAGTTCTGTTGAGTATGTAATGAAAATTATAACTAAAAAAAATTAGAAAAAAACACAATAAAAAAACTTTTTGAACAAAATTTAAAAACGGAAATTATTTTTATTTACAAACTTAAATTTTGTTATTCACTTTTCCACTTTGTGGAAAAATATGTTATAACCTTTATTAATTTGACGATAAAAATAGATTAAAAAGCGAAAGCTTTAAAAACTTTCGCTTTAATATTTCAAAGTTAATAAATTAGCTAATTAATCACCTAATTTATCTTTACCATTGTGCCCACGTGGGTAAGAAGCAGGATAACTAAATTCTTCATTTTCAAACTTAGTTTTAGCTTTGTTGTATTCTTCTCTATTTCAAAGTTTTGATAGCATCTTTACCCCTATTAAACGATAAACGGCTTGTCCTGATGGTTGAGTTGAACGTGTAAATACATCAACATAGGTCATCGAAGGAGTTTTGTCAGCTACTGGAGCATAAATTGGTAATAAGAATTGTGATCTCATAACACCAGATAATTCAGCCAATGCTAATTTATTTGCTCTAGTATCTAAAACCCCCTCATTATCTCCATCAACCATTAATTTACTAAACTGTTGAAAACGATTTTTTAAATCCATAAATGCTTTTTGTTCATTAACATCTGTAGAAATAAAATCTATTTTCCCACCTTCGCCTTTTTTAAATAGTTTTGATCAACCAAAGAATGCATCAAACGATCCTCCAAGAGTAACAGTATTCAAGAAGTTAGCAGGATCAGCAAAATCTGGAGATCATCCTGATATCATAATGCTAAATGCACCTTCATTTTGTTTTTTAGAAAATTCAGAATTATCAGTAGTTGGGGTTTGCACAATGTTCAATGGATTTGCAATACCAAAATCTTTTTGAGTATCAACAAAAGCTCCAATAATGTCATTGACACGTAAATTTACAGTGGTTGCTGTTGCTCCGCTTGTCATTCATTGAATTGTCACAGATTCTTTACCAAGTACTGCTTTTAAATCTCTTTTAATCTTACTAATAATTAATTCTGTTTTAGCTTTTAAATCTTCATATTCATATTTGCCAAAGTGTTTAATAAAATTCGTTAAATCAGCTTTATCAGCTTCTGCCACCGTTTCATTACCTTGATCATCCATAATTAAAAAAGCTTGCACACCAATTAAATCGTTATCTAAGTAAGCATCAATTCCATCAGAGAGATTAGCAAATTTTGCTTTTCAATTATTAATTTGTTCATCTGTTGGTTTGATGTCTCCTAAAGAAGATCAAAGATTGGTTAAATATTGCCCCTTGTCATCTGAAGGGTGCACTTCTGGAGACGGTATATTATTATATTGACTTGAATAAATATCATTGTAGTAATCAACATAATCATATTTTATGCTTGCTCTTTCTTTGTCTGTTTTATCAATATCAGTGTTTGTTTGTTTGTCTACAGTGGTTGTATTTTTTGAAGTAAAAATATTTCTCACTAATTTTGAAGTTTTATTTCCGCCATCCATTGCTTCAGAGTAATATTTAGCAATGTAAGAACGATTCATTCTATAAGCCAAAAATTGTCTTACTGAATTTAAAGCCAAAGCTTTATTTGCATCAGCATATTTTTCATCTGTATTATTAAAGTTATATAAAAGTTCGAAAGTTGTTCCATTTAATTTTGTAACTGAATGTGATCCTTCAAATTTAGGATTTTCAGTGTTTTCACCAACATATTTGCTTCATCCAGCAGCATCACTCGGTGAGAAAGTAACCTCACTAATATCTCCTGCTTCAAATAACATTCTTGCTTTAGAAACATCAGTTCCACCTGTGTATGAATAAATAGCCTTGTCAATAAAGACATTATCTTTATTAAAGTAATTATTATTTTTAGTTAATCTAATGGTTTGCGTTGGTTCGTAATTTTCAATTACATATGCTGATGAATATAAAATATTTTCAAAACCTTTTGATGCATAGTTATAACCAGCCGAACTTCAATCTTGATAATATTGCACTGCTCTATCAGGGATAGGAGCTCACGCTAGAAAAGCCGCCAAACCTTCAAAGTAAGGAGTTGGTTTTTGCAAGTGAACAACTAAATTTGGATCAAATTTTTCTTGACCTTCCGTTACCACCATATCATTATTAGCGAACTCATTTGGTTTATTAGCAATTTGCATCATTTTACCTTCTGCTTGAGATTCAACTAATAATTCTTCATCTGTTATACTAGAAAGCGCTTTTTCTCTTGCTGCGTCTAATTCTTCTGTTACATTAAATGCTAAAATGAATCTGTCAATATTACGATTTGCATTTGTTTTTTGAGTTTCATCACCAGTTCCTGCATTTTGGTCAAATTTTGCATTGTACTTTCCACTATCTTTTGTTCTTAATTGATCAATGGCGGTGCTTAGTTTTTCACCATTTTTTATAATAGTACTTCAAGCAAAAGTTGTTTGCGACATATTATTCGGATTAAAAATATAACGCATTGTATTAAGCATGTCATTAGCATCAACTTTATCAATCACATTTTGATTAATATCAACTCAAGTTGGCACATTACCAGGATCAGATATTTCGTCACGAACATGAAAATAAAATTTAGTTGAATCTGCATTACTTGCTCAACGATCTGCTAAATCTCCTTGATAATTGTTATGTTCATCTCCGGCTAATAAGGTATCCACTAAATTAGATATAATTGCCGAATCTTCACTTTGCATTGTAGTTGCACTTGAATAATATGTCATCGGTGCTTTAAAAGTTCCTTTAAAGATATTATCACTTTCTCGTCTTGTTAATAAGGAATTGAAATTTACAGGACCACAAGCCACAACCGATACTGCACTAGAACCTACGATGGCAAAAGCTGCCAAAGATAATAATATTTTTTTCATAATTTTGCCACCTTTCTTTTTAAAAATTATTTGTTTTTTTCGTATTCGTTATATGCTTTTTTATATGCTTTTAATTCACGTTCATTAGCATAAATAAAATGACCGTTTTTTACTTCTACTCATTGTGGAAAATCTACTAAATAATCAGAATGTTCAATTTCTGGTTCATATTTATAATGAACTTTTTTTCTTTCTTGTTCTGGGTCAGGTAGTGGGACTGCACTTAGCAATGATTTGGTATAAGGATGTAATGGATTGTAAAACAATTCATCAGCCTCAGCTAATTCCACGATATCCCCACGATAAATAACCGCGATTCGATCAGCTACGAATCTTACAACCGATAAGTCATGAGCGATAAAAATGTAAGTCAAATCAAGTTCTTGTTGAAATTTAGCTAACAAATTCATTACCTGAGCACGAATTGAAACATCTAATGCTGAAATAGGTTCATCGGCAACAATGAAACTTGGTTTCATTACTAAAGCTCTCGCAATCCCGATACGTTGTCGTTGACCACCCGAAAATTCATGTGGATATCTTGATAAATGTTCCGGAAGCATACCAACTGTTGTTAACAATTGTAATACCAAAAAGTGTTTAACATCTTTTCATTTAACATCACTTCTTTTAATTGTTCCGGCTTTTGCATCTTCGTTAGAATTAAATCACTCCATGTAAGCATTTGCTGCATCTTCATTTTTATATAATTCTGGAAAGTTGTCTAAACCTTCAGCAATAATTTGTTCAATTGCCATACGTTCATTCAATGAAGAAGCAGGATCCTGAAAAATCATTTGCATTTCTTTTTTTAAATTTCTTTGGCGTTTTGCATTTGGCATTTCAAAAATTTCTGATTTTTTAATTTGCTCTTGAATATTTTTGAGATTCATTAATTCTAAAATGTTTTGATATTTTTCAGCCATTAAAATATTATTTTGGTTTTTATGTTTTTGAATTTTTTGTTCAATTTGATTTTTGTATTTATTCCTTAATCTTGAAGGTGAAGTTAATGCGATATTGATAAATTGTTCATTTTCAGCCATTTTTATTAGAGTTGAAATTGATTTATGTAAAGTAATTATTTCTTTTAATTCAGTTCCTAAATCATTAAAGAATTTTGAAACAGAATTTGATTTACCCTCAATCACATCTTGTTTAATTTTTGACATTTTTTCTAAAGCATTTCAAATTTTGTTTTCT